>NZ_JAVTDB010000049.1:0-10049 GCF_032139365.1 Staphylococcus kloosii
GAAGATATATACAATTTATTGCAAAATGAAGCGTACTTGGACTATAAAGGTCAACGCTATGTAATCAAAAGTTGTGCAGCGTCATATGACGGTTTAATTCAAACGAAAGAAATAACAGCAAGTCATATTATGTATGAATTTCAAAATCATTATGTGAGTAAAGATATTTCTAAAGAATCGTTAAACGAAGATTCATCAGATTCTAAACCACAACAGGTAATACTTGAAGAGTATTTAGAATTTGCTTTTAAAGACAATAAATTAGGTTTTTCATATGAAATCGTGGGTGATTTTAATAAATCTGTAAGTATCGAAGAATTAGGTAGTAAAAATGCTATTGAATATATAGTTGAAGGTGCAGACTTGTTTAATTATATATACTTTGCAAATAATAAAAAAATATATTTTTATGATGATCATTCATTTTATCAATTAACTGAAAAAGTGATTCGGTATAAATACAATAACGATTCCGTTAAAGCAACCATAGATACGAGGGAATTAAAAACCATCGTTAAAGGATATGGAAAAAAGCTTACGGAACAGGACACAAAAAACTACACACCTATTAAACCTCCTCAATTAACGTATACAGGTACATTTATAAAAGATGGAACATGGCGCACTGAACAAATCGGGGCGTCTTTTTCTTATACCTTAAATTGCAAATGGGGGAATGAAACGATTGTATATAGCCTTAAACGTATGAGTAAGGGTGGCATAGTGCAAATATACTTCGATAATAAATTAGTTGGTGAATACAGTTGCTATAGTAAAACCGCAAATACGCAAAACATTACGTTGAAAAAAAGTGCAGATAAAGGAAAGCACACAATAAAAGTTGTATTTAAAGGGCCGAAAAATAATGTTGATTACAAGAAGTCGAAACCATGTATGTATGTGGGTACGGAGAAATCTACTGTCATAAATGCTACGGCAACATTAAGTGGTGACCAACTGTACAGTACAACATATACGCACACATCAGCTAATTATGATGTCTTTGGCAGACGTGAAGCACCTGATGTATTTGATGATAGTGCAACTGAACAAGCAGACCTAAAAACTACGATGTTAAAAGATTTTAAAGATACACCTGATATTGATTTAGAAATTAACTACATTGGCGATGAACCAATTGGAGAACGCGACAGTATTTGGTTTGTACACGAAATTATGGGTTACGATTCGGAATTGAAAGTTGTTAGTTTGAAACAGACACACCCACTCAATCAGACACCTGATGAAATAGGATTTAGCAATAATAAAAAAGATATTGTTCAAATCAGTAATATGATGACGAATAAAATTAAAAATGTAAGTAGCGCACTTAATAGGGCTAAGCTTAACAATATATATAGTTCAAAACCACTTAAATATCAAGCTGGTGAAATTGTAGGGAGTGTGATTTTAGATGAATAAAGAAGTACCTATCATCCGTGAAATAAATGAATCGGATGATGAATACTTTCCACAAACACATGTTACAGCTGTTATAGGCATAGAAGATTTAATTGAATCTTATCTTATTACAGATATTATTTTAAAGTCACCTTCAGGAAAACAATTCAAATTAGTTGTGGATGATAAGGGTGTACTTAACGCACAACCATTGGAGGGAACAAATACATGATAAGACTTAAAAGAGATTTAAGCCCTTTTTTAGATGGGACATATCGAAATGAGAATATAAGTAATTTTGATAAAATAGAGTATGGTCATAATAATTTAATAGAAGATTTTATGTATCATAAACTTAAACAAGTAAAAGCACATTCAACAAATCAAATTGACCACAACGGGTCAACGTTAAATCAAAAACTAGATAGACAAGATAATCGAATATCAAACATTGTTAAAGGAGAAATTGACGACCCCGGTTCAGAAATTTTAGATGCAAGAGTATCTATGGACGGTCAAACACATACGGTGTTATATGACCGACTTGAACATGATTTTGATTTCGTGAAGCAAGAAATTAGTAGAGTAGAAAATAAGTTTGTGGATATTAATTTTGAAGAATATAACGCAGATAATACAGGACAAACAGATGTAGCACCTCAATTACAGAATGCATTAGACCGAATCAAACAAGCGAAAGGTGGTCGTTTGTTCATACCTGCAGGAAGTTATCTTATTCACCAACCGTTAATTGTGTATAGAAATACTACTGTTGAAATGGATAATAACGCAACTATTTTAAGAGGGAAAACGAACGAGCTGTTCATGAACGCTAAATACACTGATGCTTACGCAGGTTATGAAGGTAATGGTAACATTCATTTCAAAGGTGGCACGCTAGATCATAACTACGAACAGATTGATAAATACCCAGATGTTGAAGCAAACATGGTCAATTTAATGCACGCTCAAAATATTACTTTTACAGATGTTCGTTTCAGAAATACGTTATCTTATCACTCTATTGATGCAAATGGTATACGTAATTTAAAAGTAACAAATTGTATTTTTGAGGGTTATATCAATAAAACGACACAAACCATGAAAGAATCAATTCAATTATCAGAGTACGTCGATGCCAGTATTGATGGTGCAGGCAAGTTTGATGGTACTCCTTGCCAAGATGTTATTGTCACAGGCTGTACCTTTAGACCATCTGACATATTAGGGGCACCTGATGTAGGCGTAGGAAATCATTTAAGTGTGCACAACATATGGCAATCTAATATCACAGTTACACATAATGTTTTTAACGGGTGTAAAGGTGCAGGCGTTAGACCATATAAATGGAAAAATGTAAGGATAGAAGGTAATACGTTCGAAAGTTGTGCGGAAGGTGTTCGTATTTCGTCTGTAGGCGGTTTGGATAAGAGTGCAAATGATATAAATAACGTACCGAGTGAACAACCCCAATCAGGCGAAATGTACTTTATTAATGGTAATATTTTCAAAAATTATTCAAAAACAGGTGTAAGTGCTTTTGGCCAACAGTATAATGATCTAACTGCAAAAGTATTTAATATTCATATAAATAATAACGTTTTTGATTGTGACAACAACGACAAAGGGGAAGCTGTAAACCTTAATCTATGTGCAAATGTTCATATCAAAGATAACTCATTTAATTACGGTTATAGAGGTGTCCGCCATACAGGGTGTGACACCTTATTTATTGATAAAAACTATTTCAATAATGTTAAAACAGAAGCGATATATAATGAAATTTCACAGTATACAGGTTATGCAGCATTTGCTAGACACATACACATTACAAGTAATTTAATCAATGTTACTGGACGTAATGGCATATTCATACAATATGCGAAAAACTTTTTCGTTAGAGATAATACCGTAACGAATACCAACCAACAAACGGAAGATGGTAACCCTCGCGGTGGTATTTATTTAGCGTATTGTGAAACGGGCGCAGTTGAAGGTAATCACTTATGGGGTGCTGATAAAGATTTCGCCATTCGTTCCGTAGGACAAAAGAATACAACTGTGTTCAACAATGGTGGTTCAGGTGGCGTGTATGTCGATGGCACAGACAACGAAAATTCATCAGTCATTGGTTATAACAACGTAAACGTATCTAACGAAATAACTAAACTCAAAACGAAAGGTGTGTAATGCATGGTTAATTATGAAAGTGCACCTAACAAAAAAGCAAAATTAGTATTAGAAACAACAGCATTTAGGCAAAGTAGAAGCGACTTAAACGTCGCTTTCTCTACTGCCGATAAAGATACAGGTATTTTTGAATTTACAGTTACACAAAACGGTAAACCACTTCTTTTAGGTGATTCTAACGTTAAAACAAGCATCGTCTATGTACATTCTAATGGTTTAAGTATTAGAAAAGATTTAGATATTACAGACGGTTTAAACGGTAAAATATCAACACTTGTACCTAATGACATTTTAAGTAGTCCAGGTAAAGTTACGGCTCAAGTTTATGTAGCTGTTAAAGGAAAAGAAGCAATCGTTGCTGAACGTATATTCAGTTTTACAATAGAAAAAAGTTTAATGTGGGAATTTGATGCTGAAACGAAATTAAATTACATCATTGAATTTGATGAATTAGAAACGTTAATTAAACAACGTATTTATAACATTGAGCAAGCAATGAAAAATCAAGAAGATTACGTAGCGAAGATAGACCAAGCGCGTGATAAAGGATTATCTGACATTGAAATTGCTAAGACAAATAGTGTTAAGGAAATTAATGATTTAGCAGACACAAAGCTAAATGAATTGACTACAAAGTCATCACAATACGCATCAGATTTGAATAACATCAATGATAGTATGCAAGGGAAAATAGATAAATTTAATACTGATGTTCAGCCAAGTAATTATGTAAAACAAACAGATACTACGAATTGGCAGAAATATGCTTTCACAGATAGCACAGGTAAACGTCAATATTTAGGTACATTATCTAAAAGTGTGCATACATTATCAGCAGGCTTTTATGAAGCTATCATACCAGGTAATAATACATTCGATTGTCCGTTAGATCCTGGTGGTGCAGAAAATTCATATTTTGCAGAAATCAATGTAACTGAAGGTAATAGTAGTAGAAAAGTTATCGAACTAATCCACAGTGATTTAAATATTGTATATCGAAAAACAATCCACACAAATGGCGTTCCTAGAGATTGGAAAAACCCTACTTTAAATATGGAAACAACACAAGGTGCGCAAAGTAAAGCTGATACTGCTTTAAATAGTGCGAAAGCCTATGCTGATAGCAAATTTTACGATACAGGTTGGCAATCTCTACCACTTATGAGTGGTTTTGTTAATGATGATACGCTCGGTGTTTCTATGTATCGAATTAAAAATGATATTTGCGAAATTATTTTCAATATGAAAGTAACAAAAGATATTTTAAGCACAGGCTCACCATTCCTAACATTACCAGACCAATATTTACCTAAATATGCTTTCAGTTTTCTAGCTAGAACAAACGGAACGCTAGGTAAAAACCCTGTTAAATGTAGTTACGATACAGTAAATAAAATTTTCAAAGTATGGCAAGACAATAACAATACAATGGCTATAGGTGATTACATCTACGGTCATTTAACTTACTTAGTGGGGTGATTAGATGTATAAACAAGTTTTCGATTATAACGGAAAACCTTTTTTAGTTAAAGCTGATGATGATGGTGTATTAGATGAAGAAGATTTAAAAGCACAAAATCTTTATCAATATACAGAAACAATGCCACCTTATGATTTATACCCACCTAGACAGTTTGATGGAGAAAATTGGCATGGTGCTTCTGAACAACAATTTCAAGATGCTAACCAACCACCATCTGTAGTGCCTAGTCAGTTAGAAATGATAGTAGCCAAATTACAAATACAAGTTGTGAAAGGTAATGTTCAGTTAAAAGATACGGAAAAACAACTTGCTAATGCTTTAATTGAGATTTCTAAATTAAAAGGGAGTGTTGAATAATGTGGCCGACTTACGAAAGTATTAAATGGTTTTATGATATAAACGCTTATACAAATGAAGATATAGCAACATATGTAGAGCTAGGAGTAACAACCAAAGAGGAATACGCCAAAATCACAGGCGAAGAATATCCGGAACCACAGGCTTAGACTTGTGGTTTTATTTTATAGAAAGTGGGTGAATCAATGCTAGAAGATAAAAAAGGATTAAGTCTTTTCCAAATGATCGTTGTTGTGTACTGTATGGGATTTGGTATGTATTCGTTATGGCGTGGTGCTTATTGGGTGTTTTTTGCTGATAAAGCATCTACAGAATCGCCATTATATATGTCAATGCATCAAATAATTAGTTTGTTCTGGTGGGGGATGCCGTTCTTAATTGCTGGTGTATTATTAATGATTGCTGGGTTAATGGTACCTTATTATAAAACCAATAACTATTTTCTCTACTTGTTTACCATAGGTCACATCATATCTATGGTATTTTATTATATCTTCACACTCGCAGGGTTCCATAATGCCATCAATATTTTGACACCTGGACAAAATTTAACTTGGGCAGTTATTTCAGGTGTGATGGCATTTATTGGAGGTGTTTCACTGTGGAATCAAAAGACAACGAAAAAGTAAGTTACTACTTACCACGGCATGAGTTTTTAGAGAAACGCCTTGAAATGTTTAAGTATATTGATGATGGAGATAAGCGTGTGGAAGGCCAATTAGAACAAGTTAATTTGAGCTTACACACATTCATAGAAAGTCAAAAACCGATGCAAGAAACAATGAATGGTTTGCTCGAAGAAACAAAAACTATTAATAAAAATATTACAAAACAAGTAAGACGTACAGAGAAATTAGAAGATGAACAAGAGCGGATTAAGGTATCAATTACCACGATGCAAAAAGAACAAACACAAAAAGTTTCGGAGAGAAATAAATTGATTCTAGGTATCTTAGGAACACTTGCTGGTGCTGGTGGTTTAGTACCTGTATTGGCACAAATATTTTTTAAATAAGTCGACTTCGGTCGGCTTTTTATTATGGAGGTAATGAGATGAATTGGAAATTAAGATTTAAGAATAAAGCTGTATTAACAGCAATGATTAGTGCAATATTACTATTCGTTAAACAAATCACTGATATTTTTGGCATAGATATTAACACACAACTTGAACAAATAAGTGGCGTGTTAGGTGCGATATTAGCGTTATTAACAGGATTAGGTGTGATTACCGACCCTACGACAAAAGGTGTGAGTGATAGTGGTATTGTTCAGACGTATAACAAACCACGTAAAGATGTAGATACACCAGTGATATATAAATCAGAAACAAAAATGAAAACACCTCAAGAATACGATACGACACAACCTTTTAGTGATGATAGTGATGAAATTGTACATGACGATGCAACAGGTGGCAGTTCTTACACTGAATTAGACAAATCAGAACATGATTTAACAAATGAAAAAGCATTAGTGGAAGGTGAAGAAGATGAAAACACAAGCACAAATTAACGCACGTTTAGATGCTTATAGAAAAGGCACTGTGGATAGTCAATATCGAGTAAAATCATGGCGTACTGATGAACCAGGTTGGACACCAATGGAGCCAGGTAGTATAGACGTAGATTTAAGATATAACGCTCAATGTATGGATTTACCATTAGATTATGTATTATGGCTAACAGATAACAAAATTAGACTATGGGGTAATGCGAAAGATGCAATTCACAATACATTCCCAAGTGGCTGGAAAGTCGTTGAAAACAAACCAAGCACTGTACCTAAAAGAGGTTGGATTGGTGTTAATACGATTGGAACTTTTGCCGAATACGGTCACATTTATATCGTAGATGACCCTGGTAATACTTCGCATATGAAAGTACTGGAACAAAACTGGGACGGCAATGCTAACAAGAAACCTTCGAATCGTTGGGATAATTACTATGGTTGTACACATTTTATTGTTCCACCTGTAGCACCAGCGGTTAAAACAGTAGCTACTAAGAAAAGTGTAGCGCCTAAATCAGTGACTAAGAAAGCTACAGCACAACCTAAAATTGAAGTGATTGATAAACACATTACAGGTTACAATATGACGAAACGCGGGCATAACCCTAAGGGCGTAGTCATTCACAATGATGCTAGTGTAGGTAACTATAAAACATACTATAATAGTTTGGTGAATGCAGGATATGACAGATTAGCTAATGGTATAGCTCATTGTTATGCTGATAGACATGGTATATGGCACGCTATAGATGAAGGACGTATTGCTTGGCATGTGGCTGATGGTGTTCAACCAGGTTCTGGAAACTATGAATATTACGGTATTGAAGTCGATGAATCTATGAAAGCTACTGATAAAGAATTTTTAGCTAATGAACAAGTGGCATTACAAGAAGCAGCACGATTACTGAAAAAATGGAAATTACCAGCTAATAGAAATACTGTGAGATTGCACAATGAATTTTCTAGTACAAGCTGTCCGCATCGTTCGTTGAAACTTCATGCAGGATTAGATCCATTGCAACATGCGATTACCGAAACAGCCAGACTTAAATTGAAAGACTATTTTATTAAGCAAATACATGCTTATATGGACGGTAAACAACCAGTTGCTACCACAACAACTAAACAACCAGGCAGTGCTTCGACACCAGCTACAAGACCGGACAATCAAGGTTACAAAAAGAATCAATATGGTACTTTATATAAATCAGAAAAAGCAACATTTACTGCTAATACAGCGATTATCACACGTACAACTGGACCCTTTACAACATGCCCACAAAGTGGGGTTTTGCAAGCCGGTCAATCAATCACATATGATGAAGTGATGAAACAAGATGGCTATGTATGGGTTGCGTATACAGCTTATGATGGTACAAGAGTTTACTTACCGGTTAGAACATGGGATAAGACAACCGATAGCAGAGGTAAACTATGGGGTACAATTAATTAATAAGTATGGTACAATAGAATTACGTCATATACTACAGGGTAGGCACTAGGTGCTTGCCCTGTTTTTTATGCGTAAATATAGTATAATAGGTGTATAGATACATGAGAGATACCATGTGTCGCAAGAGTTGGTCTCGGCTGGTGACTTCTTCCAGTCCAGTATCTATCGAGAGGTATAGGCACACCCAACCACCCCCACTAGTCACTGGGTGGTTATTTTTTAGAAGTAATATGTGTTGGGTACAATTAGCTAATATTATTTGGTCATGATATAATTAATTTAGATAATTTTTTCTCCAGAATTTTTATCTCATTTTTAAATACATTTGTTTACACCTCTTTATGGGGTGTCTTTTTTATGTTAGATTATTAGTAGACAAACTTTATCTTTAGAATATTGTCTCTTTTTTTAAATTTCTAGTAGGCATCTCTATATGAGATGTCTATTTTTATGTTACGTAAGTAGATATTAGAATTAATCTGTGTTACATTATTATAAATCTCCCCAGACTATTGCTTTGAAATATTTTGCTGAAAACTTGTTTGAGATTTTTTATTATTGTATTATCTAATATATTATGGTAATTTGAGTTAAGAGGGTTTCTTAACTCCCTAAGAAGCTCTAATTGTTTTTAACTATTGCTTTTAAACAATTAATTTCCTTATTGTGCAAGCATTCTCCAGATGCTTGCTTTTTTGTATTAATCGGTAAATTATGATAAATTAAAAATAGAGCTTTAGGGCCCACCTTTCATTTTAAATGTGTTATACGATTTGCAGACAGGATTTCCGACCTGTCTGTTTTTTGTTTTTAGATACAACCTCTAGGGTATAATATTGAAACATGCACTAGTTATCCAACTATTGCTTTTATAATGAATCAAATCTCCGTCATCCAAGCATGTCCCTGGATGAAAGTTTGGGGTAAAGGGCAGGCACACAAGCGCTTATCCTTTTTGTATAAAAATAATAAATATCATTAAGTTAATATTTTAAATATACACTAGCTCTGTTTAGAGTAGGTACAAGGTGCTTGCCCTATTTTTTTATGGAAAAGTTTAAAATATTTTACAAAAAGCACTATTTATAATATATAATGTAAATAAAGGAGGTGTACCAAATGACAAGTCGTATTAGTATTAAAAGCAATGTATTAAAATGGGCGATTTTAAAATCAAATAAAGATTTTAAAATTATAGAAGAAAAATTCCCTAAATTAAAATCATGGCTATCAAATGAAATGAATCCTACATTTAAACAAGTTCAAAGTTTAAGTTCATTTTTGAATATACCATTTGGTTACTTGTTGATTGATACACCACCAAAAGAAGATTTAGAATTACTAAAATTTAGAACTTTAAATTCTCAGGAGGATGATAATCCTTCAAGAGAGTTAATTGATACAATAAATGATATGAAAACAAAACAAAGTTGGATGAAAAACTACCTAATAGAGGAAGGCTATGATTCCAATCATATCGTTAACCGTTTAAACATTAATCAAAATACTACTCATTTAGCTGATAAATTAAGAGAACTAATAGATTTACCAATAAACTGGTATGAGTATCAAAGAACAAATGTTTATAAATATATGAGAAATAAATTAAGCTATAATGGTATATTAATGATGCAAAACGGAATTGCTAAAAAT
>NZ_JAVTDB010000050.1:0-21339 GCF_032139365.1 Staphylococcus kloosii
GAATTCTAAACTCATATTTCAATATATAATGCGTTAATTATAACATAAAAAAACAGCTATTATACTTATATATAATAGCTGTTTTTAGCTTTAATTATTTAGCTTGATTAGAAGTTCCAAACTCTCTAATTTTACCTTTTACTGTTTCTTTGATTGCTTCACGTGCAGGCCCTAAATATTTACGTGGGTCATAGACTTCATTGTCTGCATTTAATACATCACGAACAGCTTGTGCAGAAGCAATTTGGTTTTCAGTATTTACATTTATTTTAGCAGTACCATAAGGGATTGCTTTTTGAATATCTTTAGTCGGGATACCAGTACCACCATGTAATACTAATGGTAAACCAGTAGAAGCACCAATTTCTTCCATTTCTTTGAAACCTAATTTTGGTTCACCTTTATATGGTCCGTGTACTGAACCAAGTGCTGGTGCTAATGTGTCAATTCCAGTTCTTTCGACTAGTTCTTGACATTCTTTAGGGTCAGCATAAATAACGCCTTCAGCTACAACGTCATCTTCTTGTCCGCCAACAGTTCCTAATTCAGCTTCAACTGATACACCATTTTCATGAGCGTATTCAACTACTTTTGAAGTAATTTCAATATTTTCTTCAAATGGAGCGTGAGAAGCATCAATCATTACTGATGTGAAACCAGCGTCAATTGCTTCTTTACATTTTTCAAAGCTTGAACCGTGGTCTAAGTGGATAGCTACAGGAATTGTAATGTTAAAGTCATGTAATAAACCTTCAACCATTTTCACTACAGTATAAAATCCACCCATGTAGCGAGCGGCACCTTCAGATACACCTAAAATTACTGGTGCATTCTCTTCTTGAGAAGCTTGTAGTATAGCTTGTGTAAATTCTAAGTTATTTAAGTTGTATTGACCAACCGCATAACCATTTTCTTTTGCATCGATTAACATTTCTTTCATTGAAACTAAAGGCATTAAAGTTCCTCCTTGGGTGCAATGTGCACGTATTTTTACTATTATATTATATCAAAATTTGGACTTGAATGCATGCAAATTCAATAATTTTAATTAATTTTCATATGCTTATTACATTTAAATATTATCATATAAGTTTAGAAAACGTATTATTGCATTATATTAGGCACTTTTATACAATATGATGATGGAGAAAGAATGGAGGATATTCATGTCTAAAATTTTAAATACACAATTAAATGGGATTTTTAATAGATTAGAAGATCAAGCGCTAGATATTCAAATGGCAGCGCAATGTGTCGTTCAAGCCATTGGCGGTGAAGGTAACGTGTATGTTAAAGGATATGATGATTTAAAATTTTTTGAATCGTATATCGTTAACAGTAATGAAAAATTAGAATCAAGCCTAATTATAACGGACACGATTGCTAATACCCCAATTGATACGACAGACAGAGTGTTTTTATTCGCTCCTTATTATACTGAAAAGGTTAAAAGCGATGTCGAAGCGTTAATCGACTTGGATGCAGACTTTGTACTCATTACTAATAAACCAAAAGAAACCGATTTTCCTGATCATCTGTTTCATTTTGTTAACTTAAATACCTCTAGACCTATTATCTACACGGAGGACTACGATAAAATTATTACTCCACATACGATGTCCTTTAATTATATTTATTATGAAATTTATACACAAATGATAGAAATGTCACGAGATCTAGAACTTTAGTTGATAGGTCACCTACTGTATAACAAATCGTATTTTTTGTTAGAGATTTGACTCACCATAAATTTGCACAAAGAAAAAGTAAACGAGCCTGAGACATCATTGTCTACAGGCTCTACTTTTATATGGGCAGTAGATGTCTGAATTGAAAGTGCGCTTGTGTCAAGTGGCTTTCAACGCTAGTCATCCTTGCCGGGGCGGACTACAAAATCTTCTTATAAAAACAAAATTTAAACCCACTCCCGTTTTGTATATCAAAATATGGAGTTCTAATGTTTTGTTTATTAATTAACTTGTTTTTGTCTTTGTTTTAAAGCAGCTTCAATAAATGATTTGAAGATGGGTTGTGGACGGTTTGGTCTAGATAAAAATTCTGGGTGGAATTGACACGCTACAAAGAAATCATTTGTAGGTATTTCTACCATTTCTACTAATCTACCATCTGGACTCGTACCTGAGAAGACCATACCATTATCTTCAAGTTGTTGACGATAATCATTGTTAAATTCATAACGATGACGATGTCTTTCTTCTATATCTGATAAATTGTAAATACGATGTGCTAAAGTATTTGGTTGGATTTTACATGGATATAAACCTAAGCGTAAAGTACCACCTAAATCTTCAATATCTTTTTGTTCGGGTAGTAAATCAATGATTGGATATGGTGTGTTAGGATCTAATTCTGCTGAATGTGCACCTTCTAATCCAATAACGTGACGCGCAAATTCAACTGTTGCTAATTGCATACCTAGACAGATACCAAAGTATGGCACATTATTTTCTCTAGCATATTTAATAGCTGAAATTTTACCTTCACTAGCACGGAATCCAAAGCCACCAGGCACAAGTACACCATCTACATCTGCTAGATAATCACTAACATTTTCGTCTGTAACTTCACTTGAATCTATCCATTTTACAACAACATCTTTTTTAAATGGGTAACCCGCATGTTTTAACGATTCAACTACTGATAAATAAGCATCTTGTAGACTTACATATTTACCAACTAAACCGATAGTAATTTTTCCATCTAAACTATTTACTGTATCTAATAAATATTGCCATTCATCTAATTGTGTTTCGTATTTTGGTTTTAATTGTAAACGTTCGATTACAATATCATCCATGTCTTGTTTACTTAATTGTAATGGAATTTCATATAATGAATCAGCATCACGACATTCAATCACACTTGCTTTATTAATATCACAGAATAATGCTATTTTATCTTTTAAATCTTGAGTCATTTCAAATTCAGTTCTAACAACAATTAAATCTGGTTGAATGCCTAAACCACGCAACTCTTTCACACTATGTTGTGTCGGTTTCGTTTTCATTTCACCAGCGGCTTTAATATAAGGTAATAAAGTACAGTGAACATACATTACATTTTCTCTACCTAAATCACTTCTTATTTGTCTAATTGCTTCAATAAATGGTAAAGATTCGATATCACCAGTTGTACCGCCAATTTCTGTAATAACTACGTCAGCATTTGTACTTTCGCCTGCTAACAATAGTCGTTCTTTAATTTCATTCGTAATATGAGGGATAACTTGAACAGTACCACCTAAATAGTCACCACGACGCTCTTTTTTTAGAACATGTGAATATACTTTCCCAGCCGTTACGTTAGAATATTTATTCAAATTAATATCGATAAATCTTTCATAGTGACCTAAGTCTAAATCAGTTTCTGCCCCATCATCAGTGACAAATACTTCACCATGTTGATATGGACTCATTGTACCTGGGTCCACGTTTAAATATGGATCAAATTTTTGAATTGTTACTTTTAATCCACGATCTTTTAATAATCTACCTAAAGAAGCTGCCGTAATACCTTTACCAAGTGAGGAAACTACACCACCGGTTACAAAAATAAATTTTGTCATTTCTAATCCTCCTGTTATTCAAACAACCTTTTAATATTGTATTTTTCTTAGGGTTTAATACCTTTCTGATAGGGGGTGATTCATTTTAACAATAATACACCAAAAGCGTTGTTAGTGCTTGTTCGCTTTTTTATATTATGTATAAAAACTTAAGCGCAAACACTACTTCTTTTGCTAAAATCAAGCTACTAATAAGTTTATTTAAAAAATAAAAAAACGCTCCCTCTCACAAATTTGTAAGGGGGAGCGTATAAAATTAATACACGTCGTCCTAATTAAAGGAGCCCGAATAAAATTTTATCATGTTCACAGAAAAAGTCAATTGCATATCAAGAATTACTCTTCGTATTCTTCCTCTTCTTCTTCATCATATTCTTCGTCTTCTTCGTCTAATTCTTCATCATCTAATTCCTCATCGTCTTCTTCAATAACAATTTCAGAATCATTGATTTCTTCTTCTACTTCTTCATCTTCAGGATCATTTAAACCTTCTTGATCGTCAGTTGCATTAGGAATATTGTCATCATCGTCGCGTTCGTCTTCGCCTAATAGTTTAAGATTTTTGTCTTCTTCGTCGTCTTTGTCTAAGATATCAAATTTTTGAATAGTTGGTGCAATTTTTTCTTCAATGTCGTCTACTGAATACCAGTCACGTAATCCCCATACGTTTTCTCCTACGTTTAAGAAACGACCATCAGTGTTCAAGTCAGTATAGAATTGTACAATTCTATTTTCAATTTCATTATCTTCATAGTGACCAATTGTTTTGAATTCATCAATGATATCATATAAATTCATTGTATCTGCTTTTTCATTTAATAGGCTATATGCCATATCGATAAATGATTTTTCATCAACCATCTCTTTAGTATAATCTTGTATTTTCATAGCTCATTTACTTCCTTTCGCACGCTTTTCTCACATTTATAAACACATTTCACTTGATTAATAGTAACAAATCTAAATTATAAAGGACAAACAATGATTACGCAATCAGTATTAATAATTTATATACTTTTCGAAGATAACAAAATCATCCCCTTCTTCGAAAGCAACAAAATTACTATTTAAACATAAAGGTTTTAATTCATTTCGCTCACCATATAACGTTATCGTTATAATATTTATACCTTTGAAATTTTTCCTAACGAATGTGGGTAGTTGTCTCAGTGCACTCTGAGCAATCCCGTTCAAACGCTCCGAAGCATCAACTTCTATCGAGGTAATATTAAGTCTATTTTCGTGTTGTTCCACTGCAATAAATCCAACTTTCGAACCATCTTTTATTAAATCTATAATATTGATGCCGTATTTATATTCTTCATCATTTAAAACTAATGATAAAGATGACACATATTTGGCATCCAAATCTAAATAATATAAACGTTCTTTACCTATTGGACCTTCTTCTTTAGTCGCGGTGTGCATAAATCCTGCGCGTTCATATAAATTCCAAGCTCCTTTATTTTCAGCATCTACAACTAAATAAAGGTGATTGAAATCTGGAAATACGGTTTGTACATATTGTGGTATAAACATCATAATTTGCGTACCATAACCATTTCCTTGAAAAGTTTCATTGATAGATAATGACCGTATATAAACGACCTGTTCTGGTGTATCGTAGCCTTCGTGTTGATAAAATTGATGTAGTACAAAAAATCCTACGACTTGATCTACTTCATTTAAAACAATATTAGCAATTCTGTTCTCATCAGTTAATGCATCCTCTAACACAACTTTCGGTAAAGACGAATATATTTGTTGCCTATCACTTAATTTAAAATCATATAGCGCTTGACGATATTGCTCTTCAAATTGTTGAACTTTAATGTTTTTAAATTGTTTCTTAATAACCATAATTAAACCCCTATGCGTTTTATTTAATTATTCATTACCACTAAACTAAAAAATTTAACCCTTTGTTTAAGCATTAACTTTATTTTAAAAAGCAATTCATTAACCAATTGACACCATATTTGTCTTTAACTTGCCCGTGCATCGCGTTAAAGAATGTTTTTTCTAACGGCATATGCGGATCACCTTCTACACTTAAAGCATTATAAACTTGTTCTTGTGTGGCTAAGTCATCAAAAGTCAAAATGATATCAGTATTTTCATTACTATACGGTTTGCCATAATTACTAGATAAATGTAGTATCACCCCTGTTGAAACATGTAATTCAGCATGCAATACATTTTCTTTAGCTTTATTTAATATTTTAACTTCTCCGCCAAATGCACTTTGATAAAAATCAATAGCTTCTTTGACATTTTCGACAGTAATATATGGACTTAATTGCATCTTTTAAATTTCTCCTTAACTCATATGTTATTTTCCAATATTTTATTATATTATTAGTTATAATGTAAATTTTTTAGGGGGATTCTTCAATGAAAATTGGTATTGATGCGGGTGGCACACTGATTAAAATAGTTATACAACACGATGATTACAGAGAATACCAAACGATAGCTACGACAGAAATTGATAAAGTTATAAAGTGGTTAAACAATCATAACTGTGAGAATATTAGCTTAACGGGCGGGCATGCTGCAACGATCAATCAACAATTAAATTGTTCTACTCGAACTTTTGTAGAATTTGATGCAGCGGCAATTGGACTAAATATTTTACTTAAAGAGCAAGGGCATTATTTAGATCATTATATTTTTACTAATGTGGGTACGGGTACATCGTTACATTACTCCGATGGTATTAAACAGTCACGCGTTGGCGGTATCGGTGCTGGTGGCGGAATGATTCAAGGCTTAGGCTATTTATTAAGTGGTATCAAAGACTATGAAGCATTAACTAATATAGCACAAAATGGTAATAGAGAACTTATTGATTTAAAAGTTAAGCATATATATGAAAATACCGAACCCCCAATACCTGGTGATTTAACTGCAGCTAATTTTGGTAATGTATTGCATAATATCGATTCAACATTTACTAAAGCTGATAAATTGGCATGTGTCACTGGACTCGTTGGTGAGGTAATAACAACTATAGCGATTACGGTAGCTAGAGAACATAATACAGAACATGTTGTATATATAGGGTCTTCATTCCACAATAACTTTTTGTTAAGAAAAGTAGTTGAAGATTATACAATTTTAAGAGGATTTAAGCCTTATTATGTTGAACATGGCGCTTTTTCAGGTGCGCTAGGTTGTCTTAACTTATAACATAACAAAAAAGTGGTAATCACATGCATAGACATTGTGATTACCACTCTTTTTATAGCTATAAAAAATATTAAGACTGCTTATATAGTAAGTTTATCTGATAGAGCTTGAGCAGATGTCACCGTACCTATAACGCCAGGTTTTAAGTCTATGGCAACAGCTTTGTGATCATCTCTTAAAACGTCGAGCCAATCCACGAATACTTCGCCTTCAACTTCTATAATATCACACTCTTCAAAGTCTTCATCTCTTACTTTTTCAGCTTGTGTTTTGACACTCCACACAGGCATAATATTAGGTCTTTCATGTTCGTCATCACTAATTAAAATAAATTGTTGTTGATTTTGTGACGTTAGACCATAAACTGAGTCCGATTTTGCAATTGTATTATTAAATTCTTTAATGCGAATATTATCCAAATCAGTCATTAATTCATCAGTACATGCTTCAATTTCTACTAGTTCGCCATCGTTATTAGAAGTTGGATTAATAATAACTTCTTCATGCGCTTCAAAAATTTCATCCATTTCATAAGTAACAAACTTATCAATGTCTAAAGTTTTTAACTCGTCATATTCTACATTGAGTTTAGATAAATATTGCTCTGCCACTTCTTTTCGTGTCCAAATTGCAATGACATTTTTACCTAGAATATCTTGTTTGATTATTTTGCCTTTTTTAGTGGCTAAGAAAATTTTTTCTGTTACAAGTATATCTTGGTAAAATTCTTTTGTTTTGTAAGACATTTCTGCACCCCAATTCTTTATATATTATAGTTAAAATATATCTTAACTTTGTCGCACTCGTCAATGACGGCAAATTGTATAACGACATAAGGCATTTATCTACTCAATTTCACTTAAAAACGCTTTTTCATAGTCTTCAACTTGTTGTTTTGTTTCAGCATGCCAAATACACCCAAATCGCGATGGTACATGCATGTCTTGAAACCAATCTCCATCATAATATGCTAAAGGGAACAGAACCCCTTTTCTTACATATTTAAGAACAGTTCTGAAAAATTGCTCATTACTATTTGGCGCAATATAACTATAAAATTTATGATAACCATTTGTTAAAGCAGGCTCTAGAAGTAATAAGCTCGTAGAACCATTTTGCCTGAAGTTTAAATCTATTGCGTAGATATCACCTTTGTCATCTACTAATAAATCAAATCCTGCAACACCTATAAATCCTTCTTTTATACCATTACGCATAATTTCTTTACCCGCTTCGATAACTTTATCAGGTACATCTTGCGCATTTTGATTACCATTATAAAATCCGTACTCATTTGTAAGTTGCTCTGCAGACCCAATATATTGCAAGCCTGTTTCTTCAGAATATGCGAATTGCACACAATAATTATCTACCGCTTCAATTTTTTGTTCAATAATTAAATTATTAGTTTCATTTTGTGCTTTAGCAACTCGTTTTTTAGCTTGTGCTAAATCATTGTCATTGTAGCAAATCATAACGCCATAGCCACCAGCTGTAGGTAAATCATCGCCAGGTTTAATAACAAAAGGAAACTCCCATTGTTCGACTTCCTCTTCGAAATCTCGCAAAGCTATAACTTGCCTTTGAGGTAAAAAACGACCGTTAGTCCATTGTGGAATTTTAGCTTTATTATTTAATGCTACAAAAACATCTTTATCTAATGCATAAAATGCTTTAGATAACACTTGTTCGTCATGAATATATTGGAAGTATATTCTCTTATCATATTCATGTGCTAATTTTTGAATTAAAGATTCATAAGAAAGTTTGTCTTTAAATTTGTATATGCTACTCGGTATTTGGGTTCCTATTACTTCGAATAATTGCGCTAATTTATCTGTTACACTCGCTTCGTGAACAATAACTGGCATATTATTAGCGATGAGTAATTCCCTACCTGTCAAAAAGTTAGATTGGTGTTCTTCAGGTTCTAACCATGGATTAGTAACATATGAAGGTCTTGAAGTATAAACCGTATCCTTATGGTAAAGATCGCTAAGTGTTAACTTCGTGCTAAGCGAACTTTTTTTCTTCATAATCAGTGCCCCTTTGCATGTTGATGCTCTTCAACAATCTCTTCAAATAATTTTTTATTGTCAATTAATTCTAATCCCATTAATGCTAATATTTTTCCGCCTCTAATTAGTGCTTGGTCCCCGTGAGAACTTGCCGCCGCTTCTCTGAAACGATGGGTGTGACCAACTAGATTTTTCGAACCAATTTTAATGTGTGGATGAATAGTTGGAACGACATGGCTAACGTTTCCTGTATCTGTTGAACCATATCCAAAATCATCATCTATCACATCTTCATCCATTTCAGTAGCATATTTAGCGAATAATTCATCTAATTGAGTAGTTCTAATAAATTCATTTACGCCGTTTTGTATAGGGCCAAATTCATAATCACAACCTGTTTGAAGTGCTGCACCTTTGGCAATTTGCCCTACTTTTTCAGTTAAGATATCTAACTCTTTGCGCGACGTAGAACGCGTATAAAATCTTGCATGCGTATAGTCTGGAATAATATTCGCAGCTTTACCGCCATCAAGAATGACACCATGTACACGTTGATTCTTCTTAATATGTTGTCTTAGCTGTGCCACGCCATTAAAATACGAAATCATCGCATCTAAAGCGTTTAATGCTTCATGTGCATTTTCTGACGCGTGTGTACTTTTACCATAAAATTTAATGTCTAAAACATCTACCGCTAAAGTATTAATCGTTTTATACGTTTCATTACCTGGATGAACCATAAGTGCCACATCTATCTCATCTATAACACCTTCGTTAACATAGGACGCTTTTGCGCTACCATTGACGCCACCTTCTTCAGCAGGACACCCTAAAACAACTACCTTACCACCAATATTCTCTATTGTTTTAGTTAACGCAGTCCCAGCTAATACACTCGCCGTGCCAATAATATTATGGCCGCAAGCATGTCCTAACCCTGGTAAAGCATCATATTCTGCTAAAAAGCCTATAGTTGGCCCACTTTTACCACTATCATATCTAGCAATAAAACCAGTGGCATGACCAGCTATATCTGTTTCTATTTCAAAGCCTTGCGCTTTTAAATGTTCAATTAAAGTTCTAGAAGCAAAAATTTCTTCATTCCCAAGCTCTGGGCGTTGATGTATTTGATGACTCATTTCTATATAATTTAACTTTTCATTTTCTATATAATCTAAAATAACTTGTTTATTTTCCATACTATCTTCACCCTACTTTCATTGTTTTTATCAATTCACACATCATTCTTTTTCCAAACATTTTGCATCTTGTTGAATATTAAATTGTACAAAACGCTCACGAATTATTACTTATTCTATCGGTTTTGTAAATTTTTGTCATCACTTTTTCTTAATATTCAAAAATTTATTTATGTACAAAGCCTGTAGTAATCGTTGACGGCAATTGTAAATCTATTTATCACTTGTTACAATTACATTATTGACTCAATAGGAGGAATTCACATGCCAAAAATGAATGTTGAAAGTTTTAACTTAGATCACACTAAAGTAGTTGCACCTTTTATACGCTTAGCTGGCACTATGGAAGGACTTAACGGCGACGTTATTCATAAGTATGATATTCGATTCAAACAACCTAACAAAGCGCATATGGACATGCCAGGTTTACACTCATTAGAACATTTAATGGCTGAAAATATTAGAAATCATTCTGATAAAGTAGTAGACGTAAGTCCAATGGGTTGTCAAACTGGTTTCTATGCGTCTTTTATTAACCATGATGATTACGAGGACGTACTTAACATCGTGGAATTAACATTAAAAGATGTTTTACAAGCAACTGAAGTCCCTGCATGCAATGAAGTACAATGCGGATGGGCAGCAAGTCACTCATTAGATGGTGCAAAAGAAATTGCGCAAGCATTTTTAAATGAACGTCAACAATGGAGCGAAGTTTTTAGCGATGCAAAATAAATAAAATTAAAAATAACCTGACGAATAATTGTTATATCCGTCAGGTTATTTTTATGCAATTAATTTATAGCTTAGTTATTGTTTTTATTAATACAAATTGTAATGGAATACGTGCATATAGCATCCATTGAGGTAATTGTTTATTACCTAATGGTAACGATTTACGTGCCATGTAAATATTTGCTGGCATTACTGAGATTAAGAATAAATTGGTTAATTTTTTGAAAAGATTAGATGGTCTTTTCAAAATAAAATAAATACCAATTATGATTTCAACGACACCTGATACTAACACGGCTGTTTTTCTCAGTGGCAAATAATCAGGTACAATTTTTCTAAATGACTGTTCATCTTTAAAATGTAACAATCCTATGATTGAGAACATTGCTCCTAAAATTATTCTTATTATTTTCATTATTTTTCTACCCCTAATTCTGTTAAATAACTTCTTCCATATTCTGGTAATGGCACGCCAAAATTATCTGCTATCGTAGCACCAATCGAACTAAATGTATCGTCTTGAGCTAATTCATGATAGTCGGTAATTTTGGGACTAAACATTAACACTGGAATATATTCACGTGTGTGATCAGTACCATCAGCAGTTGGGTCATTACCATGGTCAGCAGTGATGATGACTAAATCATCTTCTTTTAAATTATCGATAAGTTCCGGTAGGCGATTGTCAAAATCTTTTATCGCTTGCGCATAACCTGGTTTATCTCTTCGATGTCCAAATTGTGCATCAAAATCAACTAAATTTAAAAAGCTAAGGCCATTAAAATCTTGTTGTACTGTTTCGATTAGTTTATCCATGCCGTCCATATTATTTTTTGTACGAATTGCTTGAGTTACGCCTTCACCATCATATATATCGTTAATTTTACCTAAAGCGATAACATCATAGTTTGCTTCTTTCAATTCATTCATAACTGTTTTCCCGAATGGTTTTAAGGCATAGTCATGCCGATTTGAAGTACGAGTGAAATTACCTGGTTCGCCTACGTATGGTCTCGCAATAATACGTCCAATTAAATATTTAGGATCTTTAGTTAATTCGCGAACTTTTTCACAAATATCATATAATTCTTCTAACGGTATAACATCTTCATGTGCAGCAATTTGTAATACAGGGTCTGCAGAGGTATAAACGATTAAATCACCTGTCTTCATTTGATGCTCGCCCCACTCATCAATAATCGCAGTACCTGAAGCAGGAATATTTGCAACAACTTTACGTCCAGTCATTGATTCAATCTCATCTACTAACTCTTTTGGAAATCCTTTTGGATAAACTTTAAAAGGTTGCATGATATTCAAGCCCATGATTTCCCAATGACCTGTCATTGTATCTTTACCTACAGAGGCTTCACTCATCTTAGTGTAAAAAGCTTGAGGCTTTGTGACTTTATTTACAACTGGTAAATCTTCGATATTACCGAGACCTAATTTTTCTAGGTTAGGTAAATCTTGCTCAAAGCCTTCTAGCGTATGTTTTAATGTGTGACTCCCTACGTCATTAAATGCTGCTGCGTCTGGACCTTCTCCAATGCCTACCGAATCCATAACTATAAGATGGATTCTTTTAAAAGGTGAAGTCATAGCGCTCACTCCTTATTCAGTAATTATTTTGTGGATTAATGTTGGATTGCTACCTTGTTTACTAATAGTGATACTGTTGTTTAATTTTTCTTTAACGTTATTAACATCTTCACTGTTAGAATGAATCGTTAATAATGATTCACCTTCTTTAACTTGGTCACCAATTTTTTTGTTCAAAACAATACCTACACTAAGATCAATATCGTCTTCTTTTGTTTGTCTACCTGCGCCTAACATCATAGATGCAACACCAACTTCATTAGCAATAATTTCAGTTACAACACCGTTTTGTTGTGCAGGTAATTCAATTTGGTATTGCGCTTGAGGTAACTTAGAAACATCATCGACAACTGAAGCATCACCGTCTTGATTAGTTAAAAACGTTTTGAAGCTTTCTAAAGCCGCGCCATTATCAATTGCTTCTTTTAGCATAGCTTCTGCTTGTTTTAAGTCTTTAGCTTTGTTACTTAGGACAACCATTTGTGAACCTAAAGTTAATACTAAATCCGTTAAATCTTGAGGTCCTTTACCTTGTAAAGTTTCAATTGCTTCTTTAACTTCTAGTGCGTTACCAATTGCATTACCAAGTGGTTGACTCATATCAGAAATAATAGCCATTGTCTTACGACCTACGTTATTCCCAATGCTTACCATTGCATGGGCTAAAGCCTCCGCTTCTTCAATAGTTTTCATGAAAGCACCGTTACTTGTTTTAACGTCTAAGACAATTGCATCGGCACCGGCTGCGATTTTTTTACTCATAATAGATGACGCAATTAACGGTATAGAATTGACAGTCCCAGTAACGTCACGTAAACCGTATAATTTTTTATCGGCTGGCGTTAAATTACCAGATTGGCCAATAACAGCGACTTTTGCTTCATTAACGAGTTGCGTGAATTTATCTTCTGATATTTCGACATGAAAACCATCAATGGATTCTAATTTATCAATTGTACCACCAGTGTGTCCTAGTCCTCTCCCACTCATTTTAGCTACAGGTACACCTACAGAAGCAACAAGCGGAGCTAATACTAAAGTTGTCGTATCACCGACACCTCCAGTAGAATGTTTATCTACTTTAATACCTTCGATATTAGATAAGTCGATAACATCTCCCGAATTAACGATTGCCATTGTTAGTGCAGCACGTTCATCTTCGTTCATATCTTGAAAGAAAATAGCCATTGCTAAACTCGAAGCCTGATAATCAGGTATATCACCTTTCGTATAACCTGCGATAAAAAATTCGATTTCTTCTTTTGTTAAAGCATTCCCGTCTCTTTTCTTTTCAATAATATCAACCATTCTCATAAAAAAAGCCTCCCCATCGTGTTGTTTAATATTCCCAAATAATTATTGTTACTTTATAAATTACCGTTATTAATAGTCTGAATCACTTTCTAAACCTTGAATAATTTGTACACCAGCACTGGCACCAATACGTGTTGCACCTGCATCTAACATAACATTAAAATCATCTAAGTTACGCACACCACCTGAAGCTTTTACTTCAAGGTTGTCACCAACAGTTTGTTTCATTAATTTAACATCTTCTGGCGTCGCTCCTCCGCCAGCAAAACCAGTAGAAGTTTTAACAAAATTCGCACCTGCAGCTTGGCTTAATTCACATGCTTTAACTTTTTCATCCTCAGTTAATAAACAAGTTTCGATAATAACTTTAACTGTTTTACCGTTTGCTGCACCTACTACACCTTCAATATCTTTTTGAACTTCTTCAAAACGTCCATCTTTAAGAGCGCCAATATTTATCACCATATCAATTTCATCAGCACCATTTTTTATTGCATCTTCCGTTTCAAAAACTTTAGTGGCTGTAGTAGTTGCCCCTAAAGGAAAACCAATCACAGTACAAACTAATACTTTAGTGTCTACAAGTTGTTGTGCAGCATGACTCACATGCGTAGGATTGATACATACAGATTTAAATTCATATTCACGAGCTTCGCTGATGATGTTATCAATTTGTTCTTTTGTAGATTCAGGTTTTAATAATGTGTGGTCTATATATTTTGCATAATTCATATAAAATCCTCCTAATGTGCTTATAAAATGTAACCTAATAAAATCAAACTATGATTTGCTTAGTTTAGTTCATCTTAATTTTATAATTTTAAGTCTCTAATAGCTACTAATTTTCATTTTTGTCAAACATTTTATAAATGTTTATTCATATAATATTTTACAAAAAATAGCAAAAAATATAAACAAATGTTATCTTTATTTTAAAGAATGATATTAAAGGAGAAGATTAACTATGACTAAAGGGACACCGCACATTTCACCAAATGGGAAAAAAATCGCTAAAACTGTTTTAATGCCTGGCGATCCACTACGTGCTAAATATATTGCAGAAAATTTCTTAGAGAATGTAGAACAATTTAACGAAGTACGTAACATGTTTGGTTATACAGGAACGTATAAAGGGAAAGAAGTTTCGGTAATGGGATCTGGTATGGGCATTCCAAGTATCGGAATTTATTCCTATGAACTTTATAACTTTTTTAATGTTGAAACAATTATTCGTATTGGTTCATGTGGCGCTTTACAAAATGATGTTAACCTTTATGATATTATTATTGCTCAAGGCGCCTCTACTAATTCAAGTTATGTAGATCAATACAATATTCCTGGGCACTTTGCGCCATTAGCTGACTTTGATTTAATGTTAAAAGCGAAGCAACAAGCTGACGCTATAGGTGCTACGAGTCATGTCGGTAATATTTTATCATCTGATACTTTTTATAATGCTGACAGTACTTTTAATGATCAATGGCAGCGTATGGGGATTTTAGGTATTGAAATGGAATCTGCCGCATTATATTTAAACGCAACTTATGCCAATAAAAAAGCATTAGGTATCTTTACTGTAAGTGATCATATCTTAAAAGATGAAGCAACTACCGCTGAAGAAAGACAAAATTCCTTTACACAAATGATGGAAATCGCATTAGAAATCGCTGAATAAAAAAAGCAACCGTTTGAGCGGTTGCTTTTTTTATTATTGACCTAAATATGATTTTAACATCCAGTTATGTTTTTCGATGTTTGTTTGCATACCGATAAACATATCTTCAGTAACATCATCGTCTGCATTTGAAGCAACTTCAATGGCTTCATCTAATTGTTTAGCAACATTTGTAAAATCTTGAGACAGTTCTGCTACCATTTCTTCAGCTTTATAGCCTTTACTAGCTTCCTCAATAATAGAAATATCTAAACTTTCTTTTAATGTAGCAACTGGATTCCCACCTACTGCCAAAATACGTTCTGCTAAATCATCAATATATTGACTAGCTTCATCGTATAATTCTTCAAATTTTGTGTGTAATGAGAAGAAGTTTGGTCCTTTAACATACCAATGGAAATTGTGTAATTTTGTGAATGCTACTGTCCAGTTTGCAACTTGTTTATTTAATACTTCTACTACTTGTGTATTGCTTGTCATATTTAATTACTCCTTTATTTGTTTATTTATTTCGAAGTTTATTGTAATGATTATTATATTATAATGATTCTAATCTGTAAAGATGTAACGAAAGAAAATTAAAATTATTCTAATCTGTTTGTCGATATTACAAATCAATTTTATTTAATCATTTAAATCTTGACGGTAAGGCATAGCGCCTTGTGCACCTAGTTGAGTTACAGATAAACTTCCAGCAATATTTGCAAAATCAATGACATCTGCTAGTTCCATTTTCTCAATTAATGCTACAGCGAGTGCGCCATTAAACGTATCTCCTGCGCCAGTGGTATCGACTACTTTTTGCTTATAACCAGCGATGTTTCGCAATGTGGTATCAAAGTAAACTGCACCTTGATCACCACGCGTTACAATCAACTTATTAGGATAATTAGCAATTACTTTTTCTAAATCATTACCAAAAAGCAACTCACTTTCGCTTTCATTCGGTGTTAAATAAGTTACGCTATCAATAGTTTCTTGTGATAACACTCTGTATGGTGCAGGGTTTAAAATAACCTTTAAGTTATTATCATGGGCGTATTTAACAATGACATCAACCGTGTCAGATGGGATCTCTTGCTGCAATATAATAATGTCACCACTATTAAATTTGGCCAACTTAGGTATCACCGTGTCGGGTTTAATATGATTGTTAGCACCCGGAACTACGATTATACGATTGTCTTCTTCGTATAAAGTTATATGTGCTGTACCCGTTTGTACATTTTCAATTGTATCCATATAATCGGTATTAACATTATTAGCTTTTAGATTATCTATAATTTGTGTACCATAAGCATCATTACCTACTGCGCCTATCATGTACACTTCAGCAGACAATCTAGCTGCAGCGACTGCTTGATTTGCCCCTTTACCTCCTGGAGTAGTAAAAAACGATTCTCCTAATACTGTCTCTCCTGCGTTAGGGATTTTAGTTGTACTGACTACTAAATCAATTGATGAACTACCAACTACGATGATATGATTCATTGTTTGCCTCCACTTAAATTAATCTATAAAGAATGATTGTTCATAGTCATCCGGTTTATGCCAATGTGTTTTCCACATACTATTTCTATTGTTTGCGAATAAATTATAGCCAAAATCACGAATAAATTTAGGTGTAAGTCTAATTAATACACCTAGCCATTTATAATTAGTTAATGACGTAATCAATGTTGCAATAGCATCTGATTTGAATTGTAAACGATCACCTTCTTGCAATATCACACTATCAAAACGTCTCGCTGCTGGATATTCTTGTTGTAGCTGTTGACCTGTTGAACCTTTTAAAGTAGCAAATTGATAACGCGTAGATAAGCCGTTTTGAATTAACCAAATAGCAAAGTTATAGCAATAAACACATCCACCGTCATAATAAATAATTGGCACAATAAACACCTCACTTTTATTTACTTATTTATATTATATCCATTTGTATAAACTTTAAATCATTTTTAGCTACTCATAAAAACACGTGTCACTAAAACTTCATATTTTTTAAAATGCAAAAAATAAGAGATTGAAACATAGATGATGTTTCAACCTCTTATTATAACTAGTAATTAATCTTGATTTACTCTAACTATACGAGTGTATTTTAAAAATTGTTCTGAATAATGATTTTTTATATCATTTAAACTTTCATAAGTAACGCCAACAATATGCCAATTAGGGTTAAAATGATAAAACGAATCTTTTTTTCGCGACCATTTAATCATATTACCATCTTTATTATATCGAGGCATTGTTACTTCATAACCTTCTAATACATTGATAAATGCTTGAAATATGGTCGGATCTATACGATTAAAATTATCTATGACAAGATAACTTTTATCTTTTCTAGGCATTAATTCTGTAATAAAGCCTTCTCTAAAATATAGGGCACCTGCTTCGTTAGGTAAGTACTTACCATATAACATATCTTCGGTAAAATCAGGATGTCCCGTTGTAATTACAGGATGCGCATTCGTTTTTTGTAACAAATCTTCAGCGGCTTTTAAACCTGGCTCACCAGGTTCTACGACTAACAAGATAAATGGTTTTAAATCTTCATCTTGTTCTGTAATCATTTGTTCATTGCTAACAGATTCAAATTGTGGCTTCAAGCCATTATTTTCACTCATGTCGACAATAGATTCATATTGTGTCTCAGATAAACTGGCGATCGCTTGTTTCGTATTCTCTTGTAAAAAGTAAAGATTTTTCAATTTAGGGTGTTTATTTAGTGTTGATAATGACACTGGCGTAATATCTTTTTCATAATACACTTCAATGGCGGTACTATTTGTTCTACCGGAAATTGGTGGTTTTTCATGGATATGACGCGTAATTTCACCTAAACCGATAACTGATTGATCTTTATGCTTATCGTAAAACACTACTTTATCGCCTTGTTCAAGTTGTGTATAAAAATGATAACCATTTCTTTTAATACCATTATATGTATGGGTAAATAAAGTATATGTTTCGCCTTCTTCAAAATCTTCTGTTTCTGACACAAAGAAATATCTCGGCACTTTAATATCGCCTGTACCAAGGTTAACAATTAAATCGAACTCTTCTTTAGTAATTTGATTAAACAGTGTTTCTTTCATATTGCTCATTCTGAATTCTAAACGCTCGCTACGTTTAAGATAATCAGCCGTTAATGGTTTTAATTGAGCTTTAAGTTCAAAATGTACACGAGTTTTATTTTGTGCACCAGTTTGCACGCTAGTTATCTCACCATAGCCTAATAATCCAGTATCCATTTGTACTTGATAGAAGATAACTTTATCTCCTACTTTAGCCTGCTTAAATGCACGAAAGCCTTGCGATGGATTAAACTGTGCACCTGACTCGAATAATGTAGTTTGACCTACAAGTGGTTCATTGTGATTCCAGCGATTATAGCCACAATTTAACCAAAAATAGCTTGTTCCCTCTGACATTTATGATACTCCTAACTCTGTAAATTTTATATCTTTCCCATTATATTCATATTATGTTATTCAAACAACCATAAACTTTATGCGTTAAAGTTTATGGTTGTTGTCTTTGACAACAGTAAATATGACATTAATTACACATTAACTATTTAGCATCGTAAAAGAACCTAATAGCGGCATAATATTAATTAATATACCACCTAGTTTTAACATGCCACTTATTTCTTTATTAGGAATTGTTATTAACGTACTTATAATACCTAATAAAGCAACTAACATTGGAAAAATCAACGATGGATATCGAGGTATATGTAAGAACACTCCAGCACCAGAAATCAATCCACATGCTAACGCAACGTATAAAAATTTATACATGCCAGTCACCTCTCTTGAGATTTTTTACAGATAACTAATAATAATTTCAAATCCGCCTTCAAAAACCGTGTCTAAATCATCAGAAGTCAAAATAAAATTATTGCCACCCTTAATATTGTATATATCACCGTCAATAATTACTTGGCCCTCACCTTTTAAAATCGATACAAGCACAAACTCTCTAGGCTTCATATAATTCAACGTGCCAGATATATCCCACTTAACAATCGTAAAAAAGTCGTTCGACACAAGCTTAGTCAATCTATGGTTTTCGACCATTTCCGTATCCGGCGTAATGTTCATGTTTTCATTAAATACTTCTATTACATCTGTTGCTTTATCTACTTGTAGCTCTCTGTTTTCACCTTCAAGTGGTTGGCGCTCATAATCATATAATCTATATGAGACGTCTGAAGCTTGCGCTGTTTCGTATGCAATAATACCTTCACCAATTGAGTGAACTGTGCCAGCAGGAATAAAGTAAAACTCACCGGCTTGCACTTTTATCTTATGAAATAAATTAGTAAAATCTTGTGTTGATACTTTACTTTTAGCTTCTTCAGTAGAAACCACATTCAGTCCATATATAATTTCTGCATTTTCCTGTGCATCTATGATATACCAACATTCAGATTTACCATACTGTCCATTTTCATTTTCATAAGCATATGCGTCATCTGGATGAACATGTATAGACAAAGGTTTAGTGGCATCCACTATTTTAGTCAGGAGCGGAAAATCTTTACTCGGAAAGTCACCAAATAATTCTCTATGATTTGTCCAAATTTCATTTAAAGTTTCGCCTTTATGTGGCCCGTTTATAATTTCACAATTACCATTTGGATGTGCAGAAATCCCCCATGCTTCCCCAATATTGTGATTAGGTAAAGTGTATCCTAATTGTTCTAAGTTGCTACCTCCCCATACCTTTGTATGAAAAACAGGTCGTAAAAATAATGGCATTGCTACACCTCCGAGAGTCACTTAATTTAATAATTACCGTCCATATAACTTGAATGTTATCGTTATACATTCGTAGTTCATAGTTACAAATAAAAATGACATCTAAATTAATTCATTTAGTATTATATCAATAGTCAGAACACTTTAGTAGTATAATCTTTATATTATCTATGTTATGAAAGCGGATATTACCAAGCTCAAGTGTAAATTTAAACTATTATGTGGTTGATAATATGTTGTAGATACTATTATAATAAAACTATAGTTTAAAGCTTTAAACTATATCGGTCTTACGTATAAGGTAATTCATGATTAATAATTTGCTATTGGAAAGTGTGATAGCTTTCCAAAACTATAAAATTTGCTAGCCCAAACTTTAAAAAGTTTGGGCTTTTTTCTAGTTATTAAAATAATATACAATCATTAAAATGCGTTATTCTTTTCATTAAAATTCGCTAAAATAGTATTGATGACTGTTGTTAAATGTGTATTCATACATTGAGTTGCTAAATTATCATCTTGTTGTTCTATCGCATTAAATATTTTTTCATGTTCATCTTGTAATATTTCCATCGTTTTTTGTCTACTGTAGATGAAAATTTTACGCGTCTCTTTCATAGAATCTTTCATTAATTCTGAAATATTATTCATTAAATCTACAAGTAATGAATTATTAGTAGCTTTTGCTATAGTTAAATGAAAATCTAAATCGGCTTCTTCTCCAGATGTTCCATCAGAAACTGCTTTTTCCATTTCGTTTAAATAATGACGCATTGTTTTTAAATCTTCATTAGTACGCATTTTAGCAGCTTTCGCTACAGTTGCACTTTCAATAATTTGTCGTAATTCTAATAATTCTTTGATTTGATCTAACGAATTAAACTTCTCGCCTATCTCAAAGAATGTTGGTTCTTTTTGTTTAACGATTGTGCCATACCCTTGTTTTATCTCAATAACACCTATCGTTCTTAACGCATTCAATGCCTCTCTTATAGATGCTACACTCACCCCATATGTTGTAGCTAATTTTTGAATTGATGGTAGCTTGTCACCAATCTTAAATTCATCTGATTTAATTTGTTCTAATAGCAAATCAGCTACCTGTTCATATATTTTTGAATTTGAAATTTTCATAAAATACCTCCGCACGTCACATTCATCTTTAACATTTATTTTAGTATGTATCAATTCTATTTCTTTTATTTTACAAAAAAAAGTGAGTTAATTCATCTATTAATAGAATTAA
>NZ_JAVTDB010000051.1:0-216 GCF_032139365.1 Staphylococcus kloosii
GATAGGCATGCCCATTTGAAGTATAGATATGGTAACAGAAAATTTTGGTGTAAAGGTTTTTATGTAGATACAGTTGGTAGAAATAAAAAAGTAATAGAAAATTATATTAGAAATCAATTACAAGAGGATATAGTAGCTGAACAACTAACAATGATAGAGTACATAGACCCTTTTACTGGGGAAGAAACTAGAAAGAAGAAAAAATAAAACAACCCT
>NZ_JAVTDB010000052.1:0-869 GCF_032139365.1 Staphylococcus kloosii
GATTTATCGTTTACAAGTTGTTCAAATCCTGACTCTACAATATCATCTAGCTCTATCTCATCAGTAACGACGTCTTTTACTTTTAAATTACCTTCGTTAATTAAGTCTATTGTTTGTTGAAATGTAGTAGGTGTATAAGCAATTGTCGAAGTAAGTTTTACACCTGTATTTGTTAATTGCATTGGATTCCATTCAATAGGATGACCAAATATAGACACTATAACAACATTACCTCTTGCTTTAGTAACATCTATTGCAGATTTAAGTGTTGGCGCTACACCAGCTACCTCAAATGCTACATCCACGCCATTATTAGTGTATTTACTAATAATATCACTTGGGTTTGATTCACCAGAATTGATCGTATGAGTAGCACCTATTGCTTTAGCTTTATTCAATCTTTCTTCTGATAAATCAAAAACAAATATCTTACTTGCACCTGCAGCTTTGGCTGCTATTACTGTTAATAAACCGATTGGCCCTGCACCAAAAATAGCAACAGTATCGCCAAATAGAACTTCGCCTTCTTTAATTGCTTGAACTGCAACAGCGGTTGGCTCTACAAGAGCGCCTTCTTTATCAGAAACCTTATCTGGTAGCTTATAAACGTTCTCTTCTGGGACATTTGTAAATTCTGCAAATCCACCATCAGAACCTAAGCCTATAAATGAATAACCATCATAAAGATCAATATTTTCTTCTTTTTCACGATTTGAAACTGTAGGATTAATGACAACACGATCGCCTTTATTAAATTTTGTAACCTTAGAACCAATATCATCTACTACACCTGCAAATTCGTGGCCTAATGTAACGGGCGCTTTTTGGCCAAGGAACGGGTCAGGTTTGTCTGTTGAAATAAATATAGG
>NZ_JAVTDB010000053.1:0-126272 GCF_032139365.1 Staphylococcus kloosii
GCGTTATAGATAAGTATGGTTGGTACAAAAGCCAAACTTTTTATAAACATCAAATAATAACTTTTAAACTTTAGTAAGTTGCTAATAGTTTTCTAGAAGTAAGCTTTATTTAAATAAAGATAGCTTTAATCACCAAAATGTTGTATGATACATTAATACGTCTTAGGGCGTATCTTGTGAATGTTTGTCTAATATATGCTCTAGGGCGTATCTCCAGACAAACACTCAGACAGCCACCCTTAATTGGGTGGTCTTTTTTTATTTAGTAAGTGAAATGGCTAACCAAAGTAAATATACTATGGTTTTAATTTATGCTATACGATGAATTTTATAATTTAAGTAGGGTATTATATAAATTAATATAAATTTACATATATTAAATGGGGATATCTTTATGAGTAAGGTTAAACGAATCCTTAAATTTATCTTAAAGATAATCATGTTAACTTTTTTAGCTATGTTTGATTATACGCACGTTAAAGAAGAATTAGATGACTTTAAAAAATATAATAGTCGTATTATTAAGATATTGGTGAAAGCTATTACATGATAATTTTAAAGAAGGGAATATATAAATTTAAGAAGTCAAAGAAACAGTATAGTTATTATGAATAAATGAACTTGAATATGTTTGATTAATAATTATTGTTTATTATTTAGGATAGTATATAACGTATTAACAAAAGATAAGCAGATAGGGGTGTTTAGACGTCCGTTTGGTTTTCGATAATCGGATGTGGATGTGTATAGGTATGGCATTTTTAATTATTAAAAAGAAGATAAATAAAAAGTCCTTATTAAATAACATGAAATTGAATAGTTTTACAGATGATTTTGATCGCATACTTCATGATAATTTTATAATAAGAAAAAGTGATGAACCTACCGATATCATTCGATGGAACTCAATTTAACCATTAGAAGTATGTCAACTATAGTTTATGAATAAGTAAAAAAGGTATGATAACCTTTAGTCTTAAATGTCTTTTCCGCTTCAATAGACTAAATTATCAAGCGTTTAATTATTTAGCAAATTTAAATATAACTTTAACAAAAGGGGTGTAAGAAGTGAGATATAATCAATTTAATCAACCTATTGGTGAAAGTTTAGAGGCTTTTAATTTACCGTCAAATCCTACAGTGAATATTTTAAATGGTCGTTACTGTCGTTTGGAAAAGTTAGCCGTACAACATATAGATGACTTGTATAACCATTTTAGTTTAGATGATGATGTACCAAATTGGACGTATCTAACTGAAGAACCACTCAAAGACAAAGGCCAATTTAAGCAGTATATAAATAATCAAATTAATTCACGAGATCCATATTTTATGGCCATAATTGATCAAGATACAAATGAAGCCCTTGGAGAACTTGCGCTACTGAGAATAAATCCAATAGATGCGTCGATTGAAGTCGGGCATATTCATTTTTCAAACGTTCTAAAGCAAACACGTATTGCGACTGAGGCTCATTATTTATTAGCGAATTATGTTTTTGAAGTGCTGGGCTATCGTAGATACGAATGGAAATGTGATGACTTCAATCAAGCGTCTAAAAATAGTGCAAAAAGATTAGGATTTACTTACGAAGGTACATTTAGACAACATAAAATTTATAAAAAACGCAATAGAAACACGGCATGGTTTTCTATGTTGAATCGTGAGTGGCCTAGTATAAAACAGCAATATGAACGATGGTTATCACCAAATAATTTTGATAGCAAAGGACGACAATACGAAAGTTTGAATATTCAATAACTATGACAACAAGCATCGTTAAATAAAAGTTTAACTTTTATGAAGGTGCTTGTTTTTGATTGCTAAAACATAATATTATTAATTAAAAGACAGCAATATAATTTGCGCAAAAGTTAAATTTAGTAACGGTCGCAATTTTATGTAAGATAAGTTATAATGATATGATGAATTTTGAGAGGTGGCTTACTGATGACAATTAAACGTTTGGTTGCAAAACAACATCCATTGTTGTCTAAAAAGATTTCTCCTGTTGAGGATTTTAATGAAAATCTTGAACAATTATTATTAGATATAGAAGATACTATGTATGGACAAGAAGCGTCAGCATTATGTGCACCACAAATTGGTATTGATCAACAAGTAGCTATAATCGATATGGAAATAGATGGACTTTTACAGTTAATTAATCCTGTAATAATAAGCCAATCAGATGAAAAAATAACAGAACTTGAAGGTTCGATTAGCATACCAGACGTATATGGTGAAGTGACAAGAAGTAAGATGATAGTCGTGAAAAGTAATGATAAAGAAGGCAATGAAGTTGAATTAACAGCCTATGATGATGTAGCCCGAATGATATTACATATGGTAGATCATTTTAATGGAACGTTATTCACCGAACGTGTTGAACGATTAATGACTGAATCTGAGATGGAGGCATATTTTAATCATGAGTAATATAATTTTTATGGGAACACCAGATTTTTCAACGACAGTTTTGGAAATGCTTATAGCCGAACATAATGTTATAGCTGTTGTTACACAACCAGATAGACCAGTAGGTAGAAAGAAAAAAATGACATCACCACCAGTTAAAGAGATTGCAGTAAAACATGGGCTACCTGTTTATCAACCAGAAAAATTAATACAATCTGAAGAATTAGATCAACTTATAGCATTAGACTCAGATTTAATAGTGACAGCTGCCTTTGGTCAATTGTTACCGGAAAGATTATTAGCAGCACCTAAATTAGGTGCAATCAATGTACACGCATCTTTATTACCAAAATATAGAGGCGGTGCTCCGATACATCAAGCTATTATCGATGGCGAAACACAAACAGGTATAACAATTATGTATATGGCGAAAAAACTTGATGCAGGTGATATTATTGCTCAACGTGCAATCGATATTGAACAGCAAGACGATGTTGGTTCAATGCATGATAAATTAAGTTTCTTAGGCGCTGATTTATTAAAAGAAACATTGCCTGCCATTATTAATGGTACGAATAGTAGACAGCCACAAAATGATAGCGAAGCTACTTTTGCTTCAAATATAAGTCGAGACGATGAAAAAATTGATTGGCACCAACCAGCAGAAGCAATTTATAACCATATTAGAGGGTTATCTCCATGGCCAGTAGCTTATACGATTATGGATGACGCAAATATGAAATTATATGCTGCCCATGTTGTTACTAATAAAGATGGCAAACCAGGTGAAATTATAGAAACTACTAAAAAGGCAATTATAGTTGGGACAGGATCACAAGATGCGATTGCTTTAACGGATATTCAAGTTGCGGGTAAAAAGCGTATGCTTGCAGCAAATTATTTAAGTGGTGTCCAAACATCATTAGTAGGGAAGGAATTAACATGACAGAAATATCTGTAAGACGACATGCATTTGATACGTTACAAGCAATTATTAATGAGAAAGCATACAGTAATATTATTATTAACGACACGCTATCTAATAGTGAAATGAATAGAGCCGATAAAAATTTGTATACTGAGATGGTTTACGGTACTTTAGCGAGAAAATATACGTTAGATTATTTTTTAAAGCCATTTGTCCAAACCAAAATTAAAGGATGGGTCCGTCAATTATTATGGATGAGCATTTATCAATATGTTTATTTAAATAAAATTCCTGAGCATGCCATCATTAATGAAGCGGTAGAAATTGCTAAATATAAAGGTGGTCCACATAACGGTAATGTAGTGAATGGTATTTTACGCAATATTATGCGTAGTGATTTACCTAAATTTGAAGAAATTGCAGATACTAAAAAACGCATTGCAATTCAATATAGTATACCTAAATGGTTAGTCGATCATTGGGCGACACATTATGGTATAGACAAAACAGTAGAGATTGCTCAATCGCAACTAGAGAAAGTTCAACAAACTGTAAGAGTTAATACGACACGAATCAGTGTTGACAATGCAATTTCAAGATTGCAAGATGATGGTTTTGAAGTAGTACAAGATCAACATATCGCTATTTGTTTACATGTTAGTGGCCAACCTATCATTGAGTCACGAATGTTTAAAGATGGTTTAGTATCAATTCAAGATAAAAGTTCTATGTTGGTAGCTGGCATTGTAGCACCTGAAAAACAAGATTTAATTTTAGATGCGTGTAGTGCACCGGGCGGCAAAGCGTGTCATCTTGCAGAACTGATGGATAATCAAGGTCAAATAGAGGCTACTGATATTCATGAACATAAGATTGATTTGATTAACTTTAATATCAAAAAATTACGATTATCTAACATTTTAAGCTATACACACGATGCCACAGAAAAATATGATAAAGTGTATGATAAGATTTTAGTTGATGCGCCATGTAGTGGTTTGGGTGTGTTACGCCATAAGCCAGAAATAAAATACGAACAAAATAAAACAACAATAGATAGTCTTGTCGACACACAATTAGCTATTTTAGATAATGTTAAAGCAAACGTTAAACCTGGCGGTACATTGATTTATTCTACATGTACAATAGAACAACTAGAAAATGAAAATGTAATTTATACATTTTTAAAAAATAATAAGGACTTTGAATTTGAGCTATTTGTAGACCCGAGAACAGGCGAGCAAGTTAAAACAATGCAAATACTACCCCAAGATTTCAACTCCGATGGTTTCTTTATAACTAAAATAAGACGGAAGGATAGCTAATTTATGATTACAGCCGAAAAAAAGAAAAAAAACAAGTTTTTACCGGATTTTGAGAAACAATCTATTTACTCTTTAAGATATGACGAGATGCAAGATTGGTTAGTAGAACATAAACAACAAAAATTTAGAGCAAAACAAATATTCGAATGGTTATATGAAAAACGTATCAATAGTTTCGATGAAATGACAAACTTATCTAAAGATTTAAGAGAGTTATTAGAAGAAAATTTTGTTATGACAACACTGTCTACAGTAGTAAAACAAGAAAGTAAAGATGGTACGATTAAGTTTTTATTTGAACTACAAGATGGATATACAATTGAAACAGTATTAATGAGACATGAGTACGGAAATTCAGTTTGTGTAACAACACAAGTGGGTTGTCGTATTGGTTGTACATTCTGTGCTTCTACTTTAGGTGGATTAAAAAGAAACCTTGAAGCTGGAGAAATCGTCTCACAAGTTTTAACAGTACAAAAAGCATTAGATGAAACAGCAGAACGTGTCTCTCAAATTGTTATTATGGGTATTGGTGAACCTTTTGAAAACTATGATGAAATGATGGATTTCTTAAGAATCGTTAACGATGATAATGGATTAAACATTGGCGCACGTCATATTACTGTATCAACTTCAGGTATCATTCCTAGAATTTATGATTTTGCTGAGGAAGATATTCAAATTAATTTTGCCGTAAGTTTACACGGGGCGAAAGATGAAATTCGTTCACGACTTATGCCTATTAATAGAGCATATAATGTTGAGAAATTAATGGAAGCAATAGAATATTACCAAGAAAAAACAAATCGTCGTATTACTTTCGAGTACGGTTTATTTGGCGGAGTGAATGATCAGCTTGAACATGCAAGAGAATTAGCGCATTTAATTCAAGATTTAAATTGTCATGTTAACTTAATACCTGTCAATCACGTGCCTGAACGTAATTATGTAAAGACACCGAAAGAAGATATTTTTAAATTTGAAAAAGAGCTTAAGCGTTTAGGTATTAATGCAACTATTAGAAGAGAACAAGGATCTGACATTGACGCTGCATGTGGTCAATTAAGAGCTAAGGAACGACAAGTAGAAACGAGGTAGAGATCAAATGCTAAAAGCACAATTTTATACTGACAAAGGTCAATATCGTGAAAACAATGAAGATGCGGGCGGCGTATTTTATAATAAAACAAATCAACAACTATTAGTTTTATGTGATGGCATGGGCGGACATCAAGCGGGTGAAGTGGCTAGTCAATTCGTAACTAAAGAATTGCAACAACGCTTTGAGACAGAAAACTTAATAGAATCACATCAAGCAGAAGATTGGTTACGTTCGACGTTAAAAAATATTAATCGCGAGCTTTATCAGTTATCCATTGATCGTCCTGAATACAACGGTATGGGAACGACATGTGTTTGTGCATTAGTATTTGATAATTATATCGTCGTTGCAAATATAGGAGACTCTCGCGCTTATTTAGTCAATAGTCGAGACGTTGAGCAAATTACTAGTGACCATTCATTCGTTAATCATTTAGTAATGATTGGTCAGATTACTGAAGAAGAAGCATTCAGTCATCCACAACGAAATATTATTACTAAAGTTATGGGTACAGACAAATTAGTGTCACCAGATATTTTTGTTAAACGTTTTAATTACTATGATTATCTTATATTAAACTCTGATGGACTAACTGATTATGTTAGAGATAATCAACTACAAGAAATCATCGAGGACAACGACTCTATTGATAGTATCGGAGCAAAATTAATAGAAGTAGCATTAGCTAATGATTCTAATGATAATATAAGTTTTGTTCTCGCAGAGATTGAAGGTGACAAAGTATGATAGGCAAGGTAATAAATGACCGTTATGAAGTGATTGAGAAACTTGGTGGCGGAGGGATGAGTGTTGTCTATCTTGCTAAAGATACAATTTTAAAGCGTAACGTTGCAATCAAAGCTATTGCTATCCCCGCAAATGAAAAAGAAGAAACAATAGAACGTTTTGAACGAGAAGTACATAACTTAACACAACTTGCTCATAAAAATATCGTTAACGTTTATGATGTAACCGAAAACGATGATTGTTTTTTCATAGTAATGGAGTATATCGACGGGCCTACACTTTCTGAATATATAGCGAATCATCAACCGTTAGATATTCAAACAATCATTAATTTTACTGAGCAAATTATCGAAGGCATAAAACACGCTCATGAAACTAGAATAGTGCATAGAGATATTAAGCCGCAAAATATCTTAATCGAAAAAGATAAAACATTAAAGATTTTAGATTTTGGTATTGCAAAAGCGTTAAGCGAAACGACGATGACGCAAACAAATCATGTACTCGGTACAGTGCAGTACTTATCACCAGAACAAGCTCGCGGAGAATCAACGGATAGTGGTACAGATATATATTCTATTGGTGTCGTACTATATGAAATGTTAGTAGGCCAACCACCATATAATGGTGAAAATGCCATAAGCATTGCAATTAAACATATTCAAGACGAAATGCCAAATCCTACTGATCAGCGCAAAGATGTGCCTCAAGCGTTAAGTAATGTAGTATTGAAAGCCACTGAAAAAGATAAAAAGAAACGTTACCAATCTGTAAATGAAATGCAGCAAGATTTAAAGAGTACAATGTCAGATGATCGCATTAATGAAGCTAAATATGTATCTGAAGATATGGCTAAGACAACGATGGAATTTGATAAAAATGAAATCAAAGAACGTGTTAGACAAGAAGATAACAATAATATTGAGCAAACGATGCAAATTCCTATTGTGGATCACCAGAAATTTCAATCGAGTGAAGAGCATATTTATGCTGTGCCCCCTAAAAAAAGATCGAAAAAGAAAAAGTTTTTTTATGCTTTCATTTTAGTTATATTGCTTTGCGGTCTATTTAGCTTTGTTGCTATGGGGATGTTCGGTAATAAATATTTAGAAACACCAAATTTATCTGGCAAAACAGAAAAACAAGCAGAATCTATTTTGGCTCAGAAAAAGCTTAAATTAGGTGAAACATCGCGTGCATATAGTGATAAATATGGTGAAAATAAAATTATTAAAACATCTCCGAAAAAGGGTTCTAGATTAAAACAAAATAGTAAAGTCGATATCATTTTATCTAAAGGGCCTCAAACGGCTAAAATGCCTCAATTATTTGGTGTGCCAAAAGACGAAGCGGTAAAAAAATTAAAAGACCTAGGCTTTAAAAATGTAAAAGTGGATAAAGCTTATACAAAAAATAATATGGCCAAAGGATTAATTGAAAAGCAAAATATTACGGCAGGTAATAATGTTAAATTAAGCAGTAATAATATTAAATTGACCGAATCATTGGGTGTTAAACAAGTTTACGTTGATGACTTTGAGGACAAATCATTTAAAGATGCTCAGTCTAAATTAGAAGACAAAGGTTTTAACGTTGTCGTAACTTCCGAAAAAAATGACGACCATGTAAGTAAAGGGTCTGTTATTAGTCAGTCACCTAAAGATAAAGAAGTAGATGAAGGTTCTACAATCTCCTTTGTCGTCTCTAAAGGCAAAGAGAAAAAAGGTGATGACGACAAAGTCAAGACAGATAAGGAAGATGACAAACATAAGAATAAAGATGACGACGATGAAGATATGACTAAAACTTATACGCAAACAGTCGTCGTACCTTATACTGGTAAAGACGATAAAAGCCAAGAAGTAAAAGTTTATATTAGAGATAAAGACAACTCTGGATCATCGGTAGCTCAAACTTATAAAATTAAAGACGATAAAACAATTAAAATTCCGATGAAAATTGCTAAAGGAAAAACAGCAGGTTATACAGTTCGAGTAGATGACAAAGTAGTGTCAGACAAAGATATTCCATATGATTTTTAATTGTAAATAGAGGTTTAGACAAGTTTTAATAGTCGTTATTAAAATTTGTCTTACCTCTTTTATTTTATTTGTAGGTTATTTATTATTTAAAATAACTATGCTTTGCTATAATAAGACAAGTAATAGTAATGAAAAGAGGTGCAAAGTTGAAAACTGGACGTATCATTAAATCGCTAAGTGGTGTATATCGTGTGGATGTACAAGGAGAAATGTATGATACAAAACCACGAGGTTTATTTAGAAAAAATAAATTTTCTCCGATAGTTGGGGATGTCGTAGATTTTGATGTCGAAAACAAAACAGAGGGTTATATTCAACATGTACATGAACGCAAGAACGAACTAAAGAGACCACCGGTGAGTAATATTGATCACTTAATTATCGTTATGAGTGCAGTAGAACCTGATTTTTCAACACAATTATTAGATAGGTTTTTAGTTATAGCACATTCATATCATTTACGTCCTCAAATTTTGATTACTAAAAAAGATTTAGCGACGTCAGAAATACAACACAATATTCAGCAGCAACTTGCTACTTACGCTGAAATAGGATATCAAATTCAATTTATCGGCAAAGATAGTAATATTGACGCAATATTTAATGAATGGGGAGAAGGTTTAGCCGTGTTAAGTGGCCAGTCAGGAGTTGGGAAATCTACATTGTTAAATCACTATTTTCCTGAACTACAACTTGAGACACAACATATATCTAAATCATTGAACCGCGGTCGACATACAACACGTCATGTAGAGTTATTTGAAAGAAATAATGGGTTTATTGCAGATACCCCTGGATTTAGTGCTTTAGATTTTGACCACATTCAAAAAAATGAAGTGAAAGCATACTTTATAGATATTAATGAATTGGGAGAATTATGTAAATTTAGAGATTGTAATCACATTAATGAGCCAAAATGTAATGTGAAAGAACAACTGGCTCAAGGCAACCTTGCTCAATTTAGATATGATCATTATGTTCAATTGTTTAACGAGATTAGTAACAGAAAGGAAAGATATTAAATGGCAAAGATATTCCCATCTCTATTATCAGCAGATTTTTTAAATTTAAATGATGAATTAGTAAACTTAGAAGCAGCAGGCGTTGATGGCGTCCATTTTGATGTTATGGATGGTCAATTTGTACCGAACATTTCAGTAGGCATACCTGTACTTGAAGCAGTACGCAGAGGTACATCTTTACCTATTGATGTGCATTTAATGATTGAATCGCCTGAAAAATATATTGAATTATTTGCAGACAGTGGTGCGGATATGATTTCTGTTCATGTTGAAGCAACACCACATATACATAGAGTAATTCAACAAATCAAAAATGCTAAGAAAAAAGCAGGTGTTGTAATTAATCCAGGTACACCTGTAGAAACGATATTACCTGTGATTAATATGGTAGATTATGTATTAGTAATGACAGTGAATCCAGGTTTTGGTGGTCAAGCATTTATTGAATCAACAGTTACAAAATTAAAACAATTATCTAGCGTTAAATCAGCCAATAATTTAACTTTTGATATTGAAGTTGATGGTGGTATTAACGACAAGACAGTAGATAAGGTTATTGAAAATGGGGCAACGATGTTAGTTGCGGGTTCATACTTTTTTGGACATCAAAGTTACAATGATGCAGTAAAACAATTAAAAGGATGATGTTATGCATATAAATTTATTGTGTAGCGATAGAAACACGCCCGATCATTTATTAAATCATAAAAGCAAAGAAAAATGGGTTGGCGTAGATCGAGGCGCTTTAATTCTATATCAAAATAATATCGAACCTGAATTTACGATTGGCGATTTCGATTCAATAAATGATAAAGAGAGACAATTATTATCTAATCAATTTGGCATCAATCCGGTTAAAGCAGAAAAAGATGATACTGATTTAGCGATAGCCGTTGAAGAAGCTGTACAGCGTGGTTTTTTAGAAATTTATATTTATGGGGCAACTGGTGGTAGGTTAGACCACTTTATGGGCGCATTACAAATACTGGAAAAGCCTGAATATCAGCGCCTAAATGTAAAAATTATGATCATCGATCAGCAAAATGAAATACAATATTTAACTGCTGGGCATTATAACATAGAGCAACAAGCAAACTTTAAATATGTTTCCTTCATACCAGTTAACTATCCGACATCAATTTCGTTAATCAATTTTAAATACCCGTTAGAGCATCAAAATTTAGAACAAGGGTCCACATTAACTATATCTAATGAGTTGGATGGGCAGTCAGCTGTCGTTGAACTACATGAAGGCACAGTTTTAATGATACAATCAACTGATTAACTGCAAATAAAAAAAAACCCATCCTCCACATAAGGATGGGTCTTTTTGTGCATTATATTTATTAAACTCTAGTAACTTTACCAGATTTTAAAGCACGTGCAGAAACCCAAACTTTTTTAGGTTTTCCGTCTACAAGAATTCTAACTTTTTGAAGGTTAGCATTCCATCTACGTTTCGTAGCGTTTAAAGCGTGTGAACGATTGTTACCAGTTGAAGCTTTACGACCTGTTACGTAACATTGTTTGCCCATGAAAGTACCTCCTTTAATAAATATAAATACACGTATCTACTACATACCTTACAAATTTATCATATATAATAAATCAAAGCAATAAATTTTAATATTATTGACTATTTTGCTTTTAGATGTAACAAAATATGCTATAATAATGCGAAATGAAATATTGTAACAGTTAATGGTTACATATCATTAATGACGAAAAGTAAAAGTGGTACGAAACTATGACTACACAAAATGGAGGGTAACGACAATGACATTGGAAATAAACAATGATTACGGGAACATAGATATTTCTAATGATGTTATCGCTACTGTAGTTGGTAGCAAAGTTGTTGAGTGTTATGGCATTGTTGGCATGGCATCTAAACAACAAGTGAGAGATGGCATAGCTGAAATATTAGGCCGTGAAAATTATGCTAAAGGCATAGTTATTCATAGTGCTAATGACAGTATCAACGTTGATATGTATGTTATTGTAAGCTATGGTGTAAAAATTTCAGAAGTCGCTAGTAATGTTCAAGCGACGGTTAAGTATACATTAGAACAATCTTTAAAAGTAAAAATTAATGCTATAAATATACATGTACAAGGTTTAAGAATTAATAATGGTAAGGACAATTAGGAGGACAATACATAATGGTACGTACAATCGATGGTAAATTATTTGCGGATATGGTTTTTCAAGGTGCGCAAAATTTATCAAATAATGCAGACTTGGTAGATTCACTAAATGTTTACCCAGTGCCAGATGGTGATACTGGGACAAACATGAATTTAACAATGACTTCAGGAAAAGAAGCAGTTGAGCAAAATCTATCTACGCATATAGGCGAACAAGGTAAAACTTTTGCTAAAGGTTTATTAATGGGTGCAAGAGGAAACTCAGGCGTTATACTATCACAAATATTTAGAGGATTTTGTCATCATTTAGAACAATCAGAAACAATTGACGCAAAACAATTTGCTGAAAGTATTCAAGCTGGGGTTAAAACAGCCTACAATGCCATTATGAAACCAGTAGAAGGTACTATTTTAACTGTTGCTAAGGATGCAGGAGCTGCAGCGTTAGAAAAAATGGAGCATACTGAAGATTGCATTGAATTATTATCTTATGTAGTTGAAGCAGCAACTAAATCATTAGAAAATACACCTAATTTATTACCAGTGTTAAAAGAAGTTGGTGTCGTAGATAGTGGTGGTAAAGGTTTAGTGCTTATTTATGAAGGATTTTTAAGTGCACTTAAAGGTGAAACAATTACTAGTGATAAAGCTAAAATAGGCACAGATCCAATTGTTCATGAAGCACACGATTTTCATGGAGTAATCAGTACTGATGATATAAAATACGGATATTGTACTGAAATGATGGTACGTTTTGATAGTCAGCTAAAAGCATTTGATGAAAATGAATTTAGGGAAGATATGAGTAAATTTGGGGATTCATTACTTGTAATTAATGATGATGAAATTGTTAAAGTTCATGTCCATACTGAAAAACCAGGTGAAGTATTCAATTATGGTCAACAATATGGCGAATTAATTAAACTTAAAGTTGAAAATATGAGAGAACAACATAGAGAAGTGTTGAGAAAAGAACAACATAATCAACCTAAATCTGAAACAGTTGAAACAGCAATCATTACAATTTCAATGGGCGAAGGAATTTCTGAATTATTTAAATCAATGGGTGCTACTAATGTAATTAGTGGGGGCCAAACGATGAACCCTTCTACTCAGGATATCGTCGAAGTTATTAAACAAACTGAATGCAAACGTGCGATTATTTTACCTAATAATAAAAACATATTAATGGCGAGTGAACAAGCAGCGGATTTAGTTGATGCTGAAGCAGTCGTTGTGCCTACAAAATCCATCCCGCAAGGTATAGCTGCACTGTTCAATTTAGACAGTAATGATAGCTTAGAGGATAATAAAGAACGTATGATTCAATCACTTGAAACTGTTAAGTCAGGCGCTATAACTTATGCCGTAAGAGATACAAAAATTGATGGCGTGGACGTTAAAGAACATGACTTTATTGGTTTGCAAGAGGATAAAATTGTAGCAACGCACGCTAATCAAGTTAAAGCTATCAAAGCATTGTTAACTAACATGATTGAAGAAGATAGTGAAATTATTACTATTATTGCAGGCGCAGAAGCTACGAATGACAACACAGAACAAATAATCGACTGGTTAGAAGCACAATATCCTGAAATAGAAATAGATCAACATGACGGACAACAACCCGTTTATCCTTATTTATTTGCAGTAGAATAAAACAGCTATTGAAATAATACGTAATTAGGCTACGGCTTAATTACGTATATTTTTGTGTACATAACGCATTGTATTTATAAATTATGCAGGTATTAATTGTTATTTTATTTATTTATGTGTTGTTCAACCGATAATAGTTTATAAATGAGATATAGCTTGTTATAATAATATGGACGTAAAGATGTAAGCGCAACACTTTAGAATTATTAAAAATTATTGTGGGGTATCATTATGAAATATAAAAGCGTTTTTGACATTATAGGACCAACAATGGTAGGTCCATCATCATCTCACACAGCTGGTGCAGTCAGAATTGGTTTAGTTGCAAGAGATTTGTTTGGTCAAACACCACAACAAGCAGATATATATTTATATGGTTCTTTTATGGAAACATACAGAGGTCATGGCACTGACGTAGCATTGGTAGGTGGTTTGCTCGGCTACGATACAGATGATGATCGTTTAACAACAAGTTTAGAAACAGCTAAAGAAAAGGACATGAAAGTAAATTTTATCGAAATGTCTGAAGAGCGTTCACATCCAAATACTGCCATAATTAATATGAGAGATGGAGATAAAGAGATTTCTGTCGAAGGTGTATCAATAGGTGGCGGTAAGATTGAAATTATAGCAATTAATGGCTTTAATATCGCTATTAGTGGTAATTATCCTGCGCTACTTGTTTTTCATAAAGATACATTTGGTACGATTGGACGCGTGGCAAACATTTTGGGAGATTCAAGTATTAATGTTGGAAGTATGCAAGTTGCACGTAAAGAAAAAGGCGATCAAGCTTTAATGACTTGCGAATTAGATGACGCTATTAATGATGAAATTATAGAGAGAATAAAAAACGTCGATGGTGTAGTGACTGTTTCACTCATGGGCGACGCCTAATGGAGGAATAGCATGTTTAAAAGTGTGAAAGAATTAATTGCAATTTGTGAATCCGAAAATAAAATGATTCATGAAGTAATGCTCGAGCAAGAAATGGAAGTAACTGGACTATCAGCAGAAGCAGTTTATGCTAATATGGATAAAAATTTACAAACTATGGAAAATGCCTTAGATGAGGGACTTGAAGGCGTAACATCAACAACAGGACTAACAGGTGGAGATGCAGTATTAATTAAAAATTATTTAGCTACAGGGAAATCATTAGCAGGTAATACATTGTTAGATGCAGTGAGTAAGGCAGTTGCAACAAACGAAGTTAATGCAGCGATGGGTAAAATATGTGCGACACCTACTGCCGGTTCTGCGGGGGTCGTACCAGGTGTATTATTTGGACTAAAACCAAGACTAAATCCTTCAAGGAGAGATATGTTAAATTTCTTATTAACATCTGGCGCATTTGGATTTGTAGTGGCTAACAACGCCTCAATTTCAGGCGCGGCTGGTGGTTGCCAAGCAGAAGTAGGTTCTGCAGCAGCGATGGCAGCAGCTGCAACTGTTGAATTAGCTGGTGGCACAGCACAACAATCAGCTGAAGCTTTTGCAATTTGCTTAAAAAATATGCTAGGTTTAGTATGTGATCCAGTTGCTGGTTTAGTTGAAGTACCGTGTGTTAAGCGTAATGCTGCGGGCGCATCTAATGCGATTGTTTCTGCTGATATGGCATTAGCAGGCGTTACTTCTAGAATTCCAACGGATGAAGTCATTGAAGCAATGTATAAAATAGGACAAACAATGCCTTCTGCTTTAAGAGAGACAGGTCGTGGAGGACTTGCAGGTACTCCAACTGGGCAACGTTTGAAACAAGAAATATTTGGTGATTAATTATGTCAAAAGTCAATTTAATAGAAAGTCCATTTCCATTATCTGAAATCAAGGGTTTGGGTCCTAAACGGTTGGCGGTGTTAAATGAACTTAATATTAATACAGTTGAGGATTTAATCTTATACTTACCAACACGTTATGAAGATAATACTATAATTGACTTAACTGAGGCTGATGATCAATCTATAGTGACAGTTGTAGGTGAAGTTTACTCATCTCCAACTGTCGCTTTTTTTGGCCGAAATAAATCCAAATTGACCGTTCATTTAATGGTGAACAATATAGCAGTTAAATGTGTATTTTTTAATCAACCGTATTTGAAAAAGAAAATTGAGTTACACGGTAAAGTGATTGTAAAAGGGAAATGGATACGTAACAAGCAAGAGATTAATGGCAATAGAATGTTTTTCAATGAAGAAAACATAAATGAAAATGAACAGTTTGAACCCGTGTATAGAATCAAAGAAGGTATTAAACAAAAGCCATTGCGTGATATGATTCGACAAGTGATAGATGAGGTTACTATACATGAATGGTTATCTCAAGATTTAAGAGATAAATACAAACTTGAAACTTTAGAACAAACAGTGAAAGCCTTACATTTTGCGACTGATAAACAATCGTTATTAAAAGCAAGGCGAACTTATGCTTTTACTGAATTATTTTTATTTGAACTAAGAATGCAATGGCTAAATAGATTAGAAAAGACTTCAGATGAAGCGGTTGAAATCGACTATGATATCGATAAAGTAAAACAGTTTATTAATAATTTGCCATTTGAATTAACTGACGCCCAAAAAAAGAGTGTGAATGAAATATTTAGAGATTTAAAAGCGCCGATTAGAATGCATCGATTATTGCAAGGTGATGTAGGATCGGGTAAGACAGTAGTAGCTGCAATATGTATGTATGCATTGAAAACTTCGGGGTACCAATCTGCCTTAATGGTACCTACAGAAATATTAGCCGAACAACATGCAGAGAGCCTCGTAGATTTATTTGGTGACACGATGAACGTAGCATTACTAACAGGTTCGGTCAAAGGAAAAAAACGTAAAGTCTTATTACAACAATTGTCAGAAGGCACTATAGATTGTTTGATAGGTACGCATGCGCTAATACAAGAAGATGTTGTATTTAATAACGTTGGGTTAGTTATTACCGATGAGCAACATCGATTTGGTGTAAATCAACGGCAATTGTTAAGAGAAAAAGGTGCAATGACGAACGTATTATTTATGACGGCTACACCTATTCCAAGAACGTTGGCGATTTCGGTATTTGGAGAAATGGATGTCTCATCAATTAAACAATTACCGCGTGGGCGCAAACCTATCATCACGAGTTGGTCGAAACATGAAGCCTATGAAGACGTGTTAAATCAAATGACCAATGAGCTTAAAAAAGGGAGACAAGCTTATGTTATATGCCCTCTTATTGAAAGTTCAGAGCATTTAGAAGACGTACAAAACGTCGTTGCTTTATTTGAATCATTGAAAGATTATTATGGGGAACAGCGCGTAGGTATTTTACACGGTAAATTATCTAGCGATGAGAAAGATGCTGTGATGCAACGCTTTAGTGATCATGAAATAGACATACTTGTGTCAACGACTGTTGTAGAAGTAGGTGTCAATGTACCAAATGCAACATTCATGATGATTTATGATGCAGATCGATTTGGTTTATCTACGCTTCATCAATTACGAGGCCGTGTAGGACGAAGTGATCAACAAAGTTATTGTGTGTTAATTGCATCGCCAAAAACTGAAGTCGGTATTGAGCGTATGAATATCATGACGCAAACGACTGATGGCTTTGAATTGAGTGAACGGGACCTTGAAATGAGAGGACCTGGTGATTTCTTTGGCGTGAAGCAAAGTGGGTTGCCTGATTTCTTAGTTGCAAACGTAGTAGAAGATTATAAAATGTTAGAAGTGGCAAGAGATGAAGCCGCAGAATTAATTAAATCTGGCGCCTTTTTCTCGAGAGAATATGAACGTTTGAGACATTTTATAGAACGTAATTTACTTTATACGAGTTTTGATTAATTATAATAATAAAAATACACGCTTGAGACACTATGTTTTGAGTGTGTATTTTAATGCTGTTGAGGTGAATTTATTTGGGTACGGCTACATCATTTTATGCTTTATCTATAGCGATAATGCTGTTCGATTGTGACTGCTCAGCATCGTTAGCATAGTTAGTAGATAAAGCGAGTAACATACAAGTAGCCATTGTACATGCCCAAACTTTCTTCATATTGCCCGTATAATAGAAAAAAGTTGTTAACTTTAATTATTAATATTTTGCAGTATATAATAGTATTCGTTGAATTATACATATTTTTAAGCATATGCATAATAATAGATGGTCTGTAAGGATGAAAGTTAAATATTATGAGTAATAAGTTTAAGTAAGTATTGTTAATTTGAAAATAAACTAAGTATTAAATTAGCCTGAGAAATAAATAAATCACATAATTGTTGAGCATTTAAAATAGAAAGTGTTATGATATGTTAGGAATGTTTAAGACTTGGTACTAAAAAATAATTAAGGAGGGTTTTTGTGAAATTAAAAAAGCAAGCAAGACGTGACTCAATTAAAAAAGAAATAGAACGCAATCCCTTCATTACTGACTTGGATTTAAGTGAAAAGTTTGACGTAAGTATTCAAACAATACGCTTAGATCGCACCAACTTGAATATTCCAGAATTACGCAAACGAATTAAAAATGTTGCTAAAGAAAATCATGATAGAATTCGGTCGATTGATGGGAGCGAAATCATTGGTGACGTTATAAACGTAGAGCCAGATAAACATGCAGTATCTATTATTAATATAGGAGAAGATTCAGTTTTTTCTCGTAATTTAATTGCTAGAGGACATGTCCTATTTGCTCAAGCCAATTCATTATGTGTCGCTTTAATACATAAACCAGTCGTTTTAACAAAAGAAAGTAATATTAAATTTGTAAAAACAGTTAAATTAAATGATATCGTAACTGCAGAAGCACAAGTTGTAGAATATAGAGAAAAATATTATATTATTGAAGTGAAATCATACGTTAAAGAGCAACAAGTTTTTGGTGGCACTTTCAAAATGTATTATACAAGTGAGGATGAAATAAATGGTTAAAATTGCAATTGATATGATGGGTGGCGACGATGCACCTCAAATTGTACTTGAAGCTGTAGAACAAGCAGTTAATGATTTTAAAGATTTAGAGATTATATTATTTGGTGATAAAGATCAATGTAATTTAAACCACGGACGTGTTGAAGTCAGACATTGTACTGAAGAAATTACAATGGAAGATGAACCAGTAAGAGCAATAAAGAGAAAGAAAGATAGTTCTATGGTTCGTATGGCGGAAGCTGTTAAATCAGGCGAGGCAGACGGTTGTGTATCGGCAGGTAATACAGGTGCCTTAATGTCAGCTGGATTATTTATTGTTGGCCGTATTAGTGGCGTGTCGAGACCCGCTTTAGTCGTTACATTACCGACAACATCAGGTAAAGGTTTCGTCTTCATGGACGTCGGTGCGAACGCTGATGCAAAAGCTGAACATTTATTACAATATGCTCAATTAGGAAGTATTTATGCTCAGAAGATTCGTGGCATTGAACAACCATCTGTTGGTTTATTAAATATTGGTACAGAGGCAGCAAAAGGTAATGCCTTAACTAAAAAAGCATTTAATTTAATGGAAGAACAAAATGACTTTAAATTTAATGGTAATGTCGAAGCTAAAGGTTTAATGGAAGATGCTGCCGATGTTATCGTTACAGATGGTTACACTGGTAATATGATATTAAAAAATCTTGAAGGCGTAGCCAAAGCTTTTGGCAAAATGTTTAAAGAAACACTATTAAGTAGTTTCAAAAACAAAATGGCAGCTTTAGTATTACGTAAAGACTTACAAGGTTTAACACGTAAAATGGACTATGCAGAATACGGTGGTTCAGTATTACTTGGCTTAGACGGCATCGTTGTAAAAGCACATGGTAGTTCAAGTGCTAAAGCATTTTACTCTGCAATTAGACAAGCTAAAATTGCCGGAGAACAAGAGATTGTTAAAACTATGAGAGAAACGGTTGGTGAATAATATGGGTAAAACAGCTGTAATTTTCCCAGGACAAGGGTCACAAAAAGTAGGCATGGCGCATGATTTATATAACGTTGATAGCAATGCTACAGCAGTATTGGATCAAGCTGCACAACAACTAGACTTTGATATTTTAGAAACAATGTTTACTGATAGTGAGGACAAATTAGGACTAACAGAAAATACACAACCAGCTTTACTAACGCATAGTGTCGCTTTGTATGAGGCGTTAAATAACTTAAATGCAGACTATACTATGGGGCACAGCCTTGGAGAATATTCAAGTTTAGTAGCTAGTGGCGTATTAAAATTTGAAGATGCAGTAAAAATTGTAAGAAAACGTGGTCAACTTATGGCAGAAGCTTTTCCTAATGGTGTCGGTAGCATGGCTGCTGTACTTGGGCTGGATTACGACGAGGTAGATGCTATTTGTAAAAAATTATCGACTGATAATGAAATTATAGAACCTGCTAATATTAATGCTCCAGGACAAATTGTTGTATCTGGACACAAAACATTAATAGACAAACTTGCAGAAGAAGGTAAATCATTAGGTGCTAAACGTGTTATGCCACTATCTGTTTCAGGTCCTTTCCATTCATCAATGATGCAAGTAATAGAAGAACAATTTGCTGAATATATTGAGCAATTTGAATGGCATGACGCACAGTTCCCAGTCGTGCAAAATGTTGATGCTCAACCAGAGACTAATAGCTCTGTAATAAAACAAAATATGATTAAGCAACTATATTCGCCTGTACAATTTATTGAATCTACAGAATGGTTAATTGATCAAGGTGTTGACCATTTTATCGAAGTTGGACCAGGTAAAGTTTTATCTGGATTGATTAAGAAAATCAATAGAGACGTAAAATTAACTTCAATTCAAACTATTGAAGATGTAAAAGGATGGAATGAAAATGACTAAAAGTGCATTAGTAACTGGAGCTTCAAGAGGCATTGGACGTAGTATAGCGCTACAATTAGCTGAAGAAGGCTATAATGTAGCAGTTAACTACGCAGGAAGTAAAGAAAAAGCGGAAGCAGTTGTAGAAGAAATTAAAGCGAAAAATGTAGAAAGTTTTGCAATTCAAGCAAACGTCGCTGACGGTAATGAAGTTAAAGCAATGATTAAAGAAGTTGTAAATCAATTTGGTTCAGTGGATGTTTTAGTAAATAATGCAGGTATCACGCGTGATAATTTATTAATGCGTATGAAAGAATCAGAATGGGACGATGTTATTGATACAAATTTAAAAGGTGTCTTTAATTGTATTCAAAAAGTAACGCCACAAATGCTACGTCAAAAAAGTGGTTCAATTATTAACTTATCAAGTGTTGTAGGTGCTGTAGGTAACCCAGGACAAGCTAACTATGTTGCAACTAAAGCAGGTGTAATCGGTTTAACTAAATCTAGTGCACGTGAATTAGCATCTAGAAACATTACGGTTAATGCGGTAGCGCCTGGATTTATCGTTTCAGATATGACAGATGCTTTAAGCGAAGAATTGAAATCACAAATGTTAGAGCAAATCCCACTTTCAAGATTTGGTGACGATACTGATATTGCTAATACTGTTGTATTCTTGGCATCAGATAAAGCTAAATATATTACAGGCCAAACAATTCATGTCAATGGTGGTATGTACATGTAAGTGGAACTATTATTGTTAAAAATAATAGTTACCTTTATAATACGACTTAGCCACATCGTTTTCTGAAATTTAACGACTAAATGGGTGAAATAACGCTTGTATTTCCCCGTATAAAATGGGAAAATGATAAAGTCTATGTATATTCTTTTTAAAGGAGGTGAATCGACGTGGAAAACTTCGATAAAGTAAAAGATATCATCGTTGATCGATTAGGTGTTGATGCGGATAAAGTAACTGCTGATGCATCATTTAAAGACGATTTAGGTGCTGACTCACTTGATATCGCTGAATTAGTAATGGAATTAGAAGATGAATTTGGTACTGAAATTCCTGATGAAGAAGCTGAAAAAATCAACACAGTTGGTGACGCTGTTAACTTCATTAACAGTCTTGAAAAATAATAAATTAAAATCTGGACCGTTTCCTTGCGGTTCAGATTTTTTATTGACTTTAGTTTTTGAAATGAAACAACTTAATAGATAAAGAATTACTATAGGTTTCCCTTTAGTTTTCCCTTGTTTTAACGTAAAATTATATATGTATGACCATGTTTAATAAGTTTAGGAGGAAAGAGATTGAGCAACAACAAAAAGATAGATATAATTAATGACTTCAAAGATAGGTTTGCACAAAAGATGGAACAATTAAACTTAACTTATAACAATGTTGAGTTATACCAACAAGCGTTTTCTCATTCAAGTTTTATTAATGATTTTAATATGAATCGGTTAGACCATAATGAACGATTAGAATTTTTAGGAGATGCGGTATTAGAATTGACGGTTTCACGCTACTTATTTGATAAATATCCAGATTTACCAGAAGGTAACCTGACAAAAATGCGTGCAACAATAGTATGTGAACCCTCACTTGTAATATTTGCCAATAAAATACAATTAAATGAATTAATTTTACTAGGTAAAGGCGAAGAGAAAACAGGTGGACGTACGAGACCTTCATTAGTTTCAGATGCTTTCGAAGCTTTTGTAGGTGCATTATATTTAGATCAAGGATTAGAATCTGTATGGTATTTTGCCCAACATGTCATTTTTCCTTTTGCTGAAGATGATGAACTTGATGGTGTTATCGATTTTAAAACTCAATTTCAAGAATTTGTACACCAACAAAATAAAGGTGATGTAACTTATAGACTCATCAAAGAGGAAGGCCCTGCACATCATCGTTTATTTACTTCAGAAGTAATCTTAGAAAACACAGCTATAGCAGAAGGTAAAGGTAAGACTAAAAAAGAATCTGAACAAAAGGCTGCTGAAAGTGCCTACAAAACGATGGTAACTAAAGTTTAAGGTGTTGAAATAGATATAAATATTTAGCACAAATAGGTGAAGACTCTTATGTAGAGTTGGTAATGTATTAAGGAGAATAGCATGGTATATTTAAAATCGATAGATACGTTTGGTTTTAAGTCATTCGCTGAACATACGACCGTACATTTTGACAAAGGTGTAACGGCGATTGTAGGTCCAAACGGTAGTGGAAAAAGTAATATAACTGATGCCATCAAATGGGTATTAGGTGAACAATCTGCCAAATCTTTACGTGGTGCTAAAATGGAAGATATTATATTTTCAGGCGCAGAGCATCGTAAAGCTCAAAATTATGCCGAAGTTAAACTTAAATTGGATAATAAATCTGGCAAACTACAAATTGATGAGCAAGAAGTTGTTGTAACGCGTCGTCTTTATAGAAGTGGCGATAGTGAATATTTTTTAAATAATGATAAAGCGCGTTTAAAGGATATAGTTGATCTATTTTTAGATTCTGGTTTAGGTAAAGAAGCCTTCAGTATTATTTCTCAAGGTAGAGTGGATGAAATTCTGAATGCGAAACCCATTGATAGAAGACAAATACTAGAAGAATCTGCAGGCGTATTAAAATATAAAAAACGTAAAACTGCATCGGTACAAAAGTTAGACCAAACTGAAGACAATCTAACTAGAGTTGAGGATATATTATACGATTTAGAAGGACGCGTAGAACCACTGAGAGAAGAAGCGGCAATTGCAAAAGAATATAAGCATTTGTCTAAAGAAATGGAAAAAAGCGATGTACTTGTAACTGTGCACGATATCGAGCAATACAATGACAACATTAATAAATTAGACAACAATTTAAATAATCTTAAAAGCCAACAAGAAACAAAAGAAGCGCAAAAAGTGCAACATTCAAATGCGATTGCTAAGTATAAAGCTGAACGTCATCAATTAGATGACACAATTGAATCATTAAACTATAAATTAGTAAAAGCAACTGAAGAAGTTGAAAAATTTACGGGTCAACTTAACGTTTTAGAAGAGCGTAAAAAAAATCAATCCGAAACAAATGCGCGTTTTGAAGAAGAACAAGCAAATGTAGCTGAACAAATCGAACAGTTACAACAAGAACTTGTAAAAGCACAAGAGCAACGTACATCATTAAGTAAGCAACAACAACAATTAACTAAAGAAATCGAACAAATTGAATCACAACTTTACGTTTCTGATGAGCAACATGACGAAAAATTAGAAGCAATAAGAGACGAATATTATACATTGATATCAGAACAATCTGATGTAAATAACGATATTCGCTTTTTAGAACATACAATTCAAGAAAATGAAAGCAAGCAATCTAGATTAGACTCACGATTACTTGAAGCTTATAATCAACTAAAAGAACTGCAAAGTGAAATTAACGATAAGCAACAACAGTATGACCAAAAGCAACGTGAATTAAATAAGCTAGATAACGAATTGAAATCTTGTGAAAAGCAATTAACTGCAACGAAACAACAACAAACTGAATATGAAGATAAATTACATCAAGCTTATAGATATAATGAGAAGTTAAAATCTCGAATTGATAGCATTGCAACACAACAAGAAGACTATAGTTATTTCTTCAATGGTGTAAAGCATATTTTGAAAGCTAAAGAACAAAAACTATCAGGTATTCATGGTGCAGTGGCTGAAATTATTCAAGTACCTTCAAATTTAACAAAAGCGATTGAAACTGCATTAGGTGCTTCATTACAACACATCATCGTAGATAATGAAAAAGATGGACGCGCGGCGATACAATATTTAAAGCAAAATGGTTTAGGACGGGCAACGTTTTTACCGTTAAATGTTGTACAATCACGACAATTAGCTATGGATATTCGTCAGTCTGCACAACAATCTGAAGGTTTTGTAACGATTGCAGCTGAAGGCGTGGAAACAAATGATAAATATCAAAAGGTCATTCAGAACTTATTAGGTAACACAATAATAGTTGATGATTTAAAACATGCTAATGAATTAGCAAGAGCCATTCGTTACCGTACAAGAATTGTTACTTTAGATGGAGATATAGTTAACCCTGGCGGATCTATGACAGGTGGTGGCGACAGAAAAACGAAAAGTATTTTAGCTCAAAAAGATGAACTTAATTCTATGCGTAAACAACTGGAAGACTATCAAAGACAGACAGTTAATTTTGAACAAGAGTATAAATCGTTAAAAGAAAAATCAGATGGCTTAAGCGAATCTTATTTTGATTTGAGTCAGCAGTATAATAAGGTGAAACAAGACGTTCACGAACATGAGCTTGCGTTAGATAAATTACGAAAAAGTGAAAGTCATCTCAAAAATGAACACGAAGAATTCGAATTTGAAAAAAATGATGGTTACCAAAGTGAGACGAGTCGCCAAACTTTAGCAGATAAAAAGCAAAAGCTAGAGGAAATTCACTCCTCACTACAACAATTAGAGAAAGATATTGATGTTTATACTAAATTATCAAAAGAGGGTAAAGAAAATACTACGCAAACGCAACAACAATTACATCAAAAACAATCTGATTTAGCCGTAGTTAAAGAAAGATTGAAGAGTCAACGTCAAGAAGAAGAACGCTTAAGTAAACAATTAACCTCAGCAAAAGAGCAGCAGCAGAAGATTGAAGAACAAATTAATTTCTTTAATTCTGAAGATATGACAGGTCAAAAGGCGTTTGATAACGTGCAACGAAATATCGATGACAGTAAGGCGGAGAAAGAAACGTTAACTGCTAAACTGGCAGAAATAAAAGAACAAAGAAGTCAGTTAAATGATACGGTAGAAGAAACTGATGCTTTATTACAAGAAGCACATAGAGATATCTTATCTATCGAAAATAGCTATCAAGATATTAAATCAGAACAATCTAGACTTGATGTATTAATTAATCATGCAATCGATCATTTAAGTGAGACGTATCATTTAACTTTTGAACGTGCGAAAGATTTATATGAATTAGATGAAGACATAGATACGTTACGTAAAAAAGTTAAATTAACAAAAATGTCTATTGAAGAACTGGGCCCAGTTAATTTAAATGCTATTGAACAATTTGAAGAAATCAACGAACGTTATACTTTTTTAAATGAACAGCGTACAGACTTAAGAGAGGCTAAGGTTACATTAGAACAAATTATTGCTGAAATGGACCAAGAAGTGAAAGATCGCTTTAAAGAAACTTTCCATGCTGTACAAGGCCACTTTACCGAAGTATTTAAAACTTTATTTGGTGGCGGGCAGGCAGAGCTACGCTTAACTGATGATGATTATTTATCTGCAGGGGTTGATATTATAGTGCAACCACCAGGTAAAAAGCTACAGCACTTGTCATTATTAAGTGGTGGAGAAAGAGCGTTAAGTGCTATTGCATTGTTATTTGCCATATTAAAAGTGCGTTCTGCACCATTTGTAATACTCGACGAAGTAGAAGCGGCGCTCGATGAAGCAAACGTTATTAGATATGCAAATTATTTAAATAATTTATCTGATCAAACGCAGTTTATAGTTATCACGCATAGAAAAGGGACAATGGAATATTCCGATAGACTATATGGTGTTACAATGCAAGAATCAGGAGTTTCTAAACTTGTGAGTGTGAACTTAAATACGATTGATGAAGTAATGAAGGAGGAACAAGCATGAGTTTTTTCAAACGCTTAAAAAATAAATTCTCAGGGGCAGACCAACAAGAAGACCAAAATCAACTCGACACTTCATTGACAGATGACAGTGAAGTTGAGTCGACAGAGGAAAAACCTAAAAAGAAACCTAAAAAGTTAAAAGAAGCAGATTTTGACGAAGATGGTATGATATCTATTGAAGACTTTGAAGAAATAGAAGCACAACAACTAGGTGCGAAATTCAAAGCCGGTTTAGAAAAATCTCGTCAAAACTTCCAAGAACAGTTAAACAATTTAATTGCTAAATATCGTAAAGTGGATGAAGATTTCTTCGAAGCATTGGAAGAAATGTTAATTACAGCCGATGTAGGCTTTAATACTGTAATGCAATTAGTAGATGAATTACGTGATGAAGCACGTCGTAGAAATATTCAAGAAACGGCAGATTTACGTGAAGTTATCGTCGAAAAAATAGTAGAAATCTATCACCAAGATAGTGAACACTCTGAAGTGATGAATCTAGAAGACGATCGATTAAACGTCATTTTAATGGTTGGTGTTAATGGTGTCGGTAAAACGACAACGATTGGTAAATTAGCACACCGTTATCAAGCTGAAGGTAAAAAAGTGATGTTAGCAGCAGGTGATACATTCAGAGCCGGTGCTATCGAACAACTTAAAGTTTGGGGCGAACGTGTCGGTGTTGAAGTCGTCAGCCAAGCTGAAGGTTCTGACCCAGCAGCAGTAATGTATGACGCTATCAATGCTGCTAAAAATAAAGGTGTAGATATTTTAATTTGTGATACCGCCGGAAGATTACAAAATAAATCTAATTTAATGAATGAATTAGAAAAAGTAAAACGTGTAATCGGACGTTCTATACCTGATGCACCACACGAAGTATTATTATGTTTAGACGCAACAACGGGGCAAAATGCTTTATCACAAGCTAGCTCATTTAAAGACGTAACAAATGTTACAGGTATCGTTTTAACTAAATTAGATGGTACAGCAAAAGGTGGTATCGTCTTAGCGATACGTAATGAATTGCATATTCCGGTTAAATACGTTGGACTAGGCGAGAAGCTAGATGATTTACAGCCATTCAACCCAGAAAGTTATGTTTATGGTTTATTTGCCGATATGATTGAAGAAAATGTGGATGAACTTCCTGAAGATACAGATGAAAGTTCAACAATGGATGAAGAGGGCTCAACAGATGGCTCAAAATGATCTCGTTAAGACGTTACGTATGAATTATTTATTTGATTTTTATCAAGCGCTATTAACAGAAAAGCAACGTAACTATTTACAATTATTTTACTTAGAAGATTATTCGTTAAGTGAGATTGCTGATACTTTTGAAGTGAGTCGACAAGCAGTTTATGATAATATAAGAAGAACTGGCGACTTAGTAGAAGATTATGAAACTAAGCTAGGACTTTATAAAAACTTTGAGCAAAGACAAGCATTGTATGAAGAAATAAAACAACATATAAATGATTCTGAAAAAGTGTTAGAAGCAATTAAAACACTAGAACAAATAGATTAAAAAGGAGGTAATCGATATGGCGTTTGAAGGATTGTCCGAACGTTTACAAGGGACGATGCAAAAAATACGTGGCAAAGGTAAAGTAACTGAGGCTGACATCAAAACGATGATGCGTGAAGTAAGATTAGCTTTATTAGAAGCCGACGTTAACTTTAAAGTTGTAAAAGACTTTGTCAAAACAGTGTCAGATCGAGCATTAGGTTCAGATGTTATGAAATCATTAACACCTGGACAACAAGTCATTAAAATTGTACAAGATGAATTAACTCAGCTTATGGGTGGAGAGAATAGTACGATTACAATGGCGAATAAACCACCGACAGTTGTGATGATGGTTGGTTTACAAGGTGCCGGTAAAACGACAACTGCGGGTAAATTAGCATTATTAATGCGTAAGAAATATAACAAAAAACCGATGTTAGTTGCTGCCGATATTTATCGTCCAGCAGCAATCGATCAACTTCAAACTGTAGGTAAACAAATTGATGTGCCCGTATACAGTGAAGGTGACCAAGTAAAACCACAACAAATCGTTGATAATGCGATAAAGCATGCAAAAGAAGAACATTTAGACTTTGTCATTATTGATACGGCAGGTAGACTGCATGTTGATGAAGCACTTATGAATGAGTTGCAAGACGTTAAAGAGATTACAAAACCTAACGAAATCATGCTTGTTGTCGACGCGATGACAGGTCAAGATGCCGTTAATGTTGCGCAATCATTTGATGAGCAACTTGAATTGTCAGGTGTTACTTTAACTAAATTAGACGGTGATACACGTGGTGGTGCTGCTTTATCTATCCGCTCTGTGACACAAAAACCAATTAAATACGTAGGTATGAGTGAGAAGTTAGACGGACTAGAACCATTCCATCCAGAACGTATGGCTTCAAGGATTCTAGGCATGGGTGACGTCTTAAGTTTAATTGAAAAAGCACAACAAGACGTAGACCAAGATAAAGCTAAAGATTTAGAACAAAAAATGCGTTCATCTTCATTTACGTTAGATGACTTTTTAGAACAATTAGATCAAGTTAAAAACCTAGGGCCTTTAGACGATATTATGAAAATGATACCGGGTATGAATAAGATGAAAGGCCTAGATAACTTAAATATGAGCGAAAAACAAATCGATCATATTAAAGCGATTATTCAATCGATGACTCCGAGCGAAAGAAATGATCCAAACACGCTAAACGTTTCACGTAAAAAACGTATTGCAAGCGGATCTGGACGTAGTCTGCAAGAAGTTAACCGTTTGATGAAACAATTCAACGAAATGAAAAAAATGATGAAACAATTTTCTGGTGGCGGCAAAGGTAAAAAAGGCAAACGCCAACAAATGGAAAATATGTTAAAAGGCATGAACTTACCATTTTAATTTGATTAATATCAGAGTTAATACAAATAATATTAAAAGGCAATTTCTATTTTTAAATTAATAGAAATTGCCTTTATTAAAAACTTCACTAAGTAACTAAAAGGGTATAAAATCAATATTTTTAGAGAAATGACAATATAATTAATTTTCCGTAGTTGATAAGATCTGTTGTTTTTATATATGGTAAAGAGAAAACTCTTTACAAAGTAATTGGAAACTGTTATATTATTGCTTGTGGAAAAATAAAACATTAAAGATTTAAAGGAGAGAAATAATTATGGCAGTTAAATTACGTTTAACACGTTTAGGTTCTAAAAGAAACCCATTTTACCGTATTGTAGCAGCTGATGCTCGCGCGCCACGTGATGGTCGTAACATCGAACAAGTTGGTACATACAACCCTAACAATGTAAATGCACCAGAAGTTAAAATCGACGAAGAGCTAGCGCTTAAATGGTTAAAAAATGGTGCGAAACCAACTGATACAGTACGTAACATTTTATCAAGAGAAGGCATCTTGAAAAAATTCGACGAACAAAAATAAGTTGATTTCAACTAGTAATAAATAGGAGTCTGGGACATTATATTGTCTTCAGACTCTATTTTTATATTGGCAGTAGATGAATGAATAGAAAATGTGCTTGGATCAAGTTTTTACTCTAGTCATTTATTCCGGGGAGAATACAAAATCATCTTTTTAAAAAGATTTTTTCTCGCTCCCCTTATTTTATTTATAGTACATATTCAAAGTTTTAACATAATGGTATAATTTACATGATTATTTTATTAAATGTACTTGAATATATAGCGTTTTATTTACGGAGGAAAAAATATGAAAGTTGAAGTTGGCACTATAGTAAATACACATGGAATTAAAGGAGAGGTCAAAGTAAAATCAAATTCTGATTTTACAGAAACCCGTTTTCAACCAGGAGAAGTACTGACAATTGAACGCAACGGTGACAATATAGCATTAACTATTGCCTCGTATCGAGTTCATAAAGGTTTTCATATGTTGAAATTTGAAGGCATTAATAATATTAATGACATTGAATATTTAAAAAATGAAGTGTTACTTCAAGAACGTGAACATGAAGACATTGAATTAGTCGAAAATGAGTATTATTATTCCGATATTATAGGTTGTACAGTGTTCGATGAACAAGAAACACCTATAGGTCGAGTGATAGAAATATTTGAAACAGGCGCAAATGATGTCTGGGTGGTTAAAGGTGATAAAGAATATTTAATACCTTACATTGCTGACGTTGTTAAATCCGTAGATGTTGAAGGTAGAAAAATCGTAATCACTCCAATGGAAGGACTGTTAGATTAATGCGCATAGATTACTTAACATTATTTCCAGAAATGTTTGATGGTGTGTTAAATCATTCGATTTTAAAAAGAGCACAGGATAAAAATGTACTGTCAGTTAATACGATTAATTTTAGAGACTTCGCACAAAACAAACATCAACAAGTTGATGATTATCCATTTGGAGGCGGGCAAGGTATGGTGTTAAAACCAGAACCTGTCTTTAATGCAATGGAATCGATCGAACATAATGAAAATACACGCGTGATATTAATGTGTCCGCAAGGGAGACCATTTAGTCAGCAAATTGCACAAGAGTTAAGTGAGTCAGAACATCTCGTCTTTATTTGTGGACATTATGAGGGCTATGATGAACGTATTAGGGAACATCTCGTTACCGATGAGATATCTATGGGTGATTACGTATTAACTGGCGGTGAACTGCCTGCTATGACCATGACAGACGCAATCGTCAGACTTATACCAGGTGTGCTAGGGAATCAACAATCACATGCGGATGATTCATTCCAAGATGGATTATTAGAATTCCCACAGTATACAAGACCAAGAGAGTTTAAAAACTATAAAGTGCCAGACGTTCTATTATCTGGAAACCATGCCAATATTGAACGTTGGAGACATGAACAAAAGATTATTAGAACGTATGATAAACGTCCTGACTTATTAGAACATTATGAGCTTACACAAGCAGATAAAAAAATTATAGAAAAGCATAACAAGCAGTCATCTAAGTAATAACAAATATTTAGGGTGAAACGACAATGGTAATAGACTGCAATATAGTACCATACGACGATAAATATTTTGGTGCAATTAATAAATTGAACAGTGAAGAAGGCTGGCATAATCTTGTTGAACATAAAGCAACGTTTAAAAATGCTTTAAATCAGTCAAATGCATATGTTGCTATTGATAATGAAAATAATGTGCTAGGCTATATTAGAACAATTACAGATCAATTTATTACTTTATTTATATGTGAATTACTTGTTAAAATGACGTATAGAAGTGACGGACTGGGGCGAGCTTTAATAAATAAAGCGCATCGACAATATCCCTCAACTAGAATTGAACTATTGGCTACAAAAAGTTCGGCTGCATATTATGAAAAACATAAATTTAGACTGTTTTATGGCTTTAGAAAATCATCGGATGAATAGTTTTAATTACTATTTTGGTTTTCAAAACTGATTTACATTGTTTCGTCTAGAAATTTAAAAACTGATTGAAAAACGGCGAACAATGTGCTAACATAATTCAAGTGTGCGATACACGAAAAATCACTATGATCCGCTGCTATATATTTGTCTAGGCAAGAACATAGGTTGAAGGAGAGAATAGAAAATGACTAATCACAAATTGATTGAAGCAGTAACTAAATCACAACTACGCACTGATTTACCTTCTTTCCGTGCAGGTGACTCTTTAAGAGTACACGTACGTATTATTGAAGGTACGCGCGAACGTATCCAAGTATTCGAAGGTGTAGTAATTAAACGTCGTGGTGGAGGCATTTCAGAAACTTTCACTGTACGTAAAATTTCTTCAGGTGTTGGTGTGGAAAGAACTTTCCCATTACACACGCCTAAAATCGAAAAAATCGAAGTTAAACGTCGCGGTAAAGTACGTCGTGCTAAATTATACTACTTACGTAATTTACGTGGTAAAGCTGCTAGAATTCCAGAAATTCGCTAATCAGCTTTTCTACAAGCAAAAGAGCCTTAATTTTAAGGCTCTTTTTTTATGTATTTTTATAGGAAATTAATTGTAACGTTCAATCATCGCATGTAACTGTTTTAAATAACTTTCTTTTAACTGTTGTGGATAGATGATTTTTACATTTTCACCTAAAGTTAATAAATAATGAGTCATATAGTTTAATTCATCATCACTATATTTACCTATGATAAATGGCGTATCATTTTCATATTTCAACTCCATATTAGGATAGTGATTTTTCATAAACGTTTCCACACCAGCATAATTTAATTCACATTTAAAAAATATATTTTGATAAGCTTGCTCGTCCATAAATTTTAATTCTTCCAACTTTTCTCTCGACAGTAATACTTCTTGTGCATTATTGATTACCATTTGTTGTATGTAATCACATCTAAATACACCCCATTTTTGTTCGGTAATATTGTAAGCTTCGAAGAACCAAATGCCATTTCTATATAATAATTCATAAGCTTGTACTTCTAGCTCTTTATAAGTAAATTGAGTGTAAGTTATAGTTATCGTATTTTGATTAAGTATTGAACTTAAAATATCTGCTAAGATATCTGATTGGTTAATAGGGTATGCATTGTAATATTGAATCACATTTAACGTGTTTTGAACGTCACTTTTTAAATTATTAGGAATCGTAGAGTATAATTTATCACGAATTTGCTTATATGATTTTTTAAATGGCGTACTTGAAAGTAATTTTAATGCATCTAATGCAAAGAAAATTGCTAAAATTTCATTTTTATTAAAATAAAGGGGTGTTAACAAATTCTGATTAATAATCTTATAGCCACCGTATCTACCGCTTTCAACATATAGGCCGACGCCCATACTTTCAAGTTCTGCTATGTCTCTAAGGGCGGTTCTTTTTGAAATATTAAATTCTTCCATTATATCTTTTAAGTGAAAAGTATGTTTATTACTTAGATAAATGAGTTCTTGGTTTAAGCGCTCAGCTTTATTCATAAATTTTCCTTTCAATGGTGCCGTAAAATGACACCTTTAAGATTTATAGTAATAATATCATATTAAAAGGAGAATATCTTAATGCACACACTAATTATTAACGCACATCCTGATTTTAAAAATAACAATACTTTTTCGGCTAAATTAAAAGATCTATTTATGGAAAAATTCACAACGGCATTTCCTAATGAAGCGCCTGAAGTTTTAAATTTATATGATATGGATCTTCCCAGAATTGAAGAAACACAATTATTAAAAATATGGGGTAAGCAAATTGCTAATCAACCTTTAACGGAAGAAGAACAAATAATAGCCGATACTTCGGCAAATTTACTTACTCAATTTAAAAGATGCCAGCGCATTGTAATTGTTTCTCCGCTTCATAACTTTAATATCACTTCAAGAATGAAAGATTATATGGATAATATTATGTTAGCAAGAGAAACATTTAAATATACTGAAGAGGGTTCTGTAGGTTTAATGACTGATAATTATAAAGCTTTATTACTACAAGCAAGTGGTACAGTATATACAAACAATGATCGTTATACACCACTTGAATCCTCTTATTATTATTTAAAAGAAATGTTCGAAGAAATAATGGGCTTCGATGCATTTTTTATAGCTCGGGCTGAAGGGACTTCCATAATGAGTGAAGATGCAGTTATAAACAAAGCCAAAACAAATTTAGACGAAGTCTTTAATAAATTTTACGAAGCATAAAGTTTAAAATAATAAATAAAAGCACTGTTGCTATCTTTATAGCAACAGTGCTTTTAATTAATGTCTTTTCACCGATCTTACAAATAAAAAGCTAGCTACTATACCAATAATGCTAATACATATTAAAGGCCATAGCAGTGGGGGTTGATAAGTCAGTTTAATTTGCTGTTCGCCATGTTTGGCATGTATCACAGTCATTATACCATTGCCTTTCGTAACAGGAATAGATTTCCCATCTGCACTCGCCTTCATACCATCTCTGAAAGGAATTGGAAGTACAATATAACCTTTACGGTGCTGATTGTTAGTCAATGTATAGCCATTTCTTTGTTGTGAGACTTTAATTTTAGTAAGTGATTTTGCGCTTGTTCGTAATGTTTTATAATCTTCACCATAAATGCCGTGTATTTTATAGTTATATTTACCTTTAGGTAGTTTAAGGTTTAGGTTATTATTAGCTTTTACTCTCATTGTGGTTGGTTTTACTACGCGTCGATATTTATATGTGAGTGCTTTGCGTTGTTGAGAATATTCATTTACAGAAATCTTATGTCGTTTATCAGGCGCTCGTAATACTAAGTCCATTGAAATATACATGTCTTTATATTTGTGAGCTAGATGTCCAGGTAGCTTATATTGAATGCCACCATTATTTTTAGTAACTATCAATGTATCATTGCTCGTTTTATGTGCATTAATATAAGATGCATGTGCCGAAGATAATAGATTTTTATTCGGCTTAAAGTTAGTGTTCGCGTTGTGATTATTCGTTAAAGTTACGCCTTGTAGCATTGCTTGTTCTCTGTCTAAAGGTGACTTTAAGTCTTGCGTGTTATAGACCTTATTTGTAATATGCGCACTCGGATAATCAATCGTATTTTTACTATGCAAGAATTGAGTATGTTTCGTCGGCCTAATCATCTTGTTATGTTTAAAGCCGTAAGGTAAGTTTGGATCAGTCGTTTTTTTAATGCGATCTTGAACATTCCATAAAGCCATTAAATTGGCGCGATTGGATAATAAGCGATATGTGCTATTAGTATCTGTCGGCATATTAATTTGCATTGTTTTATCGTAGTAATCCAATATATTTCCATCGAAAATACTTGAATATAATAAAATGCCATTAAAGTGATAGATGAGCGGCGTATTCAGTGAAAAAGTCGTCATAAAATCAATTCGATTGAATGGATCTTGTCGATGTGACTCATTTATTTTATGAATTGATTTAGCTAGTGTAGCATTATGATATTTTGGACTTTTTAATGTTGAAAATGTTGTTTCATATTTCCTTAAATTATTATAACGATGATCGTTTACTAAAATCGCTTGTTGAGCCATAAATAACACAATGACTATAGTAAGTGGCCAACGCTTATTTAATAAATTTTTACGAGCAATAATTAACCCTAGTGAAAACATAATTAATAGACATACGTACATCCAAGTTAACTTTTCGTGGTGAATTAACATATGAGCAATCATGATTATTATTATGACAGGCGTACATGTCAAAAGATAAGCACGTAAAGTTATCTTTCTAAGATAATGGATAAATAAACCAATCAAAGCGCCAGTAGTTAATGCGAAAACGTATATCCAACGTCTCTCTGGCGTAGCGAAGCCATTAAATAAACTATCAAAATAAGGTGTCAAAGAACCAATTAGCATGATCCAAGTGAATATGGCAAATAATCGATAGTAGTAATATCGATACAATTGAAATGATAATAATGCTACTAATGCAAAGATTGTAACTGTTATATAAAAGCCATTAGAGAAAAAATGTGTTTGGCGTTCAAAATCAGTGAATGCTGGAATGTGAAAATCAGGATTTTGTTTGCGATTATTGGCAAAGAATGATGAAACACCTGTATAAAATCCCCAACTGGCTGACATTAAACTTAATAGAGCAGCAATTATCAATGTCACTATTTTTTGTTTTCTCGTTACAATATCTTTTTGATGTTTCCAAATTACTCTATAAATAAAATAACTAAATAACACTAAGGCTTCGAAATAGCTAAAATAAAAATTAGCAAACAAAGTTAATGCGACTGCAAAAATAAATAAGCCTAACTTTTTTTCTTTGAAATAACGTTCCATAGCGTATAACGATAAAGGTAAAAATATTAATAAGTCACCATAAAATGACCATGTGAAATTAAAATAAATGACTATTGTTGAGCCACTGTACAATAATGCTGCAATAAAAGTAGCAGTTTTTTTAAACTGTAAATAATTAAAATAGTAAAAAGCTAATATAAATGTAACTACAGTTTTAGCAAAAGCCACGACAAGTTGATTTCCTGGCCAAAACATAATGCTATTAGGATGTAGGTGAAATATTTGGCTACATATCCAAATACAAATAAAGTTAATATAAGTTGTAGGTGACGTAGTGTAATAATAAGCAAGATCTTTTACATAATCGCCGCCTAGACCAAAGGAATGGTCATAAAAGCTATCAAAATGAATGAAATGATGATAGAGATACATTTGAAATGGCATCATCTGTCTGACACCATCACCGAACCCACTGAAAATAATGCCATCTTTAAAGTATCTGACAATATAGGGTGTGAAAATAAGCATCGCCACAATTATCCCCATCAATAAAATACAGATAAATCGTGTTAACTTATTAGACCAAAGACGGTTTAACATGTACAATTCCTCATTTTAAAGGCTCCTTTTTATTTAAATATTAAGAACGGTTGCTATTATAAAATTTCCAAAAACAATAACTAAAAATCATAAATATGAATGACAGGATACACATCGTATACCAATAAGGCGGACGATATTTAATAATAATACTTTTATCATTTTTATGCACTGGCACACCCGTCATCATATAGTTTACCTTTTTAGGCGTAACTGATTTATTATCTACATAGGCACGCATTCCTTGGCGATAAGGTATATTAATACTTGCTATGCCGCTTTTATGTTGGTTGAGGTTAACTTTAATACCGTCATTGATGTCTTTATATGTGTTTTTATGCGTGTCACGACTTGCAGCAGCTTTTAAATCTTTATAATCTTCTCCATATAAACTTTTGATTTCTAATTTATAGTTACCACGTGGCATTACATTGACGTGGATATCGCCATTTTTATCTGGTTGTGTTTTATATAATTGTGTATCGACGCCTGTTTTATACGTTGAGTTATTAAACAAACGATTGTTAATATAACCATTTACGTTCACCGTATAGTTACTATCAGGTAATCCTCTTTTTACTTTAAGTGTTAAATAAAAATCTTTATAGCGCTTTGTTATTTTCTTAGGGACATGAATTACATATTCACCTGAATTATCTTTAACTTGAATATGATATTTAGGTAATAATTTCATATGCTTTGTCTTGATTTTACTTTGTGAGATTAAATTTTGAGCAGGATGTTGCCATGTTTTACCTGCATTATTCATAACGACACCTTTAATCATGGCATGCTCACGATCTATCGGATTAGTTAATTTTGATGCGTCATAAATATGATTAGTAATATTAACTGCTGGTAAGACATAGTTATTTTCGTAAATAACATATTGACCATCTTGCTTAATTTTTTTGAAATAACGAGGTACATTATCTTGGTAATCTTTAACCATTAAATGACGCACAGACCATAGACTAGCAATGTTTTGACGGCCATTTGTCGACTGATAACGACTGACTGATTCTTCGCGCATATTGATTTTTAAGTCGTCATAATAAGAGTCTAAAATGTTGTGATTGAATATGCTTGAGTACAGACTAGTACCTTTAAAATGTTGATACATCGGCGTATTATCTTGTTCATTCACACGCCAATCGATACGTTCATCTTCTCGTTTATGGTTGTTCATGTAAGTCACTAAGTTTCTTTGCATTGGTGAGCTGTACATGCTTTCATTAATATAATTTTTATTTGCCCGTTGTTGATGGTCAGGGAAATATATTTGATTATAAATAAATACAATAACTACTAATAAACTTAAGATAAATAGTGTAATGATAAAAATTACTGTCAGTTTTGTTCTAAAATAACTTTCTTTTACGAAAAGTATTAATAGGCCCACTAAACTAACTACAGGGACAAAGTAAACCCAAGCAACAGTATTATGATATGACCAAGCACTATAAAAAATAATGGCTATGGCTGGTATTGCAGTAATGCAATAACCTTTAATAGACATGGTTTTGAAGTATTTAACATACAAGCCTACTAGTATAGCTGCATTAAAAGCTAACAAGAAATGCCAACGCTTTTGTGGTGCAGACATCCCATTAAAAAGTTGATCTACAAATGGAAGGAAACTGGCAATAATCGTAATAATTGTCAAAATAGCAAATAATTTAAAATAAAAATGTTTATATAATTTAAAAGATAATAGTGCTTGTATTGTTATATAGAGAATGACAATTAAATAATTATCGTAAAAAATATTAGTATTTCTATCCAAGTTTTCAAATAAATCAACGTGTCCGTTAAATGGGATTCGTCTGTTACCTAAGTAGCTCTGGATACCGTGGAAAAAGAAAAACATACTGCTACCTAAACCTAAAATCGCAACAATACATAATGTTATATAGTCACGAAAGTGCAATTTAATATCTTGTTGATGTTTGAAAATAAGTCGTATTGCTAAATAAATAATACCCACTAGTAATTGGTAATATGCAAAATAAAAATTATTTATTAGTGATAGCACTATAACTATTAGTAGCAAACCAATTTTTCTCTGTTGAATATATCTTTCAATCGAGAGTAATAGTAGTGGTAATAAAATAAAAATATCACTAAAGAATGGCCAATATACAGTAAATCTAAAATACAATGGTGAAATAACGAATAAAGAAGCTGCTAATAGCGCAATTTGTCGATTTAGCATGATATATTTGGCAAAAGCAAATGTAGCAACTAATGCTAAAAATGATTTGAGTATAGACATAACTAATGCGTTAGCTGTCCAAAAAGCTACGCTATTTGTATCGACATGAATGACATGTTGTAAAATAAACACAGTGATCACATTGAAAATAAATAAAATATTAGTGGAGAAGTAGTAACTTAAATCAGTGAAAAAATCGCCACCTAAACCAAAATCAGATGCATAGAACCATGAACCGTGACTCCAATGATCGTATAAAAACATTTGGATAGGAATCATCTGTTCTAAACCATCATTTGGCCCTGTAAAAAGTATGCCATCATGTATGTATCTATAAATAATATAACTGTGGCCAATCATTGCGATGGCAATAAATACAATCAAATACAGTACTTTTCGTTTCATAATTATTTCTCCCGACAAAGTTTTATATATAAAGGTTGCTTTATAGCAAGATTACAAAATAAGTTGATAAAATTTTATGCGCATTCTTTTACGATGTGACTAAACTTAAAATACTTATAGAAATGGTATCATATTATAGCGTTACATATTAAAATAAAATAGATACATCTCACACTTATTAATATAGTGCAAATGAAAATATAAACTAAGAAAAGGTGAAAGTTATGGTTATTCAATGGTATCCAGGTCATATGGCCAAAGCCAAAAGACAAGTGACTGAACAATTGAAAAAGGTCGATGTCGTTTTTGAACTTGTAGACGCACGTATTCCTTATAGTTCAAGAAACCCAATGATTGATGAAGTAATACAACAAAAACCAAGAGTGGTTATTTTAAATAAAAAAGATATGGCAAATTTAGCAGAACTTGAAAAATGGGAAACTTATTTTAAAGAACAAGGATTTTATCCCGTTGCTGTCGATGCCAAGCATGGTAAAAATCTCAAACAAGTTGAACAAGCTGCAATCAAAGCGACCGAAGAAAAATTTGCAAGAGAACGTAATAAAGGTCTAAAACCGCGTGCAATTAGAGCGATGATAGTAGGCATACCCAATGTTGGTAAATCTACGTTGATAAATAAATTAGCCAATCGAGCGATTGCTAAAACGGGTAATACGCCGGGTGTAACGAAGCAACAACAATGGATAAAAATAGGTAAATCATTACAATTGTTAGATACTCCGGGAATACTATGGCCAAAATTTGAAGATCAGTTAGTAGGAAAAAAATTAAGTATCACAGGTGCCATTAAAGATAGTATTGTTCATTTAGATGAAGTGGCTATCTATGGTTTAGAATTTTTAAAAGAACATGATTATGATAATTTAGTAAAGCATTACAATGTAGATGTGGCAAAAGATGATGATAACTTAGCTTGGTTTGAAGCAATTGGTCGAAGACGCGGTATGTTACAAAGAGGGAATGAAGTGGATTACGAAGCGGTCATTGAGCTTATTATAAATGAAATCAGAAATGCAAAAATAGGTACTTATACCTTCGATGTATTTAGCGAAATCGAGCGTGATTATTTTGGCTAAACTAAGTATTGCTGAAGTCAAGGCATCTTTACTTCAATTTTTGACGGAAGAAGAAATAGATCAAAGCGAATTTGTTGAAGATGAACGTAAAGGTGTACAAAATGCCATTATTTCTAGGAAGAAGCAATTACAAAAAGAACAAGCATTGATTGATCAATACGCTGTTATGTCAGAGTTTGAAAATAATATTTTGGCAACTCAACCACAAGCATTGATTTGTGGCATTGATGAAGTAGGTAGAGGTCCTTTAGCTGGTCCTGTCGTTACTTGTGCCGTAATTTTAAATAAAGCACATCGATTTTTAGGATTAAATGACTCAAAGAAATTATCGGCAAGTAAGCGCAAAGAAATGGAACATAGACTAAAAAGTGAAGTGTTAGATTTTGCTTTTGGTGTGGCGTCTGTAACAGAAATAGATCAATTAAATATATATCAAGCAACTAAACTTGCAATGACACGTGCAATAGAAAATTTATCTAACAAACCAACACATTTGCTTGTAGACGCTATGGAATTGGATATAGATATACCTCAGCAATCACTCATTAAAGGTGATGCACGAAGCGTATCGATTGCCGCTGCTAGTGTACTAGCAAAAGAACATAGAGATGATTATATGCGCCAACTTGATGCTACGTATCCAGGATACGGATTTAGTAAAAATGTAGGCTATGGAACGAATGAACATCTTAAAGGCATAGACCAATTTGGTATTACAAAGGAACATCGAAAAACATTTGAACCAATTAAATCTATAGTTAACAATTCTTATTAAATAAAATAAATTACAAATAACTAGCGTCAAACAGTTTACAATAGCGCTTACATTTTCTATAATTGAAATGCACTTAACCTAAGAGGAGGATGGAGAATGAATATCCACGAGTATCAAGGCAAAAAAATCTTTCGTTCCATGGGCGTAGCTGTCCCAGAAGGACGCGTAGCATTTACTGCAGATGAAGCAGTAGAGAAAGCTAAAGAATTAAACTCAGATGTATATGTGGTAAAAGCACAAATACACGCTGGCGGTAGAGGTAAAGCTGGCGGTGTTAAAATTGCTAAATCACTATCTGAAGTAGAAAGTTACGCAAATGAGTTATTAGGAAAACAATTGGTAACTCATCAAACTGGCCCAGAAGGTAAAGAAGTGAAGCGCCTTTACATTGAAGAAGGCTGCGATATTCAAAAAGAATATTATGTAGGGTTTGTAATTGATAGAGCAACAGACCGTATTACGTTAATGGCTTCTGAAGAAGGCGGAACTGAAATTGAGGAGGTAGCTGCTAAAACACCAGAAAAAATCTTTAAAGAAACAATTGATCCAGTAACTGGTTTAGCACCTTATCAAGCAAGAAGAATCGCTTTCAATATTAATATTCCTAAAGAATCAATTAATAAAGCTGCGAAATTTTTAATTTCTTTATATAATGTTTTTGTAGAAAAAGATTGTTCAATCGTTGAAATCAACCCACTAGTAACAACTGGTGATGGTGAAGTTCTAGCATTAGATGCTAAAGTTAATTTCGATGACAATGCAATGTTTAGACATAAAGATATCCAAGAATTACGCGATTTAGAAGAAGAAGATCCAAAAGAAATTGAAGCTTCTAAATATGATTTATCATACATCGCATTGGATGGCGACATCGGTTGTATGGTAAACGGTGCAGGCTTAGCAATGGCTACGATGGACACAATTAACCATTTCGGCGGAAATCCAGCTAACTTCCTAGACGTAGGGGGCGGCGCTACTAAAGAGAAAGTTACTGAAGCATTTAAAATCATCTTAGGTGATGACAATGTTAAAGGTATCTTTGTAAATATTTTCGGTGGAATCATGAAATGTGATGTTATCGCTGAAGGTATCGTAGCTGCAGTTAAAGAAGTAGAACTTACTTTGCCGTTAGTTGTACGTTTAGAAGGTACAAATGTTAAAGAAGGTAAAGCAATTCTTAAAGAATCAGGACTAGCTATCGAACCAGCCGCGACTATGGCTGAAGGCGCACAAAAAATTGTAAAGCTTGTTAAAGAAGCGTAAGGAAAGGATGGGAGCACTAAGATGAGTGTATTTATAGATAAAAATACAAAAGTAATTGTACAAGGTATCACAGGGTCTACTGCCCTTTTCCATACTAAACAAATGTTAGAGTATGGTACACAAATTGTTGCAGGTGTTACACCAGGTAAAGGTGGACAAGTTGTCGAAGGTGTACCAGTATTCAATACGGTAGACGAAGCTAAAGAAGAAACGGGTGCAAACGTATCAGTAATTTACGTACCGGCACCATTCGCGGCAGACGCTATCTTAGAATGTATTGATGCAGAACTAGATATGGCTATCTGTATTACTGAGCACATTCCAGTTGTAGATATGGTCAAAGTTAAACGTTATTCAGAAGGTAAGAAGACTCGCGTAGTTGGACCAAACTGCCCAGGCGTTATTACAGCTGATGAATGTAAAATTGGTATTATGCCGGGTTACATTCACAAAAAAGGTCACGTAGGTGTTGTTTCACGTTCTGGTACATTAACTTACGAAGCAGTTCACCAACTAACTGAAGAAGGTATTGGTCAAACGACTGCTGTAGGTATTGGTGGCGACCCAGTAAATGGAACTAACTTTATTGATGTATTAAAAGCATTTAATGAAGACGATGAAACACACGCAGTAGTTATGATTGGTGAAATCGGTGGTACAGCAGAAGAAGAAGCTGCTGAATGGATTAAAGCCAACATGAGCAAACCGGTTGTCGGCTTTGTGGGTGGTCAAACAGCACCACCAGGAAAACGTATGGGACACGCTGGTGCCATTATTTCAGGCGGTAAAGGTACTGCCGAAGAAAAAATCAAAACACTTAACGATTGTGGTGTAAAAACTGCTGATACTCCTTCAGAAATTGGAACTACTCTAATTGAAGCAGCTAAAGAAGCAGGAATATATGAACAATTATTAACTGTAAAACAATAATATATTATGTTTAGCACAAATTCTGGCATATCCAGAATTTGTGCGTTTTTATATATGATTTTAATATTTTAACAACGGCTAGTGAATATTACTCCTTACGTTTTGATAACAATTAAGAAATGAAAATGTAATAAGTTTACTTTATTTTACGTTTTATAATGGCATTAAAAGGAGGTATTTATATGGCCCAATATACCTATTTAAAATTATTAGCCGCAGGTTTTACGACACTTCAAATATATAAAATCATAGCAATTGCACCACATTTTTTAGAGGCCTCGAGAGATGAACAATTTGCTATCTTAAATCATTTTGTCCGATTACATAAAAGTAAAGTTCTTAGTACGTCAGTTACCATATTTAATAACTTAAATACTGAAAAGATAAGAACAAACTTAGCCATGGATAAAGTGAATTTTATTGCTATTAATGACTATCGTTATCCAAGGTTATTACGTGAAATACCAAATCCACCAGTTATTTTATATTATAGAGGGAATATAAAATTGCTTAATTATTTTTCGTTACTTGGCGTTATTGGCTCGAGAAAAGCGACCGAATATACAGATCAAGCGTTACATTATTTATATCCAGCATTGTTACAGCAAAAGATAGGTATTGTATCAGGATTGGCAAAAGGTGCCGATCACAGAGCCCTTAAACTAGCCTTGGACTATGGTTTGCCAGCAATAGCTGTATTAGCATTTGGTCATTGTCGTCATTATCCAGCGATAACACGAACGACTAGAAATCAACTTGAACAATATGGTTTAGTGATAAGTGAATATCCACCTCAAACAACTATTAAAAAATATTACTTTCCCCAGCGTAATCGTTTGATCAGCGGTATTGCTAAAGGGGTATTAATTACAGAATCTGAAATGCATTCTGGCACACACATTACTTTAGAATATGCATTAGACCAAAATAGAGAAGTATACGTCATCCCAGGTAGATTTTATGATCGACTGAGTGAAGGTAACATGATAGCAGCACAACAAGGCGCTAAAATTGTTATGAAGCCCGAAGATATAATAGATGATTTTAATTTGGCTATGTAATTGATTTAACAATTTATGGTAATTGAGTTACTACTTATAAGAATTCTTAGTCATTTCCTACTTAATTTTAGTTTAATTAGTGTACTATAATATGTTACTAAAAATAGAGTTGTAATTTAAAAACATTGACAAAGTCAAATTAGACCGTTTATTATTTATCTTTGTAAATTAGATATGCAAGGGGGAACTACTTTGGCAGAAAATTTAGTCATAGTTGAATCGCCTGCAAAAGCTAAAACTATTGAAAAATATTTAGGTAAAAAATATAAAGTTATCGCCTCAATGGGCCATGTAAGAGACTTACCTAGAAGTCAAATGGGTGTAGATGAGGAAAACGATTATGAGCCGAAATATATAACAATCCGCGGCAAAGGGCCAGTTGTCAAAGACTTAAAGAAACATGCTAAGAAAGCAAAAAATATTTACTTAGCAAGTGACCCCGACCGTGAAGGTGAAGCGATTGCTTGGCATTTGGCTAACATATTAGACTTAGAAGACACAAGTGAAAATAGAGTTGTATTTAACGAAATAACTAAAGATGCAGTAAAAGATAGCTTTAAACATCCACGTGGTATTGAGATGGAACTCGTTGATGCACAACAAGCTAGGCGTATTTTGGATAGACTAGTTGGTTATAATATCTCACCAGTATTATGGAAAAAAGTAAAAAAAGGTTTATCAGCAGGTCGCGTTCAATCTGTTGCCTTACGTTTAGTTATCGACCGTGAAAATGAAATTAGAAATTTCAAACCGGAAGAATATTGGAAAATTGAAGGGGAATTTAGATATAAAAAATCTAAATTCAATGCCAAATTTCTTCATTTAAAAAACAAACCATTTAAATTAACGAATAAAGATGATGTTGAAAAAATAACGACTCAGTTAGATGGCGATCAATTTGAAGTAACAAAAGTTACAACTAAAGAAAAGACACGTTATCCATCAAATCCATTCACGACATCAACATTACAACAAGAAGCGGCACGTAAGTTGAATTTTAAAGCACGAAAAACGATGATGTTAGCTCAACAATTATATGAAGGTATTGATTTGAAGAAACAAGGTACCGTTGGTTTAATTACTTATATGCGTACAGATTCAACACGTATATCTGATCAAGCAAAAGCCGAGTCAAAAACATATATCGAAGAAACATATGGCAAAGAATATACTTCTAATCGTAAGTCTAAAGGTCAAGGTGACCAAGATGCCCATGAAGCAGTAAGACCAACAAGTACATTGCGTACGCCTAGCCAAATGAAGGATTATTTAACGCGAGATCAATACCGTCTTTATAAATTAATATGGGAACGCTTTGTGGCGAGTCAAATGGCGCCAGCTATATTAGATACCGTAGCCATGGATTTAACGCAAAATGACTTGAAATTCCGTGCTAATGGACAAACGATTAAGTTCAAAGGTTTTATGACGCTATATGTTGAAGCTAAAGATGATAGTGACGACGGACAAGATAACAAATTACCTAAAATAAACGAAGGAGAAATGGTGACAGCGACAAATATTGAACCTTCTCAACATTTCACACAACCACCTCCACGTTATACTGAAGCACGATTAGTTAAAACATTAGAAGAATTGAAAATTGGACGACCGTCAACTTATGCACCGACAATCGATACAATTCAAAAACGGAACTACGTTAAAAATGAAAGTAAACGCTTTGTACCTACAGAGCTTGGGGAAATCGTTAATGAACAAGTTAAAGAATATTTCCCTGAAATTATCGACGTAGATTTTACTGCTAATATGGAAACTTTATTAGATAAAGTTGCCGAAGGTGAAATCGAATGGAAAAAAGTAATTAGAGATTTCTTCAATAGTTTCAAACAAGATGTTGAACGTGCAGAAGAAGAAATGGAAAAAATTGAAATTAAAGATGAACCAGCTGGGGAAGATTGTGAAGTTTGTGGCGCACCTATGGTAATTAAAATGGGGCGTTACGGTAAGTTTATGGCTTGTTCTAATTTCCCAGACTGTCGCAATACAAAGGCAATTGTTAAATCAATAGGCGTTACTTGTCCGAAATGTAAAGAAGGAGAAGTAGTAGAACGCAAATCTAAGAAAAACAGATTATTCTATGGTTGTTCTAAATATCCTGATTGTGACTTTATAAGTTGGGATAAACCAGTAGGAAGAGATTGTCCTAAATGTAATGAGTACCTTGTAGAACGTAAAAAAGGTAAAGCAAGCCAAGTGGTTTGTTCAAACTGTGATTATAAAGAAGCAGAGCAAAAATAAATATATTGTCACAATTTATCGTTGTAATGTTAAAATAATAACATTACTAATGAAGTAATTGATAAAGATATAAATTAAAGCAACTAACGGCAAAATATAGTATATTGCTATTGACATTGTCGTAGTTGCTATTTTAATGTAATGGAGGAAATACATGATGGAAACAGTTAACGTTGTTGGCGCTGGATTAGCTGGATCAGAAGCGGCTTATCAACTTGCGCAAAGAGGCGTAAAAGTGAATTTAATTGAAATGCGACCTGTGAAGCAAACGCCTGCACATCATACAGATAAATTTGCCGAGTTAGTTTGTTCTAATTCATTAAGAGGCAATGCTTTAACGAACGCAGTAGGTGTATTAAAAGAAGAAATGAGACGTTTAGATTCTTTAATCATTAAAGCGGCAGATAGTGCTAGAGTACCGGCTGGTGGCGCATTAGCTGTAGACAGACATGATTTTGCTGGTTATATTACTGAAACGTTGAGAAATCATCCTAATGTAACGGTACTTAATGAAGAAGTTAATAGTATTCCAGAAGGCTATACAATCATTGCCACTGGTCCGCTTACAACTGATAAGTTAGCTCAGGAAATTGTTGACGTTACAGGCAAAGATCAACTTTATTTCTATGATGCGGCTGCTCCAATTATAGAAAAAGATACAATAGATATGGATAAAGTTTATTTAAAATCTAGATATGATAAAGGTGAAGCAGCATACTTGAATTGTCCGATGACTGAAGAAGAATTTAATCGCTTTTATGATGCTGTACTTGAGGCAGAAGTAGCACCTACAAATGAATTTGAAAAGGAAAAATATTTTGAAGGGTGTATGCCTTTTGAAGTAATGGCAGAACGTGGAAGAAAAACATTGCTATTTGGTCCAATGAAACCAGTAGGACTTGAAGATCCAAAAACTGATAAAAGACCATTTGCAGTCGTACAACTAAGACAAGATGATGCAGCTGGCACTTTATACAATATTGTTGGGTTCCAAACGCACCTCAAATGGGGCGCACAAAAAGACGTTATTCGTTTAATTCCCGGCTTAGAAAATGTAGAAATCGTACGTTATGGTGTCATGCATAGAAATACATTTATTAATTCACCAGATGTATTATCCGAAACTTATGCGCTTAACGGTAGAGAAAATTTATATTTTGCAGGTCAAATGACCGGGGTTGAAGGTTATGTTGAAAGTGCAGCAAGCGGCTTAATTGCCGGAATTAATGTAGCACATAAATTACAAGATAAAGCAGAAGTTATTTTCCCTAGAGAAACAATGTTGGGTAGTATGGCTTACTACATTTCTCATGCTAAAAATGAAAAAAACTTCCAACCTATGAATGCTAACTTTGGATTGTTGCCAGCTTTAGAACAGCGCATTAAAGATAAAAAAGAACGTTACGAAACGTTAGCCAATAGAGCATTATCATATTTAGATAACTATAAAAAAACATTATAATTTGAAAAGATGAATAGGCTATTCTTCGAAAAATTTTGATAATTGAACACAATTTAATAGTTATTTTTAGCAGTCCCCTCCAACAATGTGCTACAATGCAAAATGATGGAGGGGTTTTCTAGTGGAACAAATTCAAGAAGCTTATCTTTATATGCTAAAAGTTGAAAAACAATTTTCTAACCACACATTAAAGTCTTATTATGATGATATACATCAATTCAATGACTTTTTACAACAAGAACATTTGGATTTAAATTCATTTGAATATAAAGATGCGCGTAACTTTTTAAGTTTTTTATATTCGAAAAACTTGAAAAGAACAACTGTTTCTCGTAAAATTTCTACGCTAAGAAGTTTTTATGAATATTGGATGACGCGAGATGAAAGTGTTGTTAACCCATTTGTTCAGCTAGTACATCCAAAAAAAGAACAGTATTTACCCCACTTTTTTTATGAAGAAGAAATGGAAGCTTTATTTAAAACGGTGTCGACAGACGCTAAAAAAGGTTTGAGAGATAGAATCATATTAGAACTATTATATGCAACTGGTATACGTGTTTCTGAGTTAGTAAACATTCGTGAACAAGACTTAGATATGAGTTCACCAGGTGTTAAAGTTTTAGGTAAAGGTGATAAAGAAAGATTTATACCTTTTGGTGAATTTTGTAAGCAAAGTATTGAAGCCTATCTATCGCAATTCAAACCTAAATTAAATAGTGATCATAATTTCTTATTAGTTAACATGAAAGGTGACCCAATTACTGAAAGAGGCGTGCGTTTTGTATTGAATGATGTAGTCAAACGTACTGCTGGTGTTACTGATATACACCCTCATAAACTACGGCATACCTTTGCCACTCATATGTTAAATGAAGGTGCAGATTTAAGAACAGTACAATCGTTATTAGGACATGTTAATTTGTCGACCACAGGTCGCTATACTCACGTCTCTAATGAACAATTAAGAAAAGTATATTTAAATGCACACCCTCGTGCGAAAAAGGAGAATTAGAATGAGTACATCAATTCATGCCACGACAATATTTGCAGTTCAACATGATGGACATTGTGCGATGGCCGGTGATGGCCAAGTTACTCTAGGCGAACAAGTAATTATGAAACAAACCGCGAGAAAAGTAAGAAGATTGTATGAAGGAAAAGTATTAGCAGGATTTGCAGGAAGTGTTGCTGATGCTTTTACATTGTTTGAAAAATTTGAAACTAAATTACAACAATTTGGTGGTAATTTAGAACGTGCAGCAGTTGAACTAGCTCAAGAATGGCGTGGTGACAAACAATTACGCCAATTAGAAGCAATGTTAATTGTCATGGATCAATCATCTATACTTGTTGTCAGTGGCACAGGAGAAGTTATTGCACCTGATGATAACTTGATAGCAATTGGTTCTGGTGGTAATTATGCTTTGAGTGCTGGTAGAGCATTGAAAAAACATGCAACAAATCTTAGCGCAAAAGAAATGGCTTATGAAAGTTTAAAAGTTGCTGCCGATATTTGCGTATTTACAAATGACCAAATAGTTGTAGAAGAACTTTAAAAATACTTAACCTTAGTTATAGATAGAATAATTAATAGTTAACGTACACGAAAACAAGCAAAACAGCTTATTGTATTTGAGATGGAGGGTATTATTACTATGGTTGAAAATGGCATAAAATTAACGCCGAAAGACATAGTTTCAAAATTAAACGAATATATCGTAGGTCAAGAAGACGCCAAGCGCAAAGTTGCGATAGCGTTAAGAAATAGATATAGAAGAAGTTTACTTTCTGACGAAACAAAACAAGAAATTGCACCTAAAAACATTTTAATGATTGGCCCTACTGGTGTAGGTAAAACAGAAATCGCTAGACGCATGGCGAAAATTGTAGGTGCACCTTTTATTAAAGTAGAAGCAACTAAATTTACCGAAGTAGGTTACGTTGGTCGTGACGTCGAGAGTATGGTACGAGATTTAGTAGATGTTGCTGTTAGGTTAGTAAAAGAAGAGAAAAAAGCATTAGTCAAAGACGATGCAGAGAAAAAAGCTAACGAAAAATTAGTGAAACTACTTGTACCAAGTATGAAGAAAAAAGCGAGTCAATCTTCAAATCCTTTAGAATCTCTACTTGGTGGTAATATGCCAAACTTTGGTCAAAACCAAGAAGATGAAGAAGAAGCACCAACTGAAGAAATTAAAACGAAGCGTTCAGAAATTAAGCAACAACTGTTAGCAGGTAAACTTGAAGAAGAGAAAGTTCGTATCAAAGTTGAACAAGATCCTGGCGCAATGGGGATGCTAGGTACTAATCAAAATCAACAAATGCAAGACATGATGAACCAATTAATGCCTAAGAAAAAAGTTGAACGTGAAGTACCTGTTAAAACAGCACGTAAAATTTTAACTGATGAGTTTGCAGATGAATTAATTGATCAAGAGACTGCTAATCAAGAAGCGATTAAACTTGCTGAAGAAATGGGCATTATATTTATTGATGAAATAGATAAAGTTGCTACTAACAATCAAAATTCTGGCCAAGATGTTTCACGTCAAGGTGTACAACGAGATATTTTACCTATTGTTGAAGGTGGCATGGTTCAAACAAAATATGGTACTGTAAATACTGAACATATGCTATTCATAGGCGCAGGTGCATTCCATGTATCTAAACCGAGTGACTTGATTCCAGAATTGCAAGGCCGTTTCCCAATTCGTGTAGAACTAGAAAGCTTATCAGTTGAAGATTTCGTCAGCATATTAACAGAACCTAAATTATCACTAATTAAACAATATGAGGCGTTACTATTAACTGAAGATGTCACAGTTAAGTTTACTGATGAAGCAGTTAAACGTTTAGCCGAAATTGCACATCAAGTAAACCAAGATACTGATAATATTGGTGCAAGACGTTTACACACGATATTAGAAAAAATGTTAGAAGATTTATCGTACGAAGCACCTAATATGCCGAATGCAGTTGTAGACATCACACCACAGTATGTTGACGACAAACTAAAATCAATTTCAACGAACAAAGATTTAAGCGCGTTTATACTATAAAACCAAAGATAAAGGAGAGACAAAATGAGTTTATTATCAAAAACGAGAGAATTAAATACACTGTTACAAAAGCATAAAGGTATAGCTGTAGACTTTAAAGATATGGCACAAACAATTAGTAGCGTTACCGTAACGAATGTATTTATTGTATCAAGAAAAGGTAAAATATTAGGTTCAAGCTTAAATGAACTATTAAAAAATGAACGTATTATTCAAATGCTAGAAAATCGACATATTCCAAGCGAATATACTGAAAAGTTAATGGACGTGAAAGAAACACAATCTAATATTAGTATTAATGATGTACTTACAGTATTTCCACCTGAAAATGAAGATTTATTCAAAGATAGCAGAACAACAATCTTCCCATTATTAGGTGGAGGAGAGCGTTTAGGTACACTTGTACTAGGACGTGTTCATGATGACTTCTCTGAAAATGATTTAGTGCTAGGTGAATATGCTGCCACTGTTATCGGTATGGAAATTCTACGTGAAAAACATAACGAGGTAGAACAAGAAGCACGTGATAAAGCAGCAATCAATATGGCTATTAATTCCCTTTCTTATTCAGAAAGCGAAGCCATTGATCATATCTTTGAAGAACTAGGTGGCAAAGAAGGGTTACTTATTGCATCTAAAGTTGCAGACAGAGTGGGTATTACAAGATCTGTAATTGTTAATGCGTTAAGAAAGTTAGAAAGTGCGGGGGTCATTGAATCCCGCTCACTCGGCATGAAGGGGACTTTTATTAAAGTTAAAAAAGAAAAATTCCTTGATGAATTAAGTAATATTAAATAATATTCTTTCATAAAAAAGCGACAGTAATAAATATTTTGCGAGTCGTTTTTTTATTATGAAATCTGGCGAAATTAATTTATTGCGTAGTTATTATAATTGTGGTATATTAGTAAACGGCTATTGAGCCAATACACACACAAAGAGTAGAAGTATAAAGGGTGCGAAATAATTTATTTCGTGTTTATATGAGCTTTTTGTGGAGGTAAAAAACCATTAGGAGGATTTAATCATGGCAGTAATTTCAATGAAACAATTACTAGAAGCAGGTGTTCACTTCGGTCACCAAACACGCCGTTGGAACCCAAAAATGAAAAGATACATTTTCACTGAGAGAAATGGTATCTATATCATCGACTTACAAAAAACAGTTAAAAAAGTAGAAGAAGCTTATAACTTCATTAAACAAATTTCTGAAGATGGCGGACGCGTTTTATTTGTAGGTACTAAAAAGCAAGCACAAGAATCAGTTAAAGCTGAAGCAGAACGTGCTGGTCAGTTTTACGTTAACCAAAGATGGTTAGGCGGAATTTTAACTAACTACAAAACAATCTCTAAACGTATCAAACGCATCTCTGAAATTGAAAAAATGGAAGAAGATGGCTTATTCGAAGTATTACCTAAAAAAGAAGTTGTAGAACTTAAAAAAGAATACGACCGTTTAATCAAATTCTTAGGCGGTATTCGTGATATGAAATCAATGCCTCAAGCATTATTTGTAGTTGACCCTCGTAAAGAGCGTAACGCAATTGCTGAAGCACGTAAATTAAACATCCCTATCGTAGGTATTGTGGATACAAACTGTGATCCTGATGAAATTGATTACGTTATCCCAGCAAACGATGACGCTATTCGCGCAGTTAAATTATTAACTGGTAAAATGGCAGATGCAGTCTTAGAAGGTCAACAAGGTGTATCTAATGAAGAAGTAGCAGCAGAACAAAACATTAATCTTGAAGAATCAACTGAAACTGAAGCTACTGAATCAGCATCAACTGAAGAAAACACTTCTGTTGAATCAAACTAAGAATAATGTAAAATGGGTGATAAGATAATGAGGCTTATCACCCTTTTTTAAAATAAATAATAAATTTATGAAATAATGGAGGAATATTAAATGGCAATTTCAGCTAAACTTGTTAAAGAATTACGTGAAAAAACTGGCGCTGGTATGATGGACTGTAAAAAAGCGCTAACTGAAACAGACGGTGACATCGATAAAGCAATCGATTATCTACGTGAAAAAGGTATCTCAAAAGCAGCTAAAAAAGCTGACCGTATCGCGGCAGAAGGTTTAGTACATGCGGAACAAAAAGGAAACGACGCAGCAATCGTAGAAATCAACTCAGAAACTGACTTCGTTGCTCGTAATGAAGGTTTCCAAGAATTAGTTAAAGAAATTGCAATCCAAGTGCTTGAAACAAAAGTAAATACAGTAGAAGAATTATTAGAAACTAAATTATCTGACGGTAAAACAGTTGATGAACGTATGAAAGAATCAATTGCTACAATTGGTGAAAAATTAAGTATCCGTCGTTTTGCAGTTAGAACTAAAACAGATAACGACGCTTTCGGTATTTACAAACACATGGGTGGACGTATTGGCGTACTTAGCGTTGTTGAAGGAACAACAGACCAAGAAGCTGCTAAAGATGTCGCTATGCATATCGCGGCAATCAACCCTAAATATGTTTCTTCTGATCAAGTAAATGAAGAAGAAATCGCACACGAAAAAGAAGTGCTTAAACAACAAGCATTAAATGAAGGTAAACCAGAAAATATCGTTGAAAAAATGGTAGAAGGTCGTTTACGTAAATATTTACAAGAAATTTGTGCAGTTGACCAAAACTTTGTTAAAGATCCTGACCAAACAGTTGAAGCTTACTTAAAATCTAAAGGTGGTAAGCTTGTTGACTTCGTACGTTATGAAGTAGGCGAAGGTATGGAAAAACGCGAAGAAAACTTCGCTGATGAAGTTAAAGGACAAATGAAATAATTTTTCATAAGTGTTGAACAAGAAAGAAGACACCTTTTGTGCCTCAGTATAAAAGATAAACTTTTGTATAGGTCCAACTCACGTGTCTTCTTTACTTGTATCATTTACATATATTTTCAATAGAGAGGATAAGACGATGGCTGATACTTCAAAATTCAAACGTGTTGTTTTAAAATTAAGTGGTGAGGCACTTGCGGGAGATAAAGGTAGCGGTATTAACCCTATGATTATTAAAAGTGTCGCTAGACAAGTAGCTGAAGTTGCAAAAATGGATTGTGAAATTGCTGTAATTGTTGGCGGTGGCAATATTTGGAGAGGTAAAACAGGTGCGGATTTAGGTATGGACCGTGGTACTGCGGACTACATGGGCATGTTAGCAACTGTTATGAACGCGCTAGCATTACAAGACAGCCTAGAGCAACTAGACTGTGATACACGTGTCTTAACTTCAATCGAAATGAAACAAGTGGCAGAACCATACATTAGACGTCGTGCTATTAGACATTTAGAGAAGAAAAGAGTTGTTATCTTCGCTGCTGGTATCGGTAACCCTTACTTCTCAACAGATACTACTGCTGCCTTACGTGCAGCTGAAGTTGAAGCAGATGTTATCCTAATGGGTAAAAATAATGTAGATGGTGTATATTCTGCTGACCCTAAAGTCGATGCGAATGCTATTAAATATGAGCATTTAACGCACATCCAAATGTTACAAGAAGGCCTACAAGTAATGGATTCTACTGCTTCATCATTCTGTATGGATAACAATATTCCTTTAAATGTGTTCTCAATCATGGAAGAAGGCAATATTAAACGTGCAGTGATGGGCGAAAAAATAGGTACGTTAATTACTAAATAATCAGAGGTGTAAAATATGAGTGACATAATTAATGACACGAAAAGTAAGATGAAAAAATCAATCGATAATTTATCAAGAGAATTAGCGAACATTAGTGCCGGACGTGCTAATTCAAATTTATTAAATGGCGTAACTGTTGATTACTATGGTGCACCAACACCAGTTCAACAATTAGCAAGCATCAATGTGCCTGAAGCACGTTTACTTGTTATTTCTCCCTATGATAAAAGCTCTGTTGGAAATATTGAAAAAGCTATCAATGCGGCTAACTTAGGCGTAAATCCTTCAAGTGATGGTGAAGTTATTAGAATTTCTGTACCAGCACTTACTGAAGAACGTCGTAAAGAATTAGTTAAAGAAGTAAAAAAAATCGGTGAAAATGCTAAAGTAGCAGTAAGAAACGTTCGTCGTGACAGTAATGATTCTTTGAAGAAACAAGAAAAAGACGGTGACATTACTGAAGATGACTTAAGATCACAAACAGATGATATACAAAAACTTACTGACGATTCTATTAAGGAAATCGATAATTTACTTGAAGATAAAGAACAAGATATTTTATCAGTATAATCATGGTAAGACTGTGCCAAAAGTGATTTGTACAATTCATGACGTTTTTTAAAACTAATCTATTATAATATGGGCAATTTAAGTTTGTATTACAGTAATTAGTTTTGTGAAGATAGTGGACTGTATCAAATAAGACTTTGGTACAGTTTTTTCTTTGTTTATGTAATGTACAGTTTTAGTATGATAAAATGGTAGATAATTGTATAAAGAACCTATTATAATATACAGAGATGATCATGCTCGGAGGAAATACCATGTTTAAAAACCTTAAAAAGAAGAATAAAACACCTTCAAATCATGAAAATAATGATTTGGACATACATAACATACCTCAACATGTTGCAATCATAATGGATGGCAATGGTCGCTGGGCAAAACAACGTAAACTGCCGAGAATTAAAGGTCATTATCAAGGTATGCAAACCGTAAAATCAATCACAAAAGCTGCGAGCGATATGGGATTAAAATATTTAACACTTTATACATTTTCTACAGAAAATTGGTCTAGGCCTGAAAATGAAGTGAATTATATTATGAGCTTACCAGTAAATTTTTTGAAAACTTTTTTACCCGAACTTATTGAAAATAATGTTAAAGTTGAAACGATAGGTATTTTAGAAAATTTACCTAAGTCTACACTAAAGGCAATAGAAAAGGCGAAGACCGATACTCAGAATAATACAGGTATGAAATTAATATTTGCGATTAATTATGGTGGGCGTGCTGAAATTGTACATAGTGTGAGATCGCTGTATGAACAATTAATAGCAGAAGGTGCTAGTTCCGATCAAATTGACGAAAAATTAATCTCAGATCATTTATTCACTCATAATTATCCTGATCCGGATTTATTAATTAGAACTTCTGGTGAACAGCGCATTAGTAATTTCTTAATTTGGCAAGTTTCATATAGTGAATTTATCTTTAATGAAAAATTATGGCCCGATTTTGATAAAGAAGAACTAACAAAATGTATAAAAATTTATCAGTCACGCCAACGACGTTTTGGTGGACTATAAAGTTAGGAGAATAGTATGAAAGTTAGAACTTTAACTGCAATAATAGCTCTGATTATCTTCCTTCCTATATTACTTAAGGGCGGATTTATACTAATGCTATTTTCATATTTACTTGCTTTTATAGGTTTAAAAGAATTATTAAATATGAACATGATTAAATTTATGTCAATTCCAGGATTAATTTGTGCGCTTGGAATATTGATTATAATGTTACCTCAAGATGCCGGGACATGGATTGATAATTTCCAACTTAAATCGCTTATAGCAATTAGTTTTATCTTGTTAAGTTATACTGTATTGTCTAAAAATAGATTTAGTTTTATGGATGCGGCCTTCTGTCTAATGGCTGTTGCATATGTAGGTATTGGATTTATGTATTTATACGCAACACGTTCTGAAGGATTACATTATATTTTATATGCCTTTCTAGTAGTGTGGTTAACAGATACAGGTGCATATATTTTCGGCCGTTTAATGGGTAAACACAAATTATGGCCAGTAATCAGTCCAAATAAAACGATTGAGGGTTTTATTGGTGGTTTAATTTGTAGTTTATTAGTACCGATTATTATGTTGATTTTTGTTGACTTTAATATCGCTGTTTGGTTATTACTAATCTGGACTGTTGTACTAAGTGCATTCGGACAGCTTGGTGATTTAGTAGAATCAGGGTTTAAACGTCATTTTGGAGTGAAAGACTCTGGAAGAATATTACCTGGTCATGGTGGTATATTAGATCGCTTTGATAGCTTTATGTTTGTCTTACCACTAGTTAATATTTTACTTATTCAAGCGTAATGATGTGACTAATTTATTACTGCTAGCGAGCATATACATACAAATTAATGTCACGATTGTATAATGGAATAAAGTTGTCGAGCAGGAGTTAATGAGGTAAAATAACTACATCATTTGAGTAGTTATTTATTTCTTAACTCCTTTTCACAAGTTGTAAAAACTTATCCCTAATAACACTAATGAAATGATATAACCATATATAAATGTAAAAGTTACGTCTAACTAGTTTTAAATTATTGTAGATAAATATTAACTGCTAACTTTTACACTTTATGCGACTAAATTAATCAAACACGAGGTGTATATAATTGAGTTTCTTAGTAACAATATTTGCTTTTATTATCGTCTTTGGCGTATTAGTATCCGTACATGAATACGGACATATGTTTTTCGCCAAACGTGCAGGAATCATGTGTCCAGAATTTGCAATAGGAATGGGTCCTAAAATTTTCAGTTTTAGAAAAAACGAAACACTCTATACGATTCGCTTATTACCTGTTGGTGGTTATGTACGTATGGCTGGTGATGGTTTAGAAGAACCGCCAGTAAAACCCGGCATGCATGTTAAAATTAAATTAAATGAGCAAGATGAAATCACACACATCATTCTAGATGATCAGCACAAATTCCAACAAATCGAAGCAATCGAAGTAAAACAATGTGATTTTAAAGAAGGTTTGTTTATTGAAGGTGTTGGTTCAGATGATGAACGACATCATTATCCAATCGCGCATAAAGCATACTTTGTTGAAAATGGTAGTTTAATTCAAATTGCTCCAAAAAACAGACAATTTACTTACAAAAAGCCATACCAAAAGTTTTTAACATTATTTGCTGGACCTTTATTTAACTTTTTACTTACATTAGTTCTATTTATTGGCTTGGCTTATTATCAAGGTACGCCAACTACGACAATAGGTCATTTAGCAGATAATTATCCCGCACAAAATGCAGGGCTAAAGACTGGTGACAAAATAGTAAAAATCGGTGATCAAAAAATCACTAAGAAACAACAAATAAATGATGAATTAAATAAAATAAAAAGTAATAAAACTGATGTTACAGTAGAACGTGATGGTAAAGATAAGACAGTCGAAGTTACGCCTAAAAAAATTGAACAAAAGATAACTAAAACAAAAACTCAAACATCATATATTTTAGGATTCCAACCTAAAAATGAGCATTCCGCATTTAAACCATTAGTAAGTGGTGTCGAACAAACAATACATGCAGGTAAATTTATTTTCACTGCTATCGTTAGTATGATCGCTAGTATTTTCACAGGTGGATTTTCATTTGATATGTTAAATGGTCCGGTCGGTATTTATCACAACGTTGATACTGTCGTTAAAACTGGCATTATTAATTTAATTAGTTGGACTGCATTATTAAGTGTTAACTTAGGACTAATGAATTTATTACCAATTCCTGCATTAGATGGTGGACGTATATTATTTGTTATATATGAAGCAATATTTAGAAAACCAGTAAATAAAAAAGTTGAATCAGCAATTATTGCAGTAGGGGCTATTTTTGTTCTTATCATCATGGTCCTAGTTACATGGAATGATATTCAACGCTATTTCTTATAACGAGAGAGGAGTAAAAGTGTATGAAGCAATCTAAGGTTTTTATACCAACTATGAAAGAGGTACCTGCCGGCGCAGAAGCACTTAGTCACAGACTATTATTAAAAGCAGGGCTCATTAAACAAAGTACTAGTGGGATTTACAGTTATTTACCATTAGCCACTCGCGTATTAAATAAGCTTGAAGCAATCATACGTGAAGAAATGGAAAGTATCGATGCAGTCGAAATTTTAATGCCTGCATTACAACAAGCTGAATTATGGGAAGAATCAGGGCGTTGGGGTTCTTATGGCGCTGAACTTATGCGTTTAACAGACCGTCACGGTCGTGAATTTGCGCTTGGACCTACCCATGAAGAAGTCGTGACATCTATCGTTAGAGATGAGTTAAAATCCTATAAACAATTACCCCTGACTTTATTCCAGATTCAATCAAAATATCGTGACGAAAAGCGTCCACGTTTCGGGTTATTGCGTGGTAGAGAATTTATAATGAAAGACGCTTATTCATTCCATGTCGATGAAGCATCTTTAGATGCAACATATCAAGATATGTATGAAGCATATAAAAGAATTTTTTCACGTTCAGGTATCAATGCACGTCCTGTGTTAGCTGATTCCGGCGCTATCGGTGGTAATCATACACATGAATTTATGGCTTTAAGTGATATTGGTGAAGACACTATCGTTTATAGTGAAAATAGCGATTATGCGGCAAACATAGAAAAGGCTGAAGTTGTTTATGAACCAAATAAAAAACATCAACCTGTAGAAGTATTAGCTAAAATTGAAACGCCTAATGTACATACGGCGCAAGAATTAGCTGATTTCTTAAATAGACCATTAGATGAAATAACTAAATCTATGATTTTTAAAGTCGACGGCGAATTTATTATGATATTAGTTCGTGGTCATCATGAAATTAATGATGTGAAGTTAAAGTCATACTTTGAAACTGACAATATCGAACTTGCAACGCAATCAGAAATCGTTAATTTATTAGGTGCGAATCCAGGTTCATTAGGTCCGATATTTGATAAAGATATTAAAATATACGCAGACAACGCATTACAAGATTTAAATAATATTGTAGTTGGAGCGAATGAAGACGGCTATCATTTAGTGAATGCTAACATTGGTAGAGACTTTGACGTTGATGCATATGGTGACTTTAGATTTATTTTAGAAGGAGAATCACTTGCAGATGGTTCTGGGAAAGCGCATTTTGCTGAAGGTATTGAAGTAGGACAAGTCTTTAAACTTGGTACAAAATATTCAGAAGCAATGAATGCGACAATTTTAGATAATCAAGGTAAAGCAAAACCATTATTAATGGGCTGTTATGGTATCGGTGTTTCTAGAACATTAAGTGCTATTGTAGAACAAAACAATGACGACAATGGTATCATTTGGCCAAAAGCAGTTACACCATTTGATTTACATTTAATTACGTTAAATCCTAAAAAAGATGAACAACGTGAATTAGGAGATCAGCTATACGCTTCCTTGAAAGATTCATTTGATGTCTTATACGATGACCGTAAAGAACGTGCTGGCGTTAAATTTAATGATGCAGATTTAATTGGTTTACCAGTTAGAGTTGTTATCGGTAAAAATGCAGCAGAAGGCATAGTAGAAGTGAAAAGAAGAGATTTAGGCGAAAGTGAAGACGTTCACGTTGATGATTTATTAGATTATGCAAAAGCGTTATATGAAAAAGTTAAATAACAGGACAAGCAGAGCGATTAATATTTTGTTATAATGTATGAGTATTTTATCTGCTTCTGACAAATGCATCATTGTATATACGCAATGGTGCATTTATTATAGAGATTAAGATGATTAACATGCAAAGTTACATAATTGAATCGATAAGCACTGTCTGTAATCAGTGCATTTTAAAGTAAGGTGGTTACCGTCATGGCAATGACAAATCAAGAAAAATTTAAAATACTAGCTGACCAAATTAAGATTGCGAATCAGTTAGACCAAGATATATTAGAACAGGGTGAATTAACGCGTATAGATGTCTCCTCAAAAAATAGATCATGGATGCTTCAAATTAAATTACCGCGCTTTTTATCATATGAAGATTACTTACTTTTTACTAACGCCGTGACAGAAGAATTTAAAACTATTGCGCATGTGGAATGGCAATTTGAAATTGAAAATACATCAAATCAAGATGAACATGCTTTAAAATATTTCAATTATTGTATTGACCAAACTAACCTATCACCGAAAGTAAAAGGCCAACTAAAACAAAAGAAACTTATAATGTCTGGTGATGTGATCAAAGTAGTATGTCAAAATGATGTTGAAGGTAATCATTTTGATAAGGTGTGTAATGGTAGCTTAGTGAGAGCATTTAAACAATGTGGCTTTAACATTACTAAAGTAATTTTTGAAACAAATAATGATAATACAGATGAAGATTTAGCATCATTAGAAGCACACATTCAAGAAGAAGATGAAAAGAGTGCGCGTGAAGCTACTGAAAAATTAGAAAAAATGAAAGCTGAAAAAGCCAAACAACAAGACAATAACGAAAGTGAAGTAAGTAAATGTCAAATTGGGAAACCAATCCAAGTTGAAAGCGTGCGACCAATCGAAAATATTATTGAAGAAGAATTTAAAGTGGCAGTCGAAGGTGTCATTTTTGATATTAACCTTAAAGAATTAAAAAGTGGTCGACATATTGTAGAATTAAAAGTGACTGACTATACAGATTCTCTTGTGTTAAAAATGTTCACACGTAAAAACAAAGATGATTTAGCGCATTTTAAAGCGTTAAGTGTAGGTAAATGGGTACGTGCACAAGGTCGCATAGAAGAAGATACATTCGTCAGAGATTTAGTAATGATGATGTCGGACATTGAAGAAATAAAGAAAGTTTCTAAACAAGATAAGGCTGACGATAAAAGAGTTGAATTCCATTTACACACTTCTATGAGTCAAATGGATGGTATTCCAAATATTAGTGCTTATGTTGAACAAGCTGCAAAATGGGGACATAAAGCCATTGCCGTTACGGATCATAATGTTGTACAGGCTTTCCCTGATGCGCATGCTGCGGCTGAAAAAAATGATGTTAAAATGATTTATGGCATGGAAGGTATGCTGGTAGATGATGGTGTACCGATAGCCTATAAACCGACGGACAGAAACTTAAAAGATGCTACGTATGTCGTTTTTGACGTTGAGACTACCGGTTTATCTAACCAGTACGACAAAATTATTGAATTAGCCGCGGTAAAAGTTAAAGAAGGGGAAATTATAGATAAATTTGAACGTTTTAGTAATCCGCATGAGCGACTTTCTGAAACGATTAAAAATTTAACGCATATTTCTGATGATATGTTAGTGGATGCCCCTGAAATTAACGAGGTGTTAACAGAGTTTAAAGAATGGGTAGGCGATGCCATTTTCGTTGCGCATAATGCTTCATTTGATATGGGCTTTATCGATACAGGTTATGAACATGCTGGCTTTGGACCATCGACTAACGGTGTTATAGATACACTAGAACTTTCTAGAACAATTAACACTGAATATGGTAAGCATGGTTTAAACTTCTTAGCTAAAAAATATGGCGTTGAACTTACGCAACACCACAGAGCAATTTATGATACTGAAGCAACGGCATATATGTTTATTAAAATGTTAAAACAACTTGAAGAATTAAATGTAAATAATCATCAAGACATCAATAAATCTTTAACGAATGAAGATGCCTATAAACGTGCTAGACCTAACCATGTGACACTTATAGTTCAAAACCAAGAAGGTTTAAAAAACTTATTCAAAATTGTGAGTGCGTCACTAGTAAAATATTATTATCGTACACCTAGAATTCCACGCTCATTGTTAGACGAACATCGAGAAGGTATATTAGTAGGTACTGCTTGTGACGAAGGTGAATTGTTCACCGCTGTCATGCAAAAGGATCAAACACAAGTTGAAAAAATTGCTAAATATTATGATTATATTGAAATGCAGCCACCTGCTCTGTATCGAGACTTAATTGATAGAGAATTAATTAGAGATAATGAAACACTTCATGAAATATACAATCGTTTAATGAAAGCAGGACAAGCTGCGGACATTCCTGTAATTGCGACAGGTAATGCACATTATTTATTCGAACACGACGCTATTGCGCGTAAAATTTTAATTGCATCTCAACCCGGGAATCCATTAAATCGTTCAACATTGCCAGAAGCTCATTTTAGAACAACGGATGAAATGTTAGAGGAATTCCATTTCTTAGGTGAAGATTTAGCAAAAGAAATTGTCGTAACAAATACGAATAAATTGGCTGACCAAATTGAACGTGTCGTACCAATTAAAGATGAGTTATATACGCCACGAATGGAAGGCGCTAATGATGAAATTCGCGAATTGAGTTATTCTAACGCTAAAGCATTGTATGGTGAAGATTTACCTCAAATCGTTATTGATAGATTGGAAAAAGAACTTGAAAGTATAATAGGTAATGGTTTCTCAGTAATTTATTTGATTTCTCAGCGACTTGTAAAAAAATCATTAGATGATGGTTATCTAGTAGGGTCACGTGGTTCCGTAGGTTCAAGTTTCGTCGCAACGATGACGGAAATTACAGAGGTCAATCCCTTACCACCGCATTATATTTGTCCAAAATGTAAAACGAGTGAATTCTTTGATGATGGGTCTGTAGGTTCGGGATTTGATTTACCAGATAAAAATTGCGACACGTGTGGCAGTGAACTTATTAAAGAAGGACAAGATATACCTTTCGAAACGTTCTTAGGCTTTAAAGGGGATAAAGTACCCGATATCGACTTGAACTTTAGTGGTGAATATCAACCAGAAGCTCATAATTACACTAAAGAATTGTTCGGTGATGATAAAGTGTTCCGTGCTGGTACGATTGGTACTGTAGCGGAAAAAACTGCATTCGGTTTCGTTAAAGGGTTTTTAAATGATCAAGGAATTCATAAACGCGGTGCAGAGGTAGATAGACTTGTTAAAGGCTGTACAGGCGTTAAACGTACGACTGGTCAGCACCCTGGTGGTATTATCGTTGTGCCAGATTACATGGATATATATGATTTTACGCCTGTGCAATTTCCAGCGGATGATCAATCGGCTTCTTGGATGACGACACATTTTGATTTCCATTCTATACATGATAATGTGTTAAAACTTGATATATTAGGACATGATGATCCAACAATGATTCGTATGTTGCAAGATTTATCAGGCATTGATCCAAAAACGATACCAGTTGATGATAAAGATACGATGGGCATATTTAGCTCGCCACAATCTTTAGGCGTTACTGAAGATGAGATTTTGTGTAAAACAGGAACTTTCGGTGTGCCAGAGTTCGGTACTGGTTTCGTAAGACAAATGTTAGAAGATACAAAACCAACAACATTTTCCGAATTAGTTAGAATTTCAGGACTATCACATGGTACCGATGTGTGGCTAGGAAACGCGCAAGACTTAATTCGTTCAGGGACTTGTGACTTATCAAGTGTAATCTGTTGTCGTGACGATATTATGGTTTATTTAATGTATAACGGTTTAGAGCCATCACTTGCCTTTAAAACGATGGAATTTGTGCGTAAAGGTAAAGGTTTAACTGACGATATGGTAGAAGCTATGGTCGAAAACGAAGTGCCAGATTGGTATTTAGATTCATGTAGAAAGATTAAATACATGTTCCCTAAAGCCCATGCGGCTGCCTATGTATTAATGGCAGTAAGAATTGCTTACTTTAAAGTGCATTATCCTTTATATTATTATGCGAGTTACTTTACAGTAAGAGCATCAGACTTTGATTTAATTTCGATGATTAAAGATAAAGAGAGCATACGTAATACTGTTAAAGACATGTATTCTAAATATATGGATTTAGGTAAAAAAGAAAAAGATACTTTGACTGTGTTAGAAATTATGAATGAAATGGCACATAGGGGTTATCGTATGCAACCAGTAAGTTTAGAAAAAAGTAAGTCATTTGAATTTGTAATTGAAGGTGACACACTAATACCTCCATTTATAGCAGTTCCTGGTTTAGGTGAAAACGTTGCAAAACGTATTGTCGAGGCTAGGGAAGAAGGACCATTTTTATCAAAAGAAGATTTAAACAAAAAAGCTGGTTTGTCACAAAAAGTTATTGATTATTTAGATGAATTAGGCTCATTACCAGACCTACCGGATAAAGCACAATTATCCATATTTGATATGTAGCAGTGCGCTTATTAGCATACAAATAATGTATTTATACGTTTTTATATGGTTGTAAATCATTAATAAATAGTGCTGTTTGTGCGCATCATGAACATATGGTATAATATTATTGTTAAAAGATTAGACTCAAGCAGGAAGAGTGGGCATATTACCCGCTCTTTTCTATTTGTCAAAAAAGGAGGCCAGCATGAGTAAAATAGATCAAGAAGTTGAAGCGCTAATTAAACCCGTTTTGGATGACTTGAATTTTGAATTAGTAGATGTCGAATTCACTAAAGAAGGTAAAGATCATTTTTTACGCATTTCTATTGATAAAGAGGGTGGCGTTGACTTAAATGACTGTACATTAGCATCCGAGAAAATAAGTGAAGTCATGGATAAAAACGATCCTATAGAACAAATGTATTACTTAGATGTTGCTTCACCTGGTGCTGAAAGACCGATAAAAAAAGAGCAAGATTTCCAAAATGCAATCACTAAACCAATCTTTGTTTCTCTCTATGCGCCAATCGAAGGTGATAAGGAATGGTTAGGCACATTACAATCGGTTAATGAAGATACAATTGTCATGGAAGTTAAAGAAAAAGCTAAAACAAAAACAATCGAAATACCAAGAAATAAAATAGCTAAAGCACGTCATTCTGTAATGCTTTAAGTTGATTAGGAGGGTTAATAGTGTCAAGTAACGAACTATTATTAGCTACTGAATATTTAGAAAAAGAAAAGAAAATACCAAGAGAAGTGTTGATTGATGCTATCGAAGCAGCGTTGATTACTGCTTACAAGAAAAACTACGATAGTGCGCGCAACGTGCGTGTAGAATTAAACATGGATGAAGGCATCTTCAAAGTTATAGCTAGAAAAAATGTTGTAGAAGAAGTGTTTGATGACAGAGATGAAATCGATTTAAGTACAGCATTAGTGAAAAATCCAGCATACGAGATAGGTGATATTTACGAGGAAGACGTGACACCAAGTGACTTTGGCCGTGTAGGTGCACAAGCTGCAAAACAAGCGGTTATGCAACGTTTAAGAGATGCTGAAAGAGAAATTTTATACGATGAATTTATCGATAAGGAAGAAGATATCGTAACAGGATTAATTGACAGAGTTGACCATCGTTATGTTTATGTCAACTTAGGACGCACTGAAGCAGTATTATCTGAAGCAGAAAGAAGTCCAAATGAAAAATACATTCCAAACGAACGTATTAAAGTATTCGTCAACAAAGTAGAGCAAACTACTAAAGGACCTCAAATTTACGTTTCAAGAAGTCATCCAGGCCTATTAAAACGTTTATTCGAACAAGAAGTTCCAGAAATCTTTGATGGTACAGTAATTGTTAAGTCAGTTGCACGTGAAGCGGGCGATCGTTCTAAAATTAGTGTACACTCTGATAATCCAGACATCGATGCAGTCGGCGCATGCGTAGGTTCAAAAGGTGCTCGTGTTGAAGCTGTCGTAGATGAACTTGGTGGCGAAAAAATTGATATCGTACAATGGGACGAAGACCCAAAAGTATTTGTACGTAACGCATTGAGTCCATCTCAAGTGCTTGAAGTTATTGTTGACGAAGAAAATCAATCTACAATAGTAGTAGTACCTGATTATCAATTATCATTAGCTATTGGTAAACGTGGACAAAACGCGCGTTTAGCTGCCAAACTAACTGGTTGGAAAATTGATATCAAATCAGAAAGTGATGCACGTGAAGCTGGCGTATATCCTAGTAATTCATTAGACGAAGTAGCTACAGAATCTAATGAACTTGATGAAGAAAATGAAGACAATAATCTTGATGCTTAATAAATAATTGGAGTGATTACTTTATGAAAAAGAAAAAAATTCCAATGCGTAAATGTATCCTTTCTAATGAAATGCATCCTAAGAAAGACATGATTAGGGTTGTCATTAATAAAGAAGGAGAAATATTTGCAGATGCGACAGGTAAAAAACAAGGTCGTGGTGCTTATGTTTCTAAAGATGTAAATGAAGTTGAAAAAGCGCAACAAAAAGGCGTGCTTGAAAAATACTTTAAATCAGATGCTGAAACTTTAGATCCAGTTTATAAAGAGATAGTACGTCTGATTTATCGTGAAGAGATACCTAAATGATGAAAGAGAAAATCGTAAATTTTTTGGGATTAGCTATGCGAGCGGGAAAAGTTAAGACAGGTGAATCAGTCATCATCAACGAAATAAAAAAACATAAAATCCAACTCGTCATTATAGCTGAGGACGCTTCAGAGAACACGAAAAAAGTAATACAGAACAAATGTGAAAGTTACCATATATCATTTCGTATATTTGGAACTAGATCAGAACTAGGACAAGCTTTAGGTAAAGCGGAACGTGTTAACGTAGGAATTACTGACCAAGGTTTTGCTAAAAAGTTATTGTCCATGATAGAAGAATATCGTAAGGAGTGACTATATGAGTAAAAAAAGAATTTACGAATATGCCAAAGAATTAAATTTAAAAAGTAAAGATGTTATAGATGAACTTAAGAAAATGAATGTTGAGGTTTCTAACCACATGCAAGCGTTAGAAGACAACCAAATTGTTGCTTTAGATAAAATTTATAAGCAAGACAACAAACAAAATGACAAAGGTCAAGCTCAACAAGCTAAAAATCAAATTCAAAAACAAGACAATAAAAAACAACAAAGTTCTCAAAAATCTGCTCAAAGTAACAACAAAGATTCTAAAAACAATAAGAAGCAAAATAACAAAAAGCAAAACAATAAAAACAACAAGAAACAAAACAAACAAAATAATAAAGAGCAACAGACAACAAAAGAAACACCTTCTAAAATAACTTACCAAGACGGTATAACAGTAGGTGAACTTGCCGAAAAATTAAATGTTGAATCTTCTGATGTTATTAAAAAGCTTTTCTTATTAGGAATCATGGCAAATATTAACCAATCATTAGATGATGAAACTTTAGAAGTAATTGTTGACGAATATGGTGTAGAACTTGAAAAAGAAGAAGTAGTAGATGAAGAAGATTTAGCCATTTACTTCGAAGATGCAACGGATGATGAAGATGCAATCGAAAGACCTGCCGTAGTTACAATTATGGGACACGTTGACCATGGTAAAACGACATTACTAGATTCTATTCGCCATACTAAAGTAACAGCTGGCGAAGCTGGTGGTATTACACAACATATTGGTGCATATCAAATAGAAAATGACGGTAAAACAATTACTTTCTTAGATACACCAGGACACGCTGCATTTACTACTATGCGTGCACGTGGTGCTCAAGTTACAGACATAACAATTTTAGTAGTTGCAGCTGATGATGGTGTAATGCCACAAACGATTGAAGCAATCAATCATGCTAAAGAAGCTAATGTACCAACAATCGTTGCTGTTAATAAAATTGATAAACCAACGTCTAATCCCGACCGTGTTATGCAAGAATTAACAGAATATGGTTTAATTCCTGAAGATTGGGGCGGCGATACAATTTTCGTACCACTTTCAGCACTTAGTGGCGATGGTATCGATAATTTATTAGAAATGATTGTACTTGTATCAGAAGTACAAGAATTAAAAGCTAATCCGAATAATCGTGCAGTTGGTACAGTTATTGAAGCTGAATTAGATAAATCTCGTGGCCCATCAGCCTCTTTATTAGTACAAAATGGTACGTTAAATGTTGGAGATTCTCTTGTTGTAGGTAATACGTATGGTCGTATCCGTGCAATGGTAAATGATCTAGGACAAAGAATCAAAACTGCTGGTCCTTCTACACCTGTTGAAATTACAGGTATTAACGATGTGCCTCAAGCAGGTGACCGTTTTGTTGTATTCTCTGATGAAAAACAAGCGAGAAGAATTGGTGAAGCGCGTCATGAAGAAAATATTTTACAACAACGTCAAGAAAGTAAAAACGTTTCATTAGATAATTTATTTGAGCAAATGAAACAAGGTGAAATGAAAGACTTAAATGTTATTATTAAAGGTGACGTTCAAGGTTCAGTTGAAGCGTTAGCTGCATCACTAATGAAAATAGATGTTGAAGGCGTCAATGTTAGAATCATTCACACTGCTGTAGGTGCAATTAATGAATCAGACGTTACTTTAGCTAATGCATCTAATGGTATTATTATTGGCTTTAACGTTAGACCAGATAGTGGCGCTAAACGTGCTGCCGAAGCTGAAAATGTAGATATGCGTTTACACCGTGTAATTTACAATGTAATTGAAGAAATCGAAGCAGCGATGAAAGGTCTACTTGATCCAGAATTTGAAGAACAAGTTATTGGTCAAGCAGAAGTTCGTCAAACATTTAAAGTTTCTAAAGTTGGTACTATCGCAGGTAGTTATGTTACAGATGGTAAAATAACACGTAATGCTGGCGTACGCGTTATTAGAGATGGTGTAGTACAATTCGAAGGGGAATTAGATACTTTAAAACGTTACAAAGATGACGTTAAAGAAGTAGCTCAAGGATATGAATGTGGTATCACAGTTGAGAAATTTAATGACCTTAAAGAAGGCGACATCATTGAAGCATACGAAATGGTTGAAGTTGAAAGATAAATAATATAGTATTTCTGTATTTATACTTTAAAAAAGTTACACTTCTAAAATATAATAGGGGTGTAACTTTTTTGTTGTAAGTACAACAATTTTTATTTAATGACATCAGGTGTCTAGGTGTGTTTATATAATTAACACGTAAACAAACGTTGGAGGAGTATTTATGACTAATAAGTATTTAACAAATATAGAACAATTTTGGAGTAAATACTTAGCGCAATATAATTACGAGTATAGTGAAAATTCATTAAATGCAATTGCTGAAAATAACGATGAAACTGCATTTTTGCATCTAGATGATCTCGCTCATTGTCGTGAACGCTTCGGCGAAAATTTCACAGCATTACCTAAGTTTAAAAAATTGCTAAATTTTGCAAATGGCTTAATGACGGTTGATAAAAATAGAAAGAAAATAATGGTTGAAAATTGTACAATTAATCCTATGATTCCACAACCATATTTTGGTAATCCAGAAACTGCAGATATCGTTATTTTAAACAAGCAACCAGAAAATGATTTTAGAACAGACAATCCGAACATCGATGGACAAAGAAAGATTCGCTTGCGTAATAGAATATTACAAGACTTTAGAGGCGATTTGAAATTTAACGGTAGAAAAGGATTTTTACCTTATGAAGATGAACATATCTGGTTTATGAAATATTTTGGTGGAGATTCCTCAATCTTAAAGCAATTTAATATTGATCCTAATCGATTAATGATTTTTAATTATTTTCCTTATCAAACGACTTACCAAGCAGGCGTGCCAAAAGATTTTTTATACACATTAGCTGTTTTACCTTCTCAACAACAAAATGCAGATTTATTTAAAATGATGTTCAATGATAATAAACAACGGATTTATATTGTGAGAGAAGAAGAACTTTGGGGTTCGTATTTTAGTAAAGCTTTTACTGAAGAAGAAAAACAAGTGCTGTTAGAGAATACTTTTGTCTATGCTTCAAAGCAGAATAAATATTTTACCGTAGGAAATATTTTAAGTTATAGAGAGCAACGTGAGAAGTTAAAGCAAAAAAGAAAATTATCTAAATGTGAATACTACAAATGGAATCAACAACTAAAAGAAGCAAGATTAAATGGGAAGTCAGATTTTTATAAAAGAATGGCAACATTAAAAAATAAATAGTAACCATGAAAAATGCAATTGTAAAAGAGGTGGAGCTGAAATGATAATCAGTTCTGCCTCTTATTATTATATATATTGATCAATGATGATTTTTAATTGGTTGATCAGTTCATCTCTATAGGAATCAGGGGCTATTAATTTTATATGCTCATAATATTTTTTAATTAGTGCAAAACATTCAACTTTAGACATTAATATTTGGGCAACTATTTTATCGTTTTTATCATAAGAAGCAATAACATTATATTCTGTAGAAACATATTGCCAAAAACTTACACTAATTGATAGGGTAATCATATTTTTAATTTTCATATCTGCTAATGTGTAGTTGATAGATGTTTCTTTAAGTTGAGCTATATCTTCAAACTTAATAGCATCTATTAAATCATCTATTATATATGTCATCCAAAATTCATCATCAATGACATGAATATTGATTGGGCTAACGTAAAGATGAGTACCTGCTCGTGTTGTAATTGTCATATTGTATTTAGCATCTATGCAACGTGCTACTTGTATAAATGAACTATAATTATAGTCTTTTTCTTTGATATGGAATTTTTTCAATAAATTATGTACCAATATTTTGTGGTTCGTACTAGAAAACGAATACTGTTCTATAAATTTATATATATCTTCATGTACAACAGGCAGTGTGCCTTTAATTTGATATAACAACGTAATTAACATTTGTTGTCTAATTTTTAATGGAAATGTTTGTAGACTGTGCGTTTCTAAAATATTGTCATAAACAATTTTAGCATTAAGCCCTCGCCACTCTTCATCTTCATATAAGAAATTATTAATATCACTAAAATCCCTTTGAACAGATCGTAAGTTGATGTTAAATGCCTGTGCTAAAGTAGACTTCTTTAAATGTTTACCATTTAGTAAACGCGTATATATGTACAAAAGTCTTTCAGGTTTATTCAAACAATACCTCCTAATTACAGCAAAAATCGATTTTTAACACTCTAATTATTTATATTACCATATTTATATTGTCTGTAGTATTAATATATTATAATTAATTTGAAATTTAAAAGGATTAAGCTAAATACAAATTGTGAAAGCTCAAAACATAAACAGTTAGGGAGAAAAAATATACAGTTTGGCATAATTTATATGAAGCAACTCATTATATTTGTAACATTATTACAAATTTTAACAGTTAGGCATTTTAATAGTGCGTAACTGTAAGGTTAATTTGTAAAAGTTATTTAAAAAAATTTCAATAAATAGTGTGATATATGTATTTTGAAATTAAAAAAGTTTGTAATGAAAGGTTTGACGATAATAATCGAACTATCATATAATTTGTAAGTAAGTTAGCTCATAAACAATCGTGAGGTGAAAATGATGAACATGAGAGCAGAACGTGTTGGCGAACAAATGAAACAAGAAATTATGGATATTGTAAACAATAAGGTAAAAGATCCAAGAATTGGATTTTTAACAATAACAGATGTTGAACTTACAAACGATCTTTCAATTGCTAAAGTCTATTTAACTGTTTTAGGGGAACAAAAACAAATTGATGATACGTTTAAGGGATTAGAAAAAGCTAAAGGTTTTATTAAAACTGAATTAGCTTCACGTATGAGATTACGTATTGTACCGGAATTAAACTTTGAGTACGATGAATCAATCGATTATGGTAATAAGATTGAACGTATGATTCAAGACTTGCATAAGAAGGATTAAAGAGAAGCTGGAGCGTAAATCATTGATGGTTTAAGTTCCAGCTTTTTATCGCTTAGACAATAAAAGAAAAGGATGTTTTCGAATATGTACAATGGCATCTTACCAGTATATAAAGATAGAGGCATGACGAGTCACGACGTCGTGTTTAAATTAAGAAAAATATTAGGAACTAAAAAAATAGGACATACCGGTACATTAGATCCGGAAGTTGATGGCGTATTACCTATTTGTATTGGTCCAGCAACTAAAGTTAGTGATTATATTATGGATATGGGTAAAACTTATCACGCTACAGTTTCTTTGGGTTCAAGTACGACGACCGAAGATCAAATGGGCGTTGTTTTAGAGTCGAAGCAGGTAGACAAAAATGGACTAAACGCTGCTGAAATAGATGAAGTAATAACATCTTTTCAAGGGACGATCACACAAATACCACCCATGTATTCATCGGTTAAAGTAAACGGTAAAAAGCTATATGAATATGCAAGAAATAATGAAACTGTTGAACGACCTGTAAGGCAAGTTAATATTTACCAAATTGAGAGAAATGGTGATTTGGTTTATGAAGATGGTCATTGTCTATTCGATTTAATTGTTAGATGTGGTAAAGGAACTTATATAAGAACGTTAGCGACAGATATAGGTAAATCGCTAGGCTTGCCAGCACATATGTCTAAATTAACGCGTACAACTAGTGGTGGATTTAATGTCAATGAAAGCCTGACACTAGAAGAAGTCTCACAGATGCATGAGCAAGAAGCATTACAGGAAAAATTATTTGCTATAGAATATGGTTTGAAAGGTTTGCCTTCTATCAAAATTAACGATGACGACATAAAGAACAAAATATTAAATGGACAAAAGTTCGCTATTAACGATTTTAATGAACCCATTTTTGGTAAAATAGTAATGCTAGATGCACGTACTGAAAAAATATTAGCGATATATGAACCTCATCCAACTAAAGCGGATGAAATTAAGCCTAAGCGGGTTTTTAACTAAAGGAGTATTTGTATGAAAGTTATAGAAGTTACACATCCAATTCAAGAAGATCAATTCATTAAAGAGCCGGTAGCTATGGCTTTTGGCTTTTTTGACGGCATGCATAAAGGCCATGCTAAAGTATTTGATACATTAATTCAAAAAGCAGAAGAAAGTAATTTAAAAAAAGCGGTTATGACATTTGATCCTCATCCTTCAGTTGTCTTAAACCCTGAACGTAAAAGAACAGATTATTTAACACCTATCGAAGATAAATTGGATATTATCGAACAATATGGCATTGATTACTGCATTGTCATCAATTTTTCTTCGAAATTTGCTGATGTTAGTGCAGAAGATTTTGTGAACCACTACATATTGAAAAATAATGTGGTAAAAATAATAGCTGGTTTTGACTTTACTTTTGGTAAATTTGGTAAAGGTAATATGATGACATTAAGTGAATTAGATGAATGCGAAACGACTATAGTTAGTAAATTAGAAATTGAATCTGAGAAAATTTCAACGACAGAAATTAGACGTGCTTTAAAAGAAGGCGATTTAACTAAAGCAAATGAAGAATTAGGTTATCGTTACCAAATTAAAGGTACAGTTGTTCAAGGAGAAAAAAGAGGTAGAACAATTGGTTTTCCAACTGCTAATGTTCAACCAAGTGGAGATTACGTGCTACCTAAAAAGGGCGTTTATGCTGTTAGTATGAAAATTGGCGCTGAAGAAAAAATTTACAGAGGCGTTGCTAACGTAGGAGTTAAACCGACATTCCATGATCCCTCACAAGCACAAGTCGTAATTGAAGTGAATTTATTTGATTTTAAAGAAGATATTTACGGTGAGCGAGTAGTTGTTTATTGGCATCATTTTTTACGCCCAGAAGTTAAATTTGATGGTATTGATCCGTTAGTAGAACAAATGCATAAAGATAAAGAACAAGCTAAATATTTATTATCGGTTGATTTTGGCGATGATGTATCATATAATATTTAAGTCGAATGTATAAAATTTACATTTTAACACCTTTACCTTGGCAAGTTGAGTCTCCGACGCTTTGCTCGGATAAAGGATACTTTTAATTAAATAGGAGGAAATTGATTATGGCAATTTCACAAGAACGCAAAAACGAACTTATTAAAGAATATCGTACGCATGAAGCAGACACTGGTTCACCAGAAGTACAAATAGCTGTTTTAACTGCAGAAATCACTGCATTAAACACGCACTTACGTACACACAAAAAAGACCACCATTCACGTCGTGGTTTATTAAAAATGGTAGGTCGTCGTAGACACTTACTTAACTATTTACGTGGAAAAGATATTCAACGTTACCGTGAATTAATTAAATCATTAGGTATCCGTCGTTAATCTTTAGACGTTTATATTCAGGCCGGGACACAACTTTGTCTCGGCCTGAAATATTTTATCGGTAATTTTCGTCTATATAGTGTGTATACAACATATAACACTTTCAATTTTAGTCATTGTTACCATGGTGTGGGACGACGAAATCTAATATACATTGGATTTCTATCCTACTCTTTTTTTATAACTCAAACATTAAAATATGTTGTAGTAGTCCAGCCATAAATAGGTTGATAATACTTCAATATACTAATATAAAATTACTTAAATAAATGATATGATAGGATTATTAGATATAGGAGAGGAGATTTATAATGTCTCAAGAGAAAAAAGTTTTTAAAACTGAATGGGCAAATCGTTCATTAACAATCGAGACGGGGCAATTAGCTAAACAAGCTAACGGTGCTGCGCTTGTACGTTATGGAGATACGGTAGTACTTTCTACTGCCGTTGCTTCGAAAGAGCCACGTGATGTGGATTTCTTCCCATTAATGGTTAACTTTGAAGAAAAAATGTACGCAGCAGGTAAAATCCCAGGTGGTTTTAAAAAACGCGAAGGACGTCCTAGCGATGATGCTACGTTAACAGCACGACTTATTGATAGACCCATTCGTCCATTATTCCCAAAAGGTTATAAACATGATGTTCAAATTATGAATACAGTACTTAGTGCAGATCCAGATTGTTCGCCTGAAATGGCAGCGATGATTGGTTCATCAGTTGCATTAAGCGTTTCTGATATCCCGTTCCAAGGGCCAATAGCAGGTGTTAATGTTGGACTTGTAGACGGACAATTTGTAATTAATCCAACAGTAGAACAACGTGAAGTTTCTAGATTAGATTTAGAAGTTGCTGGTCATCGTGATGCTGTAAACATGGTAGAAGCTGGCGCTAGTGAAATTACCGAACAAGAAATGCTAGAAGCAATCTTTTTTGGACACGAGGAAATTCAACGTCTAGTCGACTTTCAACAACAAATTATTGATCATTTACAACCTGAAAAACAAGCATTTACACCAGTAGAACAAGATGAACAATTAATAGATAAAGTAACGCGTTTAACTGAAGAACAAGGCTTAAAAAAAGCTGTGTTAACTTTTGATAAACAACAGCGTGACGTTAATTTAGATGCCTTAAAAGATGCAGTAATCGAGCAATTTGTCGATGAAGAAGATCCAGACAATGAAACTTTAATTAAAGAAGTTAAAGCTATTTTAAATGACTTAGTTAAAGCTGAAGTGAGAAGATTGATCGCTGAAGAAAAAATTAGACCTGATGGTCGTAAAACAGATGAAATTAGACCGTTAGACTCTGAAGTTGGTTTATTACCTAGAACGCATGGTTCAGGTTTATTCACACGTGGTCAAACACAAGCGTTATCTGTAGTAACGTTAGGTTCACTAAGTGAATATCAAATTATTGATGGCTTAGGCGCTGAGGAAGAAAAACGCTTTATGCATCATTATAATTTCCCTAACTTCTCTGTTGGCGAAACAGGACCGGTACGTTCTCCAGGACGAAGAGAAATCGGACACGGAGCGTTAGGTGAACGTGCGTTACAACAAATTATCCCTGATATTAAAGATTTCCCTTACACAGTTAGAATCGTAAGTGAAGTGCTTGAATCAAATGGTTCATCATCACAAGCATCAATCTGTGGTTCTACATTAGCATTGATGGACGCTGGTGTACCTATTAAAGCGCCAGTAGCTGGTATTGCAATGGGATTAGTAACTAGAGATGATAGTTATACAATTTTAACTGATATCCAAGGTATGGAAGATGCTTTAGGAGATATGGACTTTAAAGTAGCTGGTACTTCAGAAGGTATTACAGCAATTCAAATGGACATCAAGATCGATGGTCTAACTAAAGAAATTATCCAAGAAGCTTTGGAACAAGCACGTGAAGGTAGAATGGCTATCCTAAATCATATGCTTGAAACTATTGATGTACCTAGAACTGACCTCAGTGCTTATGCGCCAAAAGTCGTAACGATGAACATTAAACCAGACAAGATTAGAGACGTTATTGGGCCTGGTGGCAAAAAAATTAATGAAATCATCGATGAGACTGGCGTAAAATTAGATATCGAACAAGATGGTACGATATTTATTGGTGCAATAGATCAAGATGCAATTAACAAAGCAAAATCAATCATTGAAGACATTACGCGTGAAGCGGAAGTCGGTCAAACTTATGATGCTAAAGTAAAACGTATTGAGAAATTCGGTGCATTTGTTGAATTATTCCCAGGCAAAGATGCGTTAGTTCACATTTCACAAATTGCTAATGAACGTATTAACAAAGTAGAAGATGTACTTGCAATTGGTGATACACTTAAAGTTAAAGTAACTGAAATCGACAAGCAAGGTCGTGTGAATGCATCTCACAAAGTATTAGAAAGTAAATAATTAAGTATGATTAATTTATGAAACTAGTTTAAACAATCATTTCGCACTATAGGTTCAAAGGAAGTGTGTAAATGATTAAACTAGTTTCTTTTTATTTATTAAGTTAAATTACATACAAAAATTGAATGATATGGAAATTACTTTAATAGTGTACATAGCGCCTAAGATAACTTATAATATAGTATGAGATTATATATGGTCGGGGATTAAAATTAGGAGGTACAATTTTGAGTTTAATTAAGAAAAAAAATAAAAATATTCGCATAATCCCCCTTGGTGGAGTCGGAGAAATTGCGAAAAATATGTATATCGTTGAAGTAGACGATGAAATGTTTATGTTAGATGCTGGTTTAATGTTTCCTGAGGATGAAATGCTAGGTGTCGACATCGTTATACCAGATATTCAATATGTTATAGAAAACAAACATAAACTAAAAGGGATTTTCTTGTCACATGGGCATGAGCATGCGATTGGTGCGGTAACTTATGTGCTAGAACAAGTTGATGCCCCTGTGTACGGTTCAAAACTAACGATTGCTTTAGTTAAAGAAAACATGAAATCACGTAATATAGATAAAAAAGTTAGATATTATACAGTTAATAATGAATCTGTTATGCGTTTTAAAGGCGTTAATGTAACATTCTTTAGTACAGCACACAGTATTCCAGATAGTCTAGGCGTGTGTATCCATACTTCATATGGTTCAATCGTTTATACTGGCGAATTTAAATTCGACCAAAGTTTACAAGGTCATTATGCACCCGATTTAAAACATATGACTGAAATTGGTGCAGAAGGCGTTTTTGCACTAATCAGTGATTCTACAGAGGCAGAAAAACCCGGCTACAATACGCCTGAAAATGTTGTAGAATCGCATATGTATGATGCGTTTACTAAAGTTAAGGGTCGTTTAATCGTTTCGTGTTATGCCTCTAACTTTATCCGTATTCAACAAGTGTTGAATGTCGCTAGTAAGTTAAATAGAAAAGTATCGTTCTTAGGTAGATCACTTGAAAGCTCTTTTAGCATTGCACGTAAAATGGGCTATTTTGATATACCAAAAGACTTACTTATCCCAATAAACGAAGTTGAGAACTATCCTAAAAACGAAGTTATTATCATTGCAACTGGTATGCAAGGTGAACCAATTGAAGCGTTAAGCCAAATGGCACAACAAAAACATAAAATTATGAATATTGAAGAAGGCGATTCAGTATTTTTAGCTATCACAGCATCCGCCAATATGGAAGTTATCATCGGTGATACTTTAAATGAACTTGTAAGAGCTGGTGCAGACGTTTTACCGAATAACAAAAAAATCCATGCATCAAGTCATGGATGTATGGAAGAATTAAAAATGATGATTAACATCATGAAGCCAGAGTACTTTATTCCTGTTAATGGCGAATTTAAAATGCAAATTGCGCATGCTAAATTAGCAAACGAAGCAGGCGTTCAACCTGAGAAAATCTTTTTAGTAGAAAAAGGTGACGTTGTTAATTATGACGGCGAAGAAATGATTTTAAATGAAAAAGTAAATTCAGGTAATGTGTTAATAGATGGTATTGGTGTCGGTGATGTCGGTAATATCGTCTTAAGAGATCGTCATTTGTTAGCAGAAGATGGCATATTTATTGCAGTAGTAACATTGGATCCTAAAAACAGACGCATTGCTGCTGGTCCTGAGATACAGTCACGTGGATTTGTATATGTGCGTGAAAGTGAAGAACTATTAAATGAAGCTGAAGAAAAAGTGCGCGAAATTGTAGAACAAGGACTCATGGAAAAAAGAATCGAATGGTCTGAAATTAAACAAAATATGCGCGATCAAATCAGTAAGCTTTTATTTGAAAGTACAAAACGTCGTCCAATGATCATTCCAGTAATTTCGGAAATCTAATATTAACACACAGTTGAAGAGGTTGAGACTTGAGCTTTAATCATATAGCGTAAAGTTTCTACCTCTTTGTGTCATTAATAGCGGTTTATAAAATAGAAGTGTTGTTTAAATTCAAATAGTACTACATGGATTTTGTTGTAATCAAACAATTTTAGTTCCAAGTGACGCGCTAAATTTAAACGCCACTGATACATAGATTTAGTCAAAGAAGGTGTGAATTTTGCCACAAACGAAAAAGAGAACCACTGCTAAGAAAAAACCTACTAATACTAAAAAGAAAACGACCAGTCGTAAAAACAAACAAGGTGATAACGCCTTAAAATATATTTTTGCGATAATGGTTATAATTTTAACGGTATTAGCTGTTTTTCAATTAGGCATTGTTGGTGTCATGTTAGATAGTTTTTTCAACTATTTATTGGGCATGAGTAGATATTTAACATATATATTGATATTAGTAGCAACAATATTTATAACTTTTTATAAAGGAATACCTAAGACGAGAAGAACAGTCGGCACAATCGTATTACAAGTAACTTTATTATTATTAACACAAATCGTATTTCATTTTGCTCATACAAGCCAATCTAAAAGAGAACCTGTACTGTCATTTGTCTATAAATCATACGAACATTCACACTTCCCAAATTTTGGCGGTGGCATATTAGGATACTATTTATTAGAATTCTTAACGCCGCTGATATCGATAGTTGGTGTGATTATAGCAACAATTTTATTAATTATTTCTAGTATTGTATTGATATTGAAATATCGTCACAGAGATGTAGCTAAAAGTTTCTTTGATAATGCTAAGGTGAAAAGTGAGTCTGCTTCTTACAAATTAAGTGAGAAAAGACATCAAAATAAAGTTAAAAAAGAAGCTAAAGCAAGAGTGAAGGCAGAGAAAAAAGCAGAACAAGAAGCCGAAGCGAGTAATGTAAAAGATGTTAGTGACTTACCAGAAGTAACTGAGAGCGAACAACAAACGCCACAATCAGCAATTCCTATTTATGGTCATAATGATTCAGCAACTAAAACTCAAAAAAAAATACAACAAAGTGACGATGAGTCGGATTATGATAATCCCGCACTATCTTCAGCTATTAGTCATTCACGTAAAGATAATAAAAGCGATGTAAACGCTAAAGATGCTCAAAGCGTTGAAGCAGACGCAGATTATGATAATTCTGGTTCAATTTCTGATGCAGGAGAGGTAGAAAATGAAGCTTATAAAATCCCGCCATTGAGTTTACTTAAGCAACCTGCGAAACAACAATCTACATCTAAGACTGAAGTACAGAAAAAAGGACGTTTACTTGAAACTACATTGAAAAACTTTGGTGTTGACGCCAGAGTAACTCAAATTAAGATAGGACCTGCGGTAACACAATATGAAATACAACCAGCACAAGGTGTCAAGGTAAGTAAAATTGTGAACTTAAATAATGACTTAGCGTTAGCATTGGCAGCGAAAGATATTAGAATTGAAGCTCCGATTCCTGGCCGTTCAGCTGTAGGTATTGAAGTACCAAATGATAAAATTTCACTTGTTGCGCTAAAAGAAGTATTAGACGAAAAATTTCCTGCTGAGAATAAACTAGAAGTTGGCTTAGGTAGAGATATTTCTGGCGATCCTATTACAGTAGAACTAAATAAAATGCCTCACTTATTAGTGGCTGGATCTACAGGTAGTGGTAAATCTGTTTGTATTAATGGCATTATTACAAGTATTTTATTGAATGCCAAACCGCACGAAGTGAAATTAATGTTAATCGACCCGAAAATGGTTGAATTAAATGTCTATAACGGGATACCACATTTGTTAACACCTGTAGTTACCAACCCGCATAAAGCAGCACAAGCATTAGAAAAAGTTGTTGCTGAAATGGAACGACGTTACGACTTATTCCAACATTCTTCGACTAAAAATATAGAAGGTTACAATCAATATATTCGTCGTCAAAATGAAGAACTTGATGAAAAACAAGCCGAACTACCTTATATAGTCACTATCGTAGATGAATTAGCCGACTTGATGATGGTTGCCGGTAAAGATGTTGAAAATGCCATTCAACGTATTACACAAATGGCGCGTGCCGCAGGTATTCATTTGATTATTGCTACACAACGTCCTTCAGTAGATGTCATTACTGGTATTATTAAAAATAACATCCCTTCAAGAATAGCGTTTGCGGTCAGTTCACAAACCGATTCAAGAACAATTATTGATAGCGGTGGTGCAGATAAACTACTCGGTAAAGGTGACATGTTGTATGTGGCTAATGGCGGTTCAATACGTACGCGTGTGCAAGGCGCATTTTTAAGTGAACAAGAAGTACAAGATGTCGTTAATTACGTTGTAGATCAACAAAAAGCAAACTACGTTAAAGAAATGGAACCGGATGAGCCTGTAGAGAAATCCGAAATGAAGAGTGAAGATCCACTATATGATGAAGCATACTTATTTGTATTAGAACAACAAAAAGCAAGTACGTCATTATTACAACGTCAGTTCAGAATAGGTTATAATAGAGCTTCAAGATTGATGGATGATTTAGAAAATAATCAGGTAATTGGACCACAAAAAGGAAGCAAACCAAGACAAATATTAGTTGATTTAAATAGCGATGAGGTGTAAATATGGAATTAACTTCAGTGTATAAAGTTAAAGAGTGGATTTTAAACCAAATTAAGGCCGGTAAATTAAATAATGGTGATAAACTGCCAAGTTATTTAAGCATTGCTAGAGACTTAAAAGTTAAAACAGATGATGTCTATGATGGCGTAGATGAATTGATAACAGAACAAATTTTAACTAATAATTTAGAGGAAGGTGTCAGTGTTAAACCACTACACCCTTTCCTTTACCCTTTAGGGGAAGTAGTGAGTATAAGTAAAATGATTGAAGAGCAAGGTTATAATGCGGGGATTGAATTTATTAGCTTAGATGAAAAACCGGCTACTTCTTTAGATGCATATACCTTAGAAATTGAAGATAAGACGCTCGTAACGATTATTGAACGTATTCGTACAGCAGATCAATTTCCAGTCGTTTATTGTTTAGATAAAATTCCAAATGATGATTTAACCTGTTTTCAATATCAAGAAAATAGACAATCCATTTTAAATGCAATTGAACAAAATTCTGATAAAGAAATTTGCTATGCTGAAACAGAAATAGAAGCGATAAGTTATGAACCGCATATCTCTGATTTATTAAATGCGTCGCCTCATGAAGGCTTAATGTTATTAAAGTTAGTTCATTATGATCAAAATGATAAACCTGTATTTTATTCATTTAATTACTTTAAAAGTAGTTTAGTAAAATTTAAAACGGTAAGAAATAGAGTATAAACTAAAATGAAAGTGGGGAAAATTATTGGAAAATATAAAACCACAAGATAATTTTCATGTAAGCGTGTTACCAACGACTAAGTTTAAGACGACGATGATTACATTGAAGTTTATGGCGCCATTGGATGATGAGACAATCACTTCTAGATCGTTGCTTAGTAAAATACTTATGAGGGCTACCCAAAAGTATCCTACAGATAAAGCTTTTAATAGAAAGTTATCTGAACTTTATGGCGCATATGTAAATAGCTATGTTTCTAAATTTAAAGATAAACATGTAATTACAATATCTTTAGAGTTAGTTAACGAAAAATATTTAAAAGATACGACGCCTTTATTCGAACAAGGTATTGAACTTTTAAAAGAAATAATTTGGCAACCTTTAGTTAATGATGGCTTATTTGACGAAACTTTATTAGCACAAGAAAAGTCTTTATTAACAAAAAAATTAGAAGCAGTAGAAGATAATAAATCACAACTAGCGTTTTTAAATTTACTTCAACATATGTTTGGTGACCAATCATATAGCCAACTTTCTACAGGGCAAGTAGAAAAAATAGCACATATCACGAACGAATCTTTATATAATACATATCAATCTATGATTGAAAATGACTATTGCGCTGTATACGTAGTAGGCAATGTCAATGAAAATGAAGTGAAATCAAATATAAATAAATACTTCAAATTAAAACCATTTAAATTTGAATCATTTAATGATGTTCAAGTAAAACCTAAAAATCAATTACCTCACTTTGTGGTTGAGTATGATGAAATTGATCAAGCGAAATTAAATATGGGTTTTAAATTCCCGAGTAAATTTGGAGATAATGATTATTTTACCTTTGTTGTATTAAACATGATGTTCGGTGGAGATCCATCTTCAGTATTGTTTAATGAAGTACGCGAAAATCAAAGTTTAGCTTATTCAATACATTCACAAATTGATAGTAAAAATGGCTATATGTTTGTGTTGAGTGGTGTATCCTCTAATAAATATGAGACTACTCAAATGACGATCATTAAAGAATTTGAAAAGTTCCAACAAGGTGATTTTACTGACGAAAAAATAGATTTAGCTAAAAAAGTGATTATTTCACAACGACGAGAAGCGGAAGATAGACCAAAAAGTATTATAGAACGTTTAAATAATAACTTGTTACTCGAGTCAGACATGACAGAGTCTACATACATAGAAGGTATTATGAATGTTTCTCGCGACCAAATTATCGCTTTAGCCCAAGCAACAGTCTTAGATACTATATATATTTTGACTAAGGGAGGAGAAGCATAATGGAGGAACAATATTATCAACAAATAGACGAATATGTGTACAAAGAAACATTAGACAATGGCTTAGACGTCTTTATTATACCTAAAAGAGGGTTTCAAAAAACATTTGTAACATATACAACGCAATTTGGCTCATTAGATAGTAAATTTAAACCTCATAATCAAGATTCATACATAACAGTTCCAGACGGTGTAGCACACTTTTTAGAACATAAGTTATTTGAAAATGAAGAAGATGACTTATTTACAGCATTTGCGGAAGATAATGCACAAGTTAATGCATTTACAAGTTTTGACCGTACGAGTTATTTGTTTAGTGCTACAGACCAAGTTGAAACGAATATTAAACGTTTACTCACTATGGTCGAAACACCGTACTTTACGAAAGAAACTGTAGATAAAGAAAAAGGGATTATTGCCGAAGAGATTAAAATGTACCAAGAACAACCAGGTTATAAAATCATGTTTAACACCTTAAGAGCAATGTATGACACTCACCCAATTAAAGTCGATATTGCAGGAAGTGTCGACAGTATATATGAGATAACAAAAGATGATTTATATTTATGTTATGAAACTTTTTATCATCCATCTAATATGGTGTTGTTCGTGGTAGGTGATGTAGACCCTGAACAAATTTTAAATATCGTAACTAAACATGAAGATAAAAGAGATAAAGTAGCACAACCCGAAATACAACGAGCCCCATTAATTGAACAAGAAGAAGTCAATCAACAATTTGTGTCAGAAACAATGAAATTGCAATCACCAAGATTAATGCTTGGTTTTAAAAACAAGCCATTAACAAATGCTTCTGCTGATCAATATGTACGCAAAGATTTAGAGATGACATTGTTTTTTGAACTTGTATTTGGCGAAGAAACAGATTTTTACCAATCGTTACTTAATAGTGAATTGATAGATGATACATTTGGCTATCAATTTATATTAGAACCAACGTATAGCTTTTCAATTATTTCAAGTGCGACGCAAAAGCCAGATGAACTCAAACAATTATTATTAGCAGAATTAGAAAAATCTCAAGGTAAATTAACAGATAATGAAGCATTTGAATTACTGAAAAAACAATTTATTGGAGAATTTATTTCTGGTTTAAACTCTCCAGAGTATATTGCGAATCAATATACTAAATTACATTTTGAAGGGGTAAGCCTATTCGATATGTTAGAAATAGTAGAAAATATTACGTTAGAAAGTGTTAATGACACTGCTAAACAGTGTTTGAATTTAGAGCAAATGGTTGATAGTCGTTTGGAGATGAAATAATATGAAGGCTCTGGTTATAGGTGGCTCTGGTTCGATAGGAAAAGCAATCGTTACACGCTTGTTAAATGAAGGTTATGAAGTTATTATCCAATATAATTCGGCAGACTTAACTGACTTAACTAAACAATTTGAAAACTGTGCGGTGCAATTTGTACAATGCGATTTATTAGCAGCATCTGATTATAATAAAGTTTTTGGTTTTATACATAATTTAGATTGCTTAATATATTCAGGTGGAAATGCACTTTATGGACAAATTCAAGACATGCAAGATGAACAAATTGATGACGCTTATCGTCTACATGTACGTGAATTTATAAGATTGTCTAAATATTTTGTAGATCAACTACGTCGCAGTGATAATGGCAGAATTATCGTAATTTCATCTATATGGGGTGAAACTGGCGCTAGTTTAGAGTCAGTATATTCGGCAATGAAAAGTGCACAAATTGGTTTCGTTAAAGCAATGAGTCAAGAATTAGCATTAACAACTGTTACGGTTAATGCAATTACTCCGGGTATTGTACGAGGGCGTATGTCTGAAGTGTGGAGTGATAAGGAACTGCAACAAATCCTTGATGATCTACCTCAACAGCGCTTAATTGAACCAGAAGAAATTGCATATACTTGTGCCTATCTTTGCCATCCTTTTGCTAAAAGTGTTACAGGTACCGTTCAAAAAATTAACGGTGGTTGGTATTTATAAAAGTAAGACGATAATTTGTTCCACGGAATTAATATTCAATGTTATAATGACCATATAATTAAATGCAAACGATAACAAACATATATACGTCCGTTTGTATCATTGTTTAAACTTGTCACTGCTCGAAAACTAAGGGGTGTAAAATATGACGGTTACTACAAAAAAAGAATGGTATTTAGAATATGAAATTACTATGAACCGTGCAGGTTTATTAGGTGATATTTCAAGTCTTTTAGGCATGATGGGTATTAGTATTGTTACTATTAATGGTGTTGAACAAGCTCGACGAGGTTTGCTTATTAAATCAGACAACCTAGAAAAAGTGAGTCGTTTTGAAGGCATTGTAAGCGAAATCGATGACATTTCTATTACGAAGTTGAGAAAACCCGAATTACGTGACAGATTAGCTGTAAGACATGGACGTTACATAGAACAAGATGCCGATGATAAAAAGACGTTTCGCTTTGAACGTGAAGATTTAGGTTTATTAGTAGATTTTATGGCGGAATTGTTTAAAGAAAACGGCCATAAATTGATAGGTATTAGAGGTATGCCTCGCGTTGGTAAAACAGAATCCATCGTTGCTGGTAGTGTATGTGCGCATAAAAGATGGCTGTTTATTAGTTCAACACTTATTAAACAGACGGTGCGTAGTTCGTTGATTAAAGGCGAATATGATTCTGACCATGTTTACATTATTGATGGTGCGGTTACCGCAAGAGAATCAGATACTAAACACCAAGAGTTAGTGAAAGAAGTAATGAATTTACCAGCGATTAAAGTCGTGGAACATCCAGATTTATTTGTCGAAACAAGTGATTACGAAATGAATGATTTTGATTATATCATTGAGTTGAGAGAAAATAAAAACCAAGAAATCCATTATGAAGAAATGAAAAAAAATACGGTCAAAAGAAAAAATAATTTAGATTTCGGTGAAAATGGATTTGGTGACTTCGGTGATGGTTTTGGTTTCTTTTAATAAAATTGTAGTGAAGTAAGGAGCAATCTTGCCGTGAATAGTATTGGTCAAACATTGAAAGGGCGCCGTGAACGTTTGGGCATGACGCTAAATGAATTAGAAGGTAAAACACATATTAAACGTGAAACATTAAAGTTAATTGAAAACAATGATTTTAATGGCTTAAAAAAAGCTGATTATGCTGAAGGTTTTATTATTAAATATGCTAAGGCAGTCAATATTGACTCGGAGCAACTGATTGAGTCTCACAGAGACGAAATTCCGAATAGAAGAAATAATGATATCAATGAAGCAATTCATGCTTTTTCCACTGGTGAAGCGCCGTCATATAGAAGAAGAGATAAAGAACCGCTGCAATTGGCAGTCGTTATTAGTGCCGTTATTCTTATTACAATAGTGCTATGGATTTTAGCGGTAATCATATTTTAAGAAGTCAACGTGTTAAGATAAAAATAGAAAAGAGGATTTTATATGAACATACCGAATTGGATAACGGTTTTTAGGGTTATACTAATTCCAGTATTTTTAATTTTTGCATTGGTAAATTTTGGATTTGGAACAGTGTCATTTATCGGCGGTTATAATGTGAGAATCGAGTTAATTATAAGTGGCATAGTATTTATAGTAGCTTCATTAAGTGATTTTGCCGATGGCTATTTAGCTAGAAAATGGCAATTAGTTACGAACATGGGTAAATTCTTAGATCCACTAGCAGACAAATTATTAGTATCTGCTGCACTTATTGCATTGGTACAAATAGATTTAACTAATTCTGTCGTTGCAATAATAATTATCGCTAGAGAATTTGCAGTTACAGGTCTACGTTTATTACAAATTGAACAAGGTTTCGTAAGTGCTGCAGGTCAACTTGGTAAAATTAAAACTGCGATTACTATGGTTGCATTGATTTGGATTCTTTTAGGTGATCCATTAGCGACATGGTTAGGTTTTCCATTAGGTCAAGTGCTCCTTTATATTGGTGTATTCTTTACTATTCTTTCTGGTGTTGAATATTTCTATAAAGGCAGAGATGTATTTAAAGCAAAATAATATATTGTTATGAACTATGGCAGAAATCAATTTGGTTTCTGCCTTGTTTTAATTGTACACAAAGTTAGTAGGCAAAATAATTATTTTAATCATACGTAGCGATTAATTTTCCAATTACTATTCTTAGATTTTTAAAGAAATTTAGTTTTATAATAGAGGGTATAGTTAATACGTACATTGTATACATATTGAAGGAGGTAATGAATTGTGAAAGTTTCAATTATAGCAGTTGGCTCAGAGTTACTATTAGGTCAAATTGCCAACACTAATGGACAATACTTATCAAAACTATTAAACGGCATCGGCCATAGTGTGTTAGAACATGCTGTGGTAGGTGATAATCCAAAACGACTAGAACGTGTAGTGAGCAATGCGTTAAACAATAATGATACAGTAATTCTAACAGGGGGATTAGGACCTACTAAAGATGACTTAACTAAACATACAGTGGCTAGTATACTGGGTCGTTCTTTAGTTACAGATGACCAAGCTTTAACGTATATCGAGGATTATTTTAAACAACAAGACCAAGTTATGACGCCTAATAATAAACAACAAGCATTAGTTATTGAAGGTTCAAAAGTATTAGAAAATAAAGTAGGTATGGCACCTGGTATGTTAGTAGAAACTAATGGCAAACGTATCGTTTTACTGCCTGGGCCACCAAAAGAAATGCAACCAATGGCTAAAAATGAACTATTACCTCATTTGCTCGATGGTGAACAAGTCATTTTTTCAGAACTACTTAGATTTGCTGGTATTGGAGAATCTCGCGTAGAAACTGAACTAATCGATTTAATCGATAATCAAAGTAATCCAACAATTGCACCATTGGCTGGGACACACGAGGTTAATATACGTCTAACTGCTAATGGACAAACTACGCATGAATGCCATGAATTGATTGCACCTATTAAGCAAGAAATTTTAACGCGAATAGGTGACTATTATTATGGCTCAGATGATATGAAGCTTGAGCAAGCCGTTATGCAAGAAGTAAGTCGTTCGTTTGCACTATATGATGGTGTAACCGATGGCAAATTATATAGTAGATTACAAGATTACAATGATGCTAACAAGTTGAAAGGCATGTTACCCCATTCTGATAAATTTATAACAAAAAGTAATGATATTAATAATCAACTAGCAATTGGCGCTACGATTGTTAAAGATCTATTTGAAACAGAAATGGGAATTGCATTATTATATGATGACAATAAAATTTATTTAGGAATATTGTCAGAAGATAAATTACATGTGCAATCATTCAATATTGCACAATCTAGAAATCTCATTAAATCTAGAACACCAAATTATGCGCTCATAAGATTACTAAATTTTATTAAACACTGATAAAAGAGCGCAATATTTAAATTGTATAGTACGCATGTTCGATTAAACAAAGTTTTAACAAATTAATAGCGAACAAATATTCGCAAAATGCTTGATAAATTATAATAATCCATGTATGATGTGATTAAGATAATTAATAGAGATTAAACTCATTTAGGAGGTTCATCATTGGATAACGATCGTCAAAAAGCTTTAGATACAGTAATAAAAAACATGGAAAAATCATTTGGTAAAGGTTCAGTTATGAAATTGGGCGATAACAAAGGGCGTAGAGTTTCAAGCGTTTCAAGTGGTTCAGTAACATTAGATAACGCACTAGGAGTAGGCGGATACCCAAAAGGTAGAATTGTTGAAATTTATGGACCAGAAAGTTCTGGTAAAACTACTGTTGCGCTACATGCTATTGCAGAAGTGCAAAGAAAAGGCGGTATTGCTGCATTTATCGATGCGGAACATGCGCTAGACCCAGTTTATGCAGAAGCTTTAGGCGTAGATATTGATAATTTATATTTATCTCAACCTGACCATGGTGAACAAGGTCTTGAAATTGCAGAAGCCTTCGTGCGAAGTGGCGCAGTAGACATCGTAGTCGTCGACTCAGTTGCCGCACTAACACCAAAAGCTGAAATTGAAGGTGAAATGGGAGATACACACGTTGGTTTACAAGCACGTCTAATGTCTCAAGCATTACGTAAATTATCAGGTGCGATTTCTAAATCAAATACAACAGCTGTATTTATTAACCAAATCAGAGAAAAAGTCGGTGTTATGTTCGGTAATCCTGAAACAACACCTGGTGGCCGTGCGCTTAAATTCTATAGTTCTGTAAGATTAGAAGTTCGCCGAGCAGAACAATTAAAACAAGGACAAGATATTGTCGGTAACAGAACAAAAATTAAAGTAGTAAAAAACAAAGTTGCACCACCATTTAGAGTTGCCGAAGTAGATATTATGTATGGTAAAGGTATATCTAAAGAAGGCGAGTTAATTGATTTAGGTGTTGAACACGAAATCGTAGATAAATCAGGTGCTTGGTACTCTTACAATGGAGAACGCATGGGTCAAGGTAAGGAAAATGTTAAGATGTTCCTTAAAGAAAACCCTGAAATTAAAAAAGATATTAACCAGAAATTACGCGAGAAATTAGGCATATTTGATGGTGATGTTGAAGAATCAGAAAGTGAAGACAATGTTCCTGATTCATTATTTGATGAAGAATAACAAAATATAACATTTCATTAAAAGAGAAGTTTTATCGCATGAAGATAAAACTTCTCTTTTTTGCTTAATTTGCGAATATTAAATTCGTAAAATTTTTGAGATAATAGAATGAGTTTATTGATTATATATAAATAAATAGCCAAGATAAGTTATAAGGCAATAACCTTTGAATAGTGCATTATAACAATGTTAAATTATGATTTAGTACCATAAATAATTCATTTATTAGTTATAATAAAAAGTAATTAAGATATTTTTAAATACTAATAAAAGGCTATTTAAAATGAAATTATATTATTGTAGATTGATGCCTTGACACTTCTTAGTTTTTAAACGTACAATTACATTGTATGATTATTATATAGTTCAATAAAATCATATTTATTTTTATATAAAGCGCAAATCCTAGAAAAAGGGGGTGTTTATGTGAGTTTATTAGGCCTCCTACTCATTTTGCTAGGAATTATTCTGGGCGTTGTTGTAGGGTATTTTATTGCCCGAAATTTGTTGCAACAAAAACAAATCCAAGCAAGACAAACTGCTGAAGATATCATCGATCAGGCGAATAAAGAAGCAGATAATGTAAAAAAAGAAAAACTACTTGAAGCAAAAGAAGAAAACCAAATCTTAAAAGAGCAAGTTGAAAATGAACTTCGTGAAAGACGAGGAGAACTTCAAAGGCAAGAATCTCGCCTACTTCAAAAAGAAGAAAATTTGGAACGTAAATCTGATTTGCTTGATAAAAAAGATGAAATTTTAGAGCAAAAAGAATCTAAACTTGAAGAAAGACAACAACAAGTAGATGCAAAAGAGAGTAGTGTTCAATCATTAATAAATAAACATGAACAAGAATTAGAACGCATCTCTGGTCTCAGTCAAGAAGAAGCAGCTAATGAGCAACTTCAAAGAGTTGAGGAAGAATTGTCACAAGATATTGCAATACTTGTTAAGGAAAAAGAGAAAGAAGCAAAAGAAAAAGTCGATAAAAATGCAAAAGAGTTATTAGCAACTACTGTACAACGATTAGCGGCTGAACATACGTCAGAATCAACAGTATCAGTTGTTAATTTACCTAACGATGAAATGAAAGGTCGAATCATTGGTAGAGAGGGTAGAAATATTAGAACTCTAGAAACGCTTACTGGTATCGACTTAATCATAGACGATACGCCTGAAGCGGTAATACTATCAGGGTTTGACCCAATCAGACGTGAAATTGCTAGAACAGCATTAGTAAATCTTGTTTCCGATGGTAGAATCCATCCTGGACGGATTGAAGATATGGTAGAGAAAGCTCGAAAAGAAGTAGACGATATTATAAGAGATGCTGGGGAACAAGCTACATTTGAAATAAATGTGCATAATATGCATCCAGATTTAGTGAAAATACTAGGTCGTTTACAATATCGTACAAGCTACGGCCAAAATGTGCTTAAACATTCTATCGAAGTGGCATATTTAAGTGGCATGCTTGCTGCTGAATTAGGTGAGGATGTTTCATTAGCTAAACGTGCAGGACTACTTCACGATGTTGGTAAAGCAATCGATCATGAAGTTGAAGGTAGCCATGTTGAAATTGGTGTAGAATTAGCGAAAAAATACAATGAAAATGAAACAGTTATTAACGCTATTCATTCACACCACGGTGATGTAGAACCTACATCTATAATATCTATTTTAGTAGCAGCTGCAGACGCATTATCAGCAGCTAGACCTGGCGCTCGTAAAGAAACTTTAGAAAACTATATCAGAAGACTTGAGCGTTTAGAAACTTTATCAGAAAGTTACGATGGTGTAGATAAAGCATTTGCAATACAAGCTGGTAGAGAAATTCGAGTAATTGTATCACCAGATGCTATAGACGACTTAAAATCACATCGCTTAGCAAGGGACATAAAAAGTCAAATTGAAGATGAACTTCAATACCCTGGCCATATTAAAGTGACTGTTGTTCGTGAGACTAGGGCAGTTGAATATGCAAAATAAAAAAGGTTGCCATTATGGCAACCTTTTTTATATGCAATCATTATTAAAATAACATAATTATGTGAGTTCTAAATCAGTTTTCTTCACTTCTTGGATGATTTCAGCTGTATCATAAGAGTTTGTTGAAATATTTGAGTAACGTTCCGCTAAACGATAAGCGTTAATATAAAGTTCTAAGCTTTCTTTAGCTACTTCTTCAGCATCATCACTTTTAGAAGGATTTGCTGAAACTACTAAATTTGCAAAATTTTCGGGATCAATATTAATTGACATAAATGATTTACATCTCCTAATAAATTATTTTAACTTTACAATATTTCAATTACCACGTGAATATAACTTAAAACAAAATATCTAGCATAAATTTTTACAATATACTTTCCTAATGTCGAAATATGCATTAAACTAACACTGAGAAAGGATGACTCGCAGTGAGAATATTATTTATAGGTGACTTGGTTGGCAAAATTGGCAGAGATGCGATTAGTACTTATTTAACCAAATTGAAGCAACATTATCGTCCAACGGTCACGATAGTTAATGCTGAAAATGCCGCACATGGTAAAGGTTTAACTGAAAAGATTTATAAACAATTGTTAAGAGAAGGCGTCGATTTTATGACTATGGGCAATCATACTTATGGTCAGCGCCAAATTTATGACTTTATAGACGATGCCAAAAGAATGGTAAGACCTGCAAACTTCCCAGATGAAGCACCAGGTATCGGTATGCGTTTTATTCAAATAAATGACATTAAACTTGCAATCATTAATTTGCAAGGTCGTGCATTTATGCAAGACATAGACGACCCATTTAAGAAAGCAGATATATTGATTGAAGAAGCTAAAAAAGTAACGGATTATATTTTCGTGGACTTTCATGCGGAAACGACGTCGGAAAAAAATGCGATGGGTTGGTATTTAGATGGTCGAGTAAGTGCGATGGTAGGTACACATACTCATATTCAAACTGCGGATGAAAGAATATTACCGAATGGTACGGGTTATATTACTGATGTTGGTATGACAGGATACTACGATGGGATTTTAGGTATTAATAGAGACGAAGTAATCAATAGATTTATTACGAGTTTACCTCAAAGACACGTACTTCCAGAAGAAGGTAGAAGTGTACTATCTGGCGTCATTATTGATTTAGATAAAAATGGACAAACTAAACATATTGAACGTGTGTTAATTAATGACGATCACCCGTTTGATTAGTATCGTCCATTAGTATGAAAATAAATTTTAACCACGCTATACATAGTAATAGGGTGGTTTTATTTGGTATTATTAAAGATGAACTATTTTACCACTAGGAGGCAAGTTGATATGAAATCACAAGTATCATGGAAAGTGGGCGGCCAACAAGGTGAAGGCATTGAATCAACTGGAGAAATCTTTGCAACGGCGATGAACCGCAAAGGCTATTATCTTTATGGCTATAGACATTTTTCTAGTCGTATAAAAGGTGGACATACAAACAATAAAATTAGAGTATCAACAACGCCTGTTCATGCGATAAGTGATGATTTAGATATTTTGATAGCATTCGACCAAGAAACGATCGAAGTGAACCATCACGAAATGCGAGAAGATAGCGTTATTCTTGCGGACAGTAAGGCGAAACCTGAAAAGCCTGAAGATTGCAAAGCGCAATTAATAGATTTACCTTTTACTGCAACTGCCAAAGACTTAGGCACAGCATTAATGAAAAATATGGTGGCAGTGGGTGCTACTTGTTCACTTATGAATTTAGATACTGCAACTTTTGAATCTTTAATCACGAACATGTTTGAAAAGAAAGGCGATAAAGTTGTAGAAATGAACATAGAAGCATTAAATGAAGGTTATCGTTTGATGCATGAACAATTGGATACAGTTACTGGTGACTACGAGTTAAACAATACTAACGAAGATCCTCATTTATATATGATTGGTAATGATGCGATTGGTTTAGGTGCATTATCTGCTGGTTCAAGATTTATGGCTGCATACCCTATTACACCAGCATCAGAAATTATGGAATATATGATAGAGAACTTACCTAAAGTTGGAGGTACAGTTGTACAAACCGAAGATGAAATTGCTGCAGCCAATATGGCAATTGGGTCTAACTATGCTGGCGTACGTTCATTTACTGCAAGCGCCGGACCGGGATTATCCTTAATGATGGAGGCAATTGGTTTGTCTGGTATGACTGAAACACCATTCGTCGTCATTAATACACAACGTGGTGGCCCATCTACCGGTTTACCAACTAAGCAAGAACAATCTGATTTAATGCAAATGATATACGGGACACACGGAGATATTCCTAAAATTGTAGTAGCACCTACAGATGCAGAAGATGCTTTTTATTTAACGATGGAAGCATTTAACTTAGCTGAAGCTTATCAATGTCCTGTAATTATTCTAAGCGATTTACAGTTATCATTAGGTAAACAAACTGTGAAACAATTAGATTATAATAAGATAGACATTAATCGTGGTGAATTACTACAAAGTGACATTGAAAGAGACGAAGATGATAAAACTTATTTCAAACGCTATGCTTTAACAGAAAGTGGTGTATCTCCTAGACCAGTACCAGGGTTAAAAGGTGGTATTCATCACGTTACAGGTGTTGAACATAACGAAGAAGGTAAAACGAGTGAAGCGGCAGACAATCGCCAACAACAAATGGAAAAACGTATGCGCAAAACACAACACTTATTAATTAATGAACCAGTTGAATTAGACGAAGCACATTCAGAAGCGGATATTTTATATATAGGCTTTATTTCAACTAAAGGTGCCATTCAAGAAGGTAAAAGTCGTTTGGAAAAACAAGACGTCAAAGTTAATCACATACAAATCAGACAATTACACCCCTTCCCTAATAAAATTATTCAAGAAGCAGTTGATAAAGCATCTAAAGTAGTTGTTGCTGAGCACAATTATCAAGGTCAACTTGCAAATATAATAAAAATGAATGTAATTTTAGGCGATAAATTAGTAAATCAAACCAAATATGACGGTACGCCGTTCTTACCTCATGAAATTGAAGAAAAAGGATTAGCAATAGCTAAAGAAATTAAGGAGCTGGTTTAAGTGGCAACATTTAAAGATTTTAGAAATAATGTGAAGCCTAACTGGTGCCCAGGTTGCGGTGACTTTTCTGTACAGGCCGCAATTCAAAAAGCTGCAGCCAATGTAGGACTGGAACCAGAAGAAGTTGCGATAATAACAGGAATAGGTTGTTCTGGCCGATTGTCTGGTTATATTAATGCATACGGAGTGCACGGCATACATGGCCGTTCATTACCATTAGCACAAGGCGTGAAGATGGCAAATAAAGACTTAACAGTTATTGCTTCCGGTGGTGACGGTGATGGCTACGCTATCGGTATGGGGCATACGATTCATGCGTTACGTAGAAACATGAATATGACTTATATTGTAATGGATAACCAAATATATGGTTTAACTAAAGGTCAAACGTCACCTTCATCAGCGCCAGGTTTTATTACGAAGTCGACGCCTAAAGGAAATATTGAACAAAATGTAGCACCGTTAGAAATTGCTATTTCTTCAGGTGCAACGTTTGTAGCACAAGGGTTTTCTAGTGATATTAAAGGCTTAACTAAAATGATAGAAGATGCTATTAATCATGATGGCTTTTCATTTGTAAATGTTTTCTCACCATGTGTAACATACAATAAAGTAAACACTTATGATTGGTTTAAAGAGAACTTGACGAGCATCGATGATATTGAAGATTATGATGTTACAGACAAGCAAAAAGCAATGCAAAATGTTTTAGCTTATGAATCATTATTAAAAGGTATCGTATATCAAGATACAGAAACGCCATCATACGAATCTCAAATTGCAGAACTAGATGATACGCCTCTAGCAAAAAAAGATATCAAGATTGATGAAAATCAATTTAACGAATTAATTGGACAATTTGTATAATTAACTGTGTGAATAAACCTAGAGCGAGTTTTATCAATAAAACGTTCTAGGTTTTACTATATGGCATAAAATGCGAGGGAGATGAATCATGGTAGATAAGTATCAGTCAATGACCGAATTGTTTCAGCACAATCAAGAGTATGAAGACTTTAACATTGAACTCATCGATAATTCGAGTTCAAACCTCATTACTGCTGTTCATGGAGGCGCAATAGAACGTGGTACATCCGAACTCGCTCAACTCATAGCGCGTAAAGGTGATTTTTCATTTTATACCTTTAAAGGATGTAAGAGAAATAAAAATAATGAATTGCATGTGACTTCGAGACATTTTGACGAACCTCAATTATTACAAATGGTATCTCGAAAAAAACAAGTGCTTTCAATACATGGATGTAATGGTACAAAAGAAATTATTTATATCGGTGGGCGTGATGAGGAATTAAAAACGAAACTTACACAAGCATTTACTGATATAGACATAAGAGTGGCACCTGCACCTCCTCATATGTCAGGTATACATAAAGATAATTTTGTCAATCAAAGTATGACTTCACAAGGTGTACAATTAGAAATTACCGTCGCGCTACGTAAAATGTTATTTAAAAATAATAAATTTAATTTATATGATAGAGAAAATGAAAATAATTGGTCTCCACGTATGCATGAACTTGCCAATACATGTGCTCATATATTGGGGCAATAAAAATAAGTAATACTAATCTGCTTGTTATTTAAAAATAATTAATAGTAAAAAATTAGCAATACTTGATTTTAACTATCTCATAAGCGCTTAATTTGTTAAACTTAAATAAAATTAATGAGGGGGCAATCATTATGGATGATACATTAATGAGTATTCAAATTATACCTAAAACGCCTAACAATGAAGATGTTATACCTTACGTGGATGAGGCAATCAAAATAATTCAAGATTCAGGTTTACTATATAGAGTGGGTCCCTTAGAAACTACAATTCAAGGTGACATGAATGAATGTCTTATTCTAATTCAAAAATTAAATGATCGCATGGTTGAGTTAGAAGTGCCCAGTACGATTAGCCAAGTTAAGTTCTATCATGTACCAGAAGGGATAACGATTGAAACATTAACTGGTAAATATGACGAATTTTAATAACATACCTTAAGAGCGATCCAAAGAGAAATTCAATTTTCCACAGTATGATTAAGTCACTTCTATTTTATATTCATTTTGCACTTTGATATTAAATTTAATATAATATAATAATGGTTTACGGCATATAACTAGCACGCCATAAGTAACATTTCACATAGAAGTGTTATTCGTGCTTTGACATAGAAAGGGTTTTGTAAAGTGAATGAAGAGCAGAGAAAGCATACTTCAATTAATATATTAGATGAACGTGATAAAAAAGCTGCTAAGAAAGAAACAAAAGACTATAGCAAATATTTCGAACACGTTTATCAGCCACCAAGTTTAAAAGAGGCAAAAAAACGTGGTAAAGAAACAATTAAATACAATGACGACTTTCAAATAGAAGAAAAATATCGCAATATGGGGAAAGGGAAAACTTTCCTAATTAAAACATATGGTTGCCAAATGAATGCACATGATACAGAAGTTATGGGGGGCATATTATCTGCATTAGGTTTTGAAGCCACTGACGATATGAATACAGCTGATGTTATTTTAATTAATACTTGTGCAATAAGAGAAAATGCCGAAAATAAAGTGTTCAGTGAAATAGGAAATTTAAAACATCTTAAGAAAGAACGTCCTGAAACGCTAATTGGTGTTTGTGGTTGTATGTCACAAGAAGAATCAGTAGTTAACAAAATTTTAAAATCTTATCAAAACGTTGATATGATTTTTGGTACACATAATATACATCGTTTACCTCAAATATTAGAAGAAGCATATTTAGCAAAAGCAATGGTTGTCGAAGTGTGGTCTAAAGAGGGTGATGTCATTGAAAACTTACCTAAAGTAAGAGCTGGTAATATTAAAGCGTGGGTAAATATTATGTATGGCTGTGATAAATTCTGTACATACTGTATTGTGCCATTTACAAGAGGTAAAGAACGAAGTAGACGACCAGAAGATATTATTGATGAAGTGAGAGACTTGGCACGTCAAGGTTATCAGGAAATCACTTTACTCGGACAAAACGTAAATTCCTACGGTAAAGATATCGATGGTCTTGACTACGGTTTAGGTGATTTATTAGAAGATATTTCAAAAATTGATATTCCTCGTGTAAGATTTACAACAAGCCATCCTTGGGATTTCACTGATAGAATGATCGATGTGATTGCGAATGGTGGCAATATTGTGCCTCATATACATTTACCAGTACAATCAGGTAATAACCAAGTATTAAAAATTATGGGACGTAAATATACACGTGAAAGTTATTTAGCTTTAGTTCAAAGCATTAAAGAAGCGATTCCGAATGTAGCATTAACGACGGATATTATTGTTGGTTATCCGAATGAAACGGCAGAACAATTTGAAGAAACGTTAACATTATATGATGAAGTTGAGTTTGAACATGCTTACACTTATATTTATTCACAACGTGATGGCACGCCAGCTGCTAAAATGAAAGATAACGTGCCTCAAGATGTGAAAAAAGAACGTTTACAAATATTAAACAAAAAAGTCGGTTATTATTCAGAGAGAGCAATGAGCCAATATGAAGGTGCTACAGTTAATGTCCTTTGTGAAGGAACGAGTAAAAAAGACGATACTGTATTATCTGGTTATACTGAAAAGAATAAACTAGTAAACTTTAAAGCACCGAAATCTATGGTTGGTAAGATTGTGAAAGTTAAAATAGATGAAGCAAAACAGTACTCATTAAATGGTACTTTTATTGCAGAAACTAATAAAGCTGTGGTGACCCATTAGTGTATAGTAAAGAAGATATTTTAGCTGAAGCAGATGATATTGTAGCAAAAATTCAATCATTAAATACGGTACGTGATTATCATGATGTAGAACAACAAATTCATAACAATATTAACATTGAAGCACGTATGAAAGAGTTAAAACGTAATCAAAAACAATCGGTTAATTTACAAAATTATGGTAAAACTGAAGCTTTAAAACAATCAGAAGGTAAAATAAGTGGGATTGAGCAAGATATCAATGCACTTCCCATCGTTGAAGAATTTAGAGCATTACAATATGAAGCCAATGATTTATTGCAAATGATGATTAGTACAATGGCTGATCAATTGAATCGATTACATGAAAACGACGACAATAAATAAACTGTGAATTGCAAGAGGGAAGGGTGAAGCTAAGTTGAACACAAAAAAATTAACATTAACAGCGATGTTTATAGCTATAAATGTTGTGTTAAGTAGTATCATAGTTATACCATTAGGACCAATAAAAGCTGCTCCAGTTCAGCATTTAATCAATGTATTATGTGCCGTTTTTGTTGGGCCTTGGTTCGGACTGGCACAAGCTATTATTTCATCGGTGTTACGCTTAATTTTTGGTACAGGTAGCGCCTTTGCCTTTCCTGGAAGTATAATCGGTGTATTACTTGCAAGTGGTTTTTATCACTATCGTAAGCATATATTTATGGCTGCGGTAGGAGAAGTTATTGGTACAGGTATTATTGGTAGCTTAATGTGTATACCAGTGGCTTGGATTATTGGTTTAGATAACTTTGTAGTTAAACCTCTAATGCTAGCATTTATAGTTTCAAGCGTAATCGGTTCCGTCATAAGCTACATCATCTTAATGATTTTAAAACGTAAAGGATTATTAAAAAAATTCTTATCATAAATATATAAACGACACGAGATTTTAACATTTAATTTTGAATTTCCTAAGATGGTTTAGGAGATTGAGAAATTAATTAAAAGTCTCGTGTTTTTATTTATGTTATGTTGTATTATAAATTATCATAAATAGGTTTCAAGATATTTTTATGTTAAAATTTAAGAGTTAAATATATAGAGAATAATAAAAATGTCATAAATACATAAACTGTATCAATATTATTCTATTACATATAGAAGAAAAAGGATTGTGAACTATAGAGATGGCAAATGAAACTCCAATGATGCAACAATATTTAAAAATCAAAGCACAATATCAGGACTGTTTATTATTTTTTAGACTGGGCGACTTCTATGAAATGTTTTTTGAAGATGCAAAAGAAGCATCAAGAGTATTAGAAATTACGTTAACAAAAAGAGATGCCAAGAAAGAAAATCCGATACCTATGTGTGGCGTACCGTATCATTCTGCGGATAGTTATATCGAAACACTGATTAACAATGGTTATAAAGTTGCGATATGCGAGCAAATGGAAGATGCTAAATTAACAAAAAGTATGGTAAAAAGAGAAGTTGTAAGAATCGTAACGCCAGGTACAGTAATGGAACACGGTGGCGTAGACGATACGCAAAACAATTATATTTTAAGTTTTATTCATAATAACAATCGTTATGCTCTTAGCTATTGTGATGTCTCTACGGGTGAATTAAAAGTTACACATTTTAATGATGAAGCGACTTTAATAAATGAAATTACAACGATTAATCCTAATGAGATTGTCGTTCATAAACCATTACCAGAGCTATTACAAAGACAAATTAATTTAACTACCGAAACAATAACTGTGTCAGAAACAATTTCTGATATGAAATATGGCGTGAATTCTTTAGAAGATGAAGTGATGTATACTGCAACACAATTATTATTAGATTATATACATCACACGCAAAAAAGAGATTTGTCTCATATAGAAGCCGTTGCAAAATATGAAGCGGTCGACTTTATGAAAATGGATTTTTACGCTAAACGTAATCTAGAGCTGACAGAAAGTATTAGATTGAAATCAAAAAAAGGCACGTTACTCTGGTTAATGGATGAAACGAAAACACCAATGGGCGCTAGAAGATTAAAACAATGGATAGATCGTCCATTAATTCATCAACAACAAATAGACGCACGTTTAGATACTGTGGAACAATTTATTGCGCATTTCATTGAACGTGATACGTTACGTGGATATTTAAATCAAGTATATGATATTGAACGTCTAGTAGGACGTGTTAGTTACGGTAATGTTAATGCACGAGATTTAATTCAACTCAAACACTCTATAATGGAAATTCCTAATATCAAAGCCTTACTTAACGACTTTGATGACAAAATGCCTGCTCATTTTGAGGCATTAGAACCGTTGGATGATTTATTGACTGTATTAGAAAATAGTATAGTGGAAGAACCACCCATTTCCGTTAAAGATGGTGGCTTATTTAAAAAAGGATTTAATAAACAACTTGATGAATATTTAGAAGCGTCACAAAATGGTAAGTCTTGGTTAGCTGAATTACAAAGTAAAGAACGTCAACGTACCGGCATAAAATCATTGAAAATTAGTTTTAACAAAGTATTTGGTTATTTTATTGAAATTACTAGAGCTAATTTACAAGGATTCGACCCAAGTCACTTTGGATATCATCGCAAACAAACATTATCTAATGCGGAACGTTTTATTACAGATGAGTTAAAAGAAAAAGAAGACATTATTCTTGGCGCGGAAGATAAAGCTATAGATTTAGAGTACCAATTATTCAGTGAATTACGTGAACATATTAAAACATATACAGAAAAGCTACAGCAACAAGCTAAAATTATTTCGGAACTTGATTGTCTTCAGAGCTTTGCAGAAATTGCACAAAAATATAATTACGTCAGACCAACATTTAGTAAGGATAAAACATTACAATTACAAGATTCCCGTCATCCAGTTGTAGAACGAGTGATGGATCACAATGACTATGTGCCTAATGATTGTAAGCTTGATCAAGAGACATTTATTTATCTTATTACAGGGCCAAATATGTCAGGTAAATCTACTTATATGCGTCAAGTTGCGATAATAAGTATCATGGCTCAAATGGGAGCTTATGTACCCTGTAGTTCGGCTGTCGTACCCATATTCGACCAAATATTCACACGTATTGGTGCAGCCGATGACCTAGTGTCTGGTAAAAGTACATTTATGGTAGAAATGTTAGAAGCGCAAAAAGCATTGGCTAATGCGACTGAGCATAGCTTAATTATTTTTGATGAAATCGGTCGCGGCACTTCTACTTATGATGGCTTGGCATTAGCTCAATCTATGATTGAGTATGTAGCCCATACATCAAAAGCCAAAACTTTATTCTCTACCCATTATCATGAATTGACGACCTTAGATCAAACGCTACCGAGTTTGAAAAACGTCCATGTGGCTGCAAATGAATATAATGGGGAGCTTATCTTCTTGCATAAGGTAAAAGATGGTGCGGTGGATGATAGTTATGGTATTCAAGTAGCCAAACTTGCGCACTTACCTGAAGCAGTTATAGATAGAGCGCAAATAATATTAGAACAATTTGAACAACATAATGCGAGTCAATCGGATACTAAACATATGCTACAAAATGATGGTGACTTGCAGAGTAATGCTTATAAAGAAGTGAATACGAATAGTAATCAATTTGAACAAGCAGCATTTAATTTGTTTGAGCAACAACCAGCAGAAAGCGAAACGGAATTAGCCATTAAAAATATGAATTTATCAAATATGACACCTATTGAAGCATTGGTTAAATTAAATGAATTACAAAATCAATTGAAATAGAGGTGAGCTTTAGTGGGTAAAATTAAAGAATTACAAACCTCACTAGCAAATAAAATTGCTGCGGGTGAAGTGGTAGAAAGACCCGGCTCAGTAGTAAAAGAATTATTAGAAAATGCTATCGATGCACAAGCAACTGAAATTAATATAGAAGTAGAAGAATCAGGCGTTGCTTCAATAAGAGTTGTAGATAATGGTACTGGCATAAGTGAAGATGATTTAGATTTAGTATTTCATCGTCATGCAACGAGTAAATTAGATGATGATGACGATTTATTCCATATTAGAACGTTAGGATTTCGTGGTGAAGCATTAGCAAGTATCTCATCTGTAGCAAAGGTAACTTTGAAGTCGTGTACTGATAATGAAGAAGGCCATGAAATCTATGCCGAAAATGGAGCCATTTTAAATAAGAAGCCTGCAAAAGCAAAACGAGGCACAGATATAAAAGTTGAGTCGTTATTTTATAATACACCTGCGAGATTAAAATATATTAAAAGCTTATATACTGAGTTGGGCAAAATAACTGATATTATTAACAGGATGGCAATGAGTCATCCAAATATACGTATTTCGTTAGTGGCTGATGGGAAAACGATTATTCATACAAACGGTTCTGGTAGAACCAACGAGGTCATGGCCGAAATATATGGTATGAAAGTTGCCAAAGATTTAGTGCATATATCTGGTGATACAAGTGACTATCATTTAGAAGGTTTTGTTGCTAAACCAGAACATTCACGAAGTAATAAACACTACATTTCTATTTTTATCAATGGTCGTTATATTAAAAACTTTATTTTGGATAAAGCTATTTTAGAAGGTTATCATACATTATTAACAATAGGCCGTTATCCTATTTGCTATATTAATATTACGATGGACCCTATTTTAGTAGATGTGAACGTGCATCCAACTAAGCTAGAAGTACGATTATCAAAAGAAGAGCAATTATATAAACTCATAGTTGAAAAAATTCAACACGCATTTAAAGACAAAATATTAATTCCTCATAATGATATGGATAAAATCAATAAAAAAAATAAAGTGTTAGAACAATTTGAGCAACAAAAAATTCAATTTGATCAACGTCGTAAAGATATGCAACAGGCACAATCTGAACAAAATACTCAGTCACTCGACTATGTTGAAGAAACTACTCAGCCACAAAAACAAGAAGAAAATGATACGGCGCGTACATCAAATGATAATATAAAAGAAGACGTTGATAGTTATAAAGCGCAACAAAGACAAGTTTTAGCAGATGTTGAGGCCAATGACACTAATAATGATACGGCTAATTATGAAGATGAAGTTAAAGATAAAGTAACAAGTTCTTCAGCTAGACGTGTACCTTATATGGAAGTTGTAGGTCAAGTTCATGGCACTTATATTATTGCTCAAAATGAAAATGGCATGTTTATGATAGACCAACACGCAGCACAAGAACGTATTAAATACGAGTATTTTAGGGATAAAATAGGCGACGTTTCTAATGAAGTACAAAATTTATTAATACCTCTAACATTTCATTTTTCAAAAGATGAACTAATGATTATCGAACAATATAAAGATGAATTAGCCAAAGTAGGCGTGAAATTAGAACCATTTGGTGGTCATGACTATATTGTAGATAGTTATCCCGTTTGGTTTCCTAAAGTCGAAGCTGAAGAAATCATTAAAGATATGATTGAATATGTATTAGAACATAAAAAAGTTAACATTAGTAAAATTCGCGAAGAAGCGGCAATTATGATGAGTTGTAAAAAATCAATTAAAGCCAATCACTATTTAAAAAATAATGAAATGGCCGATTTAGTAAACCAGTTAAGAGAAACAGAAGACCCATTCACTTGTCCTCACGGCAGACCAATTATAATTAATTTTAGTAATTATGAATTAGAACGACTATTCAAACGAATAATGTAGGGGGCATAACCAATGCAACAACATATTTTACCTGCAATTAGAACAATGAAAGATTTAGAAAAACTGATTAATACGGATTATACAGAATGTGTACTGTTAGATACTCATATTGGACATTTAAAAAGCATCATGGAATTATTAAACAAAAATAATTTAGAAACATATGTCCATATTGATTTAATTAAAGGTATGAGCCATGATGAATTCGCATGTGAATATGTTATTCAAAATTATAAACCTAAAGGCATTGTTTCTACTAAAACAAAAGTAATTAAAAAAGCTAAGGCATTGAATACGACGTCAATACTGAGAGTATTTGTTATTGATAGCCATGCATTGACTCGTAGTATTGAATTGATTAACCGAGTAGAACCTGATTTTGTCGAAGTATTACCTGGCGTTGCTAGTAAAGCAATTAAAGTTATTGGTGAAGAAACAAATGCTAAAGTGATCGCTGGCGGATTGATTAAAGATCAAGATGAAGTAATTCAAGCAATAAATTCTGGCGCAAAATATATCACTTCGAGCGATCGTAGCTTATGGTAAAAAATACCTAGAGTCTGGGACATCATATTGTCTTCAGGCTCTACTTTTATATGGGTAGTAGATGATGGAATTAAAAATGCGCTTATCTAAAGCTGCTTTCAAATCTAGTTATCCTTGCTAAGGAGGGACTACAAAACCTTCTTATAAAAATAAGATTTTTGTTCTACTCCATTTTTTATTTGTAATCATATATAAAATATAAAAGTATAACATACGATATAACTTAGTATTTAAATGTAAAATAAAAAATTTATAACACGAATAATTGCACATTGAAAAATTAAATGTGACAAAATTTTTACGAATTTGTTGACAACGCTTACAATATAAGTGTAAGATTAAATCAAGTTAATAATAGAACAGAGATGAGAGATTTCTACAAGTGAGAAAACCGGTGGTTCAACTGGCTATAATTTGTAGAAGTCTCTTTGTCTTTATTAGGAGGAATCTCTATGAGTGTATATTTTGCTGAATTTTTGGGAACAGCAATTTTAGTCTTATTTGGTGGTGGCGTTTGTGCCAACGTTAATTTGAAAAAAACAGGTGGCTTTGGAGCTGACTGGATAGTTATCGCAGTAGGTTGGGGACTTGCAGTATCAATGGGAGCTTATGCGGTAGGCGATATTTCAGGTGCACACTTGAATCCAGCAGTAACATTAGCAATGGCAATGGATGGTCAACTCGCTTGGGGCATGGTTCCAGGTTACATAATTTGTCAAATGCTAGGCGGTATTTTCGGTGGTATGCTTGTATGGTTAATGTATTTACCACATTGGAAGGCTACAGAAGATCAAGATGCGAAGTTAGGTGTATTCTCAACTGCACCTGCTATTAAAAATTACTTTGCAAACTTTATCAGTGAGATTATTGGTACGATGATTCTTACTTTAGGATTATTGTATATCGGTACGAACAAAATTGCTGACGGTTTAAATCCACTTATTGTTGGTGGTTTAATCATTGCAATTGGTTTAAGTTTAGGTGGTCCAACAGGATATGCTATCAACCCTGCTCGTGACCTTGGTCCTCGTATTGCACATGCTATCTTTCCAATCGCTGGTAAAGGGAAATCAAATTGGGGATATGCAATCGTTCCAGTTTTAGGTCCAATTGCAGGTGGTATGCTTGGTGCAGTAATTTATAGATTATTCTACAAAGGTGACTTTGACGCTGGATCAGTTATTGGCCTTATCGTAGTTATTATTGCATTAGTATTAGGTTTAGTATTGAACAAAAGTAATAAACAAAAAGATGTTGAATCTATTTATTAATTAAGTAAAAGCACATGTTACAATGATTGGGATAACATTAATTTAATTATGAATCAAAGAATTTATAACAAAAATCTTTAATAATGATTTATTTAACTTTAAAATGGTTAATGAACGTATAAGAGATGATATTGAGAAAGGGAGTTAGACTATTATGGAAAAATATATTCTATCTATAGATCAAGGAACAACTAGTTCTAGAGCGATTTTATTTAATCAAGACGGTACGATTAAAGGAGTTGCACAACGAGAATTCAAGCAATTCTTCCCTAAATCTGGTTGGGTTGAACACGATGCTAACGAAATTTGGACTTCTGTTTTAGCAGTAATTGCAGAAGTATTTAACGAAAATGATATTAGCCCAGAACAAATTGCAGGTATTGGTATTACAAACCAACGTGAAACTACTGTTGTATGGGATAAGAAAACAAACAGACCCATATACCACGCAATCGTTTGGCAATCTCGTCAAACTCAAGGTATTTGTCAAGAACTTAAAGATAAAGGTTTAGAAGATAAATTCCGTGAAAAAACTGGTTTATTATTAGACCCTTACTTTGCGGGTACTAAAGTTAAATGGATTTTAGACAATGTTGATGGGGCCAGAGAAAAAGCTGAAAATGGCGATCTTTTATTTGGTACAATCGATTCATGGCTAGTATGGAAATTATCAGGTGGAAAAGCACATATCACAGATTACACTAATGCGAGTCGTACATTAGTTTATAACATATATGACTTAGAATGGGATAAAGAATTATTAGATATTCTAGAAATTCCTGAAAGTATGTTACCAGAAGTTAAAGCATCGAGTGAAGTTTATGCTAATACTATTGATTATCATTTCTTCGGACATGAAGTACCAATTGCGGGTATTGCTGGTGACCAACAAGCTGCACTGTTTGGTCAAGCGTGTTTCAACCGAGGCGATGTTAAAAATACTTATGGTACAGGTGGTTTCATGTTAATGAACACTGGTGAAGAAGCTGTAACATCTAAAAATGGTTTATTAACAACAATTGCCTATGGTTTAGACGGTAAAGTCAATTACGCGTTAGAAGGTTCAATTTTCGTTTCAGGCTCTGCAATTCAATGGTTAAGAGATGGTTTACGCATGATTAACTCTGCACCACAAACTGAAAATTATGCTGAACGCGTTGAATCATCAGAAGGTGTATACGTTGTGCCAGCATTTGTTGGACTTGGTACACCATATTGGGATGCCGAAGCTCGTGGTGCTATCTTTGGTCTAACTCGTGGTACTGAAAAAGAACACTTCATTCGCGCAACACTAGAATCATTATGTTATCAAACGCGTGACGTTTTAGAAGCGATGAACAGTGATTCTCAAATCGAAGTTAATAACTTACGTGTCGATGGTGGCGCAGTTAAAAATAACTTTATTATGCAATTCCAAGCTGACTTATTAAACGTTGGTGTTGAAAGACCAGAAATCAGTGAAACAACAGCGTTAGGTGCTGCTTACCTTGCAGGATTAGCTGTAGATTTCTGGAGTAGTAAAGATGAAATTGCTAATCGTTGGAAACTTGAAGAGAAATTCGAACCTAAGATGGAAGAAAAACAACGCGAGAAATTATATAAAGGCTGGCAAAAAGCTGTAGAAGCAACACAAGTTTTTAAATTAGAAGAAGAATAATTTTAATTAGACTTTTAATAATTAACTATGCTACAATGTGGGTAAGTTAATAATACACATGAGAAGTAGAGACTCTGTTCGTACAATAATATATGTATAGGATAGGTCTCTACTTTTTTAATTTATAGGAGGCGCTCAGTTTATGAGTTTATCTACACTAAAAAGAGAACAGATTAAGAAAAATTTAAAAGAAGATAATTATGATGTAGTAATTATCGGTGGCGGTATCACAGGTGCTGGTATTGCTTTAGATGCTAGTAACCGTGGTATGAAAGTAGCTTTAGTAGAAATGCAAGACTTTGCTCAAGGTACAAGTTCACGTTCTACTAAATTAGTTCACGGTGGATTACGTTACCTTAAACAACTACAAGTTGGTGTCGTAGCTGAAACTGGTCGTGAACGTGCAATCGTTTATGAAAATGGTCCACACGTAACAACACCTGAACGTATGTTATTACCAATGCATAAAGGTGGTAGCATGGGTAAATTTACTACTGCTATTGGTTTAACTATGTATGATCGTTTAGCAGGCGTAAAAAAAGCTGAACGTAAAACAATGTTAAACAAAAAACAAACTTTAGAAAAAGAACCATTAGTTAAACAAGATGGCCTTAAAGGTGGCGGTTCTTATGTTGAATATCGTACTGATGATGCGCGTTTAACAATTGAAGTTATGAAACGTGCTGAAGAAAAAGGTGCAACGATCATTAACCATACTAAATCTGTGCATTTCACATATGATAACAACGAAAAAGTAAATGGTATTCATGTTGAAGACCAACTTGATGGTGAAACTTATCCAATCAAAGCTAAAAAAGTTATCAATGCAAGTGGTCCATGGGTAGATGAAGTACGTAGTGGTGACTATGCACGTAATAATAAACAATTACGTTTAACAAAAGGAATCCACGTAGTAATCGATCAATCTAAATTCCCATTAGGACAAGCAGTATACTTTGATACTGAAAAAGATGGACGTATGATTTTCGCTATTCCTCGTGAAGGCAAAGCTTATGTAGGTACTACTGATACGTTTTACGACAACGACAAAACTTCACCATTAGCGACTCAAGAAGATAGAGATTATTTAATCGATGCGATTAATTATATGTTCCCTGATGTAAACGTATCTGATAGTGATATTGAATCATCATGGGCTGGTGTAAGACCACTTATCTTAGAAGAAGGTAAAGATCCATCTGAAATTTCTCGTAAAGACGAAGTTTGGGAAGGTAAATCAGGCTTACTAACTATCGCAGGTGGTAAACTTACTGGTTACCGTCACATGGCTTTAGAAATCGTTGATTTATTAGCTAAGCGCTTAAAAGAAGAATACAAACTTAAATTTAAACCTTGTGCTACTAAAGAATTGAAAATTTCTGGTGGTGACGTAGGTGGAAGTGCAAACTTTGAAAACTTCATCGAACAAAAAGTTGAAGATGCAAAAGCTTACCAAATTGATGAGCACAATGCACGTCACTTTGCATCGAAATATGGTTCAAATGCTGAAGATTTATTCAAAATTGCACAAACAGCTAAAAATCAAGATAGTGGGTTACCTCTTGATATTTACACTGAACTTATTTACTCAATTCAAAATGAAATGGTATTTAAACCAACAGACTTCTTAATTCGTCGTACTGGTAAACTTTATTTCAACATCAAAGATGTTCTAAATTATAAAGAAAAAGTTATCAACGTAATGGCTGAATTATTAGGTTACAATGAAGTTCAAAAAGATTTATATACTAAAGAACTTGAAAAAGCGATCGACGAAGCACAAACTGGTAACAATCAGCCAGCAGTTAAAGAATAATAAACATACGCAGTTTGGTTTTCATTACAATTTAATTTTTAAAAGTTACTCTAGATTGGATATACCTTTTTAGAGTAACTTTTTTATTACATAAAGCAAGATAACATTTTAAGTGTAGCTGTTGTATGAAAGCACTAAGTTTTATAAAATGTATATACAAACGCATAGTTCAAAAGTGACTATATTCTTATTATTTGTGGTAAATAACATTATATGTGGAATTAAGATAAAATTTAAAGTCATGATCGGAGGCAAGCTACATGGATCAAAATAATTTAAAAATAACTGTTGCTGACGGTGCAACGTTAGAAGTTAAATTAAATAAGGCTAAAAAGTCTACAATCGGTGTAGTGCATATTTTTCATGGCATGGCAGAACATATGGGACGATATGACGAATTAGTAATAGCTTTAAATCAACAGGGATATGATGTTATTAGACATAATCATAGGGGTCATAATGAAGAAGAACTTGAAAAGAACATTGGACATATTGATGATTTTAATCAAGTAGCAGAAGATGCATTTGAAATCGCCCAAACTTTATGCGCAAATTATAAAGACTTACCATATATTGTCATTGGTCATTCAATGGGATCAATTATCGCACGTCTATTTGCACAAAAATATCCACAGTCTATAAATGGATTGATCTTAACAGGTACTGGCTATTATCCAAAAATTGTAGGCTATACGTTACAAATAGCATTGAAATGTATAACATTATTCTGTGGTAAACGTAAAAAATTAAATTGGGTAAATAATTTAATGTATAAATCATTAAATAAGCGAATAGAACATGTGAAGACAAAAAGTGATTGGCTGTCATCAGATCATGCACAAGTTCAGGCATTTATTAAAGATGAAAGAACAGGATATTTAGTTTCTAATCAATTGATTTATCAAACTGTAAAACATATTGTCAAAACGAGTAAACATAAATCCATAATGCAGATGAATCCCAATATGCCAATACTGATGATCTCTGGTAAAGAAGACCCATTAGGCAATTATGGCAAAGGCATCTATAAACTGGGTAAATTATTCAAAAGAGGCAATGTAAAACATATTACGGTGCATTTATATAAAAATAAGCGCCATGAAATTTTATTTGAAAAAGAACACGATATAATATGGCACCATATGTTTGAATGGATTGATAAACAAATTTTAAGAGCACAGAGAATACAGAAAAGTGAGTGATAAGTTTGCAACAACAGAAACCGTTCATCGTTGTTATCGTTGGACCAACAGCTGTGGGAAAAACTGAATTTAGTATTGAATTAGCTAAACGAATTAATGGTGAAATTATTAGTGGCGATGCTATGCAAGTCTATAAAGGCATGGATATTGGTACAGCAAAAGTATCGAACGAAGAAATGGATGGCATTCCGCATTATATGATCGATATTTTAAACCCAGATGATACTTTTTCGGCATATGATTTCAAAAATAGAGCGCAAATATTAATAGACTCGATAACTGCTAAAGGTAAAATACCTATTATTGTTGGTGGTACGGGACTTTATATACAATCACTTATTTACAATTATGCTTTTGAAGATGAGACGATAAGTGCGGAAAAAGCCAAAAAGCTAGATGAAAAAATGCAGCAATTTGAAAGTTATTCAAATAGTGAATTACATGGCTACTTAAAGTCGTTTGATCCAGAGTCTGCAGTAGCAATACATCCAAATAATCGAAAAAGAGTATTACGCGCAATCCAATTTTATTTAAAAACAAAAAAACTTTTAAGTTCTCGCAAGAAATTACAACAATTCACAGAAAATTATGATACATTATTATTAGGGATGGAAATGTCGCGTGACCTATTATATGACAGAATAAATAAACGCGTAGATATAATGTTGGAGAACGGATTATTAAGTGAAGTAGAACAGCTCGTTAAACATGGATATGAATCATGTCAAAGTATGCAAGCTATTGGTTATAAAGAGATAGTCCCAGTAGTAAAAGGGAGTGTTTCGTTAGCACAAGCTTCAGAGAAGTTAAAGCAACACTCACGAAATTATGCAAAACGCCAAATGACTTGGTTTAAGAATAAACTGGACGTGATTTGGTTAAATAAAGAGACGAAGTCACTTTCATTAATCTTAGATGAGGTTTCCGCCCAAATAAACAAAAGGAGTTAGTAAGATGACTACACAGAACAACAACCAAGACCAATTCCTAGGGCGCTTTAAAGCCGAAAAGACAAACGTAATCGTCTTTTTAATTAACGGCTTTCAAATTAAAGGTGTAATCGAAGATTTTGATGAGTCAACAGTATGCTTGTTTTCACAAGAAAAGCAACACTTGATTTACAAGCATGCAATTAGTACTTTTACAATCGACGATAGCGAGTAACCCAAAATATTAATGTCAAAGTAAAGAGGTTATAACTTAATTGGTAGAATACGTTAACGTCACGTATATCATCAATTTTGTTATAACCTCTTTTTATGTCTTTGAAAATGTAATTTATAGTAAAGCTTTAATATCTTCTTCTAATTGTTCTGGTTTCTTCTGTGGAGAGAAGCGCTTAATAACATGACCCTCTCTATCAACTAAAAATTTTGTGAAATTCCATTTGATTTTCTCATTTAGAAAACCATTTTGTGATTCAGTTAAAAACTTGAATAGTGGGTGTTGATTTGGTCCTTTAACATCAATCTTTTCATGTATAGGGAAAGAGACGCCATAATTAATTTTACAGTTTTGTGTAGCTTCTTCGCCTGAACCAGGTTCTTGACCACCGAATTGGTTACAAGGGAAACCAAGAATCATTAAACCTTGATCTTTATATTGTTCATATAAATGTTGTAATCCCTCAAATTGTGGAGTGAAACCACATTCACTTGCTGTATTAACGATGAGGAGTACATCACCTTTATAAGTGTCTAATGTATATGACTCACCGTTTGACTTCTGTACCGAAATATCATAAATACTCATTGTTATCACCTCTGCTAACTTTAATTTAACATAATTTACTATGATAGTCTTTATATTCACACTATGATAAAATGGCTTAGAAAAACTTTGAAATGAGGTGCATGACATGAGCCAACAGAAAACACATAATACGAATCAGAAACTCGAAAGTGCAATCTTAGTTGGGGTGCATGCCCAAGAGGAAGAAGAATTTGATTTTGAATCCACTATGGAAGAATTAGCAGCACTTTCAACTACTTGTAAGTTAGACGTTAAAGCACAATTCACACAAAATAGAACACATTTTGATAATAAATACTATGTAGGTAAAGGTAAATTAGAGGAAATAAAAGACTATATTATGTTTTATGATATAGATGTTGTAGTGACAAATGATGAATTAACAACTGCACAATCTAAATCTTTAAATGGTCAACTTAATATTAAAGTAATTGATCGTACGCAGTTGATATTAGAAATATTCGCCTTACGTGCACGTAGTAAAGAAGGTAAACTGCAGGTTGAATTAGCACAATTAGATTATTTAATGCCACGTTTGCAAGGACATGGCAGAAGTTTATCTAGATTAGGTGGCGGTATCGGTACAAGAGGTCCAGGTGAAACTAAATTAGAAATGGATCGTCGTCATATTCGTACACGTATGAATGAAATTAAGCATCAATTACAAACTGTGGTTGATCATCGTGAACGCTATAGAGCTAAAAGAGAGCAAAACAATGTCTTTCAAGTCGCATTAATTGGCTATACTAATGCTGGTAAATCGTCATGGTTTAATGCCTTAGCACAAGAGCGTACGTATGAACAAGATTTACTTTTTGCTACATTAGATCCGAAAACGCGTCAAATTAAAATTAATGAAGGCTTTAATTTTATCTTGTCCGACACAGTAGGTTTTATTCAAAAACTGCCAACAACTTTAATTGCCGCTTTTAAGTCTACGTTAGAAGAAGCTAAAGATGCAGATTTATTATTACATGTTGTAGATAGTAGTCACCCTGAATATAAAACTCAATATGACACGGTCAATAAAATTATAAAAGATTTAAGTATGGAACAAATTCCACAAGCAATTATTTTTAATAAAAAGGATTTACATGAAGGTGTACAACCATCTTCTAATAAGCCACATGTTTTTGTATCTAGCCAAGATGAACAGGATATTGATGTAGTTAATAATTTACTTATTGAAGAAATAAAAAGAACATTAACTTATTACGAAGTATCATTAGCTAGTAATGAAGCGGATAGACTATATTATTTAAAACAACACACACTTGTTACTGAATTGAATTTTAATGAAGAACAAGAAGCATATGAAGTTAAAGGTTATGAAAAAGTGAATGAAGGAAGTAAAAGCGAATGACAGCCATTAAGCAACTCGTAAAAGAAACTGAAACAACGTTAAGACCCTATTTTGATGCAATTGAAGAAATTGCATTAACAAATCAAGAAAAAGTACTAGATGCCTTTCATGCCGTTAAAGTTACTGAAAGTGACTTACAAGGGACAACAGGTTATGGATATGATGATTTTGGACGAGATCATTTAGAAGAAATATATGCACGTACCTTTAAAGCTGAAGATGCATTGGTCCGGCCCCAAATTATTTCGGGTACACATGCTATAACGTTAGCTTTACAAAGCACATTGAAATACAATGATGAATTGCTATATATTACCGGAGACCCATACGATACATTGTTAGAAGTGATTGGTATAAACGGTGATGGCATAGAAAGTTTACAAGAACATGGTGTAATCTATAATAAAATTGATTTGCAAGATGGCGCCATTAATACGCAAGCTGTATTAGAACATATGAGTGAACAGACGAAAGTTGTCGCAATTCAACGTTCTAAAGGATATGATCAACGACCATCTTTAAATTTAGATGAAATTGAGCAAGCCATTCAATTAATCAAAGCACAATTTCCTAATGTCATTGTCTTTGTAGATAATTGCTATGGTGAGTTTGTTGAGTTACGCGAGCCAATTGAATGTGGAGCAGATTTAATTGCTGGCTCTTTAATTAAAAATCCAGGCGGTGGTTTAGCAAAAATAGGCGGCTATATTGCTGGTAGAAAAGATTTGATTCAACGTTGTGGTTATCGTTTGACTGCACCAGGTATAGGTAAAGAAGCGGGTGCATCTTTAAATACGTTACAAGATATGTATCAAGGATTCTTTTTAGCACCACACGTCGTGAGCCAAAGTTTAAAAGGGGCATTATATACGAGTTTATTATTAGATAAACTCGGAATGACTACAACACCAAAATACAATGTTACGAGAACCGATTTAATTCAAACTGTAACATTTTCAGATAAAGCACAAATGATACAATTTTGCCAAAGCGTCCAGCACGCATCACCGGTCAATGCACACTTTAGCCCTGAACCAGCTTATATGCCAGGTTATGAAGATGATGTAATTATGGCTGCCGGTACATTTATCCAAGGGTCTTCTATAGAACTATCAGCTGATGGACCGATTAGACCGCCTTATGAAGCATATATTCAAGGCGGTTTAACATATGAGCATGTAAAAATTGCTGTGACAAGAGCAGTAGAACGTTTAAGAGCAAATGATTTAGTATAATTTTCAAAATTAAGTAATAGCAAAAACATCGATTCCTTTAACGAGAATGGGTGTTTTTTTATGTTGAAATTATAAATTATTAAACATATGATTGTGGAAATTTTCAAAAAATTTATGTGTAGATAGATCTCATACCTTATGAAGTAGTGAAATGACGGTTTTTGTAAATATGTAAGGAAATATGACATATCTTTGAATTACTTTGTTAAGTATGCTAAATTAACAATAAGTTCAAAAATAGAGGTGATGGAGATGAAGTCAAAAGATGCATTGCGACGAAATATGCCCGTCTTCTCTATGAGTGTTGTTAGTAAATTAAGTGAATTATCACCACGACAGATACGTTATTACGAAACACATGAACTCATTACACCTTCAAGGACAGAAGGCAATAAGCGCATGTTTTCATTAAATGATTTAGAAAAACTATTAGAAATTAAAAACTTGATTGAAAAAGGTTTTAATATTAAAGGTATCAAACAAATATTTAATGATGATTATGCACACTTAACAACAGAAGAACAAGAGATAAGAAAAAGAATGATTATGGATACGACACAAAAACCACAACGAGAAGCTTTACCGATAAATCGTGGCGACTTATCACGATTTATTAAATAAAATTACTGGAGGACATTACATAATGCCAAAACGTACATTTACAAAAGAAGATATTCACAAGTTTGCCAAAGAGGAAAATGTAAGATATTTAAGATTACAATTTACAGATATTTTAGGAACGATTAAAAACGTTGAAGTTCCTGTCAGCCAATTAGAAAAAGTTTTAGATAATGAAATGATGTTTGATGGTTCTTCTATCGAAGGATTCGTGCGTATCGAAGAATCTGATATGTATCTTTATCCAGACCTAGATACTTGGGTAATTTTCCCATGGACAGCTGGTCAAGGTAAAGTTGCTCGTTTAATCTGCGATATTTATAAAACAGATGGTACACCATTTGAAGGTGACCCTCGTGCGAACTTAAAACGTACGCTCAAAGAAATGCAAGATTTAGGATTCACTGATTTAAACTTAGGGCCTGAACCAGAGTTCTTCCTATTTAAGTTAGATGAAAGAGGCGAACCTACATTAGAATTAAATGATGACGGTGGATACTTCGACTTGGCACCAACAGACTTAGGTGAAAACTGTCGTCGTGATATCGTACTAGAATTAGAAGATATGGGCTTCGATATTGAAGCAAGTCACCATGAAGTAGCACCAGGACAACATGAAATCGACTTTAAATATGCAGATGCTGTAACAGCTTGTGATAATATCCAAACGTTCAAACTAGTTGTTAAAACAATTGCACGACAACATAACCTACATGCGACATTTATGCCAAAACCATTATTTGGAGTTAATGGTAGTGGAATGCACTTTAACGTATCATTATTTGATGGTAAAGAAAATGCGTTCTTCGATCCAGATGGCGACATGCAGTTAACTAAAGATGCTTACCATTTTATTGCTGGTATTCTTAAAAATGCACGTGGTTTCACTGCAGTATGTAACCCATTAGTAAACTCTTATAAACGTTTAGTGCCAGGTTATGAAGCACCATGTTACATCGCTTGGAGTGGTAAAAACCGTTCACCACTTATTCGTGTACCATCTTCACGTGGATTATCAACAAGAGTTGAAATTCGTTCAGTAGACCCTGCAGCAAACCCATACATGGCATTAGCTGCAATCTTACAAGCTGGTTTAGACGGTATCAAAAACAAATTAGAAGTACCAGAACCTGTAAATCAAAATATCTACGAAATGAACCGTGATGAGCGTGAAGCAATCGGTATCGAAGATCTACCTTCACAATTATACACTGCGCTTAAATCAATGCGTGAAAACAAAGTAATTAAAGAAGCACTTGGTAACCATATTTATAATCAATTCTTAAATTCTAAATCAATAGAATGGGATTACTACAGAACACAAGTGTCAGAATGGGAAAGAGATCAATACATGAAACAATACTAGGTGCTAAGTAAAGGGGACTAGCACTTAATATAAACGATCATAGTTAAGGCTATGGTCGTTTTTTTTTATTGAATATTTTACAAGTTATTGGGTATATAAGTATTAAACACAATTTAGGGAAGTGATGAACATGCAAGAGGTCAAATTAGAAATTTTAGAAGCAGATTCATTAAAAGGGTTGGAAACGAAAATCAACGAATACCTTAAAAGTGATGATGTATCAGATTATAAATTATTAAACTCAACAGTACGTGAATTTGAAGAACAAAGATATCCTGCAACAGAAGAAAAGTTCACTACATTTTTAACTTTAGTAAAAAACTAATATAGTAATATTTAATATCGCCAAAGTGTTTATAACTTTGGCGGTATTTTTTGTATTTATTTCGAACAATAATTTTATTATGTAAACTTACAATATATGACATTTGTCATCTCGTATTTATGACATTATACACTACATGTTTAATTAGCTATTTTTTACAATTAAAGTAACTTAAACGTGAGGTGAAGCACATGATTAAAATTAATAACATTTCTAAGAAATATAAAAACAAAACGGTAGTAAACAATGCGTCTTTTGACATCACTAAAGGTATGTGTACTGCTTTAATTGGCCCCAATGGTGCTGGTAAATCTACTTTAATAGACATGATTATTGGCGACCGTCATCCTACAACTGGAACAATTAACGATGATGAAGCGTTATTAAGTGAAGATCATTTAGGTATTATGTTTCAAAAAACAGTATTTCCCGAATTAATCAGGGTTAAAGAATTGTATTATTTATTTGCCAATATGTATAAAAAGCCTATTTCTTATGAACAGTTTGCTAATATCACACGCTTTGGTGAACAGAAAATGTCTGAATTTGCTAACAAGTTATCTGGAGGTCAAAAGAGAATTCTTGATTTCGGACTAGCATTAATCGGAAAGCCTAAACTTTTAATATTGGACGAACCCACAAGCGCAATGGATGTGCAAATGAGACAGCATTTTTGGGATATTATAGATGATTTAAAGGGTCAAGGCGTTACCATTTTATATACTTCACATTATATTGAAGAAGTAGAGCGTATGGCTGACAAAGTAGTGGTTATTGAAAAAGGGAAGATTGTAATGAATGATAGTCCTAATAACTTAAAAACAAATCAACACACTTCAATTATTAAGTTACCGTTAAAACATCAATATTTGCAATCTCAGTTTAATAATAAGCAAATGATCAAAGTTAAAGATAGTTATGAAATACAAACAGATAATGTAAATGACGCCATACAAATTTTATTAAACGCAGAAGTAAATCTCAACGAAATTGAAATTACAAAATCGAGTTTATTAGAATCAATTTTTAGTAATAATGAGGAGGAGTTCTTATGATGAAACATTATTTACTTATTGAAATACGCTTAACGTTAAGAAAACGAGTGAATCTAATGTTAGCAATCTTGCTACCATTAATATTTTATATCATTTTCACTTCTATTTTAGATTTGCCAAAAGATGCTGAAAAAGCATTTGACAAGGAATATATGTATAGCATGACGGCTTTTAGTTTATCAAATTTTTGTTTAATGCAATTTCCAATGGAAATGATTACTGAAAAAGTAACGGGTTGGTATAAAAACATTATTCGCACACCTTTACGTCCTTATCAATACTATGGTGCTAAAATTTTCAAAGTAATGATCCAATTTGCAATCTCTATAGTAGTAATATTTACCGTAGCTCATGTTTTTAAAAACGTTAATATGACAATAACTGAATGGATTTCTTCCGGAGTCATATTGTGGCTAGGTGCGAGTACATTTTTAGGAATAGGAGTGCTAATTGCGCAATTAAACGACGTTCAAAAAGCGAGTGGCATTGGCAGTATTTTATATTTAGGTTTAGCTGTTATCGGAGGATTATGGTATCCAACAACACAATTTCCAGATTGGTTAAAACAAATTTCACATGCAACGCCCACATATAATTTAAAAAAAGTTGCTTTTGATATTGGCAAAGGCGACCCATTTAGCTACCATGCTTTCTTTATTTTAATAGGTTATAGTATACTATTTTTGATAATAGCTTTACTTATTAGAAAAAGAAGAGAAGTGGAAGTATGATTAAACGCCTCAATATAGGATTATTAGAATTATCGAGTTTAGTATATTTAATATTTGCCATCACACCTTTATTTACTAAGGAAATGGATGGTAAGTATTGGCTTTACGTAGTGATTTTTATAATTTTTACACTTTCTTATTGCATACTTATATTTCTATTTGCCATATTATCTAAAAAGTGGTTAACGTTATCATTAGCGATTCACTATCTCTGTATCATTTACTTTGTTATTAGTGTGTCACCGAATATGAGCTTATATTTCTTTTTCAGTGCCTTTGCGTTACCTTATTTATTAAAGGTAACGATTAGGTCGTTAGCATTTAAGTTAATGCTTTTAACTATGATGGTTTGTTTTATCATTACATGGTTTATTGAATACGATATTGCACTAATGTTAGTCGTTTATTATTTAGTTATTTTAATGATAACGATTAGTAATTTTAAAAGAGTAGAAACAAGTAAGCTTAAGCTAAAAATGAATGAAAAGAATGCTCAAATTAATATGCTTATTGCTGAACAAGAGAGGACACGTATTGCTCAAGATTTACATGATACGTTAGGACATGTTTTTGCAAGTATTAGTTTAAAATCTGAATTAGCTGCTAAATTAGTTATTAATAAACCTGATAAAGCTATAGAAGAAATGACAGCAGTAAATCATATTTCTAAAGAAGCATTAGACAAAGTACGTTCGATTATTAATGATCTCAAAATAAGTTCTTTTAAAGATGAAGTAGATGCTGTAGCCAATATGCTTAATGAAGCAAATTTAACGTTTGAATTTAACAATGCAAAATATGCTGAAAAGCTATCAGCAACGAGACAGTCTATATTGGCAATGATATTACGAGAAGCGATTAATAATGTAGTAAAACATGCACAAGCTACTAAAATAAAAGGACAACTAAAGTTGACTGATGACGCGTTAAAATTAATTATTCAAGACAACGGTGTTGGTGTAGATGATGTGAAATCACTTGAACTAAAAAGTATTCAAGAACGTGTCAATATATTAAATGGCACATTAGCTACATTTAATGAAGAGGGTTTGTGTATCGAAGTCTTAATACCAAGGAGTGTGGAACAGTGATTTCAACCATAATAGCAGAAGACCAATCTATGCTTAGGCAAGCAATGGTTCAATTAATGGAACTCCATGATGAAATAAACATAGTGTCAACAGTAGGTGATGGTGGTGAAGCATGGCAAGAGATACAAAAATATAAGCCAGATATTGCAATTTTAGATATTGAAATGCCTACCATGACAGGCCTCGAAATTTTAAGTAATATTAGGGAAGCACAAATAGATATTAAAGTCATCATAGTGACTACATTTAAAAGACCAGGTTATTTTGAATCGGCAGTGGCAAATGATGTAGATGCATATGTATTAAAAGAACGCTCGGTTGATGAACTTGTCGAGACAATGCACCGTATTATGGCAGGAAACAAAGAATATAGTGATTCTTTAGTGACTACGATGTTCAAAGATAAAAATCCTTTAACTGCGAAAGAACAACTAGTATTAACGGAAATAGGCAAGGGTTTAACAAGCAAAGAAATTTCACAAACATTATTTTTATCTGACGGCACTGTTAGAAACTACACTTCTAATATTATTGATAAACTAGCAGTTGAGAATCGTTTTGAAGCATGGAAGAAAGCTCAAGAAAAAGGATGGATATAAAAAACCTTTAAGTCATCTATAATTGACCTAAAGGTTTAATTTTATTTATCATTATATTGTTCTACTAGAAAAAGTATTTTAGTTACTTGGTCACTAGGTGTATGAATGGGTATACGATATTCAAACATGTTACCTTTTCTTGTTTGAACAGTATATATAATATCTTCAGTTTCTTTTAAAAGATTGATTATTTTCATTAACGTCGTTTGGCCCCTTTGTAATATCATCACATACTAAATAAAAAACATTATAATCTTAAAACAAATAGTTATTCATATAACTAAAATAAATTTTACCCGATAAATACGAATCAAAACTTAAAAAGTGTAAAACATAAAAAATAAGTTGAAAAAAAGAGCAAACGTAAATTTAGCATCATTAATAAGGTCACAATGATGTTAAATTGCTCAAGTTTGTCCCTTTAATTACTTTTTACTTTTTTTTAGAAACGATGGATTGTATCAATACAATAATAAATCCTACGAAAATCCCTAAAAAGATTGCTAACATAGCAGAAACGATCAATGGTAATTGGAATTGATATTGTAAGATTAATCCAACAATAATTGCGATCACAATAGCAATTATTGAAATCAAATTTTCTTTAAAAATACTCAAGTGTGTTCAACTCCTATCAATCGATATTATAACATGATGTAGTTATAGAAAGATATAAAAAATAATATTGTCACTAAACTGCTAAATTCAACTGAAAACGCCTTATTTATTTAATAAATGAATTAATTATTGACGGTCTTTAATATATTATATATGATAAATCGGTATTAATTTAGTAAAGTAGGTGCAACAATGAAATCTTCAAAGCAAGTAACTATATTAATCTGTTGTGTAGTCGTAATCGGCGTACTATTTTTTCAATTTATAAACCATAGTGGACCTTTTGCTAATAATGATAATAATACATTAGAAAAGGGCCTTGATAAAACGAGTAGAGTTCATGTAGAAAGAGTTGTAGATGGCGATACATTTGTCGCTAAAGATAAAGACAATAATGAACTGAAAGTTCGATTAATTGGTATGGATACGCCTGAAACAGTCAAACCAAATACGCCAGTGCAACCCTATGGTAAAGCGGCTTCAAATTTTACCAAAGAACATTTAACAAATAAGGATGTATATTTGGAATATGATAAAGAACCGAAAGATAGATATGGACGTACATTAGCGTATGTATGGTTAGATAAGAAAACGATGTTTAATGAAGTATTAGTTCAAAAGGGTTTAGCTAGAGAAAAGTATTTTGCACCAAATGGTAAATATCGTGATGTATTTAAAAAAGCTCAAGCAGATGCACAATCTAAACATTTAAATATTTGGAGTAAAAAGCACTAATGTTTTTAAATTGTTATGGTTTAAAGTCATACAATTACGGATAAATAAAGAGCATTGTTATCAATAACGATAACAATGCTCTTTATTTTAATCTTCAAAACGAGCAACTAATCTATCGAATTGTTCTTTAGATAGTGATTCGTCAGCTGAAGTTACAGTTTCTTCTATAATATCTTTAAGACTTGATTTTGAAGAAACGGTTTCTACATATTTTTCACGTTCAGTTGGGCCATCTATCAGATTAACTGAACCGTCTGTAAAGTATACCAAACCAACGTTTTTAATGTTGTGATGCGCATTTTCTTTAATTTTTTCTTGTAACATTTTAGTATTATAAGCTGCTTCTTTATAAGGATCTTGGCTATAAAAATCAAAGATGACAGTATGCTTTTTAATGCGCTCAATAAATGTGTAGCTCGTCATACGCGTTGAATTAAACTGGCTATGAAATTTATTGGCGATATAACGGCCAACGATTTGGTCTTCAGTTTTATCGCTGAAATCATTGTCATCTTCATGTTCAGGATCTACATTAAAGTGATAGAACGTTTTTTGCTTCCAATTTTTTACGTCGATATTGAATAACCCTTTTTCAGTAATAACAATATAGTCAAATGGACGTGCGTATTCAAAAAATGGGTGTTTGACAGCCAAATTACTCGTTGAAATGATTTCGAAGTTTGCTAATTGATTATTATCAACAAGTTTAGTCATAATATCGGTTAAATCTTGCTTAGCCTTTCTAATACCATGATGGTGTTTGTCGTTATTAGCATCAAAACTAAGCATTTGGTTACGCAAATTTGTATTTTCACTAGTTACTGAGCTGATCTTTCTAACTAATTGTGTTTTAGCATATATTTCAGTATCTAATTTATTTTGCATGAATCGGTGGTCAAGATATAAAGCAATAATCAATAAAAAGACGATTATCAACAATATAATAGTAAGAAACATCTTTATCATCCTAATCTACTTAAAATTTAAAATATAAATATACAGTGTTTAATAATTATATATTATTAGTTCAACGGTAAATCTACTCTTATTAATTATATAAAAAATATAGCTAATTAATCAATAATATTAGCGTAGTTAATGAGCAAAATGGCAAAAAATAATAAAAAGTTGAATATTTTATAATTTATTACTAATAACATTAATTTTTCAGTATTTTGTTTTTTGTAGTTGAACTTAGCTAATAAACTGAATTATGCTATAAGTATTAAAAAGATAGAACAATAGGGGGCAAATCAAATGCGTGCGTCTGACAAAGTATTACAAAAAAAGATTGCTGCTATAGCAGATAATGATATTATTGCATTTGATAATCATCCTGTGTCATACAAAGTCATAGATACTTTAAACAAAAATAATATAAAGATTTCAGTTGTAAGTTATTCAACAGACATTATTCACTATGCAGCAAAAAATACAAATTTTAACATTATTATACCTACAGGTCAGGTTAATAGCACTTTTCATGTAGTAACTGGGGAAACAGTGTGCGATACATTTAGTAAATATCAGATTAAACAATATTATATATCGACACCATATCAAATGAGCAAAGCACTTTTTCAAACTTATCAAGAAGTGGCACAAATACAACGTACGTTGTTTAATAGTGCAGATAGTATTTATTTAGTGAATTATCCCGAAATTATTACTACATTTGATGAAGAACAATATTATAAAGTCGGAGAATTGTCATAAATTCCTACGAATTAAGTAGTAATTTATATATAACAATTGAAAAAACGCTATACAACTTATATAATGATATTATTGAAAACGCTTACTTTAGGAGGTGGCAATCATTTGAGTGGAGAATTTAAAAATGTTAAAACCGTCGTTTACGAATTAATTAATAATGTTAGTAATTATTTTAAATTTAATGGTGAAATCGCTAAGCAACTATTTTTGCATGATGCTTTTGACTTAAATAAAAAAATAGATATAAGTGTTCAACGTACTTATTTTTCTGAAATAATTAAATACATACCTGAAGGATTTACAATTAAATTATACGACGATCAACATGCAAGCACAGACTTTAATAAAATCAATTTCAAGTCACTTACACATGCTAATATATATGACAACGATACAATGATTATGACTGTAATTGTTTATGATGTTAAAAATGATGAGTGGATGTTTCGTTTAGATAATAATATCCGTTTGCCAGAAAAGCACATATATTTTCATTCAATTAAGTGGGATGTAGATTACATTAAACCAGAAATTGTATTAATGTATGAATTACTAGACCCAATCGATTACCATCAATTACCTAATTATCGAAACGTTATAGATGCATTAAGTTATTATCAATTCGTAATCTTGAGACTAGTAGTTGGAAATGAACGTATCAATCAAGCGCTTATTTCCGAAAAAAACGCAATATAAAATCCTTTAAATTAAAAGTATTAATGCAAAGCATATACTCAGATTTAAAGGATTTTTTGTGTTATAGAACGATACATTTTCCGTTATAACAATATTCATAAGTTGCTTTAACTGCTTTATCGGCATCTGCAACATCAATACCAAACATAATTGATATTTCTGAAGCACCTTGGTTCATCATTCTAAGATTAATGTTAGCTTCAGCTAGAGCATGCGTTATGCGACTAGCGGTACCTACGATACGATGCATACCTTCTCCAACTATCATTAAAATAGCTAAATCATGTTCGACGCTTAATTCATCTACGTCACAATGTTTACGAATATCACTTAATACTTGTTCTTCTTTGTTCTCAATTTCTTTAGAGCGCATTATAATACTGATACTATCAATACCCGAAGGCATATGATCAAATGAAATATTATAGTCTTCTAAAACGCCTAAAACTTTACGTGTAAAACCAACTTGTCTGTTCATTAAATATTTCTTGATATTAATAACTGTAAATCCTTTATCACAACTAATACCGCTTACAACATTGTTTGTATTAATCTCTCTATCATGACGAATATATGTACCTAATTCATGCGGTCTATTCGTGTTTTTAATTAATACAGGGATGCGGTCTTTATGTAACGGTTGTAAAGCCTCATCGTGAAAAACGCCAAATCCTGCATAAGATAATTCTCGCATTTCTCGGTATGTAATTTCATCAATAACTTGTGGTTGTTTTACGATTACCGGGTTAGCTCTGAAAATACCTGATACATCTGTAAAGTTTTCATATAAATCAGCTCTTACGCCTCTAGCTACTATGGCACCAGTAATGTCTGATCCACCTCTAGGGAATGTTACGACATAATTTTGTCTTGAAATACCAAAGAATCCAGGAATAATTAACTTTTCTTTATAATTTCGTAAGTTATACAATGCTTCATAAGATTGATCTTGAATTTGTGCGTTTTGAGGCAAATCACTTACTGTTATGCCTGCTTCTCCAGGAGACACATAACGTGTTGGAACGCCTTGACTATTATTATATTCAGCTATAATTTGAGCATTAAAATCTTCACCACAAGAAAGAAGGGCATCTAATAAGCGAGGCGGTTTATTTTTTAATGTAGCAATATAATGTTCTAATGTATGATCAATAGATTTCAAAATATGGTCATCCATTTGAAGTTCATACACAATGTCTGCATAACGTTGTACTATTTCATCTTTTTTAGAAGTATAGTTCAATTTAGCAATTGCCTTTTCATATAACCTAATTAATAAATCAGTCGTTTTCATATCTGACTTATGTCTTTTGCCTGGGGCAGAGACAATTGTAATCTTTCTTTCAGGGTCAGAATTAACAATCTCCAATACTTTTTTTATTTGTTCTGCGTTAGATACAGAACTTCCACCGAATTTAGCT
>NZ_JAVTDB010000054.1:0-5636 GCF_032139365.1 Staphylococcus kloosii
GGGTAGATGCTAATGACATTTTATGATTTTGTAATAACTTTTATAGAAGATGATACACCACTCGGCAATTTAGCGCATAATGTGCGTAGCGATAAGAATTTTCCCAAAAATGAAACATGTCATTCAACATTGCGTAAGTATTTCCACAGTCATTATTTAGATCATGAGATGTTAGAATCTGCCAATAGAGCGCTTAGTTTATATCGTGTTAATTTTAAATAATATTAATTGTAATACCAGTTATGCTCAATTAATGCATCCCACACATCTTTTGTTTTAAAGTTAATTTCGTTATTTCTCACTGAAAATGGTTCAATAATGTTTTGGTCCAACCAAGTATTAATTAATTCACTTGGTAAGCCATCTAATAGCATTTCACTTTTGCTTATAATAAAACATTCCCAATCAAGTGAAATTGCTGAAAGATTAACATAATTGCAATCATTAGTTTGATTCATAATCAATACACTCCTTAATATTGTAAATCCGACTTTAACTTTTACCCATGTCCTATTAAAATAAAACGAAAATTTATACAAATTAATGAAAAAATACCTTGTACAAAAACGTGCATTAAATCTTAACTTTCGCAGTTGTAGAGGTATAACGATAAAGAGGTATGTGTGATTAAGAGCCTGGGACTTAGTTGTCTTCAGGCTCTACTTTTATATGGGCAGTAAATGACTGAATTGAATATGCGCTTATATCAAGCTGCTTTCAACGCTAGTCATCCTTGCCGGAGCGGGACTACAAAATCTTCTTATAAAAATTAAATTTTGTCCAACTTCCTGTATGGCTAAATAAAACAGCTAGAACAATAAATGTCCTAGCTGTAACATGTCACTTTTAAATTATTTAATTGTGTAGGAAATCATAGTTACCACGGAATTATACCTAAAATTAATGCAACAAATATCATAAATAGACTGGAACCTATTGCCCACTTAATTACGATACGTTGGTTGCGTCCATACTCAATATCTAACATACCGACTAAAAGATAACCAGCTGCATATAAAGGACTTAATACATGCAATGGTTGTCCGAGTACTGAGGCTCGAGCCATCACAACTTTAGATATACCAAACTGGTGTGCCGATTCAGCTAAAATTGGTAGTACACCATAATAAAATGGATCATTGGCCATAAAGTAGGTAAACGGTCCACTTAAGATTGCGGTAATAAGTGCAAAGTGACTGCCCAATGCTTCTGGGATTATTTGTACTAACGTATGTGCCATTTCGTCAACCATTTTTGTGCCATCCATGATACCTGTAAAGATACCAGAAGCGAATACTAAACTTATAACTGCTAACACGTCACCGGCATGTTTTTTAACAACGGAATTTTGAATACTTAAATTTGGATAGTTGATTAATAGAGCTACTCCAAACCAAACCATAAATAAGACCGGAATAGGTAATAACTCAATAAGTAAACATACTATTAAAGAAATAGTTAATATTGCATTTGGAATAATCATTTTTGGTCGTCTTAATAATGAGTCTTCTTTAGAATCGATCATTTGTATATCATCAGTATCGATATCAGTCGCAGAGTGTATATATTTTTTAGAACGGTTGCCTAATATTACTGCAACAGCTAATGCAAAAAGGATCCCCGCGATCATAGCTGGAATAATTGGAATGAATACATCTTCGGTTTGTAAGTGCAAAGAAGATATTGCACGAGCCGTTGGGCCACCCCAAGGTAGCATATTCATTACGCCTATAGATAATAAAGCTAATGTGGATAATATGTAATAGCTCATACCGATTTTTTTATAAAGTGGCATCATGGCTGTGACTGTGATAATAAAGGTAGTTGTACCGTCCCCGTCTAATGCGACCATTGAAGCTAAAAGCACAGTTCCTATTGCTATTTTGACGGGGTCCCCCTTAACTAATTTAATAATTAGTTTGATAACAGGTTCAAATAGTCCTGCATCTATCATTACACCAAAGTAAAGAATAGCGAACGTTAACATAATACCTGTAGGTGCTACGGTTCCAATACCGTCTAACATGAATTTACCTATACCGGCATAAAAACCGCCGATTAAAGCAAAGATTGTCGGAATTACAATTAATGCGATTAAAGCTGACATTTTTCTTGTCATAATTAAAATCATAAAAACTGCAATCATAATAAAACCTAAAATTGCTAAATACATAAACTCCCCCCTTATCTTTTATATTATAGCGCTTTCATTAAGTTTTTGATATTAAAATCCACGAAACTCTTAAAATTTTTTCTTGTTTTTTAAAACATAAAAAAATACAGTTAATAATTTAAAATAAAGGACTATCATCATTAATTATTAACTGTTTTTTATTTAATATGTATTTGTTATATAAGTGTTTTCCAAAAAGGGTATAGCATAACAATGAGTGAAAAAAGGGTAACTAAAATAGCAAATATGTTTGCTATTTTATCGCCATTTAAAAGGGCAGAAATATTAAAAATTAATACACCAACTATAAATAGTAATCCGACAATCATTGTCATATTACCACCTAAAACATTTGCAACCACAATAAGAGGAATCGCCAATGTAACCAAAGATAAAAATAGTGATAATAAAGTACTCGAATGATTCATATTAAACATCCTCTCTATATGCTTTAATTGTGTTTACTGAAAGCGGACATAATAAAATAATATAGTTTTGTAATTTTTATTACAAGTTAAAGTTTATAAATTAGCTTATTTCTTCAATATTCTTTGTCAATGTATAAACTAAGTGTTTATCTATCACTATATTTAAGAAGGGATTTCTTTTAAATGATAAACTAACCAATGCTGATCTACGTAATGTTGCTTATACTTTCTAGCATGTTGTTCTACAGTTAGTACCTCGAAGTCTAAATCACTGAAAAACACTTTAGCAGTAATATTATTAGAAGCAACGGAAGCTAATATAATTTCAAATTCTTGTTCTTTACAATAATTAAATACTTGTTCGACTAATTGTGCCGCTAGTTGTTTACGATAGTCTATATCATCGGCAATGATAGCCATGTTTTCTAAAAAAAGTTTGTGTGCAAGGCCGTGGATTTTTATATTACATAGCGTCGTTGTAGCGACTAATTGTTCATTGGAAAAAGCCCCAATAATAATGCAATTGCTATTATCTTGTGCTAACGCAGGTGTTAAATTTTCTTCAGCAGCGAGTTCTAAATCATAAATCCCCCATGAAAACACATCACCACTCTTGTGCAATACATATGATATAAATTGTTGATATGTAATTAAATCGCTATTAGTTAAAATGCGAAAATGAGCCATTTTAGCCCTCCTTCAAAAAGTGGAATATATTAGGAATTAAAAGTATGTATAGTTAATATTATTTTTATAATAAAGGATAAATTATTCGATAGCAATCTTTTATATACATAAAACTTAATAATATTTGACAATATATATATTTAATTCAAACTTATCTTTCATCTTTAAAATTATTAATAAATTTGCAAGGCTATCTAAATTTTAAGTGTGACATGATAAATACATAAAAAAAATACTATAAAAGGCTTAAGCCTTTTATAGTATTTAATATAAAATAAACTTTATTTTTCAAACCTTAGCTTACAACTTCAACATTCAAATTAACGTCGATATTGCCGCGTGTTGCTTTTGAATATGGGCAAAAATCGTGCGCGTCTTGTAAATATTTTTCAGCATCAGCTTGTGATAATACATCTTTTACTTTTGCATCAATGTCGACGCTTAGTTTTGGACTTTCTGCATCTGGGTCATCTTCTAATCTAACTGTTAGCGTAACTTCTGGTTCAGCACCACGTACTTTATTTTGTTTTAAAATTAAGTCAAAGGCGCCATTGAAACAAGAGGCATAACCTGCTGCAAATAATTGCTCAGGGTTTGTACCTTTATCAGCATCAGCTTGATCTGGAGGGATGACTGCAACATCTATTGCTTTATCGTCAGTTTGAACGTGTCCGTTACGTCCACCTGTATTTGTAGCTTTAGTTTCATATTTAACTGCCATTATAATTCCTCCTTATATCTCGTTATATATAAAGTTTACCCAAATTTTGAAAGTTCAATCATGAGTAATTAACTCGATTTTAATAGTATTTTACTAGTAAAGGTGTCGGTAGTTGTAATTATAGTATAATTTAAGCTAAAATATGGCTTATTATATTAAGAAATAGAAGGTGAAAATCGTGACACATGTAGACATTGCTGTAACAATAGCGCCAGAAGACAAATTAGACGAAGAAACACTTACGAATATAAAGAAATACAATGAAGATATAGATATTGTAGAATTGCGTATTGATCAATGGAATGACATTGATGCTAATTTAATTGATACCATTCAACAGCAAATTAAAGATTTAAATAAACGTCTACTGATTACTTATAGAACAAGTATTCAGGGTGGAAATGGCCATTTAAATGGTGATGCATATTATCAAATGCTGCATTCATTAATAGAAGTTAGCCATTACGATTTAATAGATATAGAATTTGATAAAAAAAGTGATAAAGAACAATTGTCTACTATAATATCAGCAGCGCAAAATAAAGACTTAGAAGTTATTCTTTCTTATCATGATTTTGAACAAACACCTAAATTGGACGAATTAAAACATTTGTATTATAAAATGCAATCAATAAACCCAGATTATATTAAAGTCGCTGTCATGCCTAAAAATAAACAAGACGTAACTAATCTCTTAATGGCAATGTCTGATTCTGCTGATTCAGTTCATCCGCGCGTCATAGGTATAGCGATGTCGGAATTAGGCTTAGTAACTCGATTGGCACAAGGTGTCTTCGGCGGTACAGTTTCATATGGCTGCTTAGATACACCGAAAGCCCCGGGGCAAGTTCATGTAAGCGTTTTAAGACAACAATTAAAAATATACGAGTAATTTGAAAATACTAAGATTGTATCTTATAATTGAAAATAGTTATCATTAACGAAAGGGCGATAGAGAATGGAACTACAAGATGCAATCGCTAATAGAAGAAGTAGCAAAATATTTAAGAGAGATATGCATATCGATGACGAGGCATTGTATCAAGCCATAAAAAAGTCATCTGATGCACCAAACCATGGCTTAAGAGAACCTTGGCGTGTTGTGCATATCGCTAAAGATAGATTAGGCGCCATGAGTAAAGCAATTTCAGACAAAGTATTTCCGCATCAAATAGATAAACAACAAGATCATTATAAAACAGTGACGAAATTAGGCGGTATGTTAGCACTAATCGTTAAAGATGATCCAAGACAAAAAGAAAATTTAGAGAACTATCTAGCTTTCGGTACATTTGCTCAAAATTTAATGTTATTACTTCATGAAGCACATATCGGTACATGTTGGAAAACGCCGCCCTATATTTTTATGCCACAAGTAAGACAAGAATTAGGCGTTAAAGATGATGAAAGCTTAGTGGGCTTTTTATATTTAACGGATATGCAAGATGACATGCCACATGCGCCACGTCATACACACAATATTATTACCGAATTTTAATGAGTAAATTATCTATGTAAACACACGATAGATAAATATAAATTGTAAGTAAAAGATTCTAGAAATAAAAGGAGTTAGGGATATAATTCCTAACTCAAATTAAATAACACCTCATTCTACTGATTTATT
>NZ_JAVTDB010000055.1:0-6864 GCF_032139365.1 Staphylococcus kloosii
GTCAATAGCCTTAACAGATTCAATAGGTGTAGTCGCCTGCTTAGCTTTATTATCATCAGCATTCACAGTTTTTTGTTGAGCTGTTGGTTTTTGGGCAGAGTCAACAGACTTAACAGAAGCAGCGGATGTAGTTGATTGCTTAGCTTTAATATCGTCAGCATTGACAGCTGTTTGTTGAGCCGTTGGTTTTTGAACAGCATCTTCAACTTTAGCTGAAGCCGAATGCTGGTCTTTGTTAACTTTATAAGTATTTGACTGAGTTATGTTATTGCTATGAATGTCATTCAATTTAACATTTGATGATTGATCATCTGATATGTTGTTTTGAACAAATTGTGGTGCATCAACATCACTATATGCTGAATTATTCGTATCAGATTCATCTTGAGCAAAAGTTGATTGTTTGTCATTATTTGAAGATGCAACTGATTTATCAGTGTCTTCATTTTCTTGTTGCGTTGTCCCTTTAATATCCATAGTGTGTGCTTTAGTCTGTAGTTTATCATCTTGAGTTACAGTTTCTTTTGTTTTATCAGCGATAGTGCTTTCTTGTTTAGCGTTACTATTACTATCAACTTGAGTTTGAGTGGAAGTTGACTGAGCATTACTGTTTTCAACGTTAGTTGAGTCATTATGTAAGTTGTCTAATGTTGCATCATAGTTTTGATTATTAGACTCGTCCTGCGCTTTAATAATTGTTGGATCTTGATAAGCTTGTGTCCCTGAAACGTTAGTAGTAGGTTTACTTACATCACTTTTAATTTGTTCGCTTTCTTTAAGTGCATTGTCATCGTTTAAAGTATTTTTGTTTGGCGTTTGATCTTGAGTTTTTTCAGAAGCATGCGCATGATGTGTTGTCAAAGCGGTTCCTGCTAAAGTTAGAGCGATAATTGAAGGCGCTTTATAATTAAATTTTTTTGGCATGTTACTACCCCTTTACTTATTAATGATTAATTTATCTAATTATAATACGCCGAAAACGATCTTGTTCATTTTTCATTAATTTGTAATGAAATAGTAATGTACAAAATCTAAGAGAAAACGTCTTGAAACCATGATAAATGTGTATTTGCTTTGAAAAATCAATTTTTTAATATTACAAAATAATAATTTGGTTGGTTATAAATTTAATAAAAATATTAAAGGGACTTAGTCATTTTAATATGCTCAATATTTTCTTCCATGAAAATATTACCAATAGGGGAGAACCCTAGATTGGCATAAAAAGGTTGTGCTTGAATTTGAGCATTTAATATTAATTTTTCATAGCCTGAATGTTGTGCTACTTGCTCAATAAATTGCATTAAGTCTTTACCAATCCCTGTTTTTCTATGCTCTTTTAATACAGCTACACGTTCAACTTTGACACCTTCATTAAAAGGGCGAAATCTAGCCGTCACAACAGGTTTATGATGCGTGTCATATCCTATAATATGTGTTGCAATTTCTTCATAATTATCCAATTCATTCTCTACAGGTACACCTTGCTCGTGAACGAAAACTTTTTTTCTAATGTCGAATGCTTGTTCCAATTCTGTATGGTTTTCAACTACTTTAAACATATTATTGCCTCATTTCATATATAAAATTAAGATTAAATAAAAACCCTATCGTTTAGTAACGATAGGGTGATTAACAATTATTGTGCTTCTTTACGAATAATAGCAGTATATTGCCAAAATATTCGCATTTGTGCAATGTTCCAATTATTCATTCCCATAGTAAATCCAGATGGTGTAAATAGATTAACATCTGTTACTTCTAGAGCAGCGGCAATTAAATATTGGATTGGCACACTAATTTGTTGCATTGTATCTGTTATACCATTTTGGTCATAAACCCATGAGAACGGTAATTCAGATTCAAACACATCAACTTTATCAAATATTTCAGGTAAAGCGACAATATAGCAAGCACCATCAACGACTGGATTTGCATCACTATCTTTATAATAAATACGTAGCGCTTCATAATTTTCACGATGTTCATGGTTTACATAGAAAAATTCGTTTCTAAAAAGTGCCATATCTTTGCTGTGAATTATTTGTTGTTCTAATACATTGAACATACCATTTATATGAGCTAGTTTATCGTAAGTTTTTCGCGTCATATAGTGTGCTCCTCTCTAATAAAATTAATATTGTGCTTGTTGTTGGCTTGGGTCAGCATTTGGTTGTTGTTGCTGTTGTTGATTAGGATTACCATTTTGTTGCTGCTGTTGTTGATCTTGTTGTGATTGATCTTGCTGCTGTTGTTGATCTTGTTGTGGTTGACCTTGCTGCTGTTGCTGTTGCTGGTCTTGTTGTGGTTGATCTTGTTGCTGTTGACTTTGGTCATAATTTTGTTGGTTATTACTATTATTGTCACTACCGTTTGATTGATTAGTGCTATCATCTGATGATGATTCATTGACAGATGAATTTTTATCGTTGTCATTCGTCGTATCGTTTTGATTTTTACGTAATAAACTCTTATCAATTTCGGTTTGTGGTACTAAATCACCATAATGATCTATAACACGTTGGTTTAAGAAATCATTTTTATCAGTAATTTTTGGTAAATTTAAATCTTTTCTTAATATATTAGAAGTATCTTTGATGTTTTTAATATCAGGATTGTAATAATAAACACCACTTAAGTAATCATCTTTACCTTTAAGTTGAGCTGTTTTCATATTAACATCTTTTTTCAGATATACAGAAGCTAATGCTCGTATTTCTTTATAGCTTAAATTGTGTTTAGAATTTTTACCGACAATTTTAATAACATCATCTAACTTATTAAAGGAATCAGATTTTTGTGCTTTTGCAAATAAGGCTTCTAATAATTCCATTTGACGTTGACCACGTTTTAAATCAGAGTCTTGGTGTCTTGTTCTCGCTACGGCTAAAGCTTCTTCACCATTTAATTTTTGGTAACCTTTTTTCACTTTTGTTTTACCAGTATCATTCATGTTTGGTTCGCTAATAGAGTATGGGACTTTGAAATATATGCCGCCTAATTCATCTACTGCATCAACGAACGCTTTCATGTTAATTCTAACGTAGTAATCTACTGGAACATTTAGTGTCGCTTCAACCGTATCCATTGAAGCTGCTGGACCACCATATGCGTGAGCGTGTGTTATTTTATCATAATACCCCACTTTAGGGATATAACTGATAGTATCTCGAGGAATACTCAACATTCTTATTTGCTTTTTCTTAGTGTTTAAAGTAGATAATATCATTGAATCTGTTCTAGAATGTTCTGTACTTTGACCATTCTTTTTTCTATTGTCATTTTCATCAATTCCTAAAAACAAAATTGAAATAGGTTCTTTTGATGCATTTACTTTCGAATCTCTTAAATTTGATTGACGCGCCGAATCGCTATTATTAAATGAGTTCTCAAAAGCACCTTGAGAAGTTTTAAATAAAATAATAGCGAAAACTATCGGAGCAACAACTAATAGCAATGAAAGTAAAATCAAAAAATATTTAAAAATTTTATTCATTATAGATGCTCCCACTTATTAAATTTTGTACATAATATTTTATTTTAGGGAAAACTTAATGTTATTAGTAAGTTTATTAATATTTTGTAAATAAGAAAATGTACTATAAACTAACATTTTATTACTATGAAAGAAAAATAGCAACTAAGTTAATATAAGATTTTATGTATATAAATTTGTAATAGGTACAAACTACTTTCATGTATCTATTCAAAATGATTTATTGAACGAATTAAGGTATAATGCAATATAGTAGTTATGATTATAAAACCAAAGCAAAATACAATTTCAAAGTTTACTATAAATTAACAAACTCATAGAATATTATAACTTAATTTAAGACATATATCTAAAATTTAAATCAGTTAGACGTTATGTAGGAGGTATACATATAATGAAACAACAATGGCTAGATAAATTAGACGAAAGCTTAGTTAAACCTTTTTATGACCAACAATCCGAATCCCAGATTGAGGAAGGATTTAATAATACTCTTTCATTTGGCACTGCGGGGATACGTAGTACATTTGGAATAGGACCAGGAAGACTAAATGCCTTTACTGTCAGAAAAGTGGCATTAGGTTTTGCAAAATATTTGCAAAATAGTTGTAAACAACCTATAGTAGTTATACACTTTGACACTAGACATCTTTCTAAAGCATTTTGTAACGAAATGGCAAGCGTATTAGCTTCTAATGGCATTCAAACAATTATATCTAATAGCTATAAATCAACGCCCGAATTATCTTTTGCGGTTAGGCACTTACAAGCCAGTGCAGGGATTATGATTACCGCGAGTCACAATCCGAAAAATTATAATGGGATAAAAGTATATAATCACGAAGGTGGCCAATTGTTACCAGAAGATTCAGAAATACTTAGTACATACATTAACGGTATAGATAATCTATTAGACCTACCTAAAGGTGATTTTGATCAATTAATCGCTGAAGGTAAGATTGAATATTTAAATGATGAAGTGACAAATAGTTATAAACAAGCAGTAAAAAAATTAGTAGGTAAAATCGAACAAGGTAATGTAAAAGTTGTGCTTACAAGCTTACATGGTACAAGCTTACCTTTACTTAGTGATATTTTGAATGACTTAGATTATAACAATTATGTTATTGAACAAGAGCAATCGATACCAGATGGTGATTTTCCAAGTGTGACGAGTGCTAACCCAGAAGAAGTCGATGCTTTTGACAGAGGCATAGACTTAGCAAGAAAAACTGATGCTAAGTTAGTCATTGCAACTGATCCAGATGCAGACCGTTTCGGATTTGTAGAAATTGATGATAATCAAAATTATCATTATTTTAATGGGAATGAAATAGGCTTGATATTAATGAAACTAAGATACCAGGATTTAATTGTTGAAGATGCTGATTTATTTATTATTAAATCAATAGTGACAAGTGAAATGGCTCAAAGACTTGCCCAATCACTTAATATTAAAGTTAATAATGTATTGACAGGCTTTAAATATATTTCTGATTTATTATCGAAAAAGGAGACATCTTCAGAAAAATTATTATTAGCATTTGAGGAGAGTCATGGCTATTTAGCCCAGTCATTTTCTAGAGATAAAGATGCAATTCAAATGGTGCCTTTAATTATTAAATATAAAAATTTATTAGCTCAAAATGGCTTATCTTTTAAAGAAATTTTAGACGATATCTATAACAATATTGGCCATTTTAAAGATAAGACAATAGCGCCTGTGTTTGAAGGACAAGAAGGTAATGCCAAGATTGAACGCATTATGCAACAATTTAGACAAGATAATAATGAATTAGCTACGATATGTGGTCTAAACATTCGTCAAATTGAAGATTATGAAAAAGGAAGTTTAATAGATACAGCAAGTGAAACAGAAGCTCAACTTGATTTACCTAAGACTAATTTAATTAGGTTTATATTTGACGAAGGTTTTATAGCTTTAAGACCCTCTGGAACAGAACCGAAAATTAAATTATATTTCTCATTAAATGTAGAAAATATAGACGATATTTCACAACAATTTGTTAAAACTTTTATTGAATAATACCCAAGAGGAAGGTAAAAGAAAATAAACATCGGTAAAAAGTTATATATTATTGTTATTACAGCAATCGTGATTTTATTAGTTATTGTAGGTGTGTATGCCTTTAAACAATATATGTCGGTTATGCCTAAGACAAATGTAATTAAAAAACAACAGCAAATTACGCACGGTAAAAAGGAAGTAAAGCGATTAAAAACAGTTTTCGATTCTCAAAATACACAAGATAAAGAAATAGATGATTACTTGCAACAAGCAAAATTCAATGGATCAGTTGCCGTTTTTCATAATGGTAAAATTAAATTTAATAAAGGCTATGGTATCAAAAATTTCCAAAATAATGAACATAACAGTGCGAATACGATGTATCTTATTGGCTCTTCTCAAAAGTTCTTTACTGGAATTATGCTCAAAAAATTAGTAGATGAAGGAAAAGTAAATATGAATAATCCTGTTTCGGATTATATCCTATGGTTCAAGACTACTAAACCGATACTATTAACGGATTTAATGTTGCATAAGAGTGGATTGTTTAAATATAAAGGCTCAACAAGTTTCCATAATTTAGATGATGCAGTACACGCTATACAACAAAGAGGCATTCAAAATGGCTTTTATAAACGTCATCGTTATAATGATGGTAATTATCTCGTATTAGCAAAGGTTATTGAATCTGTGTTGAATAAACCTTATTCAACAGTATTTAACAAAACGATAGCACATAAATATAAACTTCAACATACTGCATTTTATGACGATCCGAATGCGCAAAATGATATGGCCATTGGTTACAAAAACGTTAATAATCAACCTCAATTAATGGACCCAATATTATTAAATCAATATTATGGTGCTGGAAACTTATATATGGCTCCTTATGATATGGGGAAATTTATTGTGGATTTACAGCGTAATCGTGTTTTTCCGGAAAATGAAACGCAGCCCTATATAAAAGAAAGTAAAACAAATAGATATCCGGACGCGTATAGATATGGTTTTTATTCTTATAAAGATAAAAATAGAATAAACGGTGGTTTTTACGGACACGTATTTACGTGTTACTTTAACGATAAATATATTGTTGTAGTTGGTAGTAATTATGAAAACCCATCAGTCAAAAATGAAGCTGTAATCAAACATATTTACAATAATATTTTGAAACAAGGCGAAGATTATAATCAAGTAGGACATATCTATGAATAAATAAAAATTTCCTAAACAGAGTGATATTATCTAACTCTGTTTAGGAATTTTTTTATTGTGTAATTAAAACCATACGCTATGCGTATGGTACAGTATGGTTTCACCGTTGTATTAAAAAATG
>NZ_JAVTDB010000056.1:0-595 GCF_032139365.1 Staphylococcus kloosii
GTCAGCACTCTACAAAATCGTTACAAATTTCCAATTTTATACAAAAAAATAAAGCGCTCTCGTATAATTTAATTAATCATCACAAAAACCAAATTAACGAGGTGCCTTATGTATAAAGATTATAACATGCCTCAAATAACTCTACCATTAAATATTGAACTATTGATTCCAGAAAATGATATTGCACATTATGTGAATCAAATTGTCGAGTCTATACCTAATGAAGAATTCTACGAATCTAAACCCTCACGTAGTGCATCTTCTTATCATCCTAAATTCATGTTAAAGATTATACTTTATTCTTATACACAATCTATTTTTTCTGGAAGAAGGATAGAAAGCTTTCTTAAAGATAGTATACGTATGATGTGGTTGTCACAGAACGTTTTTACGTGCCAATAAACATTTATACTATAAACCATTAGGCGCACTAGTTTTGTTTTATTATTCATAGCTTCCTTGTTCCTCTATTTGTGGGGGCAAGTCTGCTAACATCGGCGCTAAGAAGCTTTTTTGGCTTGAGGCAAGCGCTCGCATCTTTCCTCACTTGCACGCCTCGCTTACTTGCTTACCTGCTCGTAAGTGCGTGGCGCGA
>NZ_JAVTDB010000057.1:0-38831 GCF_032139365.1 Staphylococcus kloosii
GTTTAGTTTTGTTATCAACAATGATAGGATATTAATATAATTCAAAACTAGCAAACTTTACAAATTTTGGGAATGAATTTATACTATATCATATTCTAGTATTTTTCAAGTGTACAATTGTATTTTATGGAAGAACAACGGAGGAATGAAATTATGAAGGAATTGAACGTAGCATTACTTGGTCTAGGTACTGTAGGATCAGGTGTTGTAAAAATTATTGAAGAGAATAGGCAACAAATTATCGAAACAATTAACAAGGAAATCAATATCAAGCATATTTTAGTCAATGATATTTCTAAGAAAAGACCGCTTAACGTTAGTAAGTATCATTTGACTGAAGATGTAAATGACATTTTAGAAGATGATTCAATTGATATAGTATTAGAAGTTATGGGGGGCATTGAACCAACAGTTGATTGGTTGAAGCGTGCGTTAAGTCAAAAGAAACATGTTATCACTGCTAATAAAGATTTACTTGCAGTGCATTTAAATGTTTTAGAAGATTTAGCACAAAGTAATAGTGTTGCTCTAAAATATGAAGCTAGTGTAGCTGGCGGTATTCCAATCGTCAACGCTATTAATAATGGATTAAATGCCAACAATATTAGTAAATTTATGGGGATTTTAAATGGTACGTCTAACTTTATACTAAGTAAAATGACGCGCGAACAAACTTCTTTTAAAGATGCATTAGATGAAGCGCAACGTTTAGGATTTGCTGAAGCTGATCCTACAGATGACGTTGAAGGTATTGATGCTGCAAGAAAAGTTGTTATCACGTCTTATTTATCATTCAACCAAGTTATTAACTTGACCGACGTTAAACGTAAAGGTATTAGTGACGTGACGTTAGAAGATATTCAAGTTGCTGATGACTTAGGTTACAAAATTAAACTAGTTGGTAAAGGTACTTATGAACAGGGTAAAGTTAATGCTTCTGTAGCACCTACTTTAATTAGTAAAGCACATCAATTATCGGCTGTAGAAGACGAATATAATGCGATTTATGTAATTGGTGACGCAGTTGGCGAAACGATGTTCTATGGTAAAGGTGCAGGTAGTTTAGCAACTGGTAGTGCAGTAGTTAGTGATTTGTTAAATGTTGCATTACAATTTGAATATGATTTACACACATTACCTCCTCATTTCGAATTAAAAACTGATGAAACGAAAGAAATGATGGACGATGAAGATACTGTCACAATAAAAGAAAAATCCAATTTCTATCTAGTAATCAATTCAAATAATCAGGATTTGAATAAACTTGAAGCTGATATTAAACAAGCGCTACCGCTACATAAAAGTTTAGAAGTTCAGCACAGAACTGACGATACAGCAAGTGTCGTAATATTAGGCATTGATCAATCACCTGAACAATTAATAGCTAATGCAGGATTTGATGTTAATAAAGTATACCCAGTAGAAGGAGTTTAATTATTATGAAAAGATGGCAAGGTTTAGTAGAAGAGTTTAATTCATATTTACCAGTAAATGAAAATACTCCCAAAATCACATTAAACGAGGGACAAACACCACTTGTATATTGTGAAAACTTATCAAAAATGTTAGACATTGATTTATATGTTAAATATGAAGGTGCAAATCCTACTGGTTCATTTAAAGATAGAGGTATGGTCATGGCAATGACTAAAGCAAAAGAAGAAGGCAAAAAAATTGTGATTTGTGCTTCTACTGGTAATACTTCTGCCTCAGCAGCAGCCTATGCTGCTAGAGCGGGGTTAAAAGCTATCGTCGTTATTCCTGAAGGGAAAATTGCTTTAGGTAAATTATCACAAGCTGTGATGTATGGTGCAGAAATCGTTTCAATCGAAGGTAATTTCGATGAGGCATTAGAAATTGTTAAAGAAGTAGCTGAAAATGGTGACATTGAACTCGTAAATTCGGTCAATCCATATAGAATCGAAGGACAAAAAACAGGCGCTTTCGAAGTGGTACATCAATTAGATGATGCAGCTCCAGATATTTTGGCTATTCCTGTAGGTAACGCTGGTAACATTACTGCTTATTGGAAAGGATTCAAAGAATTTCATGATCAATTAGGTACACAGTTGCCTAATATGTACGGTTTCCAAGCGGAAGGTGCATCTCCAATCGTTCAAAATAAAGTCGTTAAAAATCCAGACACTGTAGCGACTGCTATTCGTATTGGTAACCCAGCAAGTTGGGATAAAGCAACAAATGCCATTGATGAATCGAATGGTCTTATCGATAGTGTTACAGATAAAGAGATTTTAGAGGCGTATAAATTAATGACAACAAAAGAGGGTATTTTTAGTGAGCCAGCAAGTAATGCTTCAATCGCTGGATTGATTAAATTGCATAGAGCCAATAAATTGCCTAAAGGTAAAAAAGTGGTAGCTGTGTTAACTGGTAATGGTTTAAAAGATCCAGATACTGCTATTTCATTATTGGATGATCCAATTCAACCACTACCAAATGATAGAGAAAGCATATTGAACTATATTAAAGGAGCACTTTAATATGGAACATGTTTTAACTTTAAAAGTCCCGGCATCTACAGCTAATTTAGGTGTCGGTTTTGACTCTATCGGTATGGCGCTAAATAAATTTTTATATTTAGAAGTTAAAGTAAATAATCAATCACAATGGCGATTTCATCATATTGGGCCTAATGTCGATGAATTACCAACGGATGAAACACATTATATTTATCAAATCGCACAGCAAGTGGCTAGTAAATATGATGTGACGTTACCTAATTTAGACGTTGAAATGAGAAGTGAAATTCCATTAGCAAGAGGCCTAGGATCGTCTGCATCTGCGCTAGTAGGTGCATTATACATAGCGAACTACTTTGGTGATATTGAATTATCTAAATATGAATTATTGCAATTAGCTACAGAATTTGAGGGGCATCCAGATAATGTAGCACCTACAATATATGGTGGCTTAGTATTAGGATATTATAATGCCGACACTAACGTAACGGAGGTTTCTTACATAGACACACCTAAAGTAGATGTTATTGTAACGATTCCTCCTTATAAATTAAAAACCGAAGATTCTAGGAATGTGCTACCTGATACATTTTCTTATAAAAAAGCAGTACAAAATAGTGCAATCAGTAATACGATGATTAGTGCATTAATTCAACACAACTACGAGTTAGCCGGGAAAATGATGGAACAAGATGGCTTTCATGAACCGTTTAGACAATTTTTAATCCCTGAATTTGAAGCAGTTAAAGCTATAGCTAAAACCCATCATGCATATGCAACCGTTATTAGTGGTGCTGGGCCTACAATTATGACATTAATTAGTCGTGATAAAAGTGGACAACTAGTTAGAACATTAAAAAAACAATTTGAAAACTGTAAGTCAGAATTGTTATCTATTAATGAATCCGGGGTTATTGCTGAAGAGGTATACCAAAAACATTAAAGTAGTGTAAGATAGTGTTAAGAAAGTGAAAGGAGCAATAACCAAATGGGAAATTATAAATTAGTAGTTATGGATATGGACGATACGCTAATGAATCATGAGAATGAAGTAAGTGAAGAGACGAAAGATTACTTAATTCGTATTCAAGAAGAGGGCTATAAAGTTGTCTTAGCTTCTGGTAGACCGACAGAAGGAATGTTACCTACTGCACGTTTACTAAATTTAGACAAATATCAAAGTCACGTCATTAGTTATAATGGTGGCAAAACAATAAATGTTGCATCTGAAGAAGTAGAAGTGAATAGACCAGTATCTAAAGAAAACTTTGATTTAATAGTAGATTATTGTCGCAGAAATGAGTTTTTCGTCTTAACTTATAAAGATGGTCATATCATTTATGAAGGTGAACATGAATATATGAATATTGAATCCGAATTAACGGGTTTACCAATGCAAAAAGTTGATGACATTAAAACATATATTCAAGAAGATGTGCCAAAAGTCATGGGTGTAGACTATGTACCTAATATTGTTAATGCATTAGACTCGTTAAATGGCTATTTTAATGAAGATATAGATGTTACTACAAGTAAACCTTATTTTCTTGAGTTTATGGCAACGGGTGTGTCTAAAGGTAATGCAGTCACTTTATTGTGTGAAAAATTGAATATTGAGCTATCTCAAGTTGTAGCTTTTGGTGACAGTCCTAATGACATTTCAATGCTTAAAATAGTAGGGCGTTCATATGCGATGGATAATGCCAATGATCAAGTGAAATCTATTGCAGATGAAGTAACATTAAGTAATGCCGAAAATGGTATTCCCTATGCCTTGAAAGAGTTATTATAAATAACAAGTGTATGCTAACTATAATCAACATAAAGAGCTAATCCACTATGGATTAGCTCTTTATGTTATAAATTTTGAAGTGAATGTATAGAGGGGGTTAGCGTCTGTAGATTAGTATTTCTACTATTGCTCCAACATTAGCACTAAACAAATAATTTTTAAATACTTTGTTTAGTTCAACAATAATCATCTTCTAAATAATAAAGTCATAGTCACGTCATTTAGCCATTTTGTATTTTATAAACGAAACTCTATAATCCTTAAGCTATAAATTGCATAAAAATTAAAAAGTCAATTCCCATTTAGTTCAATATAAATTGACGAAGACTATTTAAATTATTTTGCTGTATGTGTCCATTCATGTTTGCCTCTATGTCTTTTAACGTGCGCATATACTTGGTCCGCGGCATAATCTAAGTTGGTATAGATAGTAATAGAAAAGGCAGATTGATTTTCTGTAAAAGACTCTTCTAAAAATAAATCTTTTAAGTGTTCAAATAAGCTTTCCATTTGATCGTGAGTTAGACTGCTATATTCTCTTAAAGTGCGTTTAATCAATTTATTATCTAAGTTTTCTAATGCTTGAACTACGATAACAAAACGTTCTTCTGGTTTCATAACATCATCAAATAAATTTGTTTGCCCAACCATAATTTTCCACCTCATAATACCTATATAATTAATTTTATTATACTATATATTAGGGTAACTTAAAATAATATAAAATTAAATTGACGTTAAATCAGCGCTTGGACATAAATTCTAAAAATGGCACTTAAATGATTTAATTTAATTCATCTGAATGTTTCTTTTTTATTCAATACGCCATATTGTTAGCTTGCTTTCTTTCTTATAGGACATAGTCTACAGCTTGCCCTGCTTTCTCAAACGTCTTGCCATAATACGTCGCAATGTATATGTAATGACACATTCAAATACTTAAAAAAAGGTTATTTTGAGTTTTACCCAAATGTCAGTTTGAAGTATAAATAAAGTGAGAAGAACACTTGGCTTTGTATAAATGGTACTTAATATAAAAAATCAGTAAAGTAACGCACTAACTATATTCAAAACAATAATAAAAAAGGCAATTGCTATGTCAGTTCAATAGCAATTGCTTTTTTTACTTGTCCAAGCACTTTATGGCCCAAGCGCTTATAAAAGCTTTAATATTTATTTGATAAATCAATGTTTTCTAATTTAACGACTTTAGTTTTAAACATAAACTTATGAACTAGGTAAACACCAACTAATACTACGACTGGGATGATATTTCTTAATAAACTTGCAATATCACTAGATAGTAACGCGCCAATGGTATTACCTAAGAATAAGAATAGTAATGCTACTATGACAATAATTGGACCCACAGGATAAAATGGAGCTTTGTAAGGTAATACTTCATCTGGGTCTTTATTTTGTTTTTTAATTGCTTTCCTTAGTCTGACTTGAGCTAAAATACTAGAGCCCCAAACGAAAATAACTAAGGAACCAATAATATTGAGTAGCGTAAAGACAATATTAGATTGTATTTGAGCTAGCATAATAATCGCAAAAACAATAACAAATGTTGTTAATATAGCAGGTACAGGTAATTTTGTACCTTTATTTAGACTTGATAAAAATTTAGGTGCTTGCTTATCTTGTCCCATTGCGAATAACATACGGCTTGAAGTATATAGCCCTGAGTTAGCTGCTGATAACAATGACGTTAATATTACAGCGTTAATTACCGAAGCAGCAAATGCTATACCAACACGGTCGAACACTATTGTGAAGGGACTCTGATTGGCAGACTCACTCTTATTTAACAATAGAGGATCTGTATAAGGAATAATCGCTGCAATCACAGCTATTGATAAAACGTAGAATAATAATATTCTCCAAAAAACTTGTTTGATTGCTTTAGGCATAGAGCGATGTGGATTATCGGATTCTCCTGCTGTTACTGCAACAACCTCCGTACCACCTACAGAGAATCCTGCTATTAATAGTACGCCTAAAAATCCTGAAATGCCGCCGACAAAGGGTGCCTCGCCAACAGAATAGTTAGATATACCATATGTTTTACCACCTAAAATACCTGCAATTGTTAACACTCCAACAATGATAAAGATAATAATCGTTAGTACTTTTATAAGTGATAACCAAAATTCTGCTTCTCCAAAAGCCTTAACAGAAAATATGTTAAGCAAAAATAAAATTACTAAAAAGATAAGGCTCCACGTTACTGATGAGAAAAAGTGAAAAACTTCCCAATAGCTTAAAACACTTGAAGCAATGATGATATCAACGCTAGCAACCATTACCCAAATGACCCAATATAACCACCCAACTGTAAATCCTAATGAACTATCAATAAAACGTGCTGAATATGCGCTAAAAGATCCTGAGACAGGATATATAGTAGCTAATTCACCGATAGATGACATTAAGAAATATAACATTATCCCTATAATTAAATAAGCAAGTATAGCGCCACCAGGACCAGCTTGAGAGACGACACTTCCCGTTGCTACAAAAAGGCCAGTCCCAATTGCACCGCCAATTGCTATCATTGAAATATGCCTTGAACTAAGACCTCGACTTAATTTATTTTGTGCCATAATTAGTCTCCTAATTTATTTATTTACAGACTATTGTAATGGTTTTAGAGGCTATAAGCAATTATTTTTTATAACTTTAAAGCAATAAAGAATTACATTTCTGAAAAATCAGATATTTTTTTATTGTTTCCTTGCTTTAAAAAAGGGTATAGATTAAAATAAGTTGTAGATAATAATTATTATTATCTATGAAAAGGGGGAATACATATGGCTAATAATAAAAAATTAACAAGTCTTTTTGGAGCTCCGGTATCAGATAGAGAAAATTCGATGACAGCAGGTCCTCGTGGCCCATTATTAATGCAAGATTGGTACTTCTTAGAACAAATGGCTCATTTTGATAGGGAAGTTATTCCTGAAAGACGTATGCACGCTAAAGGCTCAGGTGCATTTGGTACTTTTACTGTTACAAATGATATAACAAAATATACATGTGCAAGTATTTTTTCTGAAGTTGGTAAACAAACAGAAATGTTTGCACGTTTTTCTACCGTTGCAGGGGAGCGAGGTGCTGCTGACGCAGAACGTGATATAAGAGGATTTGCTTTGAAATTTTATACAGATGAAGGGAACTGGGATTTAGTAGGAAACAATACTCCGGTTTTCTTCTTTAGAGACCCTAAATTATTCGCAAGTTTAAATCACGCGGTTAAAAGAGACCCTAGAACAAATATGCGTAGTGCGCAAAACAATTGGGACTTCTGGACTTCATTACCTGAAGCGTTACACCAAGTAACTATTCTAATGACAGATAGAGGCATTCCAAAAGGTTTCCGTAATATGCATGGCTTTGGTTCACATACTTATGCAATGTATAATGATAAAGGTGAACGTGTGTGGGTTAAATTCCATCATAGAACACAACAAGGCATTGAAAACTTACAACCAGATGAAGCTGCTCAAACTATTGCTCATGATAGAGAATCGTCACAACGTGATTTATTTGAAGCAATCGAAAACAAAGATTACCCAAAATGGAAAATGTACATTCAAGTTATGACTGAAGAACAAGCTCGTAACCACAAAGATAATCCATTTGATTTAACTAAAGTATGGTATAAGGGAGATTATCCTTTAATTGAAGTGGGAGAATTCGAATTAAATCGTAATCCTGACAACTATTTCCAAGACGTAGAGCAAGCTGCATTCGCACCAACAAACATCGTTCCTGGATTAGATTTCTCTCCTGATAAGATGTTACAAGGACGTATATTCTCTTATGGGGATGCGCAACGTTATAGATTAGGTGTAAATCATTGGCAAATACCTGTTAACCAGCCTAAAGGTGTAGGCGTAGAGAATATCTGTCCATTTAGTAGAGATGGCCAAATGAGAATTCTTGATAATAATCAAGGTGGAAGTCCTCATTATTATCCAAATAGTGAAGGTGCTTATGAGAGCCAACCTGAGTTTAAAAAGCCTGGCCTTGAAGTAGAAGGCGAAGCATATGAATATGACTATAGACAAGATGATGATAATTACTTCGAGCAACCAGGTAAATTATTTAGATTGCAATCTAAAGAACAACAAGAGCGTATTTTTGAAAATACCGCCAATGAAATGCAAGGTACTACATTACAAGTTCAACATAGACATATTCGTCATTGTTATAAAGCAGATGAAAACTATGGTGAAGGTGTAGCAAAAGCATTAGGTATTGATATTAATGACGTAGACTTACAAGTTGCTGATTAAAAAAATTTAATATTTATAGTGAATGAGGACGTTAATGTGCATGCTAAAAGTAGGGGAGTTAATCCGGTGTGGATTAGCTCTCTTATTATTTACTAATTGAAATGACTGCAGTTTTGTATTTATCTTGAATATAAGTCATAGTTATACAATACCGCGTATACTATGAGTTTAAGCATCAAATATTTTCCTATAATAAATGAAACTTTATTAGTAAGAGATATTATTGATACAGACAATTTTTCTACCATATAATTTTCTACCATATAATAGAAGTTTTTGTTTTAGATAAAATCATAGGGAGCTGGGGAAAATCTTATTTTTATAAGAAGTTTTTGTAGTCCCATCCCGGCAAAGATGGCTAGCGTTGAAAGCAGGTTGATATAAACTATGTTCAATTCAGTCATTTACTGACCATATAAAAATAGAGCCTGAAGAATGTTATGTCTCAGGCTCATTGTCGTATTAAAAAAAGATAAGACTAAATAAAAGCACTTACTTTGTTTCGCGATGTAACGTATATTTGTTTAATCTAGGGCAGAATTTTTTCATTTCAATTCTTTCAGGATTATTACGTTTATTTTTCGTAGTTATATAGTTACGATCGCCGCATTCAGTGCAAGCTAAAGTTATGTTTACGCGCAAAATATAACACCCTTTCTTCAATTAGTAATGCTTACGATTTATGATTTTATCATAAGCTGCTGTTTAGCGCAATAAATCAATTATAAAATTTACATCCATTCAGTCAATTAAAACTATTTTCAAAACAATAATGTGCAAATGAAAGTTTATAGTTGCTAAATATAAATTATATGATAACATTAAAACGTAATAATTACGATTTGAAAGGAGAAAAAATAATGGCAAAAAAATCTAAAATAGTAAAAGAGCAAAAGCGAGAAGCGCTCGTTAATCAATATTATGAATTACGCAAAGAATTGAAAGCAAAAGGTGATTATGAGGCATTACGTAAATTACCACGAGACGCTTCGCCAACTCGTTTAACACGTCGTTGCAAGGTGACAGGACGACCTAGAGGAGTGTTACGAAAATTCGAAATGTCTAGAATTGCTTTTCGTGAACATGCTCATAAAGGCCAAATTCCTGGCGTTAAAAAATCTAGTTGGTAAATTCGTACTTAAGTCCGTTTACATTTGATATAAAACAATGTATATTATCTATTGGTACTAGAAAGCATAATGCATTGTTCGTAAAAATAGTTGTTTTTGAAAGTTAAAACTAAGATTCGTTCAATTATTTGCGGAAAAACTTACCATTAAACAGTTGTTTTAATAAAAATGTTAGGGGTTTATATATTATGAAAATTTTTGATTATGAAGATATCCAGCTTATACCTAATAAATGTATAGTAAATAGTAGGTCAGAATGTGATACTACAATACAATTTGGACCAAAATCATTTAAGTTGCCTGTAGTTCCAGCTAATATGCAAACAGTAATGAATGAGTCATTAGCTAAATGGTTTGCTCAAAACGATTATTTCTATATTATGCACCGTTTTGATGAAGAAGCACGAATTCCATTTATTAATAAAATGCAGGAACAAGGTTTATTTGCTTCAATTTCAGTTGGAGTTAAAGAACGTGAGTTTAGCTTTGTTGAACAACTTAAAGAAGAAAATGTAATTCCAGAATACATTACGATTGATATAGCTCATGGTCATTCTGATTCGGTAATCAATATGATCAAACATATTAAAAAATATATACCAGATACATTTGTTATTGCAGGTAATGTTGGCACGCCCGAGGGTGTACGTGAGCTAGAAAATGCTGGTGCAGATGCTACTAAAGTTGGTATTGGACCTGGACGTGTATGTATTACAAAAATTAAAACAGGTTTTGGTACTGGTGGTTGGCAATTATCAGCATTAAATCATTGTAGTAAAGCAGCGCGTAAGCCCATAATTGCTGATGGTGGTATTAGAACACATGGTGATATTGCAAAATCATTACGTTTCGGGGCATCTATGGTAATGATAGGCTCATTATTTGCTGCACACGAAGAATCACCTGGTGAAACAGTTGAATTAGAAGGTAAATTATACAAAGAATATTTTGGTAGTGCCTCTGAATTCCAAAAAGGTGAACATAAAAACGTCGAAGGTAAAAAAATGTTTGTAGAACATAAAGGTTCTTTAAAAGATACTTTAGTAGAAATGCAACAAGATTTACAAAGTTCAATTTCATACGCTGGTGGTAATGATTTAACTTCATTAAGAAAAGTAGATTATGTAATTGTACGTAATTCTATTTTCAACGGCGATAAAGACTAATTTTAGTAGGTGTTAAACATCCGAAAACTATTATTTTATATTGTTCTATTTCTAGGGTTAATCATTGTTTTACCTATTAAAGAACCTGACTTTATGACGCATATCCAACAACAAGCTAGAACAAAAGTGGATGCTTGGACGAATAATAACAATACTGCTAGTAATGAATTGAAAGTCCCAAGTAAACAGGAATTTGCGTTAAATAATATTCAAATGAATATGACGAGAGAACAGGTTGAAAGTAAAATAGGAAAAGCACAAAGGATAACAACGAACGAATACGGTACTAAATGGTATAGTTATCATACAAAAGACTATCATGATTTTGTTATGGTAAGTTACATTGATAATAAAGTTAATGGTTTATATACTAATCAAAACCTAATATCATCGCAGTCTCAGATAAAATATGGTTCCTCTAAAAATGTAGTACGTCAACGGTTAGGAAAACCAATAACTGAAAAGCGTAAAGGTAACGTGCTATATCAAATTGATAATAAAGAATATGATACCTTTAAAAAACATAATATATATACAACAGCATTTTATGATAAGCACAATGATAATAATTTAACATCATTATTACTGGTAAGTAATCAAATGGAAAATCGTTTACGGAGTCAATATGGAGCTCCATCTGACGATTTACAAAAGAGTTTCGAACTACAAAATTTTGACCTTGTTAATGCAGAGCGTGTGCAACATAACTTATCGACTTTAACTTATAACGCCGCAATATCTAATACTGCACGAAAACATAGTAAAGATATGGCGAAGCAAAATTATTTTGATCATACAGACTTAAATGGTAACTCACCGTTCGATAGACTTAAGTCAGACAATATCGATTTTAATGCGGCCGGAGAGAATTTAGCCTATGGTCAAGTTGATAGTATATATGCACATGAAGGATTAATGAATTCACTAGGTCATAGAAAAAACATTTTGCGCCCGACTTACAATAAACTTGGCGTGGGTGTAGCGTTCAATTCTAATAAACAACCATATTGGACTGAAAATTATACCAATTGATGTTTAGCAAAAATTATTTGGGGTATCTTTTCTTTGTAAGGATGAGATGCTTATGAAAGCTAAAAAACAAAAGAAAAAAGACGATATATTAGAGAGAATTAAAGACGTCTTAGATAAAAAATAAGAGTCTGGGACATAGTTTCCGGAGAAATAGCCAGTAAATGAGTTTTTATGAATTCATTTACTGGCTTCTTTATTTACAATACTTCGTATTGTTGGCTCACTTTCATAGAGGACAGCTTCAGACTATAGTCTGAAGCTTATCTTGTTCCCTCAAGAGTCTCGCCAAAATACTTTGTAATTATATATAATTTTACATTGAAATACTTTAAAAAAAGGCACTTTCGTAAAAATCAATGTATGAAATTCTACTAAAAAACAAATAAAAAATTAATGGAAAATTACACTTGGAATATTTTAAAGGCCAAATCAACAAAAAGCTTTTTGAACCGGAAACAAAAAATATCTGTAATCTAAGAAAAATTGATGTAGAACCTGTTTATGATTTATGAAAGCTATTTGGGTTTTACTCGAATGTTCGTTCGAGGAATAAACGAAGTCAAAAGAGAACTTGGATTTGTATTAATGGCACTTAATATAAAAAAAGTAGCAGCTCAATGAGCTGCATATGATCAAAAACAATTATAAAAAAGGCACTTTCTATATTGTTTTCAATAGAAATTGCCTTTTTCACTTGTCCAAGAACTTTATGTTCCTGGCTCTTATTTTTATTGTTTAGATAACAGGATATTTAAATTTATGAGAGTGTCTAGTATATATTACATTTCTCTAAATAAACCAACAACTTTACCAAGTACTGTTACTTGCTCCAAATATATAGGGTCCATTGTACTATTTTCTGGTTGTAGTCTATAACGCGTTTTTTCTTTATAAAATCTTTTAACTGTAGCTTCATTTTCTTCTGTCATAGCTACAATAATATCTCCATTTTCGGCAATGGTTTGACTTCTAACGATAACTTTGTCTCCATCCAAAATACCAGCTTCAATCATACTATCTCCGACAACATTTAGAATAAAAATATCGCTATTATGTGTTGATGTGAAGTGTTCTGGTAAAGGGAAATATTCTTCCACATTTTCTACTGCAGTAATAGGAATACCAGCAGTTACTTTACCAATAACAGGGACATGAATCGTTTCTTCAGTGTTAACAGGTTCTCCTAGTAATTCAGAAACAATTTCTATGGCACGTGGCTTTGTAGGATCACGACGAATGTAACCTTTTTCTTCTAATCTTGATAAATGTCCATGAACTGTTGAACTTGAAGCAAGACCTACTGCTTCTCCTATTTCACGCACACTAGGTGGATATCCTTTAGATTGAACGATTTGCTTAATATAGTCGAAAATTTCTGTTTGACGTTTAGTTAATTCTCTCATAATAGGCACTCCCTAAATTAATTTGTCTTAATTATAGCATGATTTAGAAGTTTTTACAAACGTTTGTTCGTTTTTGTGTTGACATAGAACAAGCGTTCTGATAAATTATTAATACAAACAAACGTTCTAGGAGTGGATATAATGACTAAACAATATATAAACCAATATAAAACTTATTTAATCGTACTTTTAGCTACTATGATTTTATGTACAATCTTTTTGCTATCAGTAGATTTTAATAACAAATCAGAACAAACGTACGAAATGACAGACCATAAAATAACAAATCATTCTAAGGGAACGTTAGCAAATAAAACAAAATCTAACGAAAATGACGAACATACACCGAACCAAACGATTGCAATTATTCGATAACAACCTTATATAGAGAGAAATAGTAAAGTGAGCGAAAACATTTAGTTTCGTTCACTTTTTTGGTACGATTTGTTAAGAGTAACAAAGCATGGAGGTATTGCTATGAGTAATAAAGAAGTTGATATTGATAGAATTAATGAACTAGCAAAAAAGAAAAAAGAAACAGGTTTAACAGAAGCTGAAGCTAAGGAACAATCAAAGCTTAGAGAAGCATATTTACAATCATTTAGAAAAGGTTTCAAGCAACAAATTGAAAATACAAGAGTCATTGATCCGGAGGGTAATGATGTTACGCCTGATAAAGTTAAACAGAAATTAGATGAAAAAAATGAAACTGAACAAGATAATAACAAAAACTAATCTTATTTTTTTAAATTAATAGATAAATAAGTTATAATAGTAGTTGTGTTATGCTACTTAAGAAAGGAAGTCGTTTAGATGTTTAATAAAAAAGACCAATTAGCTGTTGATACTATTAGAGCTTTGAGTATCGATGCTGTTGAACAAGCAAACTCAGGGCACCCAGGTTTACCTATGGGCGCAGCACCAATGGCGTATACTTTATGGACTCGCCATTTGAATTTCAATCCCCAATCTAAAGATTATTTTAACAGAGATCGCTTTGTATTATCTGCAGGTCATGGTTCTGCTTTACTTTACAGTTTGTTACATGTATCAGGAAGTTTAGAACTTGAAGAATTAAAACAATTTAGACAATGGGGTTCTAAAACACCAGGTCATCCTGAATTTAGACACACTGATGGCGTAGAAGTAACTACTGGTCCACTTGGACAAGGTTTAGCTATGTCAGTTGGTTTAGCTTTAGCTGAAAAACATTTAGCAGGTAAGTTCAATAAAGAAGATGCTAAAGTTGTTGACCACTACACTTATGTAATTGCTTCAGATGGAGACCTAATGGAAGGTATTTCTCATGAAGCAGCATCATTTGCTGGTCATAATAAATTAGACAAATTAATCGTATTATATGATTCAAATGATATTTCACTTGATGGCGATTTAAATAAAGCCTTTTCTGAAGATGTTAAAAAACGTTTTGAATCATATGGTTGGAATCACATCTTAGTTAAAGATGGTAATGATTTAAATGATATCGATAAAGCTATCGAAAAAGCTAAAGGCCAAGATGCACCAACAATAATCGAAGTAAAAACAGTTATCGGCTTTGGTGCTCCAAATAAAGAAGGCACACATGGTGTACATGGTGCTCCTTTAGGTGAAGATGAAAGAAAACTTGCACTTGAAAATTATGGTTTAGATCCTGAACAACGTTTTAATGTTCCAGAAGAAGTTTACGAAATCTTCCAAGAAAACATGTTAAAACGTGCAAATGAAAACGAAGAAGCATGGAACAAATTAGTTGAAGAATATGCTTCTAAATATCCAGAATTAGGCGAAGAATTCAAACTAGCAATCAGTGGTAAATTACCAGAAAATTACCAAGATGTTTTACCAGAATACGAAGCTGGCCACAGTGGTGCTTCTCGTGCTGACTCTGGTGAAGTTATCCAAGCAATTAGTAAAACTGTTCCTTCATTCTTCGGTGGTTCAGCCGATTTAGCTGGTTCAAACAAATCAAACGTTAAAGATTCTGATGATTTTAATGCAACAACTCCAGAAGGTAAAAACGTATGGTTTGGTGTACGTGAATTTGCAATGGGAGCTGCTGTTAACGGTATGGCTGCACACGGGGGACTACATCCATATGGTGCAACATTCTTCGTATTCAGTGACTACCTAAAACCAGCGTTAAGATTATCAGCAATTATGGGTCTTAACTCAACATTTATCTTTACGCATGACTCAATTGCAGTTGGTGAAGATGGTCCAACACACGAACCTGTTGAGCAATTAGCAGGATTACGTGCTATTCCAAATATGAACGTTATTCGTCCAGCTGATGGTAACGAAACTCGTGTAGCTTGGGAAGTAGCATTAGAATCAGAAAAAACACCTACATCATTAGTATTAACTCGCCAAAACTTAACTGCTTTAGATTTACCTAAAGCAGTAGTTGAAGAAGGGGTACGTAAAGGTGCTTATGTCGTATATGAATCAGAAAAAGAAGCTGAATTCTTACTATTAGCAACTGGTTCAGAAGTTAACTTAGCAGTAGATGCAGCTAAAGATTTAGATGGTCAAGGCAAAGGTGTACGTGTTGTATCTATGCCTAACTGGCACGCATTCGATCAACAATCAGCTGAATATAAAGAATCAGTTATTCCATCATCAATTACTAAACGTGTAGCTATCGAAATGGCTTCATCATTAGGATGGCATAAATATGTAGGTACTGAAGGTAAAGTTATCGGTATCGACACATTTGGTGCTAGTGCTCCTGGTGACTTAGTAGTAGAAAAATATGGTTTCACTAAAGAAAATATTTTAAATCAAATCCAAACATTTTAATTAATCTCTTATAATTAAAATTATTAAAGACATAAGAGCGCGTCTCTTATGTCTTTTTTCTTTTATAATAAATTGTTAATACTTAAGTTAATGTATGTTTACAAATCTAAATTAAAATTGATATAATACTTAAGGTTGAATATATTTGAGGCGAAACTTCCTTGAAATAAAATATATATTTTAGTAAAATGCATAAGGATAGGAAAGTGGGTGAAACAATGGCAATTTGGTTAGCAGTTATTTTAATTGTAATAGCACTAATCATAGGTTTAGTAGGTGGCTTCTTCCTAGCGAGAAAGTATATGATGGATTACTTCAAAAAGAACCCACCAATTAATGAAGAAATGTTACGTATGATGATGATGCAAATGGGTCAAAAACCATCTCAAAAGAAAATTAATCAAATGATGACAATGATGAATAAAAATATGGACAGTAACATGAAAAAGTCTAAATAATAAGTCATTTTAAACTGGTACTTACTTCAAAAGGTAAGTACCAGTTTTTGTATAATGAGATTTAAGAGATTTAAATCGTAATAAATGTTAAGGTAAGAAAAATATAGTCCCTAAAATTAGTGAGGAGGTATTTGCTGTGAAATTAAATAAAATACTTATTTATACAGACAAATTAACAAAAATTAAAACTTTTTATGTCGATTTCTTAGGTTTTAATTTAAGACAAGATACGCTTGACTATTTTTCAATATCAGTAGGCCATAGTGAATTGATCTTTAAATATAGTGAAACACTTGAAGATCCATATTATCACTTTGCTTTTGATATACCTCCGGAAATGTTTGAGGAAGTTAAAGTATGGTTGCAAGAACGTGTTAACTTATTGACCGAAGAAGGGCAAGATGAAATTTATTTTAGTGGGTTTGATGCTAAATCGCTTTATTTTTATGACACAGCATACAATATAGTAGAATTTATGGCGAGAAATGAATACCACAATAAGACTCAAGCCAATCAGTTTACTGTTCAAGAAATATTCGGCATTAGTGAAATTGGACTAGTTATTGATAATTTAGAGCAATCAATGACTACTTTAAAAAATTATAACTATAGTAATATTGCTAATTATATGGATGAAGATAGTTTGAATTTTATATTTAATAATAATGAATCTAATTACCTATTACTGACAAAAGCTAATAGAAGATGGTTGTTTTCAAACAAGTTAGCTAAAATTTTGCCGATTTCCGTGGAAACTGACAAAGAGATAATTAAAGTTGTTGAAGGTGAACTAAAGATAAAAAGTCTAAGTTAAAAATCAGCTTAATTAAAATTTTAATAACTCATATAGCTTTGACTTCTAAAATTTTTTTGAAAAATTTAAAATTCTCTTATCAATAGTCACTATAACGATTAGCGGAGTTTTACAAATATTAAATAGTTTGATTTTTCAGAAAATATTTGAATGGTTTATTAATGTGTTATATAATCAATTACATAAAGGGAGGCTAATAATTTATGAAAGATGCTTTTGATATGGAAGACAAGGAAGTTTTGGATCGTTTATCTTGTGCTCACATTAATTTCAGTAATGATGTAGAATTTAAAGAGTATAACAAAGCAATCCAAACGCATGACATGAATTATCTTAGACAAACACTTAATAACATGAATTCATCAGCTACAATGTAAACAGTTTAGAAATATATGATAAGCCTTGAAAAAGGCTTATTTTTTTATGTATAAATTTGTATTCATCATAAATGAATAATAGAATTTTGTGTCTATTATTCATTTAAAGATAATTTGAATTAGAATTACTGGTTATTTGGCTATATAGTGTTATAATATCGGTTGTGAATATAAGCTGTAGACTATTAAAGAAGGTGTAATTTTGGCGTATTTAGTGTTTTCGATATTATTTGCCTTTATGATGGGTATCGTCGTTATAATTGTGAGAATGAAGGCTCAGAACTTTCCTGTAAATGAAAAGAAAATCATATTACCGCCGTTTTTTATGGCAACTGGTGCATTAATGTATGTAGTGCCTTACTTTAGATTGTCAGGTATGGAAATGCTTGAATGTTTAATACTAGGCGTTTTATTTTCAACTATATTAATATGGACTTCAAGATTTGAAGTGAAAGGCAGTGAAATATATATGAAACGTTCTAAAGCCTTTCCAGTTATTTTAATCTCACTATTATTAATTAGAACATTAATAAAAATCTTTATTAGTAATAAAATCGATCCTGGCGAATTAGCAGGCATGTTTTTCTTACTTGCGTTTTGTATGATAGTGCCATGGAGATTAGCGATGTTATATAAATTTAAGAAAGTAAAAGCGCAAATAATAGATTAACTTTCAAACCGTCTATCAAATAGGATAGGCGGTATTTTTCATTTTATAACCAATATGATAAAATATTGAATACTACACGGAACGTGCGTTCTGTTATATGGGGTGAAGAAATGAAAATTATACATACTGCAGATTGGCACTTAGGACGTATGCTTAATGGTAAGTCACTACTGAAAGACCAAACATATATTTTAGAACAATTTATTACTGCAATGAACAAAGAACAGCCAGATGTCATCGTGATAGCTGGTGATGTTTACGACACAAGTTATCCTAGTAAGGAAGCGATTCAATTATTAGAACGCACAATTGACGAATTAAATTTATCGTTAAACATACCATTAATTATTACAAGTGGTAACCATGACGGTAAAGAGCGTTTAAATTATGGGGCTAGATGGTTTGAAAAATCTAATGTCTATATAAGAACGCAATTAGATTATATGACCGCTCCAATAACAATTGGTAATATAAATTTTTATACCTTACCCTTTGCGACAATCAATGAAGTACAGCATTTCTTTCAACATGAAAGAGTTGAAACGCATCAACAAGCTACTGACTTATGTTTAACACACATGTCTAAAGAAATGGATAAGAATGCAATTAATATGTTAATCGGACATATGACTGTACAAGGTGGTAAACGTTCTGAATCTGAAAGGCCTTTAACTATTGGTACTGTTGAATCAGTTGCTAGAGCTTCATTTAAAGACTTTAATCATGTGATGTTAGGGCATCTTCACCATCCATTTAGTATAGAATCAGAATACATTAGCTATAGTGGTTCGTTGTTACAATATTCTTTTTCGGAAGTGTCTCAGCCTAAAGGATACCGTAGAGTAATGGTTGAAAATGATCATATTAAAAACACTTTCATTCCATTAGAACCGCTACGTGTTCTAGAAGTCGTAGAAGGTAATTATGAAGATGCTATTCAAGAAAAAATTAGCATTAAAAATAAAGAAAACTATTTGCATTTTAAATTGAAAAATATGGCTCACGTTACAGATCCGATGATGCATTTAAAACAAATCTATCCAAATACGTTAGCACTCACTAATATGTCTTTTAACTTCGAAAATACTCATTTAGATCAACGTGAAACTATCGAACAACTTGACGATAATACGATTATTAATAATTTTTATGTAGATATTACGAGTACAGAGTTAACGACTACACAAAAAAATAAAATTACAACTATTCTTAATGAATTATCAGAAGGAGGCAGCAAGTAAATGCGCCCAATTGCTTTAAAACTTAAAAATTTTGGACCTTTCTTAGATGAATATATTGATTTTACACGAGTTGAAAATAACGAACTATTTTTAATTAGTGGTAAAACAGGTTCTGGTAAAACAATGATTTTTGATGCGATAGTATATGCATTATTTGGAGAAGCCTCTACTAAAGATCGTAAAGAAGGTGATTTAAGAAGTCATTTTGCAGATAATAAACAACCTATGAGTGTCGAATTTGAATTTAAATTAGGCAATGAGCATTTTTATGTGGAAAGAAAAGGTGCTTATTTAAAAGAAGGAAATACGACTAAAACAAATGGTGGTTTAGAAGTTTGTGAACTTATCAATGGGAACTATGAACTAAGAGAGAGTAAAATCAATGCAGGTAATCAATTACTAAAGTCATTATTAGGTGTTAATGCTGAACAATTTCGTCAGTTATTTATACTACCACAAGGTGAATTTAAGAGGTTTTTACTCTCAAATAGTAAAGACAAGCAAGAAATTTTAAGAACTTTATTTGATAGTGAAAGATTCGAAGAAATTCAAAAGCTGCTCGCCGATGATGTTAAAGAAATTAGAACAAATATCGAAAAAAATTATGCTCAACTGGAAAATTACTGGTTAGATTTAAATAATTATGATGACAACCATCTTACGGCAATAAAAGAAACGAATGTCAGACAAACAGATAAACTTATTGATGCGTTGCCTGAGTTTGAAAAGATAGGCGATGCATTGCAACTTAAATTAGAAGAGCAACAACAACTTATTGCTAACAAGGTTCAAAGCACTCAACAGGAAATAGATCAAAATGAACAATTACAAGAAAATCTTAAGAAATTAGAAGAACAACGAAATATATTAAAATCATTGGCTGAAGAAGATAAACATATCAATGAATTACGCAGCACTTTAAATGAAATAAATGAAGTTAAACCTTTAGCTACTTTCATAGATAATCAAAAGTCACTGGTGTCTAAACAACAAAGTAATGATACGAAAATGACTCAAGTAACATTAAAGAAAGAAAAGTTAACACAAAAAAATACTGCTTTAAAAGAACAGTTAGTACATATACAACAATCAGAAGGTACTATTGAGACAGAGCGTAAGTTTGTTGAAAAGACCAACTCGTTTTACCAAAGCTTAACTAAATATAAACAAGCTTATGATGATAACTCAAAATTAAAAGAAGAATTTGAAAAAGCGAGTGAACTTTTAGAAAAAGAACGTACTAAACAAACTGATTTGAAAGAACAATTAACAGGTGATAAACCTAGTTATGAAAATTTAGAAGTTATGGATAGTAAAATTTATAAGTTGGATAATCAAGTAAATGAGAATAAAGTTAGGCAAGAAAATAAAAATAGATATGATCACTTAACGTCTAAAATAGCCTCTAACAATGAAGCATTGAGTCAAGCTAAAGAACAATTAGCGAAGTTAACTGCTGAATATGAAAACATTGATAAAGGACAAATGCAATTAAACAATAAAGAAGAAATGATTGCGCAAATACAATCAGTTCTAGCAATAGGGGATACTTGCCCAATTTGTGGCCATAAAGTAGATAATTTACAACAGCATATTAATTTTGACGCTTTACTAAAGCAACAACAACAGTTAACTAAATTAGATGAACAAATTCAACACTTTAAAACGCAACAAGTACAACTTGAAACAATTTTAGAACAATTAAATGAACAGCAGCAGAGTTTTAGTAACCGAGATATAAAGGTGGAAAATATTTCTCAAATTAAAACGCAATTAAATGAGCAACAGCACGCGAGAAAAAAATTGAAAAATCAAATAGATAAAGTAAATAAATTGAAAGAACAATATCAACAATTAGTAGACTATATTCATAAGTTGGAAATTGATATTAAAACACAACAGTCTGCAATTAAGCAAAACGAAATATTAATTAATGATTTTGAGCATTCAACTTCTTTTGACAATGTAAAGGATTTTCGTAAAGATTTTGAAAGTAAGCAAAACCATATAATTTCATATGACAAACAAATTAATTCTATTGAACAACAAATTAATAATAATAACAATCAATATTCAATAGAAGAAAATAGTCATCAATATCTTAGCGAGCAAGCAAGTGAGCTAGATAAAGAGTTGGCAGAACTAGAATTAAAAATAAAAAATGAAATGTCACGTATTGGCTTTAATAACATGGAACAAGTTGAACAAGCTATAGCGAAAGTAGACATGAAAGCTGAAATAGAACAACACATTCAAAACCATGATAAAAGCAAACAAGCTGCAGAAACGTTGATCCAAGAATTAGAACCAACTACGCGCGATAAAGAATTAAGTGATCTTGATGCGTTAAAAGCTCGATTATCACAGCTACAAGATGAACTAAATCAAATTACTACTGAAGTTAATCAACACACTTATAAAGTGAAAGTTAATAAACAAAAAATAGCCGACATTAAGTCGATAGTAGATACTTTAAATAACGAATTGAAAACACAACAAGAGGTTTTTCAGTTAGCTGAAGTAGTGTCTGGTAAAAATTCGCAAAAATTAACGCTAGAGAATTTTGTGTTGATTCACTATTTAGAACGTATTTTAACTCAAGCAAATCAACGCTTAGCTATGATGACAAGTCAACGTTATCAATTAAAAAGAAGGACTCAAGTTTCTCAAGGATACAGTGGTTTGGAAATTGATGTTTACGATGCATATGCCAACCAAGCGAGACATATTACTTCTTTATCTGGAGGAGAATCGTTCCAAGCATCTTTAGCATTGGCACTAGGATTAAGCGAAGTAGTACAGCAAGAAGCCGGAGGTATAGTACTGGAGTCTATGTTTATTGATGAAGGGTTTGGCACATTAGATCAAGAAACTTTAGAAACTGCTTTAGACACTTTACTTGGCTTAAAATCATCAGGAAGAATGGTTGGCATTATTTCACATGTGAGTGAATTAAAACAACGTATTCCATTGATTTTAGAAGTGAAGACCGATCAGTATCAAAGTTATACGCAATTCAAACAACAATAAATTATAACTGTCGTACAAACATAGAAAATATTTGAAGTAGATGAACAAAAAGAGAGCGCTGAATATTCATTCAGTGCTCTCTTTTTCAAAAGAAAATATTACTTAATAATTAAAAAATTAGTTTTTTTCGCGTAATATATCTCTAATTTCAGTAAGTAATACAGCTTCTTCTTCAAGTTCTACTTCTTCTTCTTTTTTCATTAATGTATTAGCAATTTTAACGAATACGAATAATGCAAATGCAATGATTAAGAAGTCGATGATTGATTGAATGAACATACCGTATTTAATACCCATGAACGACCAGCTTTTTGCAAAATCAACTGTACCAAAAATCAAACCAATTAATGGCATGATAATATATGTAACTAACGCAGTGATGATTTTGTTGAAAGCTGCCCCCATTACTACTGCAACGGCTAAGTCGAGTACGTTACCTTTTAAGGCAAACTCTTTAAATTCTCTTAACATACATATTACCTCACTTTTAAATAAATTTGTTAAATATATTGTATTATAAATTATTAAGCAAGACAATATAATTTCAGTGAATAATATAAACAAGTAAAATTAAATACTAGTTTAAGCTAATTTGATTATTAAATACACTTTTGATATTCTAATACATGGCGCTTCATTTATTTTATTATGAAGATTTAAAATATAATACAATTTAATTAGAAGGGAGTTAATAATTATGAAATCTTCTGAGCAACTGAGTAGTGGTAATAAACGTTCTCCCGTCTTTATTTATAGTGCTATTATTGTCGCAATAGTAGTACTTATCGGCGCTATTTTCCCAGCGCAATTTGGGAATGTGACCAATACTATTAAACTTTGGATTACAGATAAGCTAGGTTGGTATTATCTTATTTTAACAACTGTAATTGTCTTTTTCTGTATTTTCTTAATCTTTAGTCCAATAGGGAAATTGAAATTAGGGAAACCAAACGATAAACCTGAGTTTAATTCTATCTCTTGGTTCGCAATGTTATTTAGTGCCGGCATGGGAATTGGTTTAGTATTCTATGGTGCAGCTGAACCAATGGCAGACTTTGCAGCACCACCATCAGCAAGCCCTGAAACGAAAGCTGCATATACTGAAGCTTTACGTTCAACATTTTTCCACTGGGGCTTCCACGCATGGGCCATTTATGGTGTGGTTGCACTTGCATTAGCATATGCACAGTTTAGAAAAGGTGAACCTGGGTTAATTTCTAGAACGTTACGCCCACTATTAGGGGACAAAGTAGAAGGCCCAATAGGTACAATTATCGACGTTTTAGCAGTGTTTGCTACTGTAGTCGGTGTTGCCGTTTCATTAGGTATGGGTGCGCTACAAATCAACGGTGGACTTAATTATTTATTTGGTGTTCCAAATAATGTATGGGTTCAAGCAATTATTATTGTTGTTGTTACAATCTTATTTATCATGAGTGCTTGGTCAGGAATTAGTAAAGGGATCCAATATTTAAGTAACTTAAATATTAGTTTAGGTTTAATCTTAATGGTCATTGTACTTATTCTTGGTCCTACTGTATTAATTTTAAACATGATGACAAGTTCAGTAGGTAACTTGCTTAATTCATTCTTACTTAATACATTTGATACTGCCGCTCAAAACCCACAAAAACGTGAATGGATGTCTCAATGGACACTTTACTATTGGGGTTGGTGGTTAAGTTGGAGCCCATTCGTAGGTATCTTTATCGCACGTGTATCAAAAGGTCGCTCAATCCGTGAATTTATCGGTGGCGTACTATTAGTACCGGCTATCGTAAGTTTCATTTGGTTCAGTGTCTTTGGCGTACTAGGTATTGAAACAGGTAAAAAACATCCTGAATTATTTAAAATGTCAGCTGAAACGCAATTATTTGGTGTGTTTAATCACTTACCAATAGGTATCGTATTATCTATTATTGCGTTAATCTTAATCGGTTCATTCTTTATTACATCAGCCGATTCAGCAACATTCGTATTAGGTATGCAAACTTCTTATGGTTCATTAGAGCCATCTAACGTAGTTAAAGTAACTTGGGGTATCGCACAATCTCTAATCGCGTTCGTATTATTATTCGCAGGTGGAGGTAATGGATCAGAAGCACTTAATGCAATACAAAGTGCTGCCATTATTAGTGCCTTACCGTTCTCGTTTGTCGTTATAATGATGATGATTTCATTTTATAAAGACGCAAACAACGAACGTAAATTCTTAGGGTTAACTTTAACACCTAATAAACACAGAATGAGAGATTACGTAGAACTACAAAGCGAAGAATATGAAGATGATATTATCGAACGTAGAGAAGCGTATAGAAATGCTGAAGAAAAATAAATTTTTTGACTGGGAATAATCATATTCCCAGTTTTTTTATGCCTAAAATGAAATGATAATGATTATCAATTAATAAAGATAACTTATTGCACTTTGATAGTGTGATAAGTAATACTTATAACGTCTTATTGAAAAATCAAATCTAATTTGGGCAGGAATATGCATATATGTAGTTGTTTTAAGCGTTATATAATAATACAATTTAACTAACGGCATATTATAAATATAAATATATCAGGGGGGATTAATATGGCTTCTAATCTTAAGTCACAAGCGAAAAAATCGTTTGATCTTAAAGGTAAATCATATACTTACTATGATTTAAATTCTTTAGAAGAAGAAGGATTAACTAAAATTTCAAAATTACCATACTCTATTCGTGTTTTACTCGAATCAGTGTTAAGACAAGAGGATGGTTTTGTAATTACAGATGATCACATTAAAAGTTTAGCAAATTTTGTAAACGGTTCAGATGGAGAAGTTCCATTCAAACCATCACGTGTTATTTTACAAGACTTCACTGGTGTACCGGCGGTTGTAGATTTAGCCTCTCTACGTAAAGCTATGAACGATGTAGGCGGAGATTTAAATAAAATCAATCCAGAAGTGCCAGTTGATTTAGTTATCGACCACTCAGTACAAGTTGATAGCTATGCAAATCCAGATGCGTTACAACGTAACATGAAATTAGAATTTGAACGTAACTATGAACGTTACCAATTCTTAAACTGGGCAACAAAAGCATTTAATAACTACAGTGCAGTACCACCTGCAACAGGTATTGTTCACCAAGTAAACTTAGAGTATTTAGCAAACGTAGTACACGTTCGTGACGTGGAAGGCGAAGATGTTGCATTCCCTGATACTTTAGTAGGTACTGACTCTCATACAACGATGATTAACGGTTTAGGCGTTCTTGGTTGGGGTGTTGGTGGTATCGAAGCTGAAGCAGGAATGCTTGGTCAACCATCATATTTCCCAGTTCCAGAAGTAATTGGTGTACGCTTAACAAACGCATTACCACAAGGTTCTACGGCAACTGACTTAGCTTTACGTGTTACGCAAGAGTTACGTAAAAAAGGCGTTGTTGGTAAATTCGTAGAATTCTTTGGCCCAGGTGTACAACACTTACCATTAGCTGACCGCGCGACGATCGCGAACATGGCTCCAGAATATGGTGCAACTTGTGGTTTCTTCCCAGTTGATGACGAATCATTAAAATATATGAGCTTAACTGGACGTTCTGACGACCACATTGAATTAGTTAAAAAATATTTACAAGAAAATAGTATGTTCTTCGACGTTGAAAAAGAAGAACCAGAATACACTGACGTAGTTGAATTAGATTTAGCTACTGTTGAAGCTTCATTATCTGGTCCTAAACGTCCTCAAGACTTAATTTTCTTAAGTGATATGAAAACTGAATTTGAAAAATCTGTTACTGCACCAGCAGGTAACCAAGGTCACGGTTTAGATGAAAGTGAATTTGATAAAGAAGCTACTATTGAATTCAAAGATGGTTCAACTTCTAAAATGACTACGGGTGACTTAGCTATCGCAGCTATCACGTCTTGTACTAACACATCTAACCCATACGTTATGTTAGGTGCTGGTTTAGTAGCTAAAAAAGCTGTCGAAAAAGGCTTGAAAGTTCCTGAATATGTTAAGACATCATTAGCACCAGGTTCAAAAGTTGTTACTGGTTACTTACGTGATTCAGGTTTACAAGAATTCCTTGATGATCTTGGCTTTAACCTTGTTGGATATGGTTGTACAACTTGTATCGGTAACTCTGGTCCATTACTAGAAGAAATCGAAAAAGCAATCGCTAAAGAAGATTTATTAGTAACATCAGTTCTTTCAGGTAACCGTAACTTTGAAGGACGTATCCATCCTTTAGTTAAAGCTAACTACTTAGCTTCTCCACAATTAGTTGTGGCATATGCATTAGCTGGTACTGTAGATATTGATTTACAAAATGAACCTTTAGGTAAAGGTAAAGATGGAGAAGATGTATATCTAGACGATATCTGGCCTTCAATTAAAGAAGTCGCAGATACAGTGGATAGCGTTGTAACTCCTAAGTTATTCAAAGAAGAATACGAAACAGTTTATAACAATAATGAAATGTGGAATGAAATCGATGTAACTGATCAACCATTATATGATTTCGATCCAAATTCAACTTATATCCAAAATCCTTCATTCTTCCAAGGGTTATCAAAAGAGCCTGAAGATATTAAACCATTAAATGGTTTACGTGTAATGGGTAAATTCGGAGATTCAGTTACAACTGACCATATCTCTCCAGCTGGCGCTATCGGTAAAGATACACCAGCAGGACAATATTTATTAAATCATGATGTTCCAATTCGTGAGTTTAACTCTTATGGTTCACGTCGTGGTAACCATGAAGTAATGGTTCGTGGTACATTTGCGAATATCCGTATTAAAAACCAATTAGCGCCAGGTACAGAAGGTGGATTTACAACTTACTGGCCAACGGGTGAACAAATGCCAATCTTTGATGCTGCTATGAAATATAAAGAAGACGGTACTGGATTAGCCGTATTAGCAGGTAATGATTACGGTATGGGTTCTTCTCGTGACTGGGCCGCTAAAGGTACAAACCTATTAGGCGTTAAAACAGTTATTGCTCAAAGTTATGAACGTATTCACCGTTCAAACTTAGTTATGATGGGCGTATTACCATTACAATTCCAAGACGGCGAATCAGCTGATAGTTTAGGTATTGATGGTACAGAAGCAATTTCAGTCAATGTTGACGAAAACGTGCAACCACATGATTTAGTTGATGTGAAAGCTGAAAAAGAAAATGGCGATGTCATTGAATTTAAAGCAATCGCACGTTTTGACTCAAAAGTTGAAATAGATTACTACCGTAATGGCGGCATTTTACAACTTGTATTAAGAAATAAATTAGCTGAATAATTTATTAGTTAACATTAAAGCTATGTGAGTTAATATGCTCACATAGCCTTTTTTGTTATGATATGATTTGGTTAAGGAATTTTTGAAAAGAGGTCGGCTTAATGATTTATACAATTACAGAAATAGAATCAAGATATCAAGAAACAGATCAAATGGGATTTATATATCATGGAAATTATCCTACATGGTTTGAAGTCGCTCGTACGGACTACATAACAAAGCTAGGATTTAGCTATAAGGATATGGAGGATAGTGGCATTATTTCTCCTGTCACGGATTTAAATATTAAATATATTAAATCTATTACATATCCAGAAAAGGTAAAAATTAAAACTTGGGTCGCTAAATATTCGCCACTTAGATCGATATATTGTTATGAAATATACAATGAAGTTGGAGAATTAGCAACTACAGGCTCAACAACTTTAACATGTATTAAAAAGTCCAATTTCAAACCTATTCGTCTGGATAAAACATTTCCAGAATGGCATGCCACATATAAGGAAGTTGCTACTTTAAACAAAGCTGGAGAAACAAGAGAAGTCAATAATGGAATATAACCCAAAAAAAGTGAGCGGAACAAAAATCTTATGTTTATAAGAAGATTTTGTAGTCCCGCCCCGGCAAGAGTGACTTGAGTTGAAAGTAGCTTGAGACAAGCGCATGGTCAATCCAATCATCTACTGCCCGTATAAAAGTGGAGCCTGAAGACAAATTATGTCCCAGGCTCTTTCTTTATTTAATATTGTAAATTATTTCTTCTGAGTCCTCATCTACATCTATATATAAATCATCATCTTCAAAATACCATAAGTCTTTTTCAGAGATGACAACATCTAACTCATCAAAGTTATTCTCGTAACCAATCTCAATATCATCTTTTTTGTCAACGCTAAATGCTGGGCTAAATCCTTGTTTTAATTGTATTTCGCCCCCATAGCGTACATAAAAATGTAAGACTTTATTTTCTTCTGGTAAATCAAGTTCGTCCTTGAACCATTTTACCGCTCTGTCTGAAAGTTCTATCTTCATAATAAAAGTCTCCTCTCGTAATGTAAGTAACAACTTACATGGTGAATTTACAAATTTAATTTTGATACTGTACTATATTACCCATTTATACCTATGATAATTACAGTATAGCATATTATTTTTAACAAAATTGTGATATACGACTGTGGAGACAATAAGTTGCAATAGCTCATATTGTTAATGTAAATTTACAACACTCTCGATTATAAAAAAGCGTTATTTAAAATCGGTAAAGATTTTAAATAACGCTGTAACCTATAGACCATGTTATTTACATGACTACCTCACATTTAAACACTGATGATTACTTAAAAGTTAATAGTTTATCGACGATTTACATCCATTTTATTTTAGGTTCTTCGCCCTTAAATATTCTTACTATATTTGTTCTATGTCTAAAAATTAGTAATACACCTATACATGCACTGACTACTAATAAAATATAATCTCGAATAAGCAATGCGCCTATAATACAACAAATTGATGCAATGATACTTGATAATGATACATACTTTGTCAAATATAAAATTGCGAAGAAAATGACGGCTAATATTAATAATAAAATTGGATTAACCCCAAATACTACGCCAGCACTTGTAGCTACTGCTTTACCCCCTTTAAAACCTAAATAGATAGGGTATACATGACCTAGAATAGCAAATGCACCAACGATTAAGCCATTTGTAAAAAATGTACTAATTGGACCATCAACATGGACAGGTAACCACAATGGGAAAAAGACTACAATAAAACCTTTAAATATATCTAAAAATGTAACTAAAGCACCAGCTGGTTTGCCTAATACTCTAAAACTATTTGTTGCTCCAGTGTTTCCGCTTCCAAATTGTCTAATATCTTTTTTGAAAAATAACTTTCCGATCACATAGCCACTTGGAAATGCACCAATGAGGTAACTTAGAATTAACATAATTACTATCATCATATACATTTACACATCCTTTAATGACGTTACGTTTATTTTACCACATGACCTTTAATTAGACGAATAAAAATTGAAGTATATGCATGATTTGTCACTTAATTATCACTTTGACGCTTGCAATTTACGTAAATTTATATAAGAATAACTATTGTATAGTTTTAAAAACGAACGTACGTTTGTAGGAGGGCGAAACGATTGGCAATGAATAAGCAAAATAATTACTCGGATGATTCTATCCAAGTACTAGAAGGACTCGAAGCCGTTAGAAAGAGACCTGGTATGTATATTGGTTCAACCGATAAACGCGGATTACATCATTTAGTGTATGAAGTTGTCGATAACTCCGTCGATGAAGTATTGAATGGTCATGGGAATGAAATTTCAGTAACTATTAATAAAGATGAGAGTATTACAATAGAAGATAACGGTCGTGGTATGCCTACTGGTATACATGCCTCTGGTAAACCGACAGTAGAAGTAATATTTACTGTATTACATGCAGGGGGTAAATTCGGACAAGGCGGATATAAAACCTCAGGTGGTTTGCATGGTGTTGGTGCTTCCGTTGTAAATGCATTAAGTGAATGGCTTAGTGTTGAAATACATAGAGATGGTACAATTTATCAGCAAGATTTTAAGGGCGGCGGTAAACCAGCTAGTGGATTAGTTAAAAAGGGTAAAACAAAGAAAACTGGAACTAAAGTTACTTTTAAACCAGATCCAGAAATATTTAAATCTGCTACTTCATTTAACTTTGAAGTATTAAGTGAAAGACTACAAGAATCTGCCTTTTTATTAAAAAATTTAAAAATTATTTTGACTGATGATAGACAAGGTAAAGAACGTGAAGAAGTTTATCATTATGAAGAAGGCATTAAAGAATTTGTTGCTTATGTTAATGAAGGTAAAGAAGTACTCCATGATGTGGCTACATTTGTAGGTGAAGCTAACAATATAGAAGTGGAAGTAGCATTTCAATATAATGACCAATATTCAGAAAGTATTTTAAGTTTTGTTAACAACGTGCGTACTAAAGATGGTGGTACACACGAAGTTGGATTTAAAACAGCAATGACGCGTGTATTTAATGATTATGCACGTAGAATTAATGAATTAAAAGCTAAAGATAAAAACCTCGATGGTAATGATATTCGTGAAGGATTAACAGCAATTATTTCTATTCGTATTCCTGAAGAATTATTACAATTCGAAGGGCAAACAAAATCAAAATTAGGTACCCCTGAAGCTAGAAGTGCCGTTGATTCTGTTGTTGCCGATAAATTACCTTATTATTTAGAAGAAAAAGGGCAATTGTCTAAATCTCTTGTTAAGAAAGCACTTAAGGCTCAACAAGCACGTGAAGCTGCTAGAAAAGCTAGAGAAGATGCTCGTTCAGGTAAGAAAAACAAGCGTAAAGATACTTTACTGTCAGGAAAACTGACGCCGGCACAAAGTAAAAATACTGAGAAGAAAGAACTTTACCTAGTTGAGGGTGACTCTGCGGGAGGTTCGGCTAAACTTGGTAGAGACCGTAAATATCAAGCTATCTTACCTTTAAGAGGTAAGGTAATCAATACAGAAAAAGCACGCTTAGAAGACATATTTAAAAATGAGGAAATCAATACGATTATTCACACAATTGGTGCGGGTGTAGGAAATGAATTTAAATTAGAAGATAGTAACTACAATCGAGTTATAATTATGACTGATGCGGATACGGATGGAGCGCACATTCAAGTATTATTATTAACGTTCTTCTTTAAATATATGAAGCCATTAGTACAAGCGGGGCAAGTGTTTATTGCGTTACCACCTCTATATAAAGTTGAAAAAGGTAAAGGCAGTTCGAAAAAAGTCGAATACGCATGGACTGACGACGAATTAGAACAATTGCAAAAACAATTAGGTAAAGGTTTTACGTTACAAAGATATAAAGGTTTAGGTGAAATGAACCCTGACCAACTATGGGAAACAACGATGAATCCAGACACGAGAACATTAATTCGTGTACAAGTAGATGACGAAATTAGATCATCTAAACGTGTTACTACATTAATGGGTGATAAAGTTGCACCTAGACGTGAATGGATTGAAAGTCACGTAGAATTTGGCTTACAAGAAGACCAAAGTATTTTAGATAATAGTGAAATACAAATTTTGGAACATGATGAGCAAGAAGAGGAGGAAATAAATTGAGTGAGGTAATTCAAGACTTATCACTTGAAGACGTAATAGGCGACCGATTTGGTCGTTATAGTAAATATATTATTCAAGAACGCGCATTGCCTGACGTGAGAGATGGCTTAAAACCAGTGCAACGTCGTATTTTATATGCTATGTATTCAAGTGGTAATACTTACGACAAAAATTTCCGTAAAAGTGCCAAAACAGTCGGTGATGTTATTGGTCAATACCATCCTCATGGTGATTCCTCAGTATATGATGCTATGGTGCGTTTGAGTCAAGATTGGAAATTACGGCATGTACTTATTGAAATGCACGGTAATAATGGTAGTATCGATAACGATCCAGCTGCGGCGATGCGTTATACAGAAGCAAAATTAAGTCAGATTTCTGAAGAATTACTTAGAGATATTAATAAAGAAACTGTACCGTTTATGCCTAACTATGACGATACGACTACAGAACCCATAGTCTTACCAGGCAGATTACCTAATTTACTAATTAACGGTAGTACAGGGATATCTTCTGGTTATGCGACAGATATACCGCCACATAATTTAGGTGAAGTGATTCAAGCTACTTTAAAATATATCGATGATCCTAACATTACAGTTAATCGATTAATGAAATATGTAAAAGGACCAGACTTTCCAACGGGCGGTATTATTCAAGGTATCGATGGCATTAAAAAAGCATATGAAACTGGTAAAGGAAAAATCATCGTACGCTCTAAAGTAGAAACTGAAGAATTGAGAAATGGCCGTAAAGAATTGGCAGTCACTGAAATACCTTACGAAGTAAATAAAAGTAGTTTAGTTAAAAAAATCGATGAGCTACGTGCTGATAAAAAGGTAGATGGTATTTTAGAAGTACGAGATGAAACTGACCGAACAGGTCTACGTATTGCTATAGAATTGAAAAAAGATGTGAACAGCGAAGCAGTGCTTAACTATTTATACAAAAATACAGATTTACAAATTTCTTACAGCTTTAATATGGTAGCCATTAGTGAAGGTCGCCCTAAACTCATGGGTATTCGTGAAATTATTGATAGTTATTTAAACCATCAGATTGATGTTGTTACTAAACGCACACGATATGATTTAAATCATGCTGAAAGCAGAATGCATATTGTGGAAGGTTTAATGAAAGCATTGTCTATTTTAGACGAAGTCATTACATTAATTAGAAATTCAAAGAATAAAAAAGACGCTAAAGAAAATCTTGTAGCCGAATACGACTTTACAGAAGCTCAAGCTGAAGCTATCGTTATGTTACAGCTATACCGTTTAACAAATACGGATATTGTACAATTACAAGATGAACATGATGAGCTTAAAGCTACAATTGAGAGATTACGTCATATTTTAGATAATCATGATGCTTTACTTGCCGTAATTAAAGAAGAATTAACTGAAATTCGTAAAAAATTTAAAACTGAACGTTTATCAGTTATAGAAGCTGAAATCTCTGAAATCAAAATAGATAAAGAGGTTATGGTACCTAGCGAAACCGTTATGCTAAGCGTGACACGTCACGGTTATATTAAACGTACTTCTTTACGTAGCTTTAACGCAAGTGGTATTGAAGAAATAGGCGTAAAAGATGGCGACAGTATATTAAAATATGTGGAAACAAACACGCTTGATACGGCACTTGTATTTACGAACAAAGGTAGATATTTATTCATACCTGTCCACAAATTATCTGATATAAAATGGAAAGATTTAGGTCAACATGTGTCACAAATTGTGCCACTTGATGATGATGAATATGTTATAGATGTTAACTGTGAGAAAGAATTCCCAGAGAGTGCATATTACATTACTGCTACGAGAAATGGCATGATTAAGAAAAGTAACGTTTCATTATTCAAAACTTCTAGATATAATAAACCACTTGTTGCTATGAAATTAAAAAACAACGATGAAGTGATTGATATTATTCGTGTCGAAGAAGATCAAATGGTTACTGTACTTACAAATAAAGGTATGTCATTAACTTATTCTTCTGAAGAATTATCAGATACTGGGTTACGAGCTGCAGGCGTTAAATCAATTAATCTAAAAGATGAAGATTTTGTAGTTTTAACTCAAATTGTAAATGATCAAAATACAATATTAATGGCCACACAACGTGGTGCGTTGAAACGTATCAGTTATAATGTCTTACAACATGCTAAACGAGCTCAAAGAGGTATTACATTATTAAAAGAATTAAAAAAAGCGCCACACCGTATTGTGTCAGCGCAAACTACAAGTCCTGACGATACGATTTATAAGGTGTATTCTGATTCGCATGAAGAGCAAGGCTATATAAAAGATATTCATTTAACTGAGCAATATACGAACGGTTCATTTATCGTTGATACAAATGAATTTGGTGAACTTATTCAGTTAATTGTTGAATAGATTAAAAAAATTATAGTAAAAGCTCTAATATAATGATAAAATTAAATTATTATAGATATTTAAATGTAGGCAACATAAATTAGAGGTTTATAGTGAAATACAACAAAATGCAATCAACAGTGTTATTATAAGTACTGTTGGTTGTATATATTTTGTGAGTGCTCATTATAAATCTCTATATACATATTTATAAGGCTATAATTAACTAAGGAGGATTTAATACTGTGAGTGATTTTGATAATTTAGTTCCGGGTTGGTTTAAAGTCATTATCGAGACCGGAAATGATTTAATTTGGTCGCAATATTTAATAGGTTTATTAATTACGGTTGGTATTTATTTCACAATCGGTTCAAAATTCGTCCAATTACGTTGGATTCCAGAAATGTTTCGTGCTATTGGTGAAAAACCGGAAACATTAGAAAATGGTAAAAAAGGTATTTCGCCATTCCAAGCTTTTGCTATCAGTGCAGGTTCACGTGTAGGAACAGGAAATATCGCTGGTGTAGCTACAGCTATCGTACTTGGTGGTCCTGGCGCAGTATTTTGGATGTGGCTAATTGCATTTATCGGAGCAGCAAGTGCTTTTTTCGAAGCAACATTAGCGCAAGTTTATAAAGTTCCAGATAAAGATGGTGGCTTCCGTGGTGGGCCAGCTTATTACATAACTAAAGGTTTAAATCAAAGATGGTTAGGTATCGTCTTTGCTATATTAATTACTGTAACTTTTGCTTTTGTATTTAATACGGTTCAATCTAATACAATTGCTGAATCTTTAAATACGCAATATAACGTTAGTCCTGCCATTACTGGTTTAGTTTTAGCAGTATTTACGGCCATCATTATTTTTGGTGGTGTACGTAGTATCGCTAGAATTTCTTCAGTAATCGTGCCAGTTATGGCGATTATCTACATTGGTTTAGTATTAGTCATCTTAATTATGAATTATGACCAAATTATTCCAATGATTATGACAATTATTAAGAGTGCTTTTGGTGTGCAACAAGTAGGTGGTGGCGCAGTTGGTGCCGCTATTTTACAAGGTGTAAAACGTGGTTTATTCTCAAACGAAGCTGGTATGGGTTCTGCACCGAATGCTGCCGCAACCGCTGCTGCACCTCACCCTGTGAAACAAGGACTTATTCAATCATTAGGCGTATTCTTTGATACAATGCTTGTTTGTACATCTACTGCAATCATGATCTTATTATATAGTGGTTTAAAATTCGGAGATAGTGCACCTCAAGGTGTTCAAGTAACTCAATCTGCATTAAATGAACACTTAGGTAGTGCAGGTGGTATTTTCTTAACTGTAGCTATTACACTATTTGCTTATTCATCAGTTATCGGAAACTATTACTATGGTCAATCAAACATCGAATTTTTATCAAAGAATAGAGTAGTTTTATTTATATTCAGATGTTTAGTAGTCGTATTAGTATTTGTCGGTGCTGTTGTTAAAACACAAACTGTTTGGGATACAGCCGATTTATTTATGGGATTAATGGCTATTGTCAACTTAATTTCGATAATTGGTTTATCTAACATTGCACTTTCTGTAATGAGAGATTATCAAGCACAACGTAAATCAGGTAAGAAACCTGTATTCAAACCAGAACAATTGGAAATCAATTTATTTGGTATTGAAAGCTGGGGCATGAGCAAAAAAGATAAATCATTATATTAATACGTATGAACTACAAGATAGTTGTAATGACTATCTTGTAGTTTTTTCTTTTTTATGCGTTAATTCATACAAAATTAAACTTTCCTTTTAACGTCTTTCCATATATAATCTTATTGATATTAAAGAAAGGTGAAAAGCATGGACCATTACCTTATAAAAAAAGCTTTAAACAACAATGTTATTATTTGCAGCATCGAAGACCAAGAAGTAATTTTAATCGGTAAAGGGATAGGCTTCAATAAAAAGCCGGGCATGTATGTTCAACAGCCTCAATCAATTGAAAAAATATATAAATTAGTTGAGCAATCGCATCTGAATCATTATAAGACGCTCGTCTCAATGACTGATGATTATACTTTGCAGGCTATAATTGAAGCAGTAAATATAATTACAAATTCAAAATTGATTATCGATGATGAAAAATTAGTAGTTAGTTTAACAGATCATATTATTTTTGCATATAAACGTATTCAACAACAACAATATATAACGAATCCTTTTGTGTCAGAAATAAAGCATTTGTACAATGCGGCGTATATTATTGCTGAAAGAGTGATAGTAAGACTTAATGAGGCGCTAAACATAACGTTTCCTGAAGATGAAATTGGTTTTATAGCTTTACATATTGCTTCGAATACGGAGATGTTATCATTAAGAGAAATGACGCTTATTAATGAATTAATAAATAAGGCGACATTTATTATTGAACATGATTTACAATTTGAAATAGATAGACAATCAATAAAATACCAACGTTTTATTAGGCATATTCATTTTCTAATCAGACGTATCCAACTTAATGAGCGTGAACGTTGTTCACATATTGTCGATGAATTACTAAAATCTCATTATTCACTGTGTTATAACATTGCTTTAAAGGTAATAAGGATGTTGCAACAAGAGTTGGATAATAAAATTTATGAGAGTGAGATTGTCTTTTTGACATTACATATTTACCATTTTATGTATCATAGTGATTCAAAATAGACGTGGCTATTTAAAGTGTTATTTTATGCTTTTCGGTTAAATTTGAACTTTAGCATTGCTATTAATATAAAATATGTTTAGTATTTCTGTCATGTGATATTATTTATAATAGTATTTAAAGGGTGTATCAATATTTATATCAAATATTTTAAAAGTCGTATAAAAACGACATCAATACAAGTAAGGTATGGTGAATTTTATGTCGAATCAAGAAAAAGTAAATAATGAAAGTAAGTCCAAAAATAAAATGAACTTAAACTTTACTGAAACACGCTTTATGAAGTTTTTAGGTGGTAAAGATTTAATTTTTGGCTTATGTATGTTGATTTTAATTGGTATTGTTATATTTATATTTGATCAAGTATCATATATATTTAAACCATTTATCATCGTATTTAATACTATTGTGGCTCCAATTATTGTATCTTTAATTTTGTTCTATTTATTTAATCCAATCGTTAATTTGATGGAACGCTACAATATCCCTCGTGTTTGGGGCGTTTCAATTTTATTTTTAGTAATTATAGGTGTTATCACGTTAGTAGTGAATTTACTTATACCTTTAATTGGAGTTCAGGTAAAAAGTTTTGGCCACAATTTCCCACATTACGTGAGCAAAGTAAATCAATTTTTTGATAGTGTAACGCAATATTCTATTGTGGCGGATTATCATAATCAAATTCAAAGTCATTTAACGTCACTATCTAAAAAAATACCAAATATGATTTCGGATTATACAAATGGTTTTAGTTCGAAAATCAAAAATTTTGCAGAAACATTAGTAAACGTTGGGGTCGTCATCGTAACAACACCATTCGTATTATTCTTTATGCTAAAAGATGGACATCGTTTCAAGGAATTCTCAACAAATATTATACCTCCAAAATTTAGAAAAGATTATCATGATTTATTAGAAAAAATGAGTGTGCAAGTTGGTTCATATATTCAAGGACAAATTATTGTGTCAATTTGTATTGGTATTTTATTATTTATTGGTTATTCAATCATCGGTTTAGATTACAGTTTAGTGCTTGCAAGTATTGCTGCTGTAACGAGCGTAGTGCCTTATCTAGGTCCAACAATTGCTATTTCGCCAGCAATTATCATTGCGTTAATCACATCGCCTATAATGCTCTTAAAGCTTATTATCGTATGGACAGCCGTGCAATTTATTGAAGGCCACTTTATTTCACCTAATATTATGGGTAAAACATTAAAAATCCATCCGTTAACAATTATCTTTATATTATTAAGTGCAGGTAACTTGCTAGGTGTTGTTGGTGTTATTTTAGGTATTCCAGCATACGCAATATTAAAAGTACTTGTGTCACATATTTACTTCTTATTTAAACGTCGTTACAACAAATATTACAGTGATGATGCTGGTGAATATGAGTTCAAAGACGACGAAAAAGAATTTATTAGATAGTTAATTTGAATTAAAAAAAGAGCAGAACAAAAATCATATTTTTATAAGAAGATTTTGTAGTCCCGATTCGGCATAGATGATTAGCGTTGAAAGCTCCTTGTTACAAACGCATTTTTAATTCGTCATCTACTGCCTATATAAAATTAGAGCCTGAAGACGATATCGTCTTCAGGCTCT
>NZ_JAVTDB010000058.1:0-54217 GCF_032139365.1 Staphylococcus kloosii
TAAAAAACCTATGCTGAGGAATAAATATAGCGTATTATTAAATTTGTTATCTGTGGGTAATGTGAATAAGTCATACACAGTATACACAGTTTATCCACATAAGCTAAACTGTGCCACCAAAAAGATTATTAGACTTATCCACTAATTCACAAGCCCTACTACTATTACTACGGTTTTAAAACCTATATAATTTATATATAAACGACTGGAAGGAGTTTAAATTAAAGATGGAATTCACTATTAGAAGAGACTATTTCATAAACCAACTTAATGATGCACTAAAAGCCATCTCACCAAGAACAACATTACCAATATTAACTGGTATTAAAATTGACACTAAAGAAAACGACGTAATACTTACAGGTTCTGATTCAGAAATATCTATCGAAATTACAATACCTAAACAAATTGATGGAGAAGATATTGTTTCTATTGCTGAAACAGGTTCAGTCGTATTACCAGGTCGCTTTTTCGTTGATATCATTAAAAAACTTCCAGGCAAAGAAGTAAAATTATCAACAAACGATCAATTCCAAACATTAATTACTTCAGGTCATTCTGAATTCAATTTAAGTGGTTTAGATCCAGATCAATATCCTTTACTACCAGAAGTATCACGCGAAGATGCTATTCAATTATCAGTAAAGGTCTTAAAAAACATCATTGCACAAACCAATTTCGCAGTGTCCACCTCAGAAACACGTCCAGTACTAACGGGTGTCAATTGGCTTATACAAGATAATGAATTAATATGCACTGCTACTGACTCGCACCGCTTGGCAGTAAGAAAAGTAGGCTTAGAAGAAGATAGTGAAAATAAAAATGTCATCATTCCAGGTAAGGCATTATCTGAATTAAATAAAATTATGAGCGACAGCGATGATGATATAGATATATTCTTTGCCTCCAACCAAGTACTATTTAAAGTTGGCAATGTGAACTTTATTTCACGTTTATTAGAAGGTCATTATCCAGATACTTCACGCTTATTCCCAGAGAACTTTGAAATCAAATTAGGTGTAAATAATGGTGAGTTTTATCATGCCATTGATCGCGCTTCTTTATTAGCAAGAGAAGGCGGCAATAATGTGATTAAATTAAGTACTGGTAATGAATTAGTTGAATTATCATCAACTTCACCAGAAATAGGTACCGTAAAAGAAGAAGTAGAGGCAAGTAATGTAGAGGGTGGCAATTTAAAAATTTCATTCAACTCTAAATACATGATGGATGCACTAAAAGCCATCGACAATGACGAAGTTGAAGTTGAATTTTTCGGCACAATGAAACCATTTATTTTAAAACCTAAAGATGATGATTCTGTAACACAATTAATTTTACCAATCAGAACTTATTAATTTGAAATAGGTAATAGTGCTTCGAAGTTGATACTTTGGAGCGCTATTTTTTTATAGATTTTTAGAGTAAATCAGGTCACTATGACGTGTAACAAGTAAAATAATTGATTAAAGTTGGTGATTTTAATTGTTTTCTAGAATACAATTAACTTTATTTTTAAGTGTTACAGTCGTCATTTTAGCAGCGATTGTCATCTTTCAATCCAAGCAGCATGTAAATTTCAACAAAGAAGGTAAACGCTTGGCTCAAGCGATTAATACGACAAAGCAGGTAATTCCGTCATGGGGGCATAACAAAGCAAGAGTGACAATAACGCAATTTGGTAATTATTTATGCTCACATTGTAAACGATTTGATCGTGATATCGTTTTGCGATTAGAAAAAGATTTTAAAAATAATCCACAGGTACAATTTCAATACATAGACGTTCCATTCCCCAATGAAATATCATATATTAATTCTAACGTGTCTCAGAAGCTATATACGCTTAATAAATATAAATATTGGGATTTACATCACAAAATATATACTGCTTCTCCAAAAGCCTCTGAATTAAATAAAATAACTACAACACATTATCAACAACATTTATTACTGCTCATAGATCAACTGAAATTAGATCACTCATCTTCACAAATATTGAAAAAGTTAATTAAGAAACCGCAAGCGCTGAATCATAGTCATGAGTTAGCGCACGAACTTCATATAGATCAAGTACCGGTTTTATATATTAACCAAAAACGTAGCGAAAATATAACAGATTACAAGGCACTTAAGAGAGAGATCATTACTGCGTTGAACAATACGACAAAAAATCGCTGAAATGCATTAAGCATCAATGTTTTCAGCACATATTAGGCACAATAAATTAAAATTCAAAATAACTATTCATTTTAGCCTTGTTTTACATGAAATTTTGCTTAAAAAAAGGTATAATAAGTAGATGACCTTAAAGAAATGAAATGGAGTGATTGATTTGGTTGAAGAAATAGTTGTTGATGGTGACATCACTTTAGGACAATTTCTCAAAACTGAAGGTATTATCGAATCTGGAGGCCAAGCTAAATGGTTTTTAAATGAATTCGAAATATTTCTTAACGACGAATTAGAGACACGTCGTGGTAAAAAGCTGAACCACCAAGATAGAATTGATATACCGGAAGTAGGTTCATTTCTCATTTTACATCAAGGTGCAGAATGAAACTAACCTCACTCCAACTGGAAAACTATCGTAACTATGAGCAGATTGAGTTAGAGTGCCATCCAGAAGTTAATATTTTAATTGGGGAAAATGCGCAAGGTAAAACCAATCTACTCGAATCCATTTATACTTTAGCGCTCGCTAAAAGTCATCGTACATCTAATGACAGAGAACTCATACGTTTTGACAAGGAGTATGCTAAAATAGAGGGAGAGTTAAGTTACAGATATGGTGAAATGCCACTTACGATGTTTATCACCAAAAAAGGTAAACAAGTTAAAATCAATCACTTAGAACAAAGTCGACTAACACAATATGTTGGTCATTTAAATGTGGTGTTATTTGCGCCTGAAGATTTAAATATCGTCAAAGGATCTCCACAAATTAGACGACGATTTATCGATATGGAATTAGGACAAATATCAGCTGTTTATTTAAATGATTTAGCGCAATATCAACGCATTCTCAAACAAAAAAATAATTACTTAAAGCAATTACAATATGGGCAAAAGACAGATAGCACTATGCTAGAAGTATTAAATCAACAATTTGCTACATATGCGTTGAAAGTCACTTTGCGTCGTGAAAAGTTTATTGAAGAATTAGAATCACTTGCACAACCTATTCATGCTGGTATAACTGATGACCGAGAACGTTTAGGTTTACGCTATTTACCAAGTTTAAAGCTATCCGATATTAATAAAAGTGAGACTGACCTGACCGAGGAAGTCTTAACCATGCTCAACGATAATATGGAGCGTGAGAAGGATCGAGGCGTATGCCTATTTGGACCACATAGAGATGATTTAGCGTTTGATGTTAATGGTATGGACGCTCAAACATATGGTTCCCAAGGTCAACAACGGACAACTGCTTTATCAATTAAGCTAGCAGAAATAGAGTTAATGCGTATTGAAGTGGGTGAATATCCCATATTATTACTAGATGATGTATTGAGTGAATTGGATAGTTCTCGTCAGTCACATTTGTTAAGTACAATACAGCACAAAGTACAAACATTCGTTACTACGACATCAATAGATGGTATAGATCATGAAATCATGTCGAATGCGAAAACATATCGTATTAATCAAGGCGAAATTATTAAGTAACAGAAAGTGAAGGTGAACACATTGTCAGATGTGAACAACACGGAAAATTATGATGCTGGGCAAATTCAAGTATTAGAAGGTCTAGAAGCGGTACGTAAAAGACCAGGGATGTATATTGGTTCTACTGCAGAAAAAGGACTTCACCACCTAGTGTGGGAAATCGTTGACAACAGTATTGACGAAGCATTGGCTGGTTACGCAGACCAAATTGAAGTTGTGATTGAAGAAGATAATTGGATTAAAGTAACAGATAATGGACGTGGTATTCCTGTAGGTATCCAAGAAAAAATGGGACGTCCAGCAGTCGAAGTTATTTTAACTGTACTTCACGCCGGCGGTAAATTCGGTGGTGGCGGATATAAAGTATCAGGTGGTCTACATGGTGTAGGCTCTTCTGTAGTAAACGCTTTATCCGAAGATTTAGAAGTTTATGTACACATAGACAATCAAATATATCACCAAGCTTATAAAAAAGGTATTCCACAGTTTGACTTAAAAGTTATTGGAGAAACAGACGATGATAATACAGGTACTGTTATTCGTTTTAAAGCAGACCCTACCATCTTCACAGAAACTACTGTTTATAATTACGAAACATTACAACAACGTATTAGAGAATTAGCGTTTTTAAATAAAGGTATATCAATTACGTTAAGGGATGAACGTGAATCAGAGAAAGACGAAGACGGCAAGCAACGTGAAGATACTTATTTCTACGAAGGTGGTATTAAATCATACGTAGAAATGCTTAACGAAAACAAAGAGCCTATTCATCCGGAGCCTATATATGTACATGAATCAAAAGATGATATCGAAGTTGAGATAGCTTTACAATATAACAATGGCTTCACAACGAACTTATTAACTTATGCTAATAATATTCATACGTATGAAGGTGGAACGCACGAAGATGGTTTCAAACGCTCGTTATCTCGTGTTTTAAATAGTTATGGCATTAAAAGTAAAATTATCAAAGAAGACAAAGATAGACTTTCAGGTGAAGATACGCGAGAAGGTTTAACTGCCGTAGTATCAATTAAACATGGTGATCCTCAATTCGAAGGACAAACCAAAACGAAATTAGGTAACTCTGAGGTACGTCAAGTTGTCGATAAATTATTTTCTGAACTATTCGAACGTTTCCTTTACGAAAATCCTAATGTAGCACGCATTATTGTTGAAAAAGGGATTATGGCGTCTAGAGCACGAATTGCTGCTAAAAAAGCGCGTGAAGTTACACGTCGTAAGACTGCCTTAGAAGTTTCAAGCTTGCCAGGTAAACTTGCAGACTGTTCGAGTAAAGATCCTAACCGTAGTGAAATCTTTATCGTAGAGGGTGACTCTGCCGGGGGGTCTACCAAATCAGGTCGTGACTCTGAAACACAAGCGATTTTACCTTTACGTGGTAAAATTCTTAACGTTGAAAAAGCACGTCTCGATAGAATTTTAAATAACAACGAAATTCGTTCAATGATTACTGCGTTTGGTACTGGCATTGGTGGCGAGTTTGACTTAAGTAAAGCACGTTATCACAAGATTATTATTATGACAGATGCCGATGTCGACGGTGCGCATATTAGAACGTTATTATTAACATTCTTTTATCGTTTCATGCGTCCGTTAATTGAAGCGGGCTATGTATATATTGCACAGCCACCATTGTTCAAATTAACGCAAGGTAAACAAAAATATTATGTCTTTAATGAGCGTGAATTAGATAAGCTTAAAGCTGAATTAGACCCATCACCTAAATGGTCTATCGCACGTTATAAAGGTTTAGGTGAGATGAATGCGGACCAGTTGTGGGAAACTACAATGAATCCAGAAAATCGCTCAATGTTACAAGTGACATTGGAAGATGCAATTAACGCCGATCAAACATTCGAAATGTTAATGGGTGATGTCGTGGAAAACCGTAGACAGTTTATTGAAGACAATGCAGTCTATGCTAACTTAGATTTCTAAAACAATGAACTGATTTTTGAAGGAGGATATCTTGATGGCTGAAGTACCTGAATCAAGAATAAATGAACGAAATATAACTAGTGAGATGCGAGAGTCATTTTTAGACTACGCAATGAGTGTTATCGTATCTCGTGCCCTACCAGACGTTAGAGACGGTTTAAAACCAGTACATCGTCGTATTTTATATGGGTTAAACGAACAAGGTATGACACCTGATAAATCATACAAAAAGTCAGCACGTATCGTTGGTGACGTAATGGGTAAATATCATCCACATGGTGACTCATCTATTTACGAAGCGATGGTAAGAATGGCTCAGGATTTCAGCTATCGATATCCTTTAGTTGATGGTCAAGGTAACTTTGGCTCAATGGATGGTGATGGCGCTGCGGCTATGCGTTATACAGAGGCTCGTATGTCTAAAATAACGCTTGAATTATTACGTGATATCAATAAAGATACGATTGATTTTATAGATAACTATGATGGTAATGAAAGGGAGCCGTCAGTCTTACCCGCACGTTTCCCTAACTTGCTTGTTAACGGTGCTTCAGGTATCGCAGTAGGTATGGCGACAAATATCCCACCTCATAACTTAACTGAAGTTATCAATGGTGTCTTAAAAGTAAGTCATAATCCTGATGTAACGATTGCCGAGTTAATGGAAGATATTCAAGGGCCAGATTTTCCAACTGGTGCGCTCATCATGGGCAAGAGTGGCATCCGCAGAGCTTATGAAACAGGACGTGGTTCAATCCAAATGCGTTCTCGTGCCGAAATAGAAGAACGTGGCGGTGGACGTCAACGTATCGTTGTTACAGAGATTCCATATCAAGTTAATAAAGCACGTATGATTGAAAAAATTGCGGAATTAGCTAGAGATAAAAAAGTCGATGGCATAACTGACTTACGTGATGAAACAAGTTTACGTACAGGTGTAAGAGTCGTCATTGACGTTAGAAAAGATGCCAATGCGAACGTTATTCTTAACAATTTATATAAACAAACACCATTACAAACATCATTTGGTGTAAATATGATTGCGCTTGTTAATGGTAGACCTAAACTTATTAACTTAAAAGAAGCACTTGTAGAATATTTAGAACATCAAAAAATTGTCGTAAGACGTCGTACTGAATACAACTTGAAAAAAGCACAAGATCGTGCACATATTCTTGAAGGTTTAAGAATCGCATTAGATCATATCGATGAAATTATTACGACAATTCGTGAGTCTGAAACTGATAAAGTAGCAATGGATAGCTTGCAAGAACGTTTCAAACTAACTGAACGCCAAGCTCAAGCTATTTTAGATATGCGTTTAAGACGTTTAACAGGATTAGAACGCGATAAAATTGAAAATGAATATAATGAGTTAGTTGCTTATATTAAAGAATTAGAAGAAATTCTTGCTGATGAAGAAAAACTATTACAAATCGTTAGAGATGAACTTATAGATATTCGTGAACGTTATGGAGACGATCGTCTAACAGAAATACAATTAGGTGGCTTCGACAATATCGAAGACGAAGATTTAATACCTGAAGAGCAAATTGTTATTACGTTAAGTCATAATAACTATATTAAACGATTACCAGTTTCAACATATCGTGCTCAACATCGAGGCGGTCGTGGTGTGCAAGGTATGAATACGTTAGAGGAAGACTTCGTAAGCCAACTTGTAACGTTAAGTACACATGATAACGTCCTTTTCTTTACGAATAAAGGTCGCGTGTACAAATTGAAAGGTTATGAAGTACCAGAGCTTTCACGTCAATCTAAAGGTATACCCGTTGTTAATGCTATTGAATTAGATAATGATGAAAGCATTAGTACGATGATTGCTGTTAAAGATTTGGAACGTGAAGATAACTTCTTAATCTTTGCAACGAAAAAAGGTATTATCAAACGTTCAAGATTAAATAATTTCTCTCACATTAATAAAAACGGTAAAATTGCGATTGGTTTCAAAGATGAGGATGAACTAATTGCGGTACGTCTCACAGACGGTTCTCAAGACGTACTTATTGGTACTGCACACGCATCATTAATACGTTTCCAAGAACAGTCATTAAGACCACTTGGTAGAACGGCAGCAGGAGTCAAAGGTATTACAATACGTGAAGGCGACCAAGTCGTTGGCTTAGACGTTGCGCACTCTGAAAGTGAAGATGAAGTGCTTGTGGTAACTAAAAATGGTTATGGTAAACGTACACCAGTCAGTGAATATAGATTATCAAATCGTGGTGGTAAAGGTATCAAGACAGCCACTATTACAGAACGTAACGGTGATATCGTTTGTATTACAACGGTATCTGGTAGTGAAGACTTGATGGTTGTAACTAATTCTGGTGTGATTATTAGAATCGATGTTCATGATATTTCACAAAATGGTAGAGCGGCACAAGGTGTTCGTCTAATACGTCTAGGAGACAATCAATTAGTTTCTACTGTTGCTAAAGTAGACGAAGAAGAAGAAACAGCTAAAGCAGAAGAAAGTATAGCATCTACAGACAGTAATGAAATTCAAGCATTAAATGAAGCTGAAACTGTAGTTGAAGATAATACACCAGGTAATGCCATTCATACTGAAGGTGAAGACGAAGATAACAACGAACCTCAAGCGTTAAGACAAGACTTTATGGATCGTGTTAACGAGGATATTGACAATGCCGATAACGACGATGACACAGAAGAATAAAAAACATAATAAATTTAAAAAGGCCTAGCAGATTATCTTAATTTGCTAGGCTTTTTCATATAAAGAAGATAGCTATATCAGCTATTTTAGACGGAGTACCCTCTTACTATGCTATAAATAAAATGCCTCTAATCACAAAATTAGAGGCGTTACTTTATATTATTGTTCTAATTTTTTCATAGCATGAGGGATTTCACTGATTAATCTTGATGGTGGTACAACATACATAGATTCGGCTAATGAATCGCCTATATAACTATGTGTGTACGTTGCACTTGTAACAGCTTCTTCAATATTATCGAATTGTCCAACGAAGCTTGTAATCATGCCAGCAAGTGTGTCGCCCATACCACCTGTAGCCATTGCAGGTGTACCAATTGGTAATTTATAATCACTATTTCTGAAATAAATTTCGGTACCATGCATTTTAAGCACGATCGTTGCGCCTATATCGTTAGCAGCTTGACGGTTGCGTTCGTACACTTGTTCATCTATAGGAATACTACTTAAACGTTCCCATTCTTTTTGATGTGGCGTGAAAATAACACGACACGTAGGGATTTGTGGTTTTAATTTACTAAAGATTGTAATCGCATCACCATCAACAATAAGTGTTTGATGAGATTGTATGTTTTGCAATAAGAAAGTAATCGCATTATTGCCTTTGAAATCACAACCCAGTCCAGGCCCGATTAAAATACAATCTGTATTTTCAATCATTTTAGTAAGCATTTTAGTATCATTGATATCGATAACCATTGCTTCCGGACAACGGGAATGAAGCGCTGCATGATTGTTAGGATGTGTAGCTACTGTGATTAAGCCACTTCCACTATAAACACACGCACGAGCCGCTAAAATAATTGCTCCACCTAAGCTAGCATTCCCGCCAATTAATAAGATTCTACCGTAGTCTCCTTTATGCGTATCATCTTTACGTTTAGGAATACTAACTGATGATAAAGTTTCCATTACGCAACCTCCTTTTTAGTTAATGCTGTTATATAAATCGTCGTTTTAGTCATTATATGTCGTTACTTTATTTTAAATACAATAGAAAATAATATACCTGCAAGTACGTTAAGTCAATAGTTAAAATTTATTAATAAGGAGAATAATTTTACATATATGTGAATAACCTCCTTTAGCCTGTTAAATCAGTAATTTGATAACACGTTACGACTATTGCTATAACTATTGTTACGCTAAAAATGAAAGCGTATACTTTGAGTTGCATGCTAATTATTGAGAGGAGATGGGATAATGGTATTACAATTAACAGGAAATGATTTAACGATTGCACAGATTAAAAACTTTTTAAACGAGAGAGAAACCGTAGAGATTACAGATGAAGCATTACAACGTGTTAAGCAAAGTCGTGCAATTGTTGAAGATATTATCGCTAATAAAAAAACAATATACGGTATTACGACTGGCTTTGGTTTATTTAGTGATATCAGAATTGACCAAGGGGAATATGAACAATTACAAACAAACTTAATCCGCTCACATGCTTGTGGTGTAGGTAAACCATTTGGAGAAGAAGTATCGTTAGTGATGATGGTATTACGTTTAAATACTTTATTAAAAGGACATTCAGGAACAACTGTTGAACTGATCGATCAACTTGTTTACTTTATTAATCAACGTATTATTCCGGTCATTCCACAACAAGGCTCATTGGGAGCTTCAGGAGACTTAGCACCATTAGCACATTTGGTTTTAGCATTAATTGGTGAAGGTAATGTTTTCTATCAAGGAGAAGAAGTTGATAGCAGATATGTCTTAAGTAATTTAAATAGACATCCTTTACAGTTACAAGCTAAAGAAGGACTAGCATTAATTAATGGAACACAAGCAATGACTGCACAAGGCGTAATTAATTACATTGAAGCGGAAGATTTAGCACTACAAGCTGAATGGATTGCAGCATTAACGCATCAGGCTTTAAATGGTATTACAGACGCATATAATGAGAATGTACATAAAGTTAGAAACTTTGACGAACAAACTGCAGTAGCAGCACGCATGTTGGACTGGTTAGAAGGATCGCAATTAACAACGAGACAAGGTGAGATTCGAGTGCAAGATGCATATTCTCTACGCTGTATTCCTCAAATACACGGTGCTAGTTTCCAAGTATTTAACTATGTTAAAGAGAAATTAGAATTTGAAATGAATGCAGCAAACGATAACCCACTTATTTTTGATGAAGACGATGAAACGCTCGTTATTTCAGGTGGGAATTTCCACGGGCAACCCATTGCCTTTGCTTTAGACTTCTTAAAGATAGGAGTGAGTGAATTAGGTAACGTCGCTGAACGTCGTTTAGAACGCCTAGTTAACCCACAATTGAATAATGGACTACCAGCCTTTTTAAGTCCACAACCAGGTTTACAAAGTGGTGCAATGATTATGCAGTATGCTGCAGCAAGTTTAGTATCAGAAAATAAAACATTAGCCCATCCCGCTAGTGTTGATTCTATACCTTCTTCGGCGAATCAAGAAGATCACGTTTCAATGGGTACGATAGCCTCACGTCATGGTTATAATATTATTGAAAATACGAGAAGTGTAATTGCGATTGAATGTATTATTGCGCTACAAGCAGTGGAACATAAAGACATTGAAAAATTATCACCAAAGACACGCGCGAAATATGATGAATTAAGACATATCATTCCAACGATAACTGAAGATAGACAATTCCATAAAGACATTACAGCGGTTGCTCAATATTTACGTGATAGAGCTTATAATGCATAATCAGAGTAACAATGTTGCTTGAAAATAACATTTGAATTTGCTATATTTAATTTAAGTAAATAAAGCATTGTTCATAGGCTAAGTAGTTTTAAGACGCTTGATATCAGAGAACTTGTGGTTGGTGCGAACAAGTAATCAGCATTAAAATGAATCTACCTATTTATGAGAACAATCGGTTTAACCGTTATTTTAGTGAGAGCGCAGTCTTAATTAGGCTGTTAAATAGGGTGGCAACGCGTGACCACGTCCCTTGTGTTAGGGATGTGGTCTTTTTTTGTGCCACTCAAATAAACATCGAAAGGAATGAACGATATGTTAGATATTAGAATGTTTCGTACAGAACCTCAATTAGTTAAAGACAAAGTAGCTAAGCGTGGTATGAGTGAAAGTGTTGTTGATGAGGTACTTAATTTAGATGAACAACGTCGTCAATTAATTAGTCAATCTGAAGAAATGAAGGCAGAACGTAATAAAGTAAGCGGTGAGATTGCTCAGAAAAAACGTAATAAAGAAAATGCGGATGATGCAATCACTGCAATGAGAGAATTAGGAGATCAGATTAAACAGCTTGATGAACAATTAAATGATGTCGACGAACAATTAACGAATCATTTAGCTACTATACCGAACTTAATTCATGATGATGTGCCAGTGGGTGATTCAGATGAAGATAATGTTGAGTTAAAACGTTGGGGAACACCAAGAACATTTGATTTTGAAGCTCAACCACATTGGGATATAGTAGAAAACTTAAAAATGGTTGATTTTGAACGTGCTGCAAAAGTTTCAGGTGCACGCTTCGTATTTTTAACTGGTGAAGGCGCACAATTAGAACGTGCGTTAATGAACTATATGGTTACTAAACATACGACACAACACGGTTATACTGAAATGATGGTACCACAATTAGTTAATGCAGAATCAATGTACGGTACAGGCCAATTACCTAAATTTGAAGAAGACTTATTTAAAGTCGAAAAAGAAGGTTTATATACTATTCCGACAGCTGAGGTACCATTAACTAACTACTATAGAAATGAAATTATTGGTCCCGATGTCTTACCTGAGAAATTTACGGCGCAATCAGCTTGTTATAGAAGTGAAGCGGGTTCAGCTGGAAGAGATACAAGAGGGTTAATTCGTTTACACCAATTCGATAAAGTAGAAATGGTCCGTTACGAAAAACCTGAAGATTCATGGGATGCTTTAGAAGAAATGACGCTGCACGCGGAAGCTATTTTAGAAGAATTAGGATTACCTTATCGTCGCGTGATTTTATGTACTGGAGATATCGGTTTCGGTGCAAGTAAAACTTATGATTTAGAAGTTTGGTTACCAAGCTATGATGATTATAAAGAAATAAGTTCTTGTTCAAACGTTACAGATTTCCAAGCACGTCGTGCGAATATCCGCTTCAAAAGAGATAAAGCATCTAAGCCAGAATTAGTTCACACATTAAATGGTAGTGGGTTAGCGGTAGGTCGTACATTTGCAGCTATCGTTGAAAATTATCAAAATGAAGATGGCTCAGTTACAATTCCTGAAGCACTTGTACCATTTATGGGTGGTAAAACTAAAATAGCTCCAGTGGTTAAATAATAGTATATTATAGCTATAACAAGCGTTCCGTCTACGAGATGGAACGCTTGTTTAATAGGGTAGGGGAGGCTAAAATATAGCGATTTTTAGTGGTTCGCTTGTCTTACCTCACACAAACGGAAGACTTACTTTATTGCTTACGTTAATATTCTGTATTAGACTATCAATAATATGCTTTCAGGCAGGGGAGGGGTAGTATATGGCTTCGCATTTAACATTTAGGCAAGGTGTTAAAGAATGTGTGCCTACATTATTAGGTTATGCAGGTGTGGGACTTTCTTTTGGAATCGTTGCGGTAGCATCTAAATTTAGTCTTATAGAAATAATTTTATTATGCTTACTCGTTTATGCCGGTGCAGCACAATTTATTATTTGTAGTTTAGTGATTGCTGGTACACCTATCACTGCAATTGTGCTAACGACTTTTATAGTTAATTCGAGGATGTTTTTATTAAGCATGACATTAGCTCCCCAATATAAAAATTATGGTTGGCTTAATCGTTTAGGATTAGCAACATTAGTTACTGACGAAATATTTGGTGTTGCGATAACACCCCATTTAAAAGGGGAACAGATAAATGATCGCTGGTTACATGGACTTAATTTAACGGCATATTTATTTTGGACTATATCATGTATTGTTGGCGCCATTTTTGGTAAATATATCCACAATCCAGATGCACTCGGTTTAGATTTTGCTATTACTGGTATGTTTATCTTTTTAGCAATTTCACAATTTGAAACAGTACAACGTTCTCAAATTATGACTTATATCGTATTAATCGTATGTGTCATTGTAATGATGTTTTTATTTAGTTTATTTATGCCTACATACATAGCTATTATTTTATCTTCGGTACTTGCCGCTACGCTAGGGGTGGTGATGACCCAATGAGTATGACGCTACATATGCTAATCATCATCGTTTTATGTGGTGTGGTCACGTGGTTAACTAGGGTGGTACCATTTATGTTGATTACGCGTGTTCATTTATCGGAAAAAGTCGTAAAATGGTTATCGTTTATTCCAATTACATTGTTTACTGCACTGATTATCGATGGCGTCATCGAACAACACAGCGGTAAATTTGGTTATACCATTAATATTCCATTTTTAGTAACAATCATTCCAACTGTATTAGTGGCATTTATATCTAGAAGCCTCACAATAACTATAATTGCCGGTATTTTTATAATGGCGCTTATACGTTTACTATTTTAATGTTAAACATTGAAGTAGTAAGCGTTATTCGTTAGAATGAAATTAATAGAAAATTTCGATATCTATAGTATGGGTGTTTCGAAAAAATAAATCTAATAAATTAAATCAAATCTTATTTTGAGAAGCTAAGGGACTTGGCCCATAGATGCTTCAGCAACCGGCTATCGAGTACGGTGCTAAAACCAACGAAGATATTCGAATGATAAGTAACCAGTAACCTTCTTACTTATATCGAGTGAGAGGGTTTTTAAGTTAGTAGGAGGTCGAACATGACAAATTATACTGTAGACACGTTAGAATTAGGACCGTTTGAAACAGAATCAGGGGAAACAATATCAAATTTAAAATTACGTTATGAACATGTAGGCTTCAAAGGTCAACCGCTCGTGTTAGTATGTCATGCTCTGACAGGTAACCATGTGACGTATGGAACGGACAAAGATCATGGCTGGTGGCGCGAAATTATTGATGGTGGTTATATGCCAATTAACGATTACCAATTTTTAACTTTTAATGTTATTGGTAGTCCATTTGGTTCAAGTTCCGCATTAATAGATGATGATTTTCCTTCAAAACTAACTTTAAGAGATGTTGTACGCGCATTAGAGGTTGGTATCAAAGCGTTAGGATTTTCACAGATTGATATATTAATCGGCGGTTCACTTGGTGGTATGCAAGCTATGGAATTGTTATATAATAGACAATTTGATGTGAAGAAGGCAGTCATACTTGCCGCTACGGATAAGACCTCTTCTTATAGTCGTGCGTTTAATGAAATTGCACGTCAATCAATTCAGTTAGCTTGTAAAGAAGGCATGAGTATTGCACGACAACTAGGCTTTTTAACGTATCGCTCATCTAAAAGTTATGATAAACGATTTTCACCAGATCAAGTCGTAGCATACCAACGACATCAAGGTGATAAATTTAAAGAAAACTTTAATCGCAACTGTTATTTAACACTCCTGGACGTCTTGGATAGTCATGATATCGATAGAGATCGTACGGACGTTACCGAAGTATTTAAATCTTTAGATACTAAAGTTTTAACGATGGGCTTTACGGATGATTTATTGTATCCGGATGATCTAGTACGTGCAGTAGGAGAGCGATTTAAATATCATCGTCATTTCTTTGTACCTGACAATGTAGGCCATGACGGGTTTTTACTAAACTTTAACGATTGGGCACCCAATTTGTATCATTTCTTAAAAGTTTCTAAATTTAAACGTAAATAAAATTATAAAAAAAAGCGCTAAATTTACTGTAATAAGTAAACTAAGCGCTTTTTTTCGTTGACTGATGATTCAAGAAAAGAATTGTTCATGTTATGAATGGAATTTGACCTACTCAATCGAAATTATCAATAATTGTATAAAATTTCTAAAGAGGTTAGAATAGTAATACAGTCAAAAAGTATGGGAGTGGCAAAATTTGTTTTCAAAAATTGAACCTAAAGCTACTATTTTGAGTATTATCTCACTCATCATCGTTGCTTTAGTCTTACATATATTACCGCCACTTGGTTTTGTATTATGCTTGTTTGCGACAATACCAGGCATAGTACTATGGCATAAATCTAAAGAATCTTTTGGATTGACCGCTGTAATTACAGTAATTTTAACCACTTTGTTAGGTAATATATTCGTATTAAGTACGATGGTCTTAATATTAATTGTTAGTTTTTTAGTAGGCCAATTATTAAAAGAACGTACATCAAAAGAACGTATTTTATACGTAACTACAACATTTATCAGTATCATCTCATTGGTCGCTTTTATGATTTTACAAGCGCTTAATAAAATACCAACAGTAGATATGCTAATGAAACCATTAAGAACTCAAATGTTACAAACCATTGAGGAAAGTGGTGTGCAGAATGGCTACGAAAATACGATAGGAGAAGGCTTCCGCCAACTTGCAGTTCAACTACCTAGCTACGTTATTATAACGATATTTCTACTTATCTTAATTAACCTAATTATTACATTTCCAATATTACGCAAATTTAAAGTAGCAACACCAGTATTTAAACCGTTATTTGCATGGCAAATGAATAAGGTTTTACTTATTTTATACGTTATTACACTGCTCTGTGTTATGTTTGCGTCTAAAGCGGGTACTTTCCAAAGTATCGTATTGAATTTTGAAATTGTGTTATCATTATGTATGTATTTGCAAGGTTTAAGTTTAATACATTTCTTTGGCAAAGCGAAAGGCATGCCAACATCTTTAACAGTAGTGTTAATGGTCATTGGGACAATTTTAACGCCATTCACACATATTGTAGTTTTAATAGGGTTTATTGATTTAGCATTTAACTTAAAAGGTATCATTAAAAAATAATGTGAGGTGGACAAAATGAACCGTCAATCCACTAAAAAAGCATTAGTTTTACCATTTATCATTATGGCAATTACGGCATTAGTATTAGTTGCAGTATGGTTTATTTTTAACCAACTCATTGCCGGCATCGCTACTGCGATTTTGATAGTCGTAATTATTATTGCAGCTTTAATGGTAAGGCAAGCTTTACAAAAGATGGACAACTACGTCGATAATTTAAGTGGACACATATCAGCCGGTAGTAATCGAGCAATTAAAAATTTACCAATCGGTATGGTAGTTATTGATGAAAATGAAAATATTGAGTGGATGAACCAATTTATGGCAGAACGTTTGGATCGTAATGTAATCTCTGATCCAGTAAATGAAGTTTATCCAAATATATTAAAGCAATTAGAAAAAACTGAAGAAATTGATATAGAAGATAGAAATTATCACTATCGGGTGAGATATTCTGACAAAGAGCATATTTTATATTTCTTCGATATAACTGAAGAAGTTCGTATTAATGAGTTATATAATGAATCAAAACCGATTATCGCAACGCTATTTTTAGATAATTATGACGAGATTACTCAAAATATGAATGATACACAACGTTCGGAAATTAACTCAATGGTTACACGTGTTATTAGCCGTTGGGCAACTGAATATGACATTTACTTTAAGCGTTATAGTACAGACCAATTCGTTGCGTATTTAAATCAACACATATTAGATGAAATTGAAGATGCAAACTTTGATATTTTAAGCCAGTTAAGAGAAAAAAGTGTTGGTTACAGGGCACAACTTACATTAAGTATAGGTGTAGGTGAAGGTTCTGATAGTTTAATCGATCTTGGTGAATTATCACAATCAGGACTAGATTTAGCTTTAGGTCGTGGTGGCGACCAAGTTGCGATTAAAAACCAAAATGGTAATGTACGTTTCTATGGTGGTAAGACTGACCCAATGGAAAAACGTACACGCGTAAGAGCACGCGTAATTTCACACGCATTAAAAGACATACTTATGGAAGGCGATAAAGTTATTATCATGGGACATAAACGTCCTGATTTAGATGCCATTGGTGCAGCAATCGGAGTTTCTCGTTTTGCAATGATGAATAACTTAGATGCGCATATCGTGTTAAATGATTCAGATATCGACCCAACATTACGTCGTGTAATGGATTCTATCGATGAAAAACCTGAATTAAAAGAACGTTTTATTAGTTCTGAAGAGGCTTGGGACAATATGACATCGAGAACGACTGTCGTTATTGTCGATACGCACAAGCCGGAAATGGTTATAGACGAAGATATTTTAAACAAAGCAAATAGAAAAGTAGTCATTGACCATCATAGACGTGGTGAAAGCTTTGTCTCTAGCCCGTTACTTGTCTATATGGAACCATATGCTAGTTCAACGGCAGAACTAGTGACAGAATTATTAGAATACCAGCCAACAGAACAACGTTTAACACGTTTAGAATCTACAGTAATGTTCGCAGGTATTATCGTTGATACACGTAACTTTACTTTACGTACGGGTTCAAGAACATTCGATGCCGCAAGTTATTTACGTGCACACGGTGCCGACACAATTTTGACGCAACACTTCCTGAAAGATGATATCGATACGTATATTAATCGTACAGAATTAATTCGTACGGTAGAATTACAAGATAATGGTGTTGCTATAGCTCATGGTCCAGACGACAAAATATACCATCCTGTTACAGTTGCACAAGCTGCAGATGAGCTGTTAAGTTTAGATGGTGTAGAGGCATCTTACGTTGTCGCTAGAAGAGAAGATTCACTTGTTGGTATGTCTGCCCGCTCTCTAGGAGCAGTTAACGTTCAACTAACAATGGAAGCACTTGGTGGTGGTGGCCATTTAACAAATGCTGCCACACAACTTAAAGATGTTACGGTCGAAGAAGCGATCGAACAATTACAACAAGCAATAACAGAACAAATGAGTAGGAGTGAAAATTGATGAAAGTAATATTCACACAAAACGTTAAAGGTAAAGGTAATAAAGGCGAAGTCAAAGACGTACCCGTAGGTTATGCTAATAACTACCTTTTAAAAAATAAATTAGCTGTCGAAGCGACACCAGGAAATCTTAAACAATTAGAACAGCAAGAAAAAGCAGCTAAAGCAGAACGCCAAAAAGAAATCGATGAAGCGAAACAACTTAAATCAAAATTAGCCGACCTTGAAGTAGAAGTTTCAGCTAAAACGGGTGAAGGTGGCAAGTTATTTGGTTCAGTAAGTACGAAACAAATTGCACAAGCTTTACAAGAGCAACATGAAATTAAAATTGATAAACGTAAAATGGATTTACCAAGTGGTATCCATGCATTGGGTTATACAAATGTACCGGTTAAATTAGATAAAGAAGTCGAAGGTACTATTCGTGTACACACAATTGAACAATAATTATGGATTGAAATATGAGGTGTAATCGACATGGATGGAATGTATGAACAAAATCAAATGCCCCATAGTAATGAGGCTGAACAATCTGTCTTAGGTGCCATTATCATTGATCCAGAATTAGTAAACTCAACTCAGGAAGTATTACTTCCTGAGTCATTTTATAGAGGTGCACATCAACATATCTTCCGTGCGATGATGAATCTCAACGAAGATAATAAAGAAATCGATGTTGTCACTATAATGGATCAACTGTCACAAGAAGGTCGCTTGAGTGAAGCGGGTGGACCACAATACTTAGCAGAGTTATCTAATAATGTACCGACAACGCGAAATGTACAGTATTATACGGACATTGTTTTTAAGCATGCCTTAAAACGTAAATTAATCCAAGCTGCAGATAGTATTGCAAATGATGGTTATAATGATGAACTTGAATTAGACACAATACTTAACGATGCTGAACGTCGTATTTTGGAATTATCTTCTACACGTGAAAGCGATGGCTTTAAAGATATTAGAGATGTCTTAGGCGACGTTTATGAAAATGCGGAATTACTCGATCAAAATAGCGGGCAAACGCCAGGTATACCTACAGGATACCGAGATTTAGACCAAATGACGGCAGGATTTAACCGAAATGATTTAATCATATTAGCAGCGCGTCCCTCTGTTGGTAAGACTGCCTTCGCGCTTAATATCGCGCAAAAAGTAGCAACACATGAAGGTCAATTTTCAGTTGGTATATTCTCCCTCGAGATGGGCGCAGACCAACTAGCGACACGTATGATTTGTAGTTCGGGTAATGTCGATTCTAACCGTCTCCGTACAGGTACGATGACAGAAGAAGATTGGAATAGATTTACGATTGCAGTAGGTAAATTATCACGCACTAAAATATTTATTGACGATACACCGGGTATACGCATTACTGATATTCGTTCTAAATGTCGTCGCTTAAAACAAGAACACGGATTAGATATGATTGTTATTGACTATCTACAACTTATTCAAGGTAGTGGTTCACGTTTTTCAGATAACCGTCAACAAGAAGTATCTGAAATATCACGTACTTTAAAAGCGATAGCGAGAGAACTAGAATGTCCAGTTATTGCCTTGAGTCAGTTATCTCGTGGCGTCGAACAGCGTCAAGATAAGCGACCAATGATGAGTGATATTCGTGAATCTGGTTCAATTGAGCAAGATGCTGATATCGTTGCCTTCTTGTATCGTGATGATTATTACAATCGTGGCGAAGAAGACGAAGACGATGATGATGCAGGATTTGAGCCACAAACGAACGATGAGAACGGTGAAATTGAAATTATCATTGCAAAACAACGTAATGGCCCGACAGGTACAGTAAAATTACATTTCATGAAACAATACAATAAATTCACTGATATAGATTATGCCCATGCAGATTTTGGATAATTAAATAAAAAATATTTTTCCGTACAATTAAACGATATATAGTTTTATTGTACGGTTTTTGATTACATTTAGAGATGCGTTTGATATGGAAGTATGTATCGAAGTTTTCATGATTATTATTTTTAAATATTGATAAATCAACGTTTTTAGCTAATAAACTAAGGTGTTAAGCTTCAGCGAAATTTTAAAAAGTGCCCAATTTTAATGTTCGATTTTTGTTTGCATTATCATCATTCTATTGGTAGAATACTTAATGGTTAAACGAGAAAAACTTGGAGGTGCTCATATGTCATCAATCGTAGTCGTTGGGACACAATGGGGAGACGAAGGTAAAGGTAAAATTACAGATTTCTTAGCAGAACAAGCAGATGTTATTGCACGATTTTCAGGTGGAAATAACGCAGGTCACACAATTAAGTTCGATGGAGAAACTTACAAATTACACTTAGTACCGTCTGGTATTTTTTACAAAGATAAATTAGCAGTTATCGGAAATGGTGTCGTAGTGGATCCAGTTGCATTATTAAAAGAATTAGATGGCCTTAATGACAGAGGCGTTTCTACTGATAATTTACGTATTTCAAATCGTGCGCAAGTTATTTTACCTTATCATTTAAAACAAGATGAGTATGAAGAGGAGCGCCGTGGAGATAACAAAATAGGCACAACTAAAAAAGGTATCGGTCCAGCTTATGTAGATAAAGCACAACGTATTGGTATCCGTGTCGCAGATTTATTAAATAAAGAAACGTTTGAAGCACGTTTGAAAGAAAATATTGAATATAAAGATGCATATTTCAAAGGTATGTTCGGTAAAGAATGCCCATCATTTGATGAAATCTTTGAAGCATATTACGCTGCAGGGCAACGTTTAGCACCTTACGTTACTGATACAGCTAAAGTGTTAGACGACGCATTTGTAGCTGACGAAAAAGTTTTATTCGAAGGTGCACAAGGTGTCATGTTAGATATCGACCATGGTACATACCCATTCGTAACTTCTAGTAACCCTGTTGCTGGTAACGTTACAGTTGGTGGCGGTGTTGGTCCTACATTCGTATCTAAAGTTATTGGTGTATGTAAAGCATATACTTCTCGTGTAGGCGATGGTCCATTCCCAACAGAATTATTTGATACTGATGGTGAACATATCCGTGAAGTTGGTCGTGAATATGGTACGACTACAGGACGTCCTCGTCGTGTAGGATGGTTTGACTCAGTAGTATTACGTCATTCTCGTCGTGCAAGTGGTATTACTGATCTTTCAATTAACTCAATCGATGTATTAACTGGTTTAGATACAGTTAAAATTTGTACAGCTTATGAGTTAGATGGTAAAGAAATTACTGAATACCCAGCTAACTTAAATGAGTTACAACGTTGCAAACCTATTTTTGAAGAATTACCAGGTTGGACTGAAGATGTTACAAGCTGTCGTACTTTAGACGAACTACCTGATAATGCACGTAACTATTTAGAACGTATTTCTGAATTATGTAACGTACGTATTTCTATTTTCTCTGTTGGCCCAGACCGTAACCAAACAAACTTAATTCAACCACTTTGGGAAAAATAAGTTTTAATTAATATAAGAAACCCTGTAAATGACGTTTATCGACGCATCTACAGGGTTTTATTATGTTATTGGTATTGTTGTCACGGAAGTCTAAAATAGCTTGTGCACCTACCTCATAGCCAGGTTGCGTATGAGTTTGAACGTTTTTAATTGCTTCAATGTTTTGCTGATAAGTTTGACGATGAGTTAACATGTCTGTGACAGTGTTTGCTAAATGTTCGGCTGTAATTACATTTGCATCTAGTTGTTGTCCTATTTTTAAATGTTCTATTTGATTCGCAACGACTGGTTGATCAGCACTTTGTGGAAAGGCGAGTAACGGCACATTTAACATAATTGCTTCGTTTGTACTGTTCATACCCGCATGTGTCAAGAAAAGGTCGGCATGCTGTAAAACTTCAACTTGTGGTACGTAATCTTTAATAATAACGTTGTCTGGTATTGTATCAAAATCTTCGACTTTATTTGTTTTACCAATAGACACTATTACCGTCGCATCTATATTTGCTAGTGCAGAAAAACATTTGTTGAAAAAGGCTACATTTTGATTGAATACAGTGCCTAAAGATACATAGATAAGAGGGCGGTCTGTATTCACATTATCCATAAAACCTGAAGGTTTAGGTGGTAATACTGATGGCCCTACAAAGTTAAATTTAGCACTGTCGAAGGCATCATAGTCGAGTTGGAAACCTTTCGTGACGAATGAAATATTAAAATCACCAGAATTATTCATAACTTCGTGACGTGACGGAACTTTTACGCCGTATGTTTGTGCCACATGTTCTTTCAATGTATCGAAGACAAGATTGGCAGATTCTAGTTCATCTTGTTCTAATTTTGAAGCCATGAAATTAGCAAAACTATCAAACATTGGTTTAGTTTTAGCAAATGAAGTAATTGCGGATATAGTTGGTATATTGAATTTTTGAGCGATTAAATAACCACAACTGAACATAGAATCATAAATCATATAATCATAATGCTCGTCTTTCGTTTCCTCTAAAATTTGAGGCATAATAACATCTGCAGTTTTTAATAAACCGTTAATAACATGAAATAAATGGCCTGACCCAAATGAAGTAAATGCTGATACTAATTTTTCTGTAGATACAGTGCGGATTTCGACACCTGTATCTTTAAATTTATCAACATATTGGTCACCCATATAATAAACTACTTCTTCTCCGCGTTCTACGAGCGACTTACACAACGCAATAGTTGGATTAATATGTCCTTCTGAACCGGTATTTATGAATAATACTTTCGCCATTGATAATGCCTCCTAAGATGTAATATTAAATAATTTTACCAAATATCATTGAAAACAAAAATGATTTAAATTTTATTAATTTTTTTTCATATTTAAATTCATGTTTTGTTCAAAATTCAATGCTTATAGATAAGGGGAGTCAGAGGTTTGTCAGTAGGGAAGACTACCTTAGAGTTAATGCGAAAGTACTTCGATCATAAAGTTGCCAGGTGCTTTTACATAAAAAGTATAGCCATGCGGAGTTTGTTTTGGCGTTGGGACTTTATAACCATCCTCCTTAATAAGGGCATTTATCTTATCTACATCAGATGGTGAAGATTGGGGGAACCCTACGTGGAAAGATTTAGGATATGTTGCCTTTGGTCCTTCCATTAGCGTTAAAATAAAGCCTTCAGGGCTAATCAAAACTTCTGGATTGCCACCTTTCTCCGTTTTCATAGTAAAATCAAAATATTTTAAAAAGAAATCACGTGTTGGTGCTATTGTTTCTACAGTTAAATTTAAATGCTTTAATTCCACAAGCTTATCTCCTAGTAATCAATATATAGTCATTTTAAGCTAGTCTATGGTAGTGTACAATCCGTAAATAGATGTAGTTATTTGAAAGTTGAAGTTAATATGTAAAAAATTGATTTGTTTATTTATATGTAATCAAAGTAAATTTCATATTATTTAAGATGTATTTTTTGTTATTTATCACAATAGTAATTAAGCTTTGTATAAAGTCATCATAATATAACGGAATAATAGCTTAATTTAAAGGAGAAATAACCATAAATAAACTATCAAAATTGAACACAACAAAAAACGCTTTATGATCAAAAAATTAATACTTTTGATAAATATAAAGCGATACAAGTAACATTCCCGGTAGCCAAAAAGCTGTTTCAGAAAAAGCTTTAGTCAAACATTATGAAGTGTTTGAGCCTAAAATATTTTATGGGTAAAAACAAAGACAAAGGCGTAAAGCATAATTTTTCATTTTCACGAGTTTAAATAGTAGTTAAAAATTGTACTATGTTACACCATTTATGATTATGAAAAATTTAAAGAAAAAAATTAAAAAAATAGCTTGTCATCATTAATGAGAGTTGCTATAATTATTTTTGTGCTTACGACAGGCTCCTTGGTCAAGCGGTTAAGACACCGCCCTTTCACGGCGGTAACACGGGTTCGAGTCCCGTAGGAGTCACCATTTTTTGGTCTCGTAGTGTAGCGGTTAACACGCCTGCCTGTCACGCAGGAGATCGCGGGTTCGATTCCCGTCGAGACCGTATATGCCCATCCAATAGGATGGGCAATTTTTTTTAATATTTTTTAATAATTAAGCATATTTATAACACGATTGAGCATAAATATGTATGGTAAATTTGCAATAAATAACAAAATAGTTTAGAAATGAAACATGTAATGCTATTATTATATAATCTATAAATTTACTTTTTTGTTTGCATAAATAGAATTAGCACGTCATAAATGGTAAATTATATAATAGAGTAATGTGTAGACAAAGAAAATAATTACACAATTGAGAAATGAGGTCTATATATATGGCTAGAAAAGTTGTAGTAGTCGATGATGAAAAACCAATTGCTGATATTCTAGAATTCAACTTAAAAAAAGAAGGTTACGAAGTATATTGCGCTTATGATGGTAATGATGCGGTAGACTTAATATATGATGAAGAACCAGATATTGTACTGTTAGACATTATGTTACCAGGCCGTGATGGTATGGAAGTTTGTCGTGAAGTACGTAAAAAATTCGAAATGCCAATCATTATGTTAACTGCGAAAGACTCTGAAATTGATAAAGTTTTAGGTTTAGAGTTAGGTGCAGATGACTATGTGACGAAACCATTTAGTACGCGTGAATTAATTGCACGTGTGAAAGCAAACTTACGTCGTCATTATTCACAACCTGCACAAGAGGTAAATGATGAAACAAATGAAATTGCTATCAAAGATATTACGATTTATCCAGATGCTTATTCAATTAAAAAACGTGGTGAAGACATTGAGTTGACACACCGTGAATTTGAATTATTCCATTATTTATCAAAACATATGGGTCAAGTAATGACACGTGAACATTTATTACAAACTGTTTGGGGCTATGACTATTTTGGTGACGTACGTACAGTAGACGTAACAATCCGACGTTTACGTGAAAAAATTGAGGACGATCCTTCACATCCAGAGTACATTGTGACACGTCGTGGTGTTGGATATTTCCTCCAACAACACGAATAGAGGCCTATAATTAATGAAATGGCTAAAACATTTTCAATCCTTACACACGAAGCTTGTTATTGTCTATGTATTGTTAATCGTTATCGGTATGCAAATCATCGGTTTGTATTTTACCAATAGTCTAGAAAAAGAATTAACACAAACATTTAAAAATAATATTTCACAATATGCAAAACAAATCGAAATTAATATAGAAAAAGTCTACGATGATGATTCTGTCAATGCACAGAAAGAAGTCCAAAACTTGTTAAATGAGTATGCGAATAGACAAGAAATTGGAGAAATTCGGTTCATTGATAAGGATCAAATTATTATGGCTACGTCTAAGCAGTCTACCCGTAGTCTAATAAATCAAAAAGTGAATGATAACTCTATTCAAAAAGCATTATCACTCGGCGAAGCAAACAGCCATACGATGTTGAAAGACTATGGCAATGGTAAGCAACGTATGTGGGTGTATAATTTACCGGTCAAAACGTCTAAAGGCACAAGCGGTGTCATTTACATAGAAGCAGACATTAACGACGTTTATAGCCAATTAAATAGTATTAACCAAATCTTTATCATTGGTACAGGTATTTCGTTGTTAATTACGGTTATTCTCGGTTTCTTTATTGCCCGAACAATTACGAAGCCAATTACGGATATGCGTAACCAAACGGTAGAGATGTCTAAAGGTAACTATACACAACGAGTGAAAATATATGGTAATGACGAAATTGGTGAACTCGCCCTAGCGTTTAATAACTTATCTAAGCGCGTGCAAGAAGCGCAAGCGAATACCGAAAGTGAAAAGCGGCGATTGGACTCCGTTATTACGCATATGAGTGATGGTATTATCGCCACTGATAGACGTGGTCGTATACGTATCGTCAATGACATGGCATTAAAAATGATGGGAACGACTAAAGAAGATATTACAGGTTACTTTATGTTGAACGTTTTAGGGTTAGAAGAAGAATTTTCACTTGACGAAATTCAAGAAAGTAACGATAGCTTCTTATTAGATATTAATGAATCAGAAGGCATTATTGCCCGAGTGAGTTTTAGTACAATCGTCCAAGAAACTGGTTTCGTGACAGGCTATATTGCCGTACTGCATGATGTTACAGAGCAACAACAAGTTGAACGTGAACGTCGTGAATTTGTAGCCAATGTATCACACGAACTACGTACACCATTAACTTCTATGAACAGTTATATCGAAGCGTTAGAAGAAGGCGCATGGAAAGACGATGATCTCGCACCACAATTTTTAAACGTAACGAGAGAAGAAACAGAACGTATGATTCGACTCGTTAATGACTTGTTACAACTGTCTAAAATGGACAATGAATCAGACCAAATTACGAAAGAAATCGTCGACTTTAACATGTTTATTAATAAAATTATTAATCGACATGAGATGGCGGCAAAAGATACATCATTTGTACGTGAAATTCCAAATGAAACAATCTTTACTGAAATCGATCCAGATAAGATGACACAAGTATTCGATAACGTTATTACCAACGCAATGAAGTATTCTCGTGGTGATAAACGTGTCGAGTTCCACGTGAAACAAAACGCACTTTATAATCGTATGACGATTCGCATTAAAGATAATGGCATCGGTATTCCTATTAATAAAGTAGATAAAATTTTTGATCGTTTCTATCGTGTAGACAAAGCACGTACACGTAAAATGGGTGGTACAGGTTTAGGTCTTGCGATTTCAAAAGAAATTGTCGAGGCACACAATGGTCGTATATGGGCGAATAGTGTTGAAGGCCAAGGTACGTCAATCTTTATTACACTTCCTTGTGAAGTAATCGAAGATGGTGATTGGGATGCGGAGTAAAGAGCTATTTAAAACGATCATCCTGTCGCTACTTGTCCTAATGAGTGCCGTTCTAACATATATGACATGGAACTTTTCACCTGATTTAGCAAACGTTAATAGTCATGACAGTAAAGATAAACATACGAATACGATTGGTAAGCCTTTAAAAGGTGGTATGTCACAAGCAATTACGCCATATCAAATTATTCATTCTAACGGAGATAAGACAGAAGGTATGGATGCGACGAAAAGCAATGTAAAAGCATTGACTAAACCGTTAAAAGACCAACGTGTAACCCATTCTGAACGTATGCACAGTCAGCATAATTTAATTATCCCTGATTTAAGCAATGACTTTGTTGTACTTGATTTTACGTATCAAATGCCTTTAGCTACGTATTTAGGCCAAGTTCTAAACGTTAATGCCAAAGTGCCGAATCATTTTAACTTTAATCGTCTGCTCATTGATAAAGACCATAATGGTAAATTAAAATTATATGCGATTAGTAAAGATAGACACGAAGTTGTTCGTATGACAACGACGGCTAAAAGCTCTAAGATGGCACAAGCCTTAAAAGATAATAGCGACTCAATGTCGCCTTATTCAGATATCATTACAAATAAAGATACTATTGATAAAGCTACTCATATATTTGCGCCAGAAAATCCTAAACATTTAAAGACCTACCGGACGATTTATAATCGTATTAGTGTAGACGCCATGAATTCAATTTTATTCAACGATTCTGTCGTCGTAAGAAGTGCTAATAATGGTACAACAACTTACAATAATAATACTGGCGTTGCTAACTATAATGACCAATCTGAAAAGTATCGCTATACCAATTTGTCTGAAGATGAAGATAAGACTAAGAATATGAAAGAAACGATACCAAGCACGTTTAATTATATTAATGGCCATGGTGGCTTTACCGATGACTTTAGATTGTTTAGTACCGATAACGATACAGGAGAACTAACATATCAATTATTCTTAAATGGGCGTCCGACCTTTAATACCGATAATTTAAATCAAATCAAAGTGGCTTGGGGTAAAAAAGGAATATTCGGTTACGCTAGAGCATTACTAAAAACCAATGTGACGATTGATAGTGGCGACGATAGTGATAATTCATTACCTGGTGCCGAAGAAGTACGTGCATCCATAGCCAATAATCCACAAATTGATTTTGAAAAAGTAACGAATATTGCGCTCGGCTATACGATGAATGATAAGCAAGACAATAAAGACATCGAAATTCAACGTAATAGTGAATTTAAGCCGCAATGGTATATTGAATATAACGGCAAATGGCATCCATACACAAAAGATGGGGGGCTAGAATAAATGAACTGGAAACGCGCTAAAACATTATTTATCTTTGTATTTATTCTAGTAAATATTAGCTTAATCATCATTTATATCGATAAAGTTAATAAATCCCACATTAGCGAAAGTGATAGCGACAACAAAGTAAATTTTAAACAAGAAGAAATCACTATACCTAATAATCTTCAGAGTGTGAAAGGCGTTAAAATGCAACTTATAACCGCTCGTACAAAAGACTTCACAGACTATGCCAAAAATAAAAAAGGCGTAGAAAGTGGTGCAAATGGTGATATCGCTAAGTCTGACTTAGATCATCATATCAGCGTGAGCAAAGACAGTTTCACTAATCTGAAAAATTATATTAAAAATAATGTGTATAAGGGCGATAGTTACGCGATGAGTGATGTAACAGATGACAAAGTGATCCTTGAACAAACGTATAACGCTTTTCCAATTATGAATAATAATAAGGCACGGCTGACGTTTGATATAAATAAGCAAAAACAAGCAACAAAATATAAACAAAAAGCCATGGAATCTATCAAACCGTCCAAAGGGGAAAACAACGAAAAGAAACAAGTTATCAGCGCAAGAGCAGCTATCGACGCCTTATACTATAACCGTTATTTGAAACATAAAGACGAAGTGACCCAAGTAAGACTCGGATATTACACGGTCGTAAAAGAACCGAACGTCCAAGTGTTAGAAGGTAACTGGGAAATTAAAGTAAAACATAAAGGTCAAAACAAAACGAAAACGTATTACGTCGAAGCGGTTAGCCAAAGCCCTAAAATCATAGAAGAATAGTTTGAAACAAGAGCGAAGCATAGAAATTATGCTTCGCTTTTGTTTGATGAAATATAAAAGTGATCCAATTTTCATTAAGGACTATCAAAACAATGTATTCAGTGATATTTCTAATGAATATAAAAAAATCTATAAATGGTAGCGCTTGCATAAAATTAAAGAAGTGCTACAATGTGATTGTATTAGTTTTTAGCATCTTACTTAAACGTTTAAGGAGAATAACATGACTCAACGTAAGCCAACGCTCCATGATGTCGCAAAGCTTGCTGAAGTATCTATAGCTACAGTGTCAAATGTACTCAACGATAAAAACAACGAGTTAAGTGACAAAACAAAAGAAAAAGTGTTAACTGCCATCGAAAAATTAAACTATGCACCCAATCAATTTGCACGTGGCTTGAAAACGGGACAATCTAATATAGTTGCATTTATCGTCCCCGATCAAAATCCATTTTTTACTGAAGTATTAACTTCACTCAATGATGCTTGCCAACAACACAATTTACAAGTTGCAGTAGCATCATCAGAAGAAAATGAACAACGTCAAAATGAATTGATTGATATTTTTTTAGCTCAAAATGTAAGCGCTATTATTGTCGCGCCTGTGTCTTCTCAACTAACCATTAAAGAAGAATGGAATAAGATACCTATCTTAACGCTCGATAGAGAAATTGATGATAGTAAATTACCATGCATTAGCGTGAATAATGAAGAAGCTACATATAAAGCTACTGAAAGGTTAATTAATCAAGGTGGTAAACACATCGGATTGTTACTAGCTAATTCAGACATTGGTACAACACCTAGAAGAAGAAACGGTTATGAATTAGCACTAAAAGATAACAATTTAGAATTAGATGAAAACATTATATTTTATAGTAACTTAAGTCAAGGTACCGAAGCACAAGTACAAAGTGGTTATCATGCCACGATTAAATTATTACAAGAAAATGTTCCAGCAATACTAGCTACCAATCATTTATTACTACTAGGTGCATTGCAAGCTTGTAAAGAAATGAACAAAGTGATTAGACAAGATGTAATTATCATTGGCTTTGATGATAGTTATTGGAACGAAATTTTCACACCACGCTTATCAGTTATTTCACAACCTGCAAAAGAGATTGGTGAAGTTGCAGGAGAAATGATTCACGACTTAATTAAAGGTGAACGCGTAAAATCGACAAAATTAGCTACTCAATTAATTATTCGAGATTCGTGTTCGTTTTTATAAGTAAACAGTCATAGTAAGTGAGTGTTTTTGTTTAATGCTTAAACGTTTAAGTAATGTTGATTTAAGGGGGTAAAGAAGTGGAAAAAAATATAAAACAAAATACTTGGATGGGGATTCCTAAAATTATTTTCGTAGCATTAATTGCAATTTTCATATTTATGACAGGTGACGGTATTGAACAAGCCTTTCTTTCTAAAAATATTGTAGATATTGGTTTTTCACATTCTCAAGCGTCAATGGTCTTTACAGTATATGGCGTTATGGTCGTAGTCGGGTCATGGTTAGCAGCCGTATTATCCGATGTTTATGGACCTAAAAAAGTAATGATGTTAAGTACAGTGATTTGGTTAGTATTTCATGTATTATTTCTTGTCTTTGGTATGAGTATGGAAAACTATAGCATGATGCTTGTAATGTACGGTATTCGTGGACTTGGTTATCCTTTATTCTTATATGCATTCTTAGTATGGGTTACATATATTACTGACAAGACTCGGTTAGCAACTGCCATCGGTTGATTTTGGGCTATGTATTCAGTAGGTATGGGTGTTATTGGTACATATTTACCTAGCTTTACAATTCCACATATTGGCTTTATGGGTACACTTTGGATGTCATTAATATGGATTATTATTGGTGGCGTAATTGCTTACATTACTGTCGGTAAACATGACGTTAGACCCAATGCACATAAACCAACTAAAGAAAGATTTAGTACAGTGTTATCTGAAATAGGCGTTGTTTATAAAAACCCTAACATTATTAAGGTTTTTATCGTAAGAATTATTAACCAGCTATCATTATTTGGTTTAGTCGTTATTTTCCCTTCTTTATTTACTGACGACATAGGTTTCACAACTCAACAATGGCTATGGGTTTGGGGAACTATGCACGTTACATGTATTGTCGGTGATGTCGCTTGGGGTATTATTGGCGACCGAATCGGATGGAAACGCCAAGTTATGACTTTTGGATGTATCGGTTGTGGAGTAACGACGTTATTATTCTACTACTTGCCAGTATGGAGTGGCGACGTATTCTCAATAGCAGTGTTATGCGCAGTGTTATTTGGTATTACACAATCAGCATTCGTACCAATTTTCGCTATTTTCACGGCCTTAGAACCTGATCATATCGGCGCTACATTATCATCACATAACTTAGCGGCTGGTTTAAGTAATTTTATAGCACCTGCTTTAGCTACAATATTCCTACCATTATTCGATATCGTAGGTGTCGTATGGGTATTCGCAATATGTTACTTTATAGGTGCAATCATTACGTACTTCATTAAAGTTTATCAACCAAGTATTGATAAACAACGCGGAGAATTATCTCATATCCGTCACGATGAACGTACACAGCAAATTAATAGTTAAGATAAGAGGGATATAATGGAAAACGTCGTATTAGGCATCGATTTAGGAACGAGTTCAGTTAAAACTATAGCAGTCAATAAACAAGGTGAAGTTGTTATTACAGTAAGTGAACCGTTAGAACTTATACAAAATTTCCCGGGATATAATGAACAAGATCCAGAGGCATGGTTTGAAGCTACTAAGAAAACTATCACAGCAATTATTCAAGATTCAGCGATGCAAGATAAACGCATCGAAGGCATATCATTTTCAGGACAAATGCATGGTCTTGTACCACTAGATAAATCACGCAACCTCATTCGTAATGCTATTTTATGGAATGATACGCGTACAACAGCACAATGTGAACAACTAGCACAACGTTATGGTGATACATTGTTGAAAAATCCTATTTTAGAAGGATTTACTTTACCAAAATTATTGTGGCTGAAACAACATGAGCCCGATAACTGGAGCAAGTTAGATGTATTTGTCTTACCAAAAGATTATGTAAGGTATCGTTTAACTGGTGAACTGCATATGGAATATAGCGATGCAGCAGGAACATTATTGTTAGACTCTGAGACGAACGAATGGGCGGAAGGCATCGCAAGTGACCTTGAACTAGGCGATATTTTTCCACCGCTAATAGCATCTCATTGTCGCGTCGGCGAAGTGACTGATGCATTATTGACCGAACTAGGCTTGGAAGAGGAAATAGCCGTCTTTGCTGGAGGCGCAGATAATGCATGTGGCGCGTTAGGTGCAGGCGTCATCAACGAAGATCAAACACTATGTAGCATTGGGACATCAGGCGTAATCTTAGCGCCTGAAAAAAGTGAAGGGTTGAATTACAGTCATAACATTCATTATTTCAAACACGTTTTACCCGAAACTGCATACGCAATGGGAGTGACGTTAAGTGCAGGTTACAGTTTAAATTGGTTCAAAGAAACTGTATTCCCAGAAACTTCATTTGAAGACATGATAGCAGCGGCTTCAAAAACAAATATCGGTGCAAATGGCTTAATTTATGCACCCTATATCCAAGGAGAACGTACACCACACGGCGATGCTACAGTTCGAGGTAGCTTTATCGGCTTAAGTGGCTCAACAACAGCCGGTCAAATGGCACGTGCAACAATAGAAGGCATTACTTACGCACTTTATGAAGCAATCATCTTTATGCGCCAAGCAGGTAAGTCAATCGACCATATCATTTCTATTGGCGGAGGCGCTAAAAGTGAATTTTGGCTACAACTCCAAGCAGACGTCTTTAATACCAAAGTTAGTAAATTAAATTATGAAGAAGGCCCAGGAATGGGCGCTGCAATGATAGCAGCAGTCGGACTAGAGTGGTTCGAGTCATTTGAAGATTGCGCGAAGCAATTTATAAATACAAGTACGACTTATACGCCTAACGAAGATAATCATCAACGTTATACACAGTATTTTAAAATTTATCGCCAAGTATATGCACAAACAAAAGATTTATCACGCCAACTTTTAGCAATTGAACAAAATTAGGAGGAATTTATAATGGCACAACCAATACCACAAAAAATGAACATTTCATTACTTAATAAACCTTTCGATATGGAGTTAAAAGAAGTAGACGTACCAGAAATCGGTCCATACGATGTCTTAGTCAAAGTTATGGCTGTAGGCGTTTGTGGTTCAGACGTCCACTATTACGAACACGGCAGAGTAGGAGAATTCGTCGTAGAAAAACCACTTATCTTAGGACATGAATGTGCAGGCATCGTTGCAGATGTTGGTGCAGCAGTAACAAAATTTAAAGTAGGTGATCGTGTAGCAATCGAACCCGGTGTAACTTGTGGAGAATGTGAATACTGTAAGGCAGGACAATATAATCTTTGTCCACACGTAGAATTTTTAGCAACACCACCCATCGATGGTGCATTCAGCCAATACATTAGCCATCCGGAAGGCTTTTTGTTCCACATTCCTGATTCAATGACATATGAACAAGCAACATTAAACGAACCATTTTCAGTAGGCATTCAAGCGTGTAAACGTGCAAACGTTCAGCCAGGGTCTACTGTAGTCATTATGGGTATGGGACCAGTTGGCTTAATGGCTGTCGTTGCAGCTAAAGCCTTTGGTGCAACGAATATTATCGTGTCAGACTTAGAACAAATCCGTTTAGACGAAGCATTAAAACTCGGTGCGACACATGCCATTGATATTAAAAAAGAAGACGTTAACGAACGCATTAAAGAAATCACACACGGTGACGGCGTAAACTACGCTATTGAAACTGCAGGTAATCCGACAGCACTAAAAAATGCCTTAGGTTCATTAAAAAATGGCGGTACACTTGCTATCGTTGGTTTACCACAACAAGAAACGAACGACCTAAACATTCCATTTATTGCGAACCATGAAATTAACATCGTAGGTATTTTCAGATATGCCAACACATATCAAATGGGCGTGGAAATGTTAAATTCAACAGCTGCAGATCTAGATTCAATGTTTACCGATGAATACAATTTAGAAGATGCACAACAAGCTATGGAACAAGCACGTACAAACAAAAGTGGTTCATTAAAGGTTATGGTTTATCCGAACGGCAAACCTGAAGCGTAATCATTAAGGTTTGAGGGGCGCAAAAATTAAACTTTTGCAAAATTCGTGAGTGTGATTTAGGTATGATTCAATAAAAAATTTGAGGAGTCTGGGGCGTAATATTAGCTCCAGGCTTATTTTTTATTGGCAGTAGATGACTGAGTTAAAAATGCGCTTGTATTAAGCTTTTTACAATTATAGTCATCCTTGACGAGGCGGGGATACAATTTTTTTAACAAATGAGATTTTTTTTCGCTCTCTTTTTATGTATATGTGGAAAAGTAGTGTAGTTTTGAACTAACATTAATTACAAAAGTGTAGTTGTTGTATAGGCATAAAGTAACTTGTTATAGTATAATATAATAGTGTTTTTAATGAACGGCTTAATAACAATATTTACAACTTATTTATAGCATGAATCACATACGACAATCGTGGAATGTTAACAGTCGAAGCGGTTGTACGATATGTAAGTTTCAAAGGGAAGACTACAGGAACAGTGCAGTAAGCATGCACGTAGTGTAGAAATTAAAAATTGTAGTAGTTTAAAGATTAGAAAGGGTGAAATCGCTTGATACGAATGAGTGTATTAGCGAGTGGTAGTACGGGAAATGCCACTTATGTGGAAAGTGATAAAGGCAGTTTACTCGTAGATGTAGGTCTAACTGGTAAAAAAATGGAAGAACTATTTGGACAAATAGATAAAAAGATAGAAGATTTAAACGGTATACTTGTGACACATGAACACATCGACCACATTAAAGGTCTAGGCGTGCTAGCACGTAAATATAAATTACCGATTTATGCCAACGAAAAAACTTGGACAGCAATAGATAAAAAAGATAGTAAAATTCCTATGGATCAAAAATTTATTTTTAACCCGTACGATACACAATCTATTGCAGGATTTGATATAGAATCATTTAATGTTTCTCACGATGCGATTGACCCTCAATTTTACATTTTCCATAACAATTATAAGAAATTTACCATCTTAACAGATACAGGATACGTGTCAGACCGCATGAAAGGCATGATTCAAGGCAGCGATGCATTTATGTTCGAAAGCAATCACGATGTGGATATGTTACGTATGTGCCGCTATCCGTGGAAAACAAAACAACGTATTCTAGGCGATATGGGCCACGTGTCGAATGAAGATGCAGGACATGCTATGACAGACGTGATTACAGGTAGTACGAAACGCATCTATTTATCACATTTATCACAAGATAATAATATGAAAGATTTAGCACGCATGAGCGTAGCCCAAGTATTGAACGAAAATGACATCGATACAGATCGTGAAGTTGTACTATGCGATACAGATAAGGCAGAAGCGACGCCTATTTATACATTGTAGAAGCGTCATTGAAATAATGGTTGGTGAGATTTGAATGCATGGTGTTATAGAGGAGCTGAGACATGATAAGACGTCTCAGTTTTTTTAATACCATAATTTAAATTATAAACATGGTGCAATATAATAAAAACAAAGCATGATATTATTTTAGAGATGGAATTATTTTAGTATGAAGTTGATAAGTTAGTCATAATTTTATAATACAAGGACACCATTTTTCTAAAATGCTTTGTAATAGTATATTAAGCAATTGTAAATCATTGTGTATAACTATGTAAGACAACCACGAAGTTATCCACTGTTTTGTACATAGTTATCCAGAATTGTGCACAATTCACAGCGCAATACCCACATTATACACAGGGTTATCCACAAATACACAAGTTATCCACGGAATATGCATTACAAAATTGTAAAAAGTGTAAAGTATGATTATTCAATAATGGTATAATTAGAGGGAAATGTGTGAATAAGTGTATAACTTGTGGATAAGTCTAATAACTTGTGAGCATTCAAGATATTTGGAGGATAATATGAAAATAACAATACTAACCGTAGGCAAACTCAAAGAGAAATACTGGAAGCAAGCCATCGCAGAATACGAAAAACGTCTCGGCGCTTATACCAAAATAGAAGTCATTGAAGTAGCAGACGAAAAAGCACCCGAAAACATGAGCGACAAAGAAATAGAACAAGTAAAAGCGAAAGAAGGCCAACGCTTACTAAGTAAAATCAAAGAACAAGCCACCGTCATCACACTAGAAATCAAAGGCAACATGTTGACCTCAGAAGGTTTATCGAAGGAAATAGAACGCCGTATGACCCAAGGCCAAAGCGACTTCGTATTTATTATCGGCGGCTCTCATGGCCTACACCAAGACGTCCTAAACAGAAGCAATTACAGCCTATCATTCAGCAAGATGACCTTCCCACACCAAATGATGCGCGTCGTGCTAATCGAACAAGTCTATAGAGCATTCAAGATAATGCGCGGAGAAGCGTATCATAAATGATGCGGTTTTTATAAGGTTCTTCTTATTGGTGAAATTGTTAAAAAAACAAAATGCAATGAATTGACAAATTAAAATCGCTTTAAGTCGTATTCTCAAAGAATCTATAAATCACTCGTATGTACACAGCCCCTTACTATCAGTTAAAGTGTCACTTTTCGGTTCTAATATTTATTATTCATAAGATATGCAATATATGATACAATTCATTCAAATGTATATTTGAATGAGGTGCTCTATGGTTCAGACTATTATAACTGCGGCAATACTTTATATTGCAACTGCGGTAGATTTATTAGTGATTTTATTAATATTTTTTGCTAGAGCAAAGACTAGAAAAGAATATAGGGATATTTATATAGGTCAATATTTAGGATCGATTATCCTCATATTAGTCAGTTTATTTTTAGCTTTTGTGTTAAATTATGTTCCAGAGAAATGGATATTAGGTTTATTAGGTTTGATCCCCATCTACTTAGGTATAAAAGTTGCTATTTATGATGATTGTGAAGGTGAAAAAAGAGCAAAAAAAGAATTAAACGAAAAAGGTTTGTCCAAATTAGTAAGGACTGTTTCTTTAGTGACAATTGCAAGTTGTGGTGCAGATAATATTGGTTTATTTGTCCCTTATTTTGTAGCATTGGATATTATTGAATTACTGACTACCTTAATTGTATTTTTAGTTTTAATTTTCTTTTTAGTATTCACAGCACAAAAACTAGCTAGAATTCCTGGTGTGGGTGAAATTGTTGAGAAATTCAGTCGTTGGATTATGGCTGTTATTTACATAGCATTGGGCTTATTTATTATTATTGAAAATGAAACCATACAAACGATATTAGGATTTATATTATAAATTAAGGTGTGACTTAATATGAGTAACAATAAAATTTGTGACGTCATTTGTGTTCATGAGGAAAAAGTGAATTATGCTTTAAGATTTTTAAAAGAAGAAAAAACTCAACGGCTTATCAATACATTATTAAAGATAAGTGATGAGAATAAGCTGAAAATTATATTAGCTCTAATTAAAGAGAAAGAATTATGTGTTTGTGACTTATCTATAACATTGGGTTTGAGTATAGCTTCAACATCACATCATTTGAGAGCCCTGTATAAAAGAGACGTGCTGAATTTTTACAAGGATGGGAAAATGGCATACTATTATATCAAAGATATAGAAATGAAATCATTATTAATAAAATGTATGACTTAAATATAAAGAAACGCTCACATTAAACGAGCGTTTCTTTGAATTCTTGTATTCTTTTTCCAATTTCATCTCTAACACGTTGAAATTCTGGCCATTCTTTTCCTGCTGGATCATCAAAGCCCCAGTGTTCTTTTTTAACATTAGGTGGTAATATAGGGCAATTATCGTCTGCATCACTACATAATGTTACGACCAAATCTGACTGTTCTAAGATATCACTATCAATCAAATCTGATGTATGGTTTGAGATATCAATATCCACTTCTTTCATAGCTTCTATTGCTTTAGGATTAACACCATGTGTTTCAATACCAGCAGAATAGACATTCCAATCTTCACCCAATATTTCTTTTCCCCAACCTTCAGCCATTTGGCTACGACAAGAGTTTCCTGTACATATAAAATAAATTGTTTTCTTATCCATAATTAAAGCCTCTTTTCTTAAAATATGATGAGTGTAAGGTATAAACCTAAGAGTGTTACAAATAGGACCGGAATAGTAATGATAATTCCAGTTTTAAAGTATGTTCCCCACGAAATTTTCACACCTTTTTGTGTTAAGACATGTAGCCACAATAATGTTGCTAAAGAACCAATCGGTGTTATTTTAGGTCCTAAATCAGAACCTATGACATTCGCATAAACCATACCTTCTTTAATTGTTCCAACTACATTCGATTGTCCGATAGCAATTGCATCTATTAAAACTGTAGGCATATTATTCATAATTGATGATAACAAAGCAGATATAAAGCCCATGCCCATAACACTACTGAATAGTCCATAACTTGAAATATTGGATAATGCATCAGCTAAAATTGTGGTGATGCCTACGTTTTTCAAGCCGAATACGACTAAATACATACCAATTGAAAATAGGACAATATTCCATGGTGCACCTTTAATTACTTGTTTCGTATGCACAGCTTCGGAATTGCGAGCTAACAGTACAAAGATAATAGCAATAATACCAGCAATGATTGATACAGGGATTTGAATAAACTCACTAACAAGATAACCCACAAGTAGTATTGCTAATACAATCCATGAAATCTTAAATAGTTTAGGGTCTTTAATTGCATTTTTAGGATCTGAAAGATTTTCTGTATCGAACGTTTTAGGTATAGATTTTCTGAAATATAACCATAAAACGAGAATACTAGCAATCAGAGAGAATATATTAGGAATAATCATTCGACTAAAATATTCAATAAATCCAATATCGAAGTAATCTGCAGAAACGATATTTACTAAATTACTTACAATTAAGGGCAATGATGTTGTATCAGCAATAAAACCACTGGCAATAATAAAGGGAAAAATCACTTTTTTATTAAACCCTAGATTTCTTACCATCGCTAATACAATAGGAGTTAAGATTAAAGCCGCACCATCATTTGCGAAAAATGCTGCTACAATTGCCCCAAGTAACATAATAAAAACAAACATTTTTAAGCCATTACCGTTTGAAGCCTTGACCATATGTATTGCAGACCATTCAAAAAAACCAATTTCATCTAATATTAATGAAATTAGAATAACAGCTACAAAAGTTAAAGTTGCATTCCAAACAATACCGGTTACTTCTAATACATCGGAAAAACTTACGACTCCTGTAAAGATAGCAACAACAGCTCCAATTAAAGCTGTAATACCAATATCTAAACCTTTTGGTTGCCATATCACAAAGATTAAAGTTAACAAGAAGATTATAATTGCTAAAATGGTCATCAACAGTCACCTGATTTCACATTTTTACATACACATCTTTGATTAGATGTATTAATGATGTTTAAGTTTTGAATAATATCATCTAAAATAGCATGATTAAGTTGATACCAATGTTTGTTGCCGTCTTTTCGTGTTGTAACTAATTCGTTATCTACTAATGACTTCATATGATGACTTAGTGTAGGTTGTGAGAATTGAAAGTGTTCTAATAAGTCACAAGCGCATAGCTCACCACAAGAAAGTAAATCTAATATTTCTAACCTGCTTGAATCTGATAAAACTTTTAATATTGCTGATAATTCTTTATAAGACATAAATATACCTCCTATTAATCACATAGATTAACATCTATATAGCATTGTGTCTATGTAGTTTTTTGACTAATTTTAGTATTAGATTAGAATGCGTCGTAAATAACTAGTTTTATTATCTTGCAAAAGTTGAAATAATAATTTATATTTAATACATCAAAAAAAGTTGATATATCATTTTAGTATTTTATAAAGGAGTTCGATTTTATGAGAATAAATCATGCAGGTATATTATCTGTTGATTATTTTGTTAGTTACTTAAATCTAATTATGATATCAAGAGAAGTTTCTTTAAAAGAAGCTATATCATATATGAAAAAGGAGTTCTTTAAAGGAGAACCTGACATGTATGGTAAAATAACAGAAACTCATTTTAATCAAGCAATACTAGAACTCAAACAAAAATAGAAATATCTGTATATAAGAGAGGTGATTATTTAATGGAAATTATTAAGTCCAGTCCTAATAGAACTGAGGAAGAACAATTAGACTTTTATGAACAGATGTTTAATGCGCTAGCTGATAAAATCAGACTTAAAATTCTACATTCAATACGTCAAAGCGATTCAAAATCTTTATGTGTTTGTGATCTAGAAGAATTATTAGCGTTAAAACAATCTAAACTTTCCTATCATTTAAAAAAATTAGTAGATGCAAATATTCTTATTGCTGAAAAGCATGGCACATGGAATTATTATAAAATTAATGAGCAACAAATACAGGTGGTTTTAAATGAAGATACTTGCTGTAAGATACTTTAAGTATCTTCTTTTTAACATAGAATTAATCAATTTTTTTTGATTAATACATCAATAAAAGTTGATTAAATAAATTCGGAGGCGTTATACTAATGGTAGATTCAATTATAGAATTCATAAAAACATTTCTGATGTTATTTTTTGAATTATTATTACTATTTATAGTAGTGAGTTTTATAGTAAGTCTGATTCAACAAGTTGTTTCAGAAGAAAAAATTAAAAAGCTTTTGAGCAAACCTAATAAAGCCGTCAATTATATATTAGGTATGATATTTGGTGCTGTTACACCATTTTGTTCTTGTTCAACTATTCCAATACTTGCAGGTTTATTAAATTCCAAAGTTCCTTTTGGTCCAGCGATGAGTTTTTTAATTGCTTCACCGTTAATGAACCCACTAATGATATTTATGTTATGGGCTTTATTAGGGTGGAAAGTAGCTATTGTTTATTTTGTAGTACTAGCAATTTTCAGTATTTTAACAGGTTTAGTATTTTCAAAAATGAATTTAGCTGAAAGTTATAAAGGGGTCAATGTTAAAGGTGATGGCTTTTTTGCTAATAAAACAGGATCTCGTTTTAAACAAGCATTAAACGATGCGTGGGCATTTTTATACCCAATGTTACCTTATCTATTTATTGGTGTATTTATTGGTGCCTTTATATATGGATTCATACCTGAAGAATTTATAACTAAGTATGCAAGTGGTGATGGTTTTATATCGGTGTTTATTGCTTCTGTTATCGGTATCCCTATGTATATCAGACCAGAAACAATGTTACCTATAGCCGAAGCATTAGTATCAAAAGGTATGTCGCTAGGAACAGTAGTTGCATTAATAATTGGTGGTGCTGGCGCAAGTATTCCAGAGGTCGTATTGCTATCTAAGCTATTCAAGAAAAAATTTGTAATATCATTCATTATTGCAATTTTAATTGTAGCCATTGCTACAGGTTTGATTGTGAATATCATTATTTAAAGGAGGTGAAATAATGGGGATTAAAGACGCATTAAAAAAAATAAAACCTCAAGAACAGTCATGTTGTTCGGTAGAAATTGAGGAAAAGAACGAAAAAAAAGAAAAAGATGAAAAAGAGCAAGAAGATAATAACAATTGCTGTAACAAGTAATATAAGGGCCTGGAATTTATATCCAGGCCCTTATATTAATCTATTTTGCTACGCTTTTCTATATTTATTCTACAATAATTAAAAAGGACATATTTTGAAATCAATGTGTCTTTGAAAATGGTTACCTCTATATTATGCTTTGATTTCTACAGGTTCACTAAAGTGATTTTCTATAATTCTTGTTATTTCTTTACCTAGTGGTCCTTTTATTGTGAAAGTTCTTTTGAAATAAGAACCTAAAATACCTAGACCTGCTGCTGCACCGACACCTTTTCCAATGCCTTTGCCTATCGTTTTTATGATGTTACTCATGATTATCATTCCTTTCATTATAATTAATATTATTTGTAAAACATTGTCTGCTTGGTTTACTTTTGAACTTGTTGTTTTAAATATGTTAATTGTAGTAAAAGTAATTCATCAATCACTTGTTCTCTTAAATCAGGGGGTGAAATGATACGTATATTGGATTGATATATAAAACGGAGTTGAATAGCTTCGACTCTTGTCATCTTGAAAGTGACAATAAGATAATGTGCATCATATTTTTCTATTACATGAATTTGATAAAATCGATGCATTTTTGACCACACATCTTTACCGATTTAAAACGTGATATAGGTTTGTAACTTTGATTTTTCTTGTATATCCACGGATTTTTCAGACAAACTCAGATTCATTTGATTAATATCATCTATATAAATTTCATTCATTGCGCGAACAACTAATGATGCTGGCAAAATACCTGTTTGATTTTTATCAATTTCAAAGCGGTCAAGATATTTTAGTAATGTAGTTCGATGACCTGAATGATGTTTGATGATTAATAATTTAAGATATTGATAAAAGTAATGACTTAATTTGGGTGTCGTCAGGTATAAAGCAGTCAAAATATCATACATAAAATGCATATTTTCATGCTTATCTTGTTCGAGCTTATAACTTTCTGATTTATAATCGTACGTGATTGCTTTAGGTGTACTGATCCACGATTTACTTTCATATAAGAAGTTTCTGGTATCGTCGATATCTCTTTGTATCGTCCTAGGACTCGTATTGAGTTCTAATGTAAGTGATTGTTTGTTGACGGATTTATTCTGTAGTAAACGATGGTATATTGTTAATATTCGAAATGCACGATCCAATATGTCACCTCCTTTAAGTTATACATTACAAAATAGGTTTGTCACAATAAGTCAATCCTCCGTATATTTAATAAAAGTTGTGAAAAATATTTTTTAGATAAATACATTGATATAAAGAGATTTTATAAATATTGATAAGTGAAGAAATAGCGGTAATGACAAAATACGGCTATACCTCTACTTTTAAATTATGTTTTCTAATGGAATAGGCGTTACTATTTGAGAAAATAACATGGTCATAAAATAAAATGCCCATCATTTCACTGATGAGCATTAATCGTTCGGTCACATTGATATCTTCAGGAGAGGGTGTTACATCTCCACTTGGATGGTTATGTCCTAGCATAATACTGTTGGCGTTACTGAGCATCGCTGTTTTGAATGTTTCTCTGGGGTGAATCACTGTTTGGTTAATAGAACCTATCGATAGTGTTTGAATATGTGTAGTTTCGTTTTTACTATTCATACATATAAGTATGAGATGTTCTCGATCACTGTTTCCAATGAATGAACGCATAATTTCTGTCGCATCCCCAGGGTTTGAAATACGATTTTTTAGATAATTTAATGTATCTGTTTTTATCATTTGTAGTGAAACAATATTGATTTCTTTCATCGTTTACCTCCATATATGGGTTATGCTTTCAAAGTCCATTTCTGTCTTGCTTTTGGATTAAGGGGGTGCATAATTTCATTGGTTACTGGGTTCATGAGTTGTTTCACTTTCTTTTTATGTGTTTTCAACATCTCTAATATTTCATTGACACGCACTTCAACAATCGGTTTTTTAGCGTAAGCACCCCATGCTAATATCACTTCATCCGATTCTTTCACTGCTTTCATAATTTGAATATTTGTATGATTATCATAAGCATTTTTTGAATGTTTAAGATTAAAAGGTGTTGTAATATTAGAATATAGATTCACAAAATTGATTGAACCAAATGCATCCATTTCTGAAACTTTGTTCATAATGAGCTGAGTTGTTAGGTCGATGTAGAGAATACCATCATAATGTGGATACATTGTAATGATTGTAATTGTTTGTTTTTCACTATCCCATGTTTTCTTAAGTAGATAGCGATGTTGTTGGTCATCACTGAATATGGCTTCAGTTTCTAATGTATTTTTTATTGTTTCCATGTAATATTCACTCCTCTAGTATTCTTCTGGTAGTAACATGACGTAATAAGAAAGGTCTACATCATCTTCTCGGATAATGTAGACCTTATTGATATCGATAGACTGTTTGACATTTGCCTTATGCGTTTTGACATACTCAGGCCGTTCTTGTTTGTGTTTGATATATAGTTGGTTATTGTCCATATTGAATTGGAATATATGAAAATAATCCAATGATTCCTTGCCTTTTGATTGTGTTTGTTCTCGTCGTGCTACGAGTTGCCATAATTGTTTTTGTAAGATGATAGGTAAGCTATTGGCAATACCACGAGTGATATATCTATTCATAAGCGTTTTCCTTTCGTTCTGATTCTTTCATCCATGTAATGATTTCGCTTAGGATAGTGATTGCTAATTGTGTTAGTTTGATATATTTATGCATATTATTGTCCTCCTGTTAGTAAGTATCGTTGATCCAAAAGGGGCATGATAGTGTTGTGTAGGTATAAGAAATCCATATCGTGGTTTTCATCAATATAACCAATGGATATGAGCTGTTTCTGATAGTAGAGAATGAAAGGGTAGATATTACTTTCGTGAAGTGTATCAGAGTAGTAGGTGTAGGTTTGAAGTATTTTATTACTGAGTGGCCCAAGCCTTACATATTGGTCAGGTAAGATATGATCAGCGATTTCCTCGATAGATTCACATTCCCACTTTTCATCTTTTGGCAGTTTGAATAAGTTGGTTATATAGTGCTTGAGTTGTTGTTCTAGTGTCATTGTTATGACCTCCTAATGTATTTGATGGATGTATACATGTGATACATCATTTTGATAATATAAGTTTGAAATACCATTTGTTTCGCCTAGAAATCCCACTGAAATACAGAAAAGATCCCAATAGAAAGTCGTCACAATTGTTGATATGACAAGGAAATCCCGTTATCCCGCTCATTTCTCGGGAAATATAGCTATATATTTATATATCATTTGGATTTGTAGGTGTGGTTATGATTTACTTTTTTCTTTTTATATTATTTATTTATAAATAATAACGGGATTTTGGGATTACGCTTGCGTAATCTTTCTCCCATATGAAGTTAGCCAATCCCGTTACTATCCCACTCATATTTTATTTTGGGATGTTCTTTCGTCATATCAATATAAGTTTCAAATTGAGTTGTGACTTGTTAGTATGTTGAAAAGATTCGTTAGATGGGTGTTATTGAATGACGAAAGGACAATATGTCTATATTAGATTTGAAAGTAGAGTGTTTGAGGCAAAAACAAAGACGAAGTGCTGAGAAGCACTTCGTCTAGATTATTATTATTGAAAAGTTGTTTAATAATTTCATTATTAAGTTTTAGTGTAACGTAGAATTGCTTTTTATGATTCTTATCTTTACGAATGTCAATACGGTCAATAACCGTTAGGTACAAAGCTTTGAGCTGTGATTTATCCATGGATTCTATATTTTGAAATATTCGTTGTAATAGGGCAGCGATTTGTTTCGTATCATAAGATGGTTTCTCTTGATTTTGTTGCTGCTTGAGTTGATTCATTTGATTTGTAATGTCATTGAGTTGTGTTTCATATTGATGAATGGTTGGTTTAAGTGCAGATGTTAAGTCTGGATTGTCTTCGATGGTTTGAATTAGATTTTTTAGTTTAGTGTGTATTTCATCAAATTGTTGTTGCTTATAGGCAATATCATGATTGAGTCCAGCTACATCGACTTTATTCTCTTGATTGACACGTTCTAAGACTTTATTAATGACTTTATCACTTTTGACAATTTCGAGTACTTGATTCATAACGTATTTCTCAATCACGTCAGCTCTAACGCTATTCGCAGAACATACTTTTGAGCCTTTGTTTCGGAAGTTACTACAAGAATAATAACGTATTCGCTTCTTAGTACCATCTTTCAATGTGTTCGTTGTATTACTAGCCGCCATAGGTGCGCCGCATTGTGGACAGTGAATAATACCTGTTAATAGATTGGTTCCTTTACCGTGAACTTGAGGTTTTTGACTGACCTGTTTTTTGCGTGATTGGACTTTATCCCATAATTCTTGACTAATAATAGGAGGGTGTTTACCATCAGCTATAATAGGTTTATCATTCAGTCCTTTACGACGCTTTTCATTCCAATCTTTATATTTCGCAAATTGAATTTTACCAATGTAGAATGGATTGACTAAGATATAGGTTATTGAATTGATGCTAAAAGGATTACCTTTTTTAGTAACATATCCTTTGTGATTGAGGGCATTGGCAATTTTACGATAACCATGTCCTTTGGCATAAGATTCGAATATATATTTCACGATATTCGCTTCATGTTGATTAATCATCAGTTCGTGTTTATTATCAGGTGTTTTGTCATATCCTAGGGGCAAATTCCCTTGATAGTAGCCTTCTTGTGCACGTCTAGTTTGTCCCATGAATACATTCTCGACAATGTTATTGCGTTCGAATTCAGAGAAGCTTGCAAGTATTTGTAACATCAGTTTACCACTGCTTGTATTAACTTCCATAAGTTCAGATAAGCTGAAGAATTCGACATTTTGACGATGAAGGTCTTCAACAATTTTGAGTAAGTCAGAAGTGTTACGTGCTAGCCGGTTTGTTTTGTACACCATAACAGAATCGATCTGGCCTTCGCTCGCATCTTTTAACAAACGTTGTAGTTCTGGTCGGTTCATAGACTTTCCAGAAATACCTCTATCCGCGTATACATCTACAACAAAAAAGTTATTGAAATCACAATATTCTCGAATTTGATTGATTTGTCCATCGATACTATAGCCTTCAGTACTTTGGATTTCCGTTGATACACGAACATAGATACCGACACGTTTTTGTTTGAGTTGTTGCATGATTTTTCATCCTTTCTAATTAAGCAATCGATGATTGTGAGGTTTGGTTCACAATGTTCAATGGTTCATTTTTGAAATAGATCCCCACAAGAGCTTTGTTTTTTGTAATGCGAATTTCATCAATATAGGGATACAGCATGTTTAACGTGAAACTTTTTTGTATAACCTTTTGTAGCGATGTTTGTAACTGAGTATCACTTATTGCTTGTATAGGCTTATTCTGTAGGTTTATTGATTGAGATTGTTCTCTGAATGTTTCTACATCAATTTTGCCTTGGGCTAATTTTTCTATCAGCTGCTCGTGATTGAGTGTAGTTTTAGTTTCTATATCTCTTTGTCTTTTGAGTCGTTGTTGAATAGTATGGTTTATTTTTGAATAGAGCTGTTGATTTTGAAAGAAGTCCTGACAAGTCGCTAAAACACTTGTTTCTAATTCTTGTGCGTTGATTCCTTTAAATTCACAAACAAAGCGAGCATTATTCATATTTTGCGGACAGACATAGTAACGCAATGAATGATCTGGTTTTCGGACAGTCATGTTTGTGAGTGTCGAATGACAATAGGGACATTTGATTTTTTGTTTGAGTTGATTTTCTGACGGCTTACGTTTTACTTGTTTCTGAGTTCGGATAACTTGAGCTTCTTCGTATATCGTTGTACTGACAATAGCTGGGAACATGTTTTCATATTGTCCGTATTGATTGATAACACGGCCACAGTAATTAGGGTTAAGGATAATATTACGTACTTGATATGGTTTTCGGTTGATTAACTTATTATCTTCTTCCAAATATTGTGCAATCTTTTTGTAACCATATCCTTGAAGATAGTATTTGAATACTGCAGTCACCGTTTGTGCTTCTCCTTGGTTGATTACAAATGTGCCTTTATAATAATGATATCCAAAAGGTGCATGTGTAGTAATCAGTTTGCCTTGACGTGCTTTTTCTTTTATCCCGTTGCTTACTTGTTCACCAATATTATCTGACTCAAGTTCAGCTAATGAAATGAAGATATTGAGTTTTAGACGATCAAATGATTTGTTTAAGTCAAAATAGCCATCGTTAACACTCAAGATATCTACATTGTACTGCTGGCATAATTTAATTAATTTTAGTGCATTTTTCAAATTACGATGAAGTCGATTCAGACGATAGCAACATAGTACGTCACATTGTCCTTGTTGAATCAGTTCAGTAATTTGTTGGTAGCCTGTTCGATTTTCAGTTCTACCTGATTGTTTATCGCTATAAAAGGTAATGTGTTGAATATTATGCTTTTCGGCTAATGCTTTGATGGTTTGTTTCTGAGCCGAGAGTGATTGTTGCTTTGTAGTGCTCTGTCGTAAGTAACCTATTGCTTGTTTCATCCTGTTTCCTCCTTCCAAAGTGATAATATATATTTATGAACGAATTTATAGATGAGCCCAACACCTGCTGGTGTTGGGCGTTATTATTAGTCATCAGCATGATTAATTTCTTCAATCACTAAATCAGCGAGTAATGTGATTAATTCGTCCATATTCTTCCTCCCAATTGACTTTTATAGTAGTAAAAGTGTTATACCAACATTGGAAATATTGTAATGAATTTAATTTTTCGCTTTGAACAGAGTTTGTCCAACTTAGGATAATCTTCATAGGTGCCCCAAAAGACAACACGTTTAGGTTTGATATGATTATCGTTAATATCATCTACCAAGGTGCTTTCTTCGTCGTAGATTTTAGTGATCTTAAGACCATTGTTTTTACAATATTCTCTTACAGTATCAATAGGTTGTTTATCCAAGTGGTCTTCTCTTTCATCTGTAATATTATGTGCTAATGCAATTACTTTCATAATTTTTCCTCCGATTGATTTAATGAGCTACAACGCGTTTTAAGCGTTGTAGCGGTATAATATTCAAATTTATAGTTCTAATTCGTCACTTGCTTCTTTTTCTTTGGCTTGCTTAATAAAGTCATTAAGTAACTCAGGATTTGTAATGCCATCAAATTGCGGTGGTGTGAAAGGTTCAATATTAGAGCTTAAGCCGAAAATAGGGGCAAGATCTTTATCCAATTTAAGATGATAGAATACAATTGATTTTGTTTTACCTTGAGCATCTTTGACACTTCGTTTTGTTGTCTTACGATCTCTATCAGATTCCATATAACCTTTTTCTTTTAAAGCTTCAACTACATTGTTAGTGTCTTGAAATTGATTATTATTAAGCATATCTTTGAAAACTTTGGCAATTATCTTAACTTGGATATGGTCATCTTTTAGTTCTATGAGACCAAATCCCTCCAGCATCTTTGATAATCTACCGTCATCTGAAAATTTATTTCTGTACTGTGCTACAAATTGGACAATTAATTCGATTGCTTTATCAGCTAATGACCGTTCAGCTACTGTTTCGTTATGATAATTTAGTAGATACTCTCGCATTTCATCTAATAATACAGATCGATTTGTTACAGTTGATAATATACGTGCAGAAGTAACAAATACTGCATAACGGTTGAACATACGTTGTCCTGTTTTTTCTTTTTCATTGCTTAACGCATGTTTGAACCATTGCTTTTCTTCTTCGAAAAAAGTTCTAACCGTATTTTCATGATTTAAGAGAAAAGAACCGATTAAAGGTAATAGATGACCATAATTTTGTCGTACACCTAGTTTTATATTGTCTGCGTTATCAGCACTGTGAGTGAATACATCATTTAACTCTATTGTGCGAACGTATAATCCGTCATTCTTAGCGCTATTAGAAAAAATGCTATATTCAGAAGTGGAAACAAGCGATGTTGACCAGGTCTTCGTTTCTTTGGCTTCACCATGAACATTCGCTCTTTGACGGCCTTGCCCTTCAGCTATAGAATAGAGTAAGCCTGTCGTATCAGGGAATGTGGCAGTCGACAATTCATCAAAAGCAACAAGTATCCCGTAATTTTCATTGATAAAACCTTCTAAACCATTACGAGTTGTATTCCAACTACGAAATAGTGTGCTTGTTCCTTTTGTTGGAGCTCCACCTACAGAAACAGCTAACATTGCAGCTGTTGTCTTACCTGAACTACTGTGACCCGTTAGAGAGTATATTGTACCCCCGAATTCTATTAGGTCTATTTTGTTTAAGTAGCTTGTTACAAGGGCACTAACGCCCATTGTAACTGCCATTTCAAGCATTAAATGACCTTTAACTTCTGCATCGTACATTAATAACCATTGTGCATAGCTCCCCTTAGGTTCAAGGTCATATTTTCCATCACACAAAATTTGTGTGTTTTGTGGTATTGATGGATGATATTCAATATAGTTGGTATTGATTACTAACCCATCTTTTGTGTTAATTACGCCAGAACCGCTATACAAAGTGGCCATTGGCAGACTTTCACGCATTAATTGCAATGCATAACACAACTCGTGAATATATCGAGTGTTAATAGTAAAGCCGTAACCCATTAAGGAAGGAAGTTTCATAGGCGTTAAGATGTCGGCATCACGAATAACAGTATTACCATACTCGTTTTCTAAGATTAAGCGTTCTTTCCCAGATGTTGGATCTTGGAAGCGATCAGTGATATTGATATAACCACCCAAATCTGTAAAAGTAATTTTCCCCTCCTTAGTAGTAGGTGGGTTTTCTTTACTCCAACCATCATTTTTAGTTAGTTTGCATTGCTTACGTTCAAAAATTGTATCTTTGTTCAATTTATTGACCATAGTTTACTCTTCTCCTTTGCTATATAAGCATTAAATTTGTGTTGCTAAATACATATTAAAGGAGAATTAAACGCAAATAAGGAGGTCGTCCATAAACAAAAAAAATGGACGACCTCCTTTGGTAGTGCTATTCAAATTTTAAATTGTCTAAGGTTTCACTTAGAGTTTTTGCGATAGACCAACTAGATAAATCATTGACTTGTTTACTGACGATTTCGTCTTTAATTTGAGTAGATTTTATTTCTTCAAATAAGTGGAAAGCGTTCGTTAATTCGGTAATGTTTATTTTTGAAAGTGGCTCAATATCTTCATTAAGTGAATATTTATCTAATAAAAGATGAATTCGATACAAGTCATTTAAGAAGCTCTCTACTTGATTTGGACTCATACCATCATCAATATAAGATTGGCGATTAGTATAAAATAGGTTAGAAAATTTAGATAATGACAAATAAAATTCTTTATAAATATGGAAAAACTTATCGTTTGATATTAATGGCTTGGAGCTATTTATTATATTGTCTAGACGTGATTCAAAATTTTGTAAATCAAAAGTACTGTTTTTATATTGATTTATAGTATTAATAATTCTTTGATAGTTAGAAAATAAGTCATTTTCAATACCGAGAAAGTATCCATTAACATTGAATGGATATTTTACAATTTCTTTTTTTCTTAATTTTTCACGGATTTTCGATTCATCAGTTTGTATATCATCAGACACAATTTTATGATTGATTCTTTTATTCAAACTTGGAAGGTAGAGTTTGTTTAATATATCAATAATGAAAAAATCTAATAATTTGTTATCAGTACGTTCGCTATAATCATCTATACTTGGTTCGTTTGATATATATCTAGCTACTTCATAATTTACATTCGAATACATGGAATCATCAGGTTCTACTTGGTTGTATATAATAAAATTTTCGGGATTGTTTTCTTTATTATATTGATGAACTTTATATAGTTGTTTGAAATTGAAATCATTATCAAATGTCATATTATCTTCCATTAATGTTTCAAACAGTAACTCGTCAATTCTATGTGCTAATTTTCTATATAATTTTGAACTCTTATCTAAATCTAGAGAATTTGTATAATTAAAAAATGAAGACAATGCATCATTACACTTTGATTGAGCACTAAGCCATTCTAAAGTAAAAGAATAGTTTTCAGATGCATAAATTTGCGCTTTTAATGCATCGTTTTTAATATTATCAATTGAATCGCTGATATTAGTAATATAGCTAATAAATTGACTATTATTTTTCTTTAATGCCTCCTCTCTTAAATCTATGTCATCAAATTTTTTAGCAGATGTTGGAACAGGAAAGTCCTCAATAGTGTTTAGCAAAATTTTAAATAACTCTAATTCAAATAAATTAAAACTGTAACCGCTATTGGTTGCTGATGGATTTGATTTGTATCTATTGATATCTAACTTATAAACTCGTTCGAGCTTATCCATACTATTCTTAAACATTTTTTCACTTAAGTTACATTCTTTCATTAAATCTTTTCCTGTAAAATATTTATAATTTTCAAAATTCAAAATGATAGTCCTTTCAAACCGTCTTTACTGGTTATGTTTACTTTAATTATATTATAAAGTAAAATTTCAATTAGTTATAAGAAAATGGGTGTTCTTTTAAGATCTAGGCTACTGTAGAATCATTTTTGAAGATTTTACAAGAGAATTACGTTATGAGGATAATCTTTATTCAGAAATTACTAATAGAAGTTTTTCTAATAAAAAATGATGATACTTAAAAAATTCTAAAAGCAAAGTACTAGAAAGAAATCGTATGACAAAATATTATAAAAAGATTTGCGATGATATGAGTTATAAACAACGCTTATTAAATATTAAGAAACATTAGCCAAATAAGGTATACTTTGAACGATTAATATAGAGATATAAATATTTAGATTTAATAATAGACAAAATTAATTATTATTGTGTTAGAGGGTGGACTTCAGGTGGATAATGATGAAAAATTATTAGTTGAGTTTTTAAAAGATGTGGATATATTAAATGAAATTGAAGCAAATGTAGATAATTTTAATGTGTTTGAAATATTAGGCACAATCAATACAGAAATTAGACATAGTAATATGCTTGCTTGGTTGTTCAATCCAAATGAGGTACATGGCTTGAATGATTTATTCATTAAAAAGTTTATTGAAATTTTTTTGAATAAACCAGCAGTAGAAATGGATGATAGTTTTGTTCTGGAAATGTTATTGAAAGATTTTGATGATGTTATAGTGCGTAGAGAATGGAATCATATTGACATATTGCTTATCTCAGAAGTGAATAAAGTTATTTTTGCTATTGAAAATAAAATTTGGAGCAAAGAGAGTAAAGGACAGTTGAATAGGTATCAGCATGTATTAGAGTCAGAGTTTTTCGATTACGAAAAAAATTATATCTTTTTAACACCAGAAGCAGAGGATTCAAGTGATATAGATACTTGGATAAGCATGTCTTATATAGACATTATTACTTGTTTAGAAAATATTGTATCCATGAAAAAAGAGATTATAAATCCAAAAGTAATCAGTTTTATTAACCAATATATAGATATATTAAGGAGGTATATAGTGAAAGACGAAAATTTAGAAAAATTATGTACTGAAATTTATTTCAAGCATAAACGGGCATTAGATTTAATATTTGAATATAAACCTGATATACATAGTGATATTTCTAACAAGCTTCAAAGTATAGTAAAAGAAACAGAGTCTTTAATTCTAGATGACAGTAGCAAAAGTTTAGTTCGATTTACTTCTCAAAAATTAGATGAAAAAATGGGGAGAAATAACTATGAATCGAAATGGACTTCATCCAATAGATATTTACTATTTGAAGTTAGAAATAATAATAATCGTAAAAGTCTACATTTAGTGATTGGCCCTAGCGATGAAGAAACTCGAAAACATTTACATGAAAAAGCATTAGCACATCCAAATGTATTTAAAAAAGTTAAAAAAAAGTTGTCTCCAGTTTATAATAACATTTATACAAAAGAACTTTATTCTAGTAATAAACAGTTTGAATACGAAGATATTATAACTGAAGTGGAGAAAAATTTTGAGCAATTTTTGACTCATGAGTTACATAAAATAGAAGAGATTTTATTGAATGAGGAAATAAGCTAAATACGAAATAAATAACATTGTAGTGAGGTTTTAATTTTTTATTCAACTAATAAAAAGTGTTTGTTTATAGTGTGATCTTAACTATACATAAATGAATAACTTCCTTTCAATTGCGTCCTATAACAATTAATATGAAAAAGTAAAATGTAGTAACATTATGTAAGCCCAGTCTATATTAATAGTCTGGGACTTTTGTATTTTAGGGTATAAAAAACCGCATCACTACCAGATAAGCAGAAGCATATCATAAGTGAAATTAAAAAATAAGTTGTGTATAATCAAAAAGGAGATGTACATTATTAAATCAT
>NZ_JAVTDB010000059.1:0-20021 GCF_032139365.1 Staphylococcus kloosii
TAAAAATTATATATTTCATAAGAAAAGAGGAACTATATGCTAAGTAAGCAAGATGTAAATGAATTGTTATCAGAATTTTTAGAATATAGTGATTTTAAAAAACACTTTAATAATAACAAATTAGTTACTGTATATGTTTCAGGATCCATAATGGAAGGTTTCGGAAATGAAGAATCTGATATTGATGTTTTTGTTATAAGTAATAGCGATATAAAACAAAATGTAATTGATTATGCCGAGAGTAATAAAGAATTCACTCTTTATATCAAACCAGAAAAATTAATTATATCAACTCTATATAACAATATAAATATAGATTTTGAGTTTTATAATTATCGTTACATTGAAAATTATATACAGGAAATAAATAGTGGAATTGCAGAATATCATGAAAATAAATTTGACTTAATACATAGAATGAAATATGGATTTTCAGTAATAGGAAAAGAAAAGTTTAATAGTATGCTCAATTCTATTAATTTTAATAATTATAATTTAATACAAACTAAAATAGTGAATGATTACTATATTGTCAAAAGTAAAGATATAAAAGGAGCAATTCAAGAACAACAATACCCTACTGCCTATTATATGTCCTTAGACCTTTTGCAAAATTGTGTGAGTGCGTATCTTTCGCTTTATGGTGAAACTAATCCAAATAATAAATGGATTTTTAAAAAGATAAATAGATATCAAAAGAATAACGAAGTTGATATTGATTTAAAAGGAATAGTTTATAATGCTTATTCAAATATAGATTTATATGATGAAGAATCTACGAAAAAGAAAACAATCCAAATATTAAAAAATTGTCAAAAAATAAATAGTTTAATAGAAAAGAGGAAAGCAAATGTATATTGAAAAAAATCCATTCGTAACATTACGTGAATATGAAGGAGATTTATTTTTATTAAATGATAATAATGCATATTACCTAGAAGGAATTACTCCTTTTTTATGGGAAGTAATGGAGGAGGAAACAATAGAAAGTTTAAGTTTAAAAGTTACAAAAGAATATGATGTTTCATTAAAAAAAGCTGAAAGAGATGTAAAAAAAGTTGTAGAGTTTTTAGAAAAAGAAAACTTGGTAACATTGGCTTAGGAGCGATATAAATATGAATGAACTTATTATTATGGGTATTCCTAATGTAGGTAAATCTACATTGATAAAAGAAATATCTCAAAAAAAAAATTTTTTTATACCTCAGCATGTTACTAATCGGATGCCAAGAAAGGACGATACAAATTTTTATAAATTTAAAAAAACAGAATATTTTAAAAAAAATGAATTTTATGAACTAGCGAATGATGATGAAGGAATTTATTATGGCGTTCCAATGAAAAATATACGAAAGTATAAAAATAAAATATTAGTGATTAATACGTCCATAAAAAACATAAAAAAACATCTTTCACATGATGATAAAAAATTTGTGTGTGTTATTTCTTCAAAAAATCCAGAAAAAACAATAAGAAATTGCGGGAATAAGTACAGCAATAAAGAAATTATCTATAGAATTAAAGAAACGACAAAAGAAATGATTCTATTAGAGGATTTTATTGATAATCCATATATTAATACTTATTATATTGAGGACTATTGTGACTTAACTACTATGTTCAAAGCAATTCAAAAAGAAATTAAAGGATTTTTCGAATGTTAATAAATAAAAAGATAATATACAAAAAAAAAGTTGGTTTAATATATGAATATTTACGAACTTATTATTCATATTATAACTTTTTAAATATATATTCTAATATTAACACTAAAGATGTTTATTTAGAATATATATATCTTCCAGGGGACACATTAAAGTTAAATGACAATAAACTTTATAGTGAATTTAAGACTTATTTAATACAGGAATCTAATAGTAAAAAAAGGAAGCAATTTAATAAGTATCTATGTAAAGATAATTTATTTAAGCAAGAAGTGATAAATTATAAGGATTTTATTGATCAAAAAATTAGGATGGATTTAGATATAAGATTTCAAAAAATTTATCCATTTCTCAAAAAATTATTAAATAATTTTTTGAGAAATGCTCATTGGAATGAAGAACATTATATAAGTCATGGAGACTTGCATTGTGGAAATATAATAGTTAATAGCGGTTTATTTTATTTAATTGATTTTGAAGAAATATCTTATGCACCTATGAACTTCGACTTGACTATATATATTTATAAATACTTTAACTTTACAGCCGGTTATTTAAATAAAAAAAGTTATAAATATATAGAAATGGAATTTATGAAACATAATTTATATATTAGTGATATTTGTATATATATTATTAAAGTGATATTCCAAAAAAAATATTTAGAATATGAAAAACATGGATATTATGCGAATAATGGTGAAGATAGATGGATTGATTGGTGGCAGGATTTGCAATTTTTGATAGGAGAGATTTTAGATGAGAGAAAAAACTCTAATAATTTTAAAACCGGATTGTTTAGAAAAACATATAGTTAATAAGGTTATTGAAAGGTTACTTAAAGTAGGACAAATTATAAACATGGATTTTTGTCTTGTAAATAGTGAAAAAATTACACAACATTATAGCGATAACTTAAAAAAATGGCCAATGGATATAACTTACAGAGTGATTAATTATTTTGTAAATAAAAATGTAATTATACTTGTATTAGAAGGTGAAGATATTTGTAGGAAAGTTAGAGAAATTATAGGAGATTCAGATCCGGCAAATGCTTGTGAGGATACTATTAGAGGAGATTTTTCTGAAGATTCTTATGAACTAGCTTTAGCAGAAAAGAGAAGTTGTTATAATATTATCCACGCAAGTGATAATTATGAACAGTTTAAAAAAGAATATACAATTTGGTTTGGGGATGAGAAGTTATGAATATATGTTTGGTATCAGAAGAATATCCAATAGAAACACCAAAAGGGGGGATTAGTACATATCAAAATATACTGAGTCAACAATTAGTAAAAGATGGACATAATGTGCATGTTATATGTAAAACTAAAACAAGAAATGACCACGTTGAATTAATCAAAGGTGTAAAAGTTCATTTTTTAAAAGATAACTTTGAAAATGACTTTCATACAGAGTATTACAGGAAAAAAGTAGCATTAAAAATGAAACAGTTAGAGGACAATATAGATATTTTTGAAGTAGCAGATTGGGGAGCGGAAAGTCATTTTTATATGAAGAATAGAAAAAAGCCGATAGTAATTAAGTTACATACCCCTTTATACATATGGAATAAATATAACAATTATCCTGAAGAAGGCGCACTAAAAACTATATTACATCAAGAAATAAATGATATAAAAAACGCGGATTACTTATATAGTTGTTCAGAATCGCTTAAAAATATTATAGAGAATGATTTAGAGTTAAATAATGAAATAAAAGTAGTCAACAATCCTTTTACTGCCTCCCGAAATAATATAACGAGTAATAAATCGAAAGAAATTATATTTGTGGGAAGTTTAGAAGAGAGAAAAGGAATACTAGAGTTAGCTAAAGAACTGAATATATTTTTTGAAAAAGAAAAAGATTATGACATCGTTTTAATTGGTAAAGATACTAATAGGAATAATAAAAATATTTCTACTAGAGATTATTTTATGTCTTTAATAGACAATAGGTTCAAAAGTAAAATTAAATTTTTAGGACATATGAGTAGGGAAGATATTTCATTAAAATTAAATAAAGCGACTTGTGCAATATTTCCTTCTTTATATGAAAACTTCCCATATGTACTTTTGGAATCACTAGATGCATTTTGTCCTAGTGTTGGAAGTAAATATGGTGGAATGACAGAAATAATTAATAACAACCAGTATGGTTGGATATGTGATCCATTTGAAAAAGAAAACATTTCAAATATCCTAATGGAAATATGTAGTATGGAAACAAGCGAATTAAATAAAATAAGTAATGATGCTAAGGCTAGTTTATCTAGGTTTGATGCTAAATATATATCTAAACAAACTATTAAAATTTATAAGGATACTATTGCAAAATATGAAGAAAAAAAATAATAACAGCGGATATTTGGTAGCGATTGAAGGAAATGATGGAACCGGTAAAAGTACACAAATAAAATTACTAAAAAAATATTTAAAATCTCGAAATAAAAAAGTAATAGTTGCCAGATATAATATGTCATACATTACTTTACCTGCCATAAAAGAAGGAAAAAAAAGAAGATTTTCTCCAGAAATAAATACTTATTTACACTTTCTAAGTATTATTGATCAATTCGATCAATATATTAATCGATATTTAAATAAAGGCTATACAGTAATATTTGATCGATATATATATTCAGTATTAGCCAGAGGATTAGCCAGAGGTGTAAATTCAGATATTATAAATTTCTTATATCATAGGTGTGTTAAACCAGATTTAATAGTTCTATTAGATATAGATCCATCTATAAGTATAAAAAGATTAAAAGGCAATATTAACTATTGGGAAGCAGGTTGTGATGTACTAAACGAAGAAAATTTAGAACAATCTTTTTTAAAGTTTCAACAAATAACTAGAAGACATTTGAAAGAATTGATAAAAAAAGAGGAGAATTATCAAATCATTAATTCCAATCATTACAAAAAAGATATATTTTTTAAAATCATTAAAACTCTAAATAATGATAATAATGGATGCTAAATTATTTTTATACTTTATAAATGAAATATAGAAATAATTCAAAAGGAGACTTAATATGTATAGATGGGATATAATTCATAACTTATTAAAAGACCAAAAAAATTTAAACATCGCTGAAATTGGAGTTTTTGAAGGTAAAGTAACTAAGAAACTTCTAGAAAATTTAGATATTAAACAATATTGGTTGATAGATCCATATAAAGTGTATTCAAATTATCTTGACACTAAGGCAGAACAGACACTTTTAAATCAAGCTTATAAAAATGTACAAAAAAATATTTTAAATAAATATGATAATGTTACATTGATAAAAGACTTTTCAGATAAAGCTTCAGAAATTATAAGTAACAATTCTTTAGATTTAGTGTTTATAGATGGAAATCATGATTATGATTTTGTGAGACAAGATATTAAATTGTGGTATGACAAAGTGAAAATTGATGGGATATTATCAGGTCATGATTATGATTATCCAGGCATTAAGGGAGTTAAAAAAGCTGTTGATCAACTTTTTGGTGAAAATATAATAGTAGCTGAAGATTATGTATGGTACACAAGGAAAATTTAAGTGAAAAAACTGTCAATCAATATACATATAAGATTATGGGGCAGCTTTATAAACAGACTAATTTCTAGCGCTATTTTCCCCTTTATGGCAATCTATTTAACTGATATAACTAATTCACTTTTCGCTTCTATATTTTTATCGGCAGTTGTATTTTTTTCTTTTATATTAAATATGGCTTCTGGATACATTATCGATTTAATGCCAAGAAAAAAGATACTTACTATTTCCTCAATTGGAGAATCATTCTCATTATTAATGTTGTATATCGGTATAATACAAACTGATGTGTATTTCTTTATAAGTGCATATCTGTTATATATTATTTTTTCTTCACTACGTAGGCCTAGTCTAACTGTTATTTTGCAAGATTCAGTAACAAAAGAAAATAGGGATTTTGTATATAGAATAGATTATTGGTTGATAAACTTATCATTAGCATTAGGAGCTTTTCTAGGTGGAGCTTTTTATGATAACAAAAAAGAAATCTTATTTCTTCTTTCTTTTTTGTCAACCACACTTATTACTTTAGTATATATTTTTTTAATTTCTGAAAGTAGTATAACTATAAGAAAAGTAGTTAATAAAAATGTGTTTAAAGATTTTATACTATCCTATACAGAAGTATTGAAAGATAAAAAATTTGTGTTGATGACTATAGGGATGTTAATAATATTTTCGGCAGAATTAAGCACTAATAGTTATGTCTCTGTTAGATTACATAATTCTTTTCAGCATATATCCATTTTGGGTATAGATATTACAGGTGCAAGAATGTTTTCTTATTTGAGTATGACGAATACTTTAGTTGTTGTAACTTTTACATTAGTAATAGGATATATCACTGCTAAAATTAAAACTCCTTACGTATTAATTAGCGGATTAGCTTTTTATACTATTGGTTATACAGTAAACTTCTTTGCAAATGAGTGGTGGATCCTTATCATGTTTATGGTTGTGGCATCAATTGGAGAATTGATGTACGCTCCTATTACTAATTCAAAAATGATAGACTTAATACCATCAACTAAAAGAGGCGCATATAATTCTTTTTACTCATTGAGTAGTACTGGTGCTGAATTAATTGCAAGATTAACCATATTATTTTACCCTTTGACTAGCCCATTAGTAATCTCTTTATTCTATTTTGTTTTTCTTATACTGGGAAGTATTTTAGTATATAGATCTTTATTCTTTAATGCTAAACTTGGTTAATAAAGTGTAATATTTGAAATTTAAAAATTTGAAAGGAATCGTAAAATGGAGATAAAAAAACATATTGGAATTTACGGTGTTTGCTTTGAACAAAATAAATTATTATGTATTAAAAAAAATTCTGGTCCATATAGAGGTCGTTTTGACCTTCCTGGAGGTAGTCCCAAAAAAGATGAAGGTCTAACAGAAACATTAAAACGTGAAATTTTAGAAGAAACAGGGTATTATCTATCTGCTTACATAAACTCTAGAGTTTATGATGCTTTTGTGAAAGAGAGAGAGTCTAATTATATAGTTCATCATATAATGATAATTTATGATATTGATAGAAATATAACTATTCAACAGAGAGAGTTATCTAAATTTGTGGATAATGAACTAAATGACTCCGAGGCAGAAGTATGGGTTGATTTGGAAGAAATTAATTTAGAAAACTCCTCTCCATTAATACTCAAAATAAAAAAAGAACTTTTAGGAGAAATAAGTTTGGATACAGATGTTTATAACGATTGGATTACTAAATAATATTAGTAATCCAATCCCTTTGTAAAAACTATGGACGCTGTGAAGAAACCTCATTTGCACTGACAACCCTTTTATCAATATAATCTTCCTTATCCTTTTTAATTCTATAAACTGTCTGTCTTGTGATATTCGCTTCTTTAGCGATTTTACTGATTGCTTTGCCTTCTTTTAACAATTCTACAACGCGATGATAAATCACACGTTTTTGAGGATCTTTAGCATTCGGTGCATAGAGTAAAGGACGTCCTTTATATACGCCTTTGTCTTTCGCAACTTGAATACCTTGAGCTTGTCGACGTTTACTTTCATTTCTCTCTTGTTCTGAAACCATTGCTAAAATTTGAACAATTAAATCTTTCATAAACTTATCAAGTAATGGATAGCCCATCACTTCATTCATCATAGGTAAACTTGTAATCATTAATTGTACGTCTTTTTCCTTTAAATAATTCACCGTTTCAATAATTTCATCATAGTTACGTCCCAAACGATCAATAGACTCTACAACGAATCGATCTCCCATTCTTACAAAATTAAGTGCTTCTTGAAATACAGGTCGATTTTCAACTGATTTACCAGATTGTTTCTCTGTAAAGATTTTCTCTACACCAAATGTTTTTAAATTATCCAATTGTCTTTCTAAATTTTGATCTATCGACGAAACTCTTGCGTAACCTATAATCATTCATCTTCACTCCACAATTAATATACACCCTAATCATACGTTTAAGTAGCTATAAATTCAACAATTTATTTTGTATGATTAGGGTGTACCCTGAAAACACAAATAAAGTTGTTGAAATTTGTGTTATGATTAATACATTATAGACTTCAAAAGTAATATTTTTATATAATAATCAAATACTTATAGATGTTATTTTTCCATGATGAGTGCCTTTGCTAAATTAGAAGCTAATTTATTAAGCGAAAGGACTAAAAGAGGCTTAGAGTCAGCCAAAGCGAGAGGAAACATGGGAGGAAAAAAGCCTATGCCGCAAGAAAAAAAGAACTATATTAAACTTTTATATGACTTAAAAGAATACACAGGTAAAGAGATAGCAAACAAGGCAAATGTTAGTAGAGATATTGTATATAGAATATAAAAAGGGGTAATTGATATGAACAATAATAAATTTGAAGAAGAAAAAAGTAAGTTAATCTATGATTTAACAATAGCTTTTGAAGAATACAAAAATACACTTAACAATGAACTTTACAAATTCAAACATAATTCTAATTTAATAATGAGTAATGCCTTTAAAGTTATGCCACTATCCGAAATGATGAAAAAAGACGAATTGAATAGCAAACCATTATCATTAGCAGATATGGAATATAGAAAAAACCGAACTGAAGAAGATTTTGAGAAAGAACGATTAAATAAACTATCAGAACAATTAAATCATTTAGAAAGTGGTTATAGGCATATCCAATATTACAAAGATTCAATTGAAACATTTTTGAAAAGTTACAAAACCTTAAATAAGGCTATTGGTGATTTAGTACATTTTTATAAAGTAACTGGTGAGTATAGAAAAGAATTAATTAAAATAAGACAACTCAATAAGTGCTTAACCCCTTTAAATGACAGTGGACATGAAAAGTCAGATTTAAGACCTCTATATGAATTAGAGGGGGCTTATAATGCAATAGAATCTTTTGAAAGTCCACAAGAGATACGGAAAGCAAATCAAGTTGGGTTTATACTGAAAAAAGATAATGACGGAAATTTTAAAATTGATAGAAACGGTCAATACAGAATAGATTCATATTATTTTATAAACAGAGTTAATAAATTAAAGTCTAATTTACGTAACAAATATGAAAAGAATTTGAAAGCAGTTAATAAAATTACTAAACATCATACTACTAACGATAGATTAAGAAGATATTTAGAATTTGGGAAATAAAGATAACAAAGTAATTAATGTATACCACAGTATTTTGTCAGGTTCCGAGCTAAACGAATCCGAAACAAGCAAAGATTGTATTGTCTTAGAAAATTGCATTACAATAAGATTTTAGATTTTGCATATTATGAAGATATATATTATCTTTTTCCTCTTAACACTCGTAAATCAGATATTGAATACTACCATAATTTAAGAAGTGAAAAATAAGTGAATTAGATGTTGATAACATTAAAAATCTACAATCACTTCGTCATTAAATATTAACTATTTGGGCTCTTTAATAGTCATTGCAAACAACTTTGCCTCTCAAAGTATATTCTAATTTATTTCTTTTTATTATTACTAATTTTGCATTCTTCCTCATTATGATGTTATAATACAATTAACAAAGATATCTGCATTTGATGCACCAAACCCCTCACTACTCGCAATAGTGAGGGGTTTTTAGTGTGGTTATGTCGCCTATTTATCGTTACGCTTACGTAACCAATGCGCAAACAGCGCAACGATACAACCACTGATGACTGTGGTCGTGATGTGAACAAAGATATCTGTCATTTTTAGCACCTCCTCTCTACGTCAATTGACGCCTGAGAGATAGGCGACTTTGTTATTATATCATTTGTGAATTCGTAAGCATATGTACTTCTGATAAGTTGAATTATGTCACTTCAACTCTAAAATGATTAAAGCAACACCATTTCTAATTAATACTAAACCAATGACTGTCAAAATAATCATTAATATTTCATATTCAAATAATGCTATTCCTTTCTCGAAAGCGCCCCTATTAATTTATTTAGAAATTGATAGAGGCACTTTCGTTATAAATTAACAATCAATCTATCTCAGGTCTTAAATTAACCTTTTCAACTGGCTTTAAGAATCTTTCTATATCAATTTGCTTAATTCTTTGGGTAATTTGCTTTTTGTCTTTATATCCAAAATTTTCAACTCTATCTAATACTAATTGAGTTAAAATTTTCACTGGATTCTCAGGATAATAACTATCACCTAAATATTTTTTAATTTCTTGCTCTGTATAATGAATAAAATTCTCTTTAGCAACTAAGCCTTCCAAAGAATAAAATAAAAATTGTCTAGCTTTGTTAAATTCATACCACTTAACAAAAAATTCTCTTGTAAATTGAAATGCTTTCTTTATTCCAATTTCTTTTTTGGTTTTATCTTCTAAGTAATCAAACATGTATTTGTAGCAATATTTTGGAATCAACATAATACTTTGTCTCTCTGAAAAATAATAGTCTTTAGATAACTCTTCAGAGCTATGAACATTAGTATTTTGAAAGATATATGATCCTATAGATTGAGAATTAATATTGTTCATTGTACGTAACGACCTTGGAGAAAGTAAATCAATATTTATATTCAAGTAATCACATAGTTTTAAAATACTACTAATGCTAGGATCATCTTCATCTTTTTCCCACTTCATATACTCTATACTCGAAATCTTCAAATCCTTTTCAATATCTTCAAAGCTTATATCCATCTTCTCTCTATAATGCTTTAATGAATTGGAATAATTCGTATCTTCTCCATAGTAATCAAAATAATCATCCTCAAAGAGTTGCCTAATTTCACTTAATGACCATTCTATATTTTGTATTAATATACTCATGTTAATAGGTTCACGCTTATCATTAAATTTAGTAAACCCTGGAGAATCTGTCTCTACATTTATAGGAAATTGTAGTTCATTTTTATGATCATATGAACTAAATAGTTTCAATTTATCTAGAAGACCCTCAGCTCTATTAGTAATTATATCACTGCTTCTTTTACTAACATCTCGATATAAATAGTCATAGTACTCTCTCATTATAAAATCATATTTAGGAAGAGCTACCCAATCATCATGATTTACTAAATCAAACTTATGAACTATGTCAGATAAATTTTTAAATGTTTTAGGAATCCCTTCTGAATGTCCATGAAAATATTCTTCAATATTATTTTCAATCAAATTAATTTCTTCGACGTTATAAGACTTCCACTCTTTTGTTAAAAATTGAGAAATAGTCATATTAAAATATTTGGCGATGTCATCAACGATATGAAAAGTAAATTCTTTCTGACCAGATTCTAAGAATACTATGTCATCCTCCGAATAACTAGAAAAACTAATCGTCTTATTTAATTCATTAGACAATTCTTTCTTAGTTAAATTCCTGTATTTTCTTTCTAAGTAAAGTTTCTTTCCTAAATCCATTTGAATTCCCCCTCTATAAAAACATCATACAACGAATATAAATAAAAATAAAATATTATAATAAAAACGTATTGTTGCAACACGATTTTATTATAATATATAAGATTAAAATGATTTATTGCAGAAAAAAGCCTCGATAAATCTTGATTTATCGAGGCTTTTTTCCTTTTAAAATATAAATTACTGTTCAAAAATATTTTTTATAACATCCCTAATTTCTTCCTTTAGCTTTTCATCATTTTTATACCCATTTAAATTAATATATTCCGCATCATTCTGCAATATATTGTAAAAAGGCTTTAAATGTATTCACATAACCCGCATAACGATAATATTGCTCTTCTAAGTTATCGAAATCTTCTCTTGTGACTTCATATTCACCATGGCCTGCCATCAATTGCTTTTTGAGTTCTTGATTTTCCTTTTCTAGTTCATTAATACGTTCATTTGCAGGATAAACAACGGTAGGTTTAATTCGATTACCTAAGGCAGTCAGTCGTGTATAGGCCGTTGGATTTAAATCTCTCATTTCTGCGAGTTGTTTTACTTTTTCATACTCGTCTTCGGTTAAATTGATATTGATTGTTTTCGCTTTTTTATGATTTTGATCTGGCATTGATATCCCCTCCATGACTAAGTAAATACTCAAAAAATAAATGCTATTTTGATTGAGTAATGACTCATATTTATGCTCACATTTTTGAGCGTACGTACTAAGCAAATACTCATGAGTATTTGCTATTTTTTCGCAGAAAAAATCACAGGGGGCTTGGGGGATTCATCCACCAACAAGCAGGGGATCTAGCTACGAAGTGGCTAGCATACCCATTGCTTGCCAAACCTCTATAACGATGTGAGTGAGATGATATTATGTTATAATATCATCAACGGAACAACGTGTCTTTCGTTAGAAAGCGAGGTGGGATTGTGAGCGAACGTAAAACAATGACTGAAGGTAACGCAGCTGTCGGGCAAAACCGTACCCCCGACCGCAAGGCACCGAAACAAATTAGTTTTCGTGTGAGCGAATCCGAATATTCAAAGTTACAGGCGTCGGCTGAAACTTTGAATATGAGTGTGCCTTTGTTTGTTAAAAACAAGGCACAAGGGGCTCGATTAGTGGCGCCCAAATTAGACAAAGTCACGCGCCAATCGATGGCCCAAGATATGGGTAAGTTGGGCAGCAACTTAAACCAAATCGCTAAAGCTTTAAATACTTATGGCGAGCGCGCAAATATGAAACAAATGCAACAAGATATCGCCATCATGCGTGAGGAGTTGAATCATATATGGCAACAACTAAAATAAGTGCGACGAAATCGACATCACGTGCCATTAACTATGCAGAAAAACGCGCTGAGGAAAAAAGGGGTTTAAATTGCGATATTGATTATGCTAAAAGCGCGTTTAAAGCTGCTCGCGAAGTTTATGGTAAAACAGACGGCAATCAAGGCCATGTCATTATCCAGTCATTTAAACCCGGAGAAGTGACACCTGAACAGTGTAATGCCCTCGGTTTAGAACTCGCCGAAAAAATAGCACCTCATCATCAAGTAGCGATTTATACGCATAGTGATACCGATCATGTACATAATCATATCGTTATTAATGCCATCAACTTAGAAACAGGAAAAAAATTCAATAATAATAAACAAGCACTCAAAGACGTCCGACAAGCAAATGATGAGATCTGCCGTCATCATGGTTTATCCATTCCCAACAATCAAGCAGAGATGCGCTACACACAAGCTGAACAAAATTTAATCGATAAAGGGAAATCATCATGGAAAAATGATATTCGCTTAGCCATTGATGAAACACAAGCAACCGATATGGAAAACTTCCAAGACCAATTACGTACGAAAGGCATCATGGTTGAACGTGTGACAGATAAAACAATTACCTATAGACATCTAGAAGCAGATAAAAAAGTACGTGGCAGCAAACTAGGCGATATTTATGACAAAGGAGGCATTACGCATGGCTTTGAAGCCGAGAAACAACGCAGAAGAAGACAATACGAATCAAAATCAACAACTCCTGAACGAACTCCAAAAGATCAATCAACGCATAGACAACCTAGAACAACACTTAACTGGTCATCTTTCGACCAATCAACCCAAGCCCTCTTCAATGAACGAAAACGTCGTGAACGAGCTGAAAGAGCAGAACGCGAAGCTCGGGAACAGGATGATCGAGCTCGAGCAGCGAGAGCAAAACAGGTCGAAAGAGAATCAAACATTAGTCAGAGAACTCAAGGCTTCGACCTCGAACTTTAAAAACTATCTAGATAAGACTGAAACGAAAGTGATTCATATATCGAACCAAATGTTATCTAAAATTGATACAAAACATATAACTGAGGATGTCACAAAAGCTTTTAAACAAGAAAAAGATGGGATGTACGAGGATATCAAAGGTATTCGAATGGCCAACAAAGAACAACATGAAGTATTGCATAATAGTTTAAAAGAAAATCAAAAGTTGAATAGTACGTTTAAAGCGAGTATCAAAAGCATGACGCATGGTATGGGCGCTTTATACTTCGTTATTTTAATAATGGCTTTAGTCTCAATTGTCACAGGTCAAATGGGGCACATTTTAGGTGTTGATAGCATGTATAGTACATTGCATTACAATATTACTCATGCCCAATCCGCATGGGGCTACTTATGGTATATCGCTTATATCGTCCCTTATATATTGTTTGTTTTAATTTTATGGGCCTGTTTAAGTCTATTAAGACTATTTGAAAAGTGAAATTTAAAGGTTATTATTAAGTAAATAAGTATTGATAGTTAAAGACTATCAATACTTATTTCAAACAGAGCGTTATTTCTATATAGTATCAAGGCAAGAAGAAACTCGTTTCAAAACCTAAAAGAAATCAATGATATTTTTTAAAAATGAATAAGCAGAATATACAGCGCCAGCAATATCAAAAATCTTAAAAAGTATATCAGCAAAAGATCCATTGTCATCAGAAATTTTAAAAGCATAAATAGCACCAACTACAAAGCAAGTCATAGCACCACAAATTAAAACAGCAAATATAAATTTCAGAATGAAAAATTCATAATCTCCAAAATATAAAGATAAGAAAGCCATTCCAACTCCACCAATAAAATAGCAATACTTTTTATAGCCTTCTTCATTTAACTCAACAAGTAATCCTAAAAACCCGAATATTAAAAACGGAAACCCTACCCAAATCAAACCTCCACTACTAAACATAAACCAAAAAAAGCCAAAAATAATACAAAAAATAGCTATAGTATATCCACCTAAACCATTACTCTTATTTTCCAATAAATCATCCCTCGTTCTTTTAATTTTAATTATTATACACCTTAAAAACCTTTATTTAACGGTAAATCGAAGCTACTTGTCTGTTAAACAGAAAAAAAGGATTTTGAAAGAACATAATATTATGGGCAAATTTAAAGCTTTAATCACTCAGTGGTTAAAGCTATTTTTTATAAAAAACAGCAAGAAAAAACATCTATTTGCTTTATTGACGCTGAGCCTCGGAACTCTTAACAATCCCAAAACTTGTCGAATGGTCGGATTAATAGCTCACGCTATGCCGACATTCGTCTACAATTTTAGTTAAGGGTTCTCCTCAACGCACAATAAATTTTCTCGGCATAAATGCGTGTTTTACTTTTTGTTTTCCGAAGGTTTCCAAAATAAAACCACAACCATAAAAAGTAAAAAATAAATAATAAACCAAAAATCTAAGCGACTTTGATTTATTTGCTGATATATAAAAACGAACATCAAAACAGACATGATTAATTGCACAGAAAAACGTAACCACATAAAAAATATAACCTCTTTTTTAGCAAACTTTATCACAAGCAGTATTAAAATTTTAAATGCCTTTATTTTGAATTTTAAAGGGGTATTTTAAAGATTTAGGGGTGAATCATATAGTTTAATGCCTAAAAACTTATATAAGCGCTTAAAAAGTAAATATGAGCTAAATAAGGATATATATCATCAAAACCAGAACTCAAAAGGTGTAACTTCACCCGTTGGCCCTTTTAAATTACTTTTTTCATGACTACAATCTTTAATTTTTGGTTATCTGGTTTGTTAAGCTCATACTCATCACAAGTAATGTAGTCTAGCGAATGGTAAATACTTATATTCTTAGGTACATTCGCCCTTACTTTACATGTTATTTCAGAAACCCCGTTATTTTTAGTATATTTTTCTAAAAAACCTAAAAGTGCTTTGCTTATACCTTGTCCTTGGTAATGCGGAATCACAGAAAGACGATAAAAAGTTAGCCTATAATTTTGAATTTTAAACCGAACCATGCCTAGAGGTGCATCCCCATCATAGACAATTAAAGCTTCTTCATTATCATTTAAAAAGGCGCTTGTAATGGTACTTTCTTGTTCTTTGAGTGCGCTCGAAGGGATTTCATCGGTTGCATATTCTGAAAATGCTTGAATCATTAAATCATAAATGAACGGTATATCTTGAATTTCAGCCTTTTTAAAATACATTAAATCGATGCTCCTAACCTTTATATTCTCTAAGCCTAGTTATCCGTCATTTCCAACGCTAAACTATTGACGAAAGATATTATGCATATTTTGGTTACGCATACGCGCTGCATGCATTTCTTCTAATTCGGATAAAATTGTGCGCATTAAATAACCTTGCATGGTGTTAACACTTTCAGCTTGGCCTTTAACACTGCGATCACGTAAAGCTTTTTTAAACCTTTTTAAAGCCGCAAGGATTTCATATTCAATTTGTTCAAGCATGTAGAAAGCTTCATCATGATTTGTATTAAACGACTCTTTAGCTTTAAGAATAATGGATTTAATGATTTCTAAATCTTGATAGTTGAAATTCAATAAATAGTTTGTCAATTCCTCAGGAAAATTTTGTAACAATATTTCTTTATTATCTTGGTTATCCCATATATGTGAAAAATATTTTGAATCATGGGAGTGTGTTTCATCTTTAGTTATAATATTGCATGTATCATTCAAATCATTCGTATCATTATTCTCAGTCTTTATATAATCAGTATTATTAAATTCAGTATCATTTGCGTATGATTTGAATATGTCTTGATGTATTATATTGATACTTTTAGACGTATTATTATCATAATTCTGGACGTATGATTTTGATACGTCCTTGTTATTAATAGGTTCTATATCGTTTTCTTGTTGCGATATGTAATATATATCAGCTTCTGTTACCTCAGGTTTTTTAATATATAACTTATTGGGTTTATTCAAACCTACCCTTACTTGATTAAATAAATTAGCTTGGGTTAATTCTTTTTTAATTTTAGATAACTTATTTGGACTACTTATATTTAGAATAGATTTAAGTTTTTCATTGGTATAAATAAAAAATATATCTCCATTTTCGTCTATCCAATTATTTCTTATAGATAAGTCTAATCGATCTCTGAGTATTGACCAAGTTATTTTTGCATCATTAGATAACTTAGTATATTTGGGATTAGTAAAAAATACTTTAGGTAATTGATAAAATTTTTCTTTTTGGAGTTCTTTAATATTAAAGTTGGACATATAAAAACCTCTTTCACATTTAAATTTTAAAAAAGAGGTAATAAAAAGTAATAAGTATGTTTATATGTATTCGACTTGCACTAATAATTCTTAGTATATATAATAAGAATATAACAACTATATAAACAAACAAAACACTTGTTTTTTATTACCGAAGAAACCTGACTATTCCCGTAGTCGGGTTTCTTTATATATTTATATTAACACTTTTGCAAGGTTTGTTAAATTGTTTATATGAATTTGAGTGAATGCATTTTCAAAGTAGGACCTTCTTTTATATAAACTCTTTATATGGTAGTGTTATATAACCCTATATAACCCCTTTTATATCAAGTGTAAATTGCGTATAATTGCGTAAAGGACATTGTTGTATATATATAGTTTTATACATATAACGATTTGTTTAATGCTGTTTTTGTAAGTATAAAAGGTGCATAAAGGTATAAATGCTATGCGTATAATTATATGGAGGGTGTTATATGAAGAGTATGAAACAGATTGCCGATGAATTAAATGTGACAAAAATGACTGTTTACAATAATGCGAAAAAAGCGAATGTGAGATTCCAAAAGGTTGATAATGTCAACTATTTATCTGGTGAAGATGAAGTTATAGTAGTAAATAGAATTAAAAAAAATCAGAATAAAAATGATTACTTTGAAGATAATAAAAACAAAGAAGAAACTAAGTCTAAAGATGATAATCTTGTAAAAGATGAGACGATTAAACATTTATATAATCAATTAAATATATACAAGGAACAGTCCAACAGAGATAAAGAACAGATCAATACACTGAATAGACTTTTAGAAAACCAACAAATATTGGCTTTAGAAAGTAATAAGAAAATTCAAAAGTTAGAAAATCAATTAGAAGAAGAAAGGCAGCTTAATTATTCTTTTGATACAACAATTAATGACAGACAAAATAGTAATATACAAGAAGCCAATTTTACTGAAGAATCTAAAAGTACTAACCAACAACAAGAGAAAAATAAACCAGCAGATAAAAATACGGAATATAAAGATATACCTGAAGATAATAAGAATGAAGATGTAAAAAAAGCAACTATTACAGAAGGAGAGAAGCAATCTGAAAAAAAAGAGACTGAGACTAATAATGAGGTAGAACAGCCATCTAAAAAGGGGTTTTGGAATCGTTTATTTGGTAACTAATTATATTAAAAAGGCACGACTAGTTCATGAACTAGTCGTGCCTTTTATATGAATAGATCTTCTGATATGAAAAACAAATCTTTTAAATTCTATATTAAATTGCGACTTTTAGTGTTCAGCCCAATTAACGAAAATGATTTCGGTTTACTATCAGTACTTGGGTGCTGTTTGAATATATATATCATTACTATATTTTATACTTATATAATAACTCAATTGCAAGTCTTTAAAGACTTAAAAGATTTAATTAGTTCAAAGATATTCATCAAAATGACTCTTATATAGCAAATGGAATATTTACATTTTTTAAGAAGTGCACTATTATATTCTATTGAAAACGATTTCAATAGAAATGAGGAAAATATATGACAAAAGTATATTATTTAGCATTTTCTCCTATAAACAATATCTGTAATGAAAATTTTTTTGATGGTTCAATCACTATTTATCCTAATGGCGAAAAGGGTAATATATATTACACGTCTAATTTTATAAGTGATACGAATAATGAATTGTTTTTAAAAGAATATAAAAAATTCATTGTCGATAAAACTAAAAAAATAGCAAAATTATATAATGATGATGTAGAGTTTTTGTTATTTAATGATAAGAAAAAAATAACTAAATTATGCGAAGATATTCAAAATATTAAAATAATAAAAGGGAATAAGCAAGAGACTATCGAATTATTAAATGATAAATTCCGTATTAGAAAGGAAATAAATGACATACTTCCTACTGTTGATTCGAAAATTGTACAGGGTAAATATCTAAAGGAATATTTAAATTTTACAAATGAGCATTTTGTAGTTCAAATGAAAGATGGATCAGGAGGAGATGGAACTTATTTAGTAAGGTTTGGTAATATAGATGATATAGAAATAAATAAAGATGTGTTTTATTCAGTTAGTAAATATATAAGGAATATCCCAATAAATTCTACTTTAGTCATAGGAAAAAAAGACTTTTTAGAATTACCATCTTCGGTACAACTGATTGAAATTTTTAATAATCAATTTCATTATTCTGGAGCAGATTTTTCATATATAAATTGTTTTACCAATAAAATTTTAAAAAAATTAAAAAAATTCAATTTAAAAATTGCAGAATTTTTAAAAGAAAAAGGATATAAGGGAGTGATTGGGATTGATTATTTAATTGTAAATGAAGATATATTTTTTATGGAATTTAACCCGAGATTTCAGTCTTCATCATTCTTATTGAGTTTAGAGTTAGAAAATCAATGCAATAGTTGTTTAGGGGAATTACATTACATAGCTATTACTAATCAAAATTTTAAAAACATTAGTTTAAATGATATAAATCTTTCATTTTTAAACTCTAATGCAAAAAATATATTTCCAAATGAAAATCGAAAAATCAAGAATGGTTATTTTAAAAAAAATCCTAATAGTGTATATAGATTAATTTATAATAGATCGATTTTCGATCAAAAATATCATGAATTTTTTTAAAATTTATTAAAAAAATAAAATGTTGTGTTATTTTTAATTGACTGAAAATTCAAAATGTTATATTTTTCTAGTAAGGGGGTGAAAATTATGAAAAAAAAATATACAAGTCCTAAAGTTGTTAAAGCTAGTACATCAATTGCTATCGCAGCAAACGCACCTATTTAAAAGTTAAGAGAGGTATATACCTCTCTTCTCTGATTTTTGATAGGAGGGATATTTATATATATTTTTTTTATATTCGTATTTATAATCGCTCATATTTGGTTCTATTTTGTAAGAAAGTATGTAAGAGGGAACTTCTTTAAAAGAATAATAAGGATACTTATCATTAATTTACCTTACTTATTAATATTTTTATATTTTCCTTTACCGAAATGGAAATTCTCATTAAATTTGTGGGATAGTTTATTCATTTTATTATTAGTAGTACTATTGAAATTACCTGATTTTCCATTACTTAAGTTGAATATAAAGAATAGTTTTGTGAAATTTCAAGAACCTATTGATTTAGGGAAGCTCATTTCTAGATTAAGCGAAGTAACATTAATACCAATTATTGAAGAGTTATTTTATAGGGGGACAATACCTCTAGATTCAAATAATACATATTTTTTTATAGTATTTAGTATTTTAATGTTTAATATTTCCCATTATATAGGGGGATTAAAAAATATCAGTAAGCATATCATACTAATTAT
>NZ_JAVTDB010000060.1:0-1240 GCF_032139365.1 Staphylococcus kloosii
TAATAAAAAAATAAATGGCGGAGGAAGAGGGATTCGAACCCCCGCGGGCCGTTAAGCCCCTGTCGGTTTTCAAGACCGATCCCTTCAGCCGGACTTGGGTATTCCTCCGTATTAGTAATAATTTTATTGAATTATATTGCTGAAAAATAAATGGCGGAGGAAGAGGGATTCGAACCCCCGCGGGCCGTTAAGCCCCTGTCGGTTTTCAAGACCGATCCCTTCAGCCGGACTTGGGTATTCCTCCGTATTTAATGGACCTTGCAGGATTCGAACCTGCGACCGAACGGTTATGAGCCGTTAGCTCTGACCAACTGAGCTAAAGGTCCTAAATATAATTCAAAATAAAATTTAGTGGCGGTGGAGGGGATCGAACCCCCGACCTCACGGGTATGAACCGTACGCTCTAGCCAGCTGAGCTACACCGCCGTTAAATATGTTTTATATGGTGGAGACTAGCGGGATCGAACCGCTGACCTCCTGCGTGCAAAGCAGGCGCTCTCCCATCTGAGCTAAGCCCCCATATAGGTATTTTAATCGGGAAGACAGGATTCGAACCTACGACCCCTTGGTCCCAAACCAAGTGCTCTACCAAGCTGAGCTACTTCCCGTAAAATATACAAGCGCGCCCGATAGGAGTCGAACCCATAACCTCTTGATCCGTAGTCAAACGCTCTATCCAGTTGAGCTACGGGCGCATATTTTACAAAAGATGGTGCCGAGGACCGGAATCGAACCGGTACGGTAATTACTTACCGCAGGATTTTAAGTCCTGTGCGTCTGCCAGTTCCGCCACCCCGGCACAAAAAATAATAATGGAGCAGAAGACGGGATTCGAACCCGCGACCCCGACCTTGGCAAGGTCGTATTCTACCGCTGAACTACTTCTGCAAATGCGGGTGAAGGGAGTCGAACCCCCACGCCGTAAGGCGCTAGATCCTAAGTCTAGTGCGTCTGCCAATTCCGCCACACCCGCATGTAATGGTGAGCCATAGAGGATTCGAACCTCTGACCCTCTGATTAAAAGTCAGATGCTCTACCAACTGAGCTAATGGCTCTTACATGGTGCCGGCCAGAGGACTTGAACCCCCAACCTACTGATTACAAGTCAGTTGCTCTACCAGTTGAGCTAGGCCGGCTAATTATGCATTTAACTAAAATGGTGGAGAATGACGGGTTCGAACCGCCGACCCTCTGCTTGTAAGGCAGATGCTCTCCCAGCTGAGCTAATTCTCCATAATAA
>NZ_JAVTDB010000061.1:0-2915 GCF_032139365.1 Staphylococcus kloosii
TACTATTTCTTATAATTTTGTCTAAATTAACTTCTGTTATAAAGTAATCATTCGAGAATGAATCAATTCGAGAATAATATAATACTTTTTCAATATTTTCTTCTATTTTATCAAGCTCATCTTCAGTTTTATTAACTAACCAATCAATTGATTTATCTTGACTATTTTCTAAAAGTAGTCGACTAGCGGAAATAGGTGTTTTAACTTCATGTATCCAAGAAATAAAAAATTCTTGTTGATCTCGTTTTTCATCATATAATTTTTTCAAGTGAATAAAATGTTTATTGTTAATCTCATTTAAGAGGTTGACTACTATTTGTTGTTTATTATTCTGTGGTTTAATCATATCTATTATAATATCTTTATCCTCATTTGAAATTAAATGTTTTAATTCTAAATAAAATTTATTTCTAAAATAATAACCTAAAATAATATATATAAGGAAAATAACTATAGCACATATATTAGTATATAAAATGTAATTGATACTATATAATGAATCAATACTAACAAGCATCATTAAAGAAACAAAGAGCATAAGAATAGCGAAAAATATGAACGTATAAACTTTGTCTACGACATACTCAGTGATTTTCATTGAATGATATACCCTTCTTTCGTTATTGTTTTTATGAAGTTTTCTTTACCAATGTTACTTAGCTTTTTACGCAACCTATTAATGTTTACTGTCAATGTATTATCATCTATAAAATTCTCGTCTTTCCAAAGCTTGCGTTTGATTTTATATCTACTAACAATTTTACCTTTATTTTGTAATAATAAATGAAAAATCAGAAATTCAGTTTTAGACAAATGAAAATTTGTATCTTCATAAGAAACTTCCCAATTATTAATATTTAATATAATTCCATTATGCTCAAGAACACTTGATTGAATTTCACTATAAGTATAAGATCTACGTAATAGTGAATTTACTTTAGCCATCAAAACGTCTATGTCTAAAGGTTTTTGAATAAAATCATCTCCCCCCATGTTCATAGACATAATCTTATCCATGGGTGTATTACGTGAAGATATAAAAATGATAGGAACTTTTGAAACTTCCCTTATCTTATTACACCAATAAAAACCATCATATGTTGGTAGGTTAATATCCAATAATATAAGATGAGGCTTTTCAGAAATATATACGTTTAGTACTTCGCTAAACTTCTCGACTTTAGAAATTCTAAACCCCCATTTTTCAATGCCTTCTTCTAACATATTTCTAATGACAATGTCATCTTCAACGATCATTATTTTCATAGCATCGCCCATTTTTATCACCCCTGTTTAATTCTTTTACATTACATTCTATCCTTACAAAATTGTAAGGTTCAAAGATGAATTTGTAAGAATAAATAAGATTAATATAATTTATAATTATATTATAGCAATTAATATTTATTATAATATCATAGTTGCTATTATAGTTTAACTGGAGGAATGTTTAACATGGAAAGGATACTGGATGTTAGAAATTTAAAAAAAATATATGGCTCTAAGGGCACTACTTTTACAGCATTAAATGAAATTGATTTATATATATATAAAGGTGAATTTGTTGGAGTCATGGGTCCGTCTGGATCAGGAAAATCAACTTTATTAAATATTCTAGCAACAATTGATTCTCTATCTTTAGGTGATGTTTTAATCGACGGAGTTAATATAAAAAATATGAATGAAGAAGAATTGTCAACTTTTCGCCTGAATAAACTGGGCTTCATATTTCAAGATTATAATTTATTAGATACATTAACAGTAAAGGAAAATATACTTTTACCATTGGCTATAGCTAAGACAAATGTCAAAGAAATTGAATCTCGAGTTGAAAAAGTATCAAAAACTTTTGGGATTGGGAACATTTTAGATAAATATCCCCACCAAATTTCAGGCGGTCAAAAGCAACGTACAGCAGCTTCTCGAGCAATTATAACTAATCCTAGTATAGTATTAGCTGATGAACCGACTGGTGCGCTTGATTCCAAATCAGCTGCAAATTTGTTGGAAAGTCTAACACAATTAAGTCAATACGAAAAGTCAACAATTCTTATGGTAACTCACGATGCTTTAGCCGCAAGTTATTGTGATCGAATTACGTTTATTAAGGATGGTCAAACATTTACTGAGCTAGTTAAAGGAAATCTTTCAAGACAAGATTTCTTCAACAAAATATTAGAAGTTTTATCTGCTATAGGTGGTGGAACAAATGACATTATTTAGAATAGCTATAAAAAATATTAAAGAAAATTTTAATAGCTATTTAATCTACTTTATCTCCATGATATTTAGTATGATAATTTATTATACGTTTGTTTCTTTACAGTATAATGAAAAAATAAAAGAAAATATAAAACTCTCAGATACAATGGATTTTATGTTTATGGGGACATCAATCATACTAATTTTGTTTGTCTCAATTTTTATTATTTATTCTAATACTTTTTTTATAAGAAGAAGAAAAAAAGAAGTCGGTATATATTCAATTTTGGGACTGCGTAAAAAAACTATTGCTAGAATGCTATTTTACGAAAATATATTAATGGGTATTATTTCATTAATAATTGGTATATTCTTAGGTACTCTACTTTCAAAATTTTTTTCACTCATCTTAATGAAATTAATGGGTACTTCTATAAGTATTGATTTTAGTATTTCATATGAAGCAATAGTACAGACCACTATTGTATTTATAATTATAATTTTATTTACTTCAATTCAATGTTATAAAGTAATATATCGTTTTAAACTAATTGAGTTATTGTATGCAGAAAAAAAGGGAGAAGAAATTCCAAGAGTCTCACTACTTTCGGCTATAATAGGTTTTTCCTTACTTATAGTTAGTTATTATCTTATTTTAAGACCATTACCTGATAATTTAACAAATTCATATATTACCAAAAATTATGGATTGG
>NZ_JAVTDB010000062.1:0-4112 GCF_032139365.1 Staphylococcus kloosii
TATAAATACTGTATGTGGCAATAAATTTATAAGTATTGCATACTGAAAAAAATAGCAAATCACGTTATTATAGACATAATAATGTTTCATTTAGTTAGTAAATTTCTGTAAATGAAAGGAAGAGGACTGTGAGTCATACTAAAATCATGGGCATTTTAAACGTAACACCAGATTCTTTTTCGGATGGAGGACAATTTAATCAAATAGAAACAGCGATGAAACGTGTTGAAGCAATGATTGACGAAGGCGTACATATCGTTGACGTTGGTGGCGTTTCGACGAGGCCTGGTCACGAAGAAGTTTCTATAGAAGAGGAAATAAATAGAGTTATTCCTGTTATCAAAGCATTGATGCGTTACGATGTTCAATTGTCAGTCGATACTTTTAGAAGTGAAGTAGCTGAAGCAGCGATACAAGCCGGTGCTACAATGATTAATGATCAATGGGCAGGTTTATACGATGGTAAAATGATAGATATTGTTGCAAAATATGAATGTGAAATTGTATTAATGCACAATGGCGATGGCAAAAGAAATGAGCCCGTCATGGATGAGATGTTGGTATATTTATTAAAGCAAGCCAACAAAGCCGAAATGGCAGGTATACCAAAACATAAAATATGGATAGATCCAGGTATTGGATTTGCTAAAACACGCCAAGAAGAACAAGAAGTAATGGCTAGGTTAGACGAATTAGTAGCGACAGAATATCCAGTGTTATTGGCTACTAGTAGAAAACGGTTCGTTAAAGAAATGATTGGTCAAGATACTGTGCCAACGGAACGAGACGAAGCAACAGCAGCTACAACTGCGTATGGTATAATGAAAGGTATTAGTGGCGTAAGAGTGCATAATGTAGGATTAAATGTACGTATTGGTCAAAGTATGGATTTTTTAAAGGAGAATGAAGATGAGCGACACGGTTTTTCTTAAAGGTTTACAGTTTTACGGATATCATGGTGCGTTACCTGAAGAAAATAAAATAGGGCAAATCTTTATTGTAGATATTACGTTGAGTGTAGATTTAACAGAGGCAGGTATATCCGATGACGTATTAGATACTGTACATTACGGCGAAGTCTTTGAAGATGTTAAAGCTATTATGGAAGGTCCACCGGTGAACTTATTAGAGCATCTAGCTGAACATATTGCAAAACGTATAAATTCACACTATAATCGTGTAATGGAAACTAAAGTGAGCATTACTAAAAAAAATCCTCCAATACAAGGTTATTATGACGGTGTAGGTGTAGAAATCGTGAGGAGAAATCATTGATGAAAACAGCATATTTAGGTTTGGGTAGTAATGTAGGAGATAGATTAGAACAATTAGAATCTGCTATAAAGATTTTGGATAATGTTGATGGTGTGCAAGTTTCACAAATTTCACCAGTTTATGAAACTGAACCAGTAGGTTACGTAGAGCAACCAAACTTTTTAAATTTATGTGTTGAAGTGAAGACAACATTGACACCACAACAATTGTTACAACAATGTTTTTATACTGAACAACAATTGCATCGTGTTAGAGATATTCGTTGGGGACCGAGAACGTTAGACGTAGATATTTTGTTATATGAGAATGACATTATCGAAGAAGAAACTTTGACAGTGCCTCACCCAAGAATGAGGGAAAGAGCATTTGTCTTAACACCATTAAATGATATAGCAGCAGATGTCATCGAACCTCGCACGCAATTAAGTATTGGTGAGTTAGTTATACCTGATGATACAGTGAGGAAATATAAAGAATGAGAACATAAAACGTAATGTTTGGATTGAAGTTAAGAAACTAAGTATTAAAATAGTTCTTGCTTCGATACTTGATGTTAGTGATTTTCTTACTCAGGTGTACTATAAAGTAATTTAATGTAAGTATAATGTAGAGAATAAATAGTGATTGACTAAGTAATTCTATTAAATAATGCGAAGGACAGTACATTATTTAGAATCTAGAAAAATCATTATTCAAACAACAATACAAATTAAAGTAGAAATTGCTTTATTACATTGACATCGTCTAGTAGAATTAAATAGTAAAAAAGTTGGCGTTATGGAAATATGTAAGCATGATTCAAGATATCAAAATGGTGTTTATAGTAATGGTGCGGTAAGAAATGAGTCAGGGTAAGCCGAAACAGAACAAACAACTGATAGTTATATTACAAGCATTCAAAGCTAAGAAATGTCCAAGTAGTACAACAAGCATAAAGGAGAGAAAGTTAATGTCAGAAGAAATGAATGACCAAATGCAGGTCCGCCGTCAAAAAATGCAAGAACTATATGATTTAGGTATTGATCCTTTTGGAAAACGATTCGATCGTTCAGCTACAGCTGAAGGTCTACATGACGAATGGGATCATTTATCTAAAGAGGAATTACATGAAAAAGAAGATGAAAGTAGCGTAGTGATCGCTGGACGCTTAATGACTAAAAGAGGTAAAGGTAAAGCTGGATTCGCCCATGTACAAGACTTATCAGGTCAAATCCAAATCTATGTAAGAAAAGATCAAATTGGAGAAGAGCAATTTGATTTATGGAAAGGCACTGACCTAGGTGATATAGTTGGTGTTGAAGGCGTGATGTTCAAAACAAATACAGGTGAATTATCAGTAAAAGCTAAATCTTTCACTTTATTAACAAAAGCATTAAGACCATTACCAGATAAATTCCACGGTTTACAAGATATCGAACAACGTTACCGCCAACGTTACTTAGATTTAATTACAAATCAAGATAGTACGCAAACATTTATTAACCGTAGTAAAATCTTACAAGAAATGCGTAACTATTTAAACAAAAAAGGATTCTTAGAAGTAGAAACACCGATGATGCACCAAATTGCTGGTGGTGCTGCTGCTAGACCTTTCGTAACACATCACAATGCCTTAGATGCTACATTGTATATGCGTATTGCAATTGAGTTGCACTTAAAACGTTTAATTGTTGGTGGACTTGAAAAAGTATACGAAATTGGACGTGTATTTAGAAACGAAGGTGTTTCTACTAGACACAACCCTGAATTCACTATGATCGAACTATATGAAGCGTATGCTGACTATGTAGATATTATGGACTTAACAGAGTCTATGATTAGAGAGATTGCTCAAAATGTACTAGGTACTGCCAAAGTACAATATGGTGAAGATACTATAGACTTAGAGTCAAGCTGGAAACGCGTGCACATGGTTGATGCTGTAAAAGAGGTTACTGGTGTTAACTTCTATGAAGTAGAAACTACAGAAGAAGCTAAAAACTTAGCTAAAGAACACGGTATCGAAATTACTAGTTCTATGAAATATGGTCATATATTAAATGAGTTCTTTGAACAAAAAGTAGAAGAAACATTAATTCAACCTACATTTATTTACGGACACCCAATTGAAATATCACCATTAGCAAAGAAAAATCCAGAAGATCCAAGATTTACTGATCGTTTTGAATTATTTATCGTAGGTAGAGAACATGGCAATGCATTTACTGAACTTAATGATCCAATTGATCAAAGAGAAAGATTTGAAGCTCAATTAGTAGAAAAAGCAGAAGGTAATGATGAAGCACATGAAATGGACGAAGACTTCATCGAAGCTTTAGAATATGGCATGCCTCCAACAGGTGGATTAGGAATTGGTATAGATCGACTTGTAATGTTATTAACAAACGCAGCTTCAATTAGAGACGTGTTATTATTCCCTTACATGAGACAAAAATAATAGCCAAATAAAGCAGTTTTTCCATAACTTAGTGGAGAGACTGCTTTTTTATTGTATATATGAATGATTAAGTATGTAAAAATAAGCCTTTAAAGTTACTTTGTTCGCATAATTACACATAAAAGATAAAATTTAAGGGAAAAAGGAATAGAAATATATATGAATATGTGATAAACTTATTCAGGTCGAGAAAAGTTATAGACGTTATTGCTTTGTAAAAAAATACTTTGATAAAAGTATTGACAAAGATTACGAATTCAAGTATCATATAAAAGTCGCAAAAAACAAACGATTAAAAGTTTGAACTTACATTACATACATATTAAAAAGTTATTTCAAAGTGTAAAATTAACTATTGAAATCAATGAATAAAGCGTGTATTATTAATAAAGTAAGTTAA
>NZ_JAVTDB010000063.1:0-31291 GCF_032139365.1 Staphylococcus kloosii
TATAATTATTTAATAAATAAAGTGAGTTTAGAAAAACTATTAGCCCCCTCGAAGGGAATCGAACCCCTATTCTAAGAACCGGAATCTTATGTGTTATCCATTACACTACGAGGGGTAAAATATACAATACCAATAGTTTACAAATGTTCAAAGTATTGGTCAATGATGACTTTGAAAAGAATTAAAAAAGGTGAGTTTATGTTTTGACCATTTTTGACTTTTAAGTTAAAATAAATGCAACAGTTATAATTAAGGAGGAAACAGAATGAATTTAATTCCTACAGTAATAGAAACAACAAACCGTGGTGAACGTGCTTATGACATTTACTCACGTTTATTAAAAGACCGTATTATCATGTTAGGTTCTCAAATTGATGACAATGTAGCAAACTCAATTGTATCTCAATTGTTATTCTTACAAGCACAAGATGCTGATAAAGATATTTATCTTTATATCAATTCACCAGGAGGTAGTGTAACTGCTGGTTTCGCAATTTATGATACAATTCAACATATTAAACCAGATGTACAAACTATTTGTATCGGTATGGCAGCATCTATGGGATCATTCTTATTAGCAGCTGGAGCTAAAGGAAAACGTTTTGCCTTACCAAATGCTGAAGTAATGATTCACCAACCTCTAGGTGGCGCTCAAGGTCAAGCAACAGAAATTGAAATTGCAGCAAATCATATCTTAAAAACACGCGCTAAATTAAATCAAATTTTAGCTGAACGTACAGGTCAATCAATTGAACAAATTGAAAAAGATACAGATCGTGATAATTTCTTATCAGCTAATGAAGCTAAAGAATATGGCTTAGTTGATCAAGTAATGGAACCAGAAGCATAATAAAAAACAGTCCTTAATAGGGCTGTTTTTTGTTTAATATTCTAAATTTTCAAGTGCTACTTTTAAGTTATTGAATTTGAAATTGAAGTCTAGCGATTCTAGTTTATTAGGAATAACTTTTTGAGTGTCTAGTACTACCGTGGACATTTGGCCTAATACGAGGCGTATCAATGTAGAAGGTACCCAAGTGTAATGGGGTTTATCCATAATACGTCCAAGCGTATAACCAAATAAATTTTGGCGTTCGGCAATGGGTGTAGTGAAATTAAATACACCGTGTGCTTTGTTATTGCTAATTACAAATAAAATAGCACGCGTAAGATCTTCTAAATGAATCCATGAATACCACTGACGACCAGAACCAATTTTGCCACCTACATATAAATTGTATGGCAGTTTCATTAATGGCAGTGCGCCACCTTCATTAGACAGTACCATTCCAAATCTGCCGATCACTACGCGTGTTCCTAATGTTTCAAATTGTTTTGCCTTACGTTCCCATTGATAGACTACTTCTGATAAAAAGTCGAAAGGCAATGTGCGATATAGTTCGGTATATGTGTGATGTAAATCAGGTTTATAATATCCTACAGCGCTAGCATTAAAAAGAACTTCAGGTTTGTACCTTCTATCTTTGAATAGTTCATATAATGCTTGTGTAGATCGTAATCTGCTTAGCATTATTGTTTGTTTGTATTTAGCGGTCCAACGTTTATTTAAACTAGCACCAGCCAAATTGATAACAATATCGATGTTTGGTACTAATGATTGCCATTCTGGTTTAGACCAATTAACGTAGCTGATTTTAGGATGATTACTTGATTTATCTTGACGGGTTAATATAGTTATATGTGCATCACTCTCTTTAATGGCATCAACTAACTGAGTCCCCACCATGCCAGTGCCGCCAGTAATTAAATAATTTTTCATTGTATCACCTCAAGTATATAGTTTCGGTAATTATTTTTATTATATGAAGTATATAAGTAAGTATAGCGTATTTTACAACAAAGACGTTAAAAATTTGTTTTGCAAAAAATATAGTTTGCAATTTTAAAGTTATGAAATTTATATGATGAACATACCTACGGCAAATATTACAATTAATAATGTTATGATAAAAATGCTGAATAATAACTTACTGTGTTTCTGTGAATTATAATGGTCATTTTCTAGCATCATTTGTCTTATTGATTGCCCTTGATCATGTTTATTATCATTAAGTTGTTCAAAAGGGTCATATTTTGTCATTAAATTATACTCCTCATACTATAAATAATATAAAATTCAACTTATTAAATGTTGAAACACTTCCTCTATTTAGATTACTATAAGTATAGTAATAACATAAGTATAAACTAAAAGTGTATATGTATAAAAATGACTTATTTTGTTGTTTGTTTATTAATTAATTCAACTTTTGTAGTAAATAGGTTAAAATATATTGTCATAATGTTATAAGATAATAGTAAGTTAAATAAATTAGAGAGATTTTAAAGTGAGGGAAGTTTATGTCGAATCAAAATAATAATTTTGATGATAACCAAAATAAAAAAATGAGTGGTTTAGCTAAAGTAATTAGTGTTGTCATCATTTTACTATTAATAGGTGGCTTAGCTTTTGCCATATTTGCGTTTGTTGATCATTCAAATAAATCCAATGAACGACTGCAACATCAGAAAGAAGAAGAAAAAGCGAAGAAAGAGCAACAAAAGAAAGACAAAGAAAAGAAAGATACAGAGACAAAGAAAAAAGATAAAGCACAATCCAACGAACAAACACAAGAATCACAACAGACACAACAAACTCAGCAAACGCAACAGACACAACAAACTCAGCAAACAAAACAGACACAACAACAAACGACGCAAAATAGAGCGCGTAAGTCTACGCAACAAACAAAAGAACGACCAACTAAAGAAGAAAAGACGACTGAAGAAAAAACTGAGGAAAAGACATCAGAAGAAAAAACAGATGAGCCAAAGACAGAGCAACCGAAGACCGAAGAGCCAAAAACTGAAGAACCAAAGACAGAAGAGCCAAAAACAGAACAACCGAAAACTGAAGAACCAAAGACAGAGCAGCCAAAGACACAAGAACCTAAAACTGAGCAACCAAAAACAGAACAACCGAAAAGTAATTCAAATTCCTCTCAAGATAAACAACAATCAGATAAAGACGATTAATACAACAAACAGAGCCTGGGACTTAATATTGTCTTCAGGTTCTACTTTTTTATATAGGCAGTAGCTGATTGAATTGAAAATACGATTGTATCAAGCTTTTCTCAACGTGAGTCAAACTTGCTGAGGCGGGTCGACAAAATCTTCTTAATAAAATTAAGATTTTGTAACGGTTCATAAATTTTTGACGGAATGTTTTAAAATAGCAATGAGCATAAATAACTTAGAAAGTGGAATATTGCTATTGTTAGTATAATTAAACCAGCACAACCGAAACTTAATGGAAAACAGCCACAGTTAAAGAATCTCGTATGTCCTTTTGGAGTGTAACTATCATGCTGATTTGAAAAATGATCATTATCTTTATAATTTTTATCCCCTGGTTCTAAAATCTCTTGTTTGTCTTGTTGGTGCATTATAGTCCCACCTTTAAAATATAATGGTGTAGTATTAAAGTTAGTTTAACGCAAATAACTTAATGATACTATAGCGTTGCAATAATGATTACTATTATGTATTAGGGGTATAACTAAGTAATGTAGTCATTTAAGAATAGGTCTAAAATTAAATTGTGGTTAGCTAACTGAGCTTATACTTGCAATTTTTTATATATAGTAGTACTATTGCAAATGTAGAGGTTATATTTTTTTGTCCCGCAAGGGACGTAAAACGTCAACCTATGGTTGTTAGTTGACCCTTTGAACAAGAAACGGAGGAGGTTAGTAGTGAAAGAATTGATAAAAATTCAACAGAAGTTAGTTCCAGAAATTGTTGAAAAGTTATATCGTCGTTTTTCGATTCTTTCTACTATTGCTAAGACTCAGCCTGTAGGTAGACGTAGTTTAAGCGAGCATATGGATTTGACTGAACGTGTGCTCAGATCTGAAACAGACGTGCTAAAGCAGCAAGAATTAATTAAAGTAAAACCAACCGGCATGGAAATAACACATGATGGTGAGGTCTTACTGCAACAATTAAATAGTTATTTCAATGTTTTTGCCGATGATCAACATTTAGCGCAATTAATAAAAGAACGCTATGGGATACAAGATGTTTTTGTTATACCAGGCGATTCTGATGATAAAAGATCAGTTAAAATTGAAATAGCACGTCAAGCTGGCCAATTACTTGAAAACAGTCTCTATGAAAATTCGGTAGTGTCTGTGACGGGTGGTTCAACGATGGCTTACGTAAGTGAGTCAATGCATAAGCAACCTTATCAAGTATTCTTTGTTCCAGCACGTGGAGGACTAGGAGAAAACGTTGTTTATCAAGCTAACACGATTGCTGCTAGCATGGCACAACAAACAAATGGAGATTATACAACGTTATATGTTCCAGACAATGTAAGTGAAACAACTTATAACACATTGTTAAATGAACCTTCAGTCATTCATACGCTAGAAAAAATTAAAGAATCAAATATTACCGTTCACGGCATAGGTGATGCGCTGAAGATGGCTCGGAGAAGACAATCTCCGCAAGAAACAGTTGCAAAACTTCAACATCATAATGCTGTTGGAGAAGCATTTGGTTATTATTTCGATGCTCAAGGCGATGTAGTTCATAGAGTGAAAACAATAGGGCTACAGTTGGAAGACCTTGAATCGAAAAGGTTTATTTATGCCGTTGCAGGGGGTAAATCTAAAGGTGAGGCGATAAAAGCCTATCTTTCTATTGCCCCTAAGAACACAGTTTTAATAACTGATGAAGGCGCGGCACAAGTAATAGCAAATCATAGTAATAAAAAGTAATTTAGCTTTTTAAATATTCATTTTAAAGGAGGCCATTATAATGGCAGTTAAAGTAGCAATTAATGGTTTTGGTAGAATTGGTCGTTTAGCATTTAGAAGAATTCAAAACGTTGACGGAATCGATGTAGTAGCAGTAAACGACTTAACAGATGACGAAATGTTAGCACACTTATTAAAATATGACACAATGCAAGGTCGTTTCACTGGAGAAGTTGAAGTTGAAGAAAACGGCTTCCGCGTAAATGGTCAAGAAGTTAAATCATTCTCTGAACCAGATCCAAGTAAATTACCATGGGGCGACTTAGACATCGATGTTGTTTTAGAATGTACTGGTTTATTTGCTGATAAAGATAAAGCTTCAGCTCATATTGATGCAGGCGCTAAAAAAGTTTTAATTTCAGCTCCAGCTACAGGCGACTTAAAAACAATCGTTTACAACACTAACCACAATGAATTAGACGGTTCAGAATCAGTAGTATCAGGTGCTTCATGTACTACTAACTCACTAGCTCCAGTAGCTAAAGTTTTAAATGATGAATTTAGTTTAGTTGAAGGTTTAATGACAACTATCCACGCATACACTGGTGACCAAAACACACAAGATGCTCCTCATAGAAAAGGTGACAAACGTCGTGCTCGTGCAGCAGCAGAAAACATCATCCCTAACTCAACAGGTGCTGCAAAAGCAATCGGTTTAGTTATTCCTGAAATCGACGGAAAATTAGACGGTGGCGCACAACGTGTTCCAGTTGCAACAGGTTCATTAACTGAATTAACAGTTGTATTAGAAAAAGATGTAAGTGTTGAAGATGTAAATAACGCAATGAAAAATGCTTCAAACGAATCATTTGGTTACACTGAAGACGAAATCGTTTCTTCTGACGTAATCGGTATGACTTACGGTTCATTATTCGACGCTACACAAACTCGTGTCATGACTGTTGGTGACCGTCAATTAGTTAAAGTTGCGGCTTGGTATGACAATGAAATGTCTTACACTTCTCAATTAGTTCGTACTTTAGAATTCTTAGCATCACAAGCTAAATAAGTTAAAATAGTTTAATTTAGCAAGGCCGATGTGCTGTTAAATTTTATTAGTAAGCTTAGGAGTAAGCGGGGAGCACAGACGCTTCTCCGCTTATTTTTACTTTATTGTCCCACAAAGAGGAGGAAGTTTAGATGACTAAAAAAATTGTATCTGACTTAGATTTGAAAGGTAAAACTGTACTTGTACGTGCTGACTTTAACGTACCAATGAAAGATGGAGAAATTACTGACGACAACAGAATTGTTCAAGCTTTACCAACAATTAAATATATTGCTGAACAAGGCGGTAAAGTCGTATTATTCTCTCACTTAGGTAAAGTTAAAGAAGAAAGTGATAAAGCATCATTAAGCTTAAAACCTGTAGCTGCCGATTTATCTAAGAAATTAAGTAAAGAAGTAGTATTTGTTCCAGCTACACGCGGAGAACAATTAGAAACTGCTATCAAAGATTTAAACGAAGGAGAAATCCTTTTAGTAGAAAATACTCGTTTTGAAGATGTTGATGGTAAAAAAGAATCTAAAAATGATCCGGAATTAGGTAAATACTGGGCTTCATTAGGTGACGTATTCGTTAATGACGCTTTTGGTACTGCACATCGTGAGCATGCTTCAAACGTAGGTATCGCATCTAACCTTGAAACTGCGGCTGGTTATTTAATGGATAAAGAAATTAAATATATTGGTGGCGTAGTTGAAAATCCTGAAAAACCTGTAGTAGCTATTTTAGGTGGTGCAAAAGTATCAGATAAAATTGGTGTTATCACTAATTTACTTAACATTGCTGATAAAGTACTTATCGGCGGTGGCATGTCTTACACATTCTTTAAAGCACAAGGTAAGGAAATCGGTCAATCTCTATTAGAGGAAGATAAAGTTGACTTTGCTAAAGATTTACTTGACCGCGCTGGCGATCAAATCGTGTTACCTGTAGATTGTAAAGTTGCGAAAGAATTTTCAAACGACGCCGAAATCACAGTAGTTTCTGTTGATGACATTCCAGCTGACCAAGAAGCGATGGATGTTGGTCCTAAAACAGTTGAATTATTCAAAGAGCAATTACAAGGTGCGCATACTGTAGTATGGAATGGACCTATGGGCGTGTTTGAATTAAGTAACTTTGCTAAAGGTACTATCGGTATTTGTGAAGCAATCGCTGAATTAAAAGATGCTAATACAATTATCGGTGGTGGCGATTCAGCTGCAGCTGCAATTTCATTAGGTTACGCTGATGACTTCAGTCATATCTCAACAGGTGGCGGTGCTTCATTAGAATATTTAGAAGGTAAAACGCTACCTGGTGTAGAATCAATCTCTGATAAATAAATTGATAATACAACAAGCATTAACTATGCTTATGATAACAACATAAACAAACTTATAGGAGTGTAATATAATGAGAAAACCTATTATTGCTGGTAACTGGAAAATGAATAAAACAGTTCAAGAAGCTAAAGATTTTGTTAATGCATTACCTGCATTACCAGATACAAACGAAGTAGAATCAGTTATTTGCGCACCAACAATCCAATTAGATGCATTAGTAACATTAGTAAAAGATGGCAAAGCACAAGGTTTAAAAATAGGTGCGCAAAATGCTTACTATGAAGACAATGGTGCGTTTACTGGGGAAACATCTCCAGTAGCATTAGCTGATTTAGGCGTTGAATATGTAGTCATCGGACATTCAGAACGTCGTGACATCTTCCATGAAACAGATGAAGAAATTAATAAAAAAGCACATGCAGTATTTAATCATGGTATGACACCAATTATTTGTGTGGGTGAAACAGACGAAGAACGCGAAAGCGGTAAAGCTAACGAAGTTGTTGGCAACCAAGTTAAAAAAGCAATCGAAGGTTTATCTGACGATCAACTTAAACAAGTAATCATTGCTTATGAACCAGTTTGGGCAATCGGTACTGGTAAATCATCAACTGCTAAAGATGCAAACGAAATGTGTGCATTTGTTAGAAAAACAGTTGCAGAAGCTACGAGCCAAGAAGTTGCAGACGCTACACGTATTCAATACGGTGGCAGTGTTAAACCAAATAATATTAAAGAGTACATGGCAGAATCAGATATCGACGGCGCATTAGTAGGTGGCGCATCACTTAAAGTCGATGATTTTGTACAATTGTTAGAAGGTGCGAAATAGTATGGCAAAACAACCAACTGCATTAATCATCTTAGATGGTTTTGCAAATAGAGAAAGTGAACATGGTAACGCAGTTAAATTAGCGCATAAGCCTAACTTTGACCGTTATTATTCTAAATACCCAACGACTCAAATTGAAGCCAGTGGTTTAGACGTAGGCTTACCAGAAGGTCAAATGGGTAACTCAGAAGTTGGTCATATGAATATTGGTGCTGGACGTATTGTTTATCAAAGTTTGACACGTATTAATAAATCAATTGAAGACGGAGATTTCTTTGATAACGAAGTGCTTATTAATGCTATTAAACATGTTAAAGATAATAACTCTGCATTACATGTATTTGGTTTATTATCTGATGGTGGCGTACACAGTCACTATAAACACTTATTTGCAATTTTAGAATTAGCTAAAAAACAAGGACTAGAAGAAGTATATGTACATGCATTTTTAGATGGTCGTGACGTAGATCAAAAATCTGCATTGAAATATATCGAAGAAACAGAACGAAAATTCCAAGAAGTAGGAATTGGTAAATTTGCTTCAGTTTCTGGTCGTTATTATGCAATGGATAGAGACAAACGTTGGGATCGTGAAGAAAAAGCTTATAACGCTATTCGTAATTTTGATGGACCTAAATATAGTTCTGCTAAAGAAGGCGTTGAAGCAAACTATGACAATGGCTTAACTGATGAATTTGTTGAACCCTTTATCGTAGAAGAACAAAATAATGGCGTTAATGATAATGATGCTGTAATTTTCTATAACTTCCGTCCTGATAGAGCTGCTCAACTTTCTGAAGTGTTTACAAACAAAGTGTTTGATGGCTTCAAAGTTGAACAAGTTAACAATCTATTTTACGCAACATTTACTAAATACAATGACGATGTCGACGCTGAAATTGTATTTGAAAAAGTAGATTTAAACAATACAATTGGTGAAGTGATTCAAAATAATGGCTTAAAACAATTACGTATTGCTGAAACTGAAAAATACCCTCACGTGACTTATTTCATGAGTGGTGGTCGTAACGATGAATTCGAAGGTGAACGTCGTCGCTTAATTGATTCACCTAAAGTAGCGACTTATGACTTGAAACCTGAAATGAGTGCATATGAAGTTAAAGATGCTTTAATTGAAGAGTTAAATAAAGGTGATTTAGATTTAATCTTACTCAACTTTGCTAACCCTGATATGGTGGGTCACAGTGGTATGCTAGAACCAACTATTAAAGCAATTGAAGCTGTAGATGAATGTCTAGGTGAAGTAGTCGATAAAATTATCGATATGGGCGGTAATGCAATTATAACTGCTGACCATGGTAACTCAGACATGGTATTAACTGACGATGATGAACCTATGACGACACATACTACAAATCCAGTTCCAGTAATCGTAACTAAAGACGGTGTTACTCTACGCGAAACAGGCCGTTTAGGTGACTTAGCGCCAACATTGTTAGATTTATTGAGCGTTAACCAACCAGAAGATATGACTGGAGAATCATTAATTCAACATTAAGGTAATACTTAATTGTGGAAAATGATTAAAGTAACTGTATTAAAAGTAAGTCTTAATTTATAATGAACAGTAAGTACGCTTCATTATAAATAAATGATAAGGACATGAATAACTTAATCATTTTATATTTGAATTAAATCAAGCTATAATGAAAGTGCAAAAATAAAAAAATTCTAAACTACATTAGAAAAAAAGGAGATTAAAACATGCCAATTATTACAGATGTTTATGCTCGCGAAGTCTTAGACTCACGTGGTAACCCAACTGTTGAGGTTGAAGTATTAACTGAAAGTGGCGCATTTGGTCGCGCATTAGTACCTTCAGGTGCATCAACAGGTGAACACGAAGCAGTAGAATTACGTGACGGAGACAAAAACCGTTATTTAGGAAAAGGTGTGACTAAAGCAGTAGAAAATGTTAACGAAATTATCGCACCTGAAATCGTTGAAGGTGAATTCTCAGCGTTAGATCAAGTATCTATCGACAAAATGATGATTCAATTAGACGGTACAGAAAACAAAGGTAAATTAGGCGCTAACGCTATCCTTGGCGTTTCAATCGCAGTAGCTCGTGCAGCAGCTGATTTACTAGGACAACCGCTTTACAAATATTTAGGTGGATTCAATGGTACTGAATTACCAGTGCCAATGATGAATATCGTTAATGGTGGTTCTCACTCTGATGCGCCAATCGCATTCCAAGAGTTCATGATTTTACCAGTTGGTGCTGAATCATTTAAAGAATCATTACGTTGGGGCGCTGAAATTTTCCATAACTTAAAATCAATCCTTAAAAAACGTGGTTTAGAAACAGCTGTAGGTGACGAAGGTGGTTTCGCTCCTAAATTTGAAGGTACTGAAGATGCAGTAGAAACTATCCAAGAAGCTATTAAAGCAGTAGGATTAGAACCAGGAAAAGACGTATTCTTAGGCTTTGACTGTGCATCATCAGAATTCTACGAAAATGGTGTTTATGACTATACTAAATTCGAAGGACCAAATGGTGCTAAACGTTCAGCTGAAGAACAAGTTGACTTCTTAGAACAATTAGTAAACAAATATCCAATCATCTCTATTGAAGATGGTATGGATGAAAACGATTGGGACGGTTGGAAAGTGCTTACTGAACGTATCGGTGACCGTGTACAATTAGTTGGTGACGATTTATTCGTAACTAACACAGTTAAATTAGCTGAAGGTATTGAAAAAGGTATTGGTAACTCTATCTTAATTAAAGTTAACCAAATCGGTACTTTAACTGAAACATTTGATGCTATCGAAATGGCTCAAAAAGCTGGTTACACAGCGGTAGTTTCTCACCGCTCTGGTGAAACTGAAGATACAACAATTGCTGACATTGCCGTTGCTACAAATGCTGGTCAAATTAAAACGGGTTCATTATCAAGAACTGATCGTATCTCTAAATACAACCAATTATTACGTATTGAAGATGAATTATACGAAACTGCTAAATTCAAAGGATTAAAAGCATTTTACAATTTATCTAAATAATATAGCTTAAAAGAGTTCACGCTTAAAAGCACGTAAGTTATCAAGCTTACGTGTTTTTTTATTATATAGAAATATATTTCATGTGAAATAAAGCTAAAAGTTCATCTTTCAAGGTGAAACTGATATAATAATATGTGTAAATATTTTAAGGAGTACTTGGTTACTATGGATGATAAGCAAAACGCAAGAGTTATAAAAACGGGTCATTTTATTGCGTATAGTTCATTATTTCTTGCTATCTTGTTAGCAATACACTTATTTGTTATATTAGATGATCACGTGGTAAAACAATTGTTAGTAAGTAATGGACAAAAACCAACAGCAAATGCTATTGGTACGATTCGTAATAGCTTTCAATTTACTGGTACGATGTATGTTTTTGCCTACCTAGCAGGTGTTGTGGCGATTTGGAATCGACACACATATTTATGGTGGTTTATGTTTGCGACCTATACATCTCATGTGTTGTATAATTTAGTGAATATTTCCGCATTATTTAAAGCAATCATTGATGCAAAATCTACAGTAAACATCTTACCATTATCAATCGTTATGGTAGCATCAACGTTATTAGCGATTTATATGTTAGTAGTATCAATTAAACGCAAGAGCACATTTAATAGATAGAAATTTGATAAAGTAAACGAACGTATGGTATAATGCGTTTCGTATATAATGAATGGAGGACAATTATTATGCACACGTTAATGATAATACTATTAGTAATAGATTGTATTGCATTAATAACTGTTGTATTACTCCAAGAAGGTAAAAGTAATGGACTTTCAGGCGCTATTAGTGGCGGTGCAGAGCAGTTATTTGGAAAGCAAAAACAACGTGGTATCGACTTATTTTTGCATAGATTAACAATTGTATTGTCTGTCATTTTCTTCTTGTTAATGTTAGGCATTAGTTATTTGGGTATATAAGGTCCGACAATGTTATCGTCGGACTTTTTTATTTATAATAGACGGTGTGAATATTATAAATATATAGTAAGAAAATAGGTATAAACATCATGCGTGAATTTAGTGCAAGTGAAAGGATTGAAACATTATGCAAATTAAACTACCAAAACCATTTTTCTTTGAAGAAGGAAATCGTGCAGTACTGCTATTACATGGTTTCACTGGAAATTCAGCCGATGTTAGACAATTAGGCAGATTCCTACAGAAAAAGGGTTATACTTGTTATGCACCTCAATATGAAGGTCACGCAGCACCACCAGAAGAAATACTCGAATCAAGTCCTCACGTTTGGTTCAAAGACGCCTTAGATGGTTATGATTTCCTAGCTGATAAAGGCTATGATGAAATCGTAGTGGCAGGCATCTCACTAGGTGGCTGTTATGCTTTAAATATAAGCTTAAATCGAGATGTAAAGGGTATTATAACCATGTGTTCTCCTATGTATATCAAGACTGAAGGTTCAATGTTTAATGGTGTGCTCGACTATGCACGTAAATTTAAACAATATGAAGGCAAAGACGAATCAACGATTGAAAAAGAAATGTCTGCATTCAAACCAACAGATACTTTGAAAGAATTACAAGGTCAAATACAAAGTATACGTGAACACGTGGATGAAGTAATAGATCCATTGTTTGTCGTGCAAGGTGAACTGGATGAAATGATAAATACAGATTCAGCTAATATTATATACAATGAGAGTGACTCAGATGAAAAATCTATAAAATGGTATGAAAATTCAGGTCATGTCATCACAATTGACAAAGAAAAAGAACAATTATTTGAAGACATTTATGATTACTTAGAATCATTAGATTGGTCCAAATAATGTAAATACAAATATACAATAAGAAAGGAGGGGCATGATGAATTTAAAACAATCCATTGAAGAAATAATTAAACAACCAGATTATGAACCGATGTCGGTGTCTGACTTTCAAGATGCCTTAGGTTTGAATAGTGCCGACTCATTTAGAGACTTAATTAAGGTGCTCGTAGAACTAGAACAAACTGGTTTAATAGAAAGAACAAAAACGGATAGATATCAACGTAAAGAAAGTAATAAAACAAAACAAGGCTCACTAATTAAAGGAACTTTAAGTCAAAACAAAAAAGGTTTTGCTTTTTTACGTCCAGAAGATAGTGACATGGATGATATCTTTATTCCCCCAACAAAAATTAATAGAGCGTTAGATGGCGATACTGTATTAGTAGAGCTTCACAATTCAAGAGGCGACCATAAAGGTAAAACTGAAGGTGAAGTGAAATCTATCGAAACACATTCAGTAACCCAAGTTGTCGGTACGTATAGCGAAGCCCGTCACTTTGGCTTTGTAATACCTGATGACAAACGTATTATGCAAGACGTCTTTATTCCAAAAGGACAAAATTTAGGGGCTGTAGATGGTCATAAAGTACTTGTCCAAATTACGAAATATGCAGATGAAAACGCTAATCCAGAAGGTCATATTTCTGCAATTTTAGGTCACAAAAATGATCCAGGCGTAGATATATTATCAATCATTTATCAACACGGTATCGAAATTGAATTCCCTGATAATGTCTTAGCAGAAGCTGAGAAAGTACCAGAACAAATTGAACCAAATGAACTTAAAGGTAGAAAAGATTTACGTGACGAACTTACAATAACGATTGATGGCGCAGACGCTAAAGATTTAGACGATGCCATTAGCGTGAAGAAATTAAACAATGGCCATACAGAGCTTACCGTAAGTATTGCCGACGTAAGTTACTATGTTACTGAGGATTCGGCTTTAGATAAAGAAGCTTATGATAGAGCTACGAGTGTTTATTTAGTAGACCGTGTTATTCCTATGATTCCTCACCGTTTAAGTAATGGTATTTGTTCGTTAAATCCAAATGTTGATAGATTAACTTTAAGTTGTCGTATGGAACTTGATGATCGTGGTGACGTCGTTAAACATGACATATTTGATAGCGTTATACATTCTGATTATCGAATGACTTACGACGAAGTAAATGAAATTATTACTGATAAAAACGAAACGACACGCCAAAAATATAGTGAAGTCACACCAATGCTAGATTTAGCACAAGACTTATCTCAACGTTTAATCTCAATGAGAAGACGTCGTGGTGAGATTGACTTTGATATTAATGAAGCAAAAGTACTTGTTGATGGAGATGGTATTCCAACAGATGTACAAGTACGTAGTCGTGGCGAAGGTGAACGTTTAATTGAATCATTTATGTTAGTAGCTAACGAAACTGTTGCAGAACATTTTGACAAATTAGAAGTACCGTTTATTTATCGTGTTCACGAACAACCAAAATCAGAACGTTTACGCCAATTCTTTGATTTTATTACTAACTTTGGTTTAATGATCAAAGGTACTGGCGAGGATATTCATCCAGCGACATTACAAAAAATTCAACAAGAAGTAGAAGGATTACCAGAACAAATGGTGATTTCTACCATGATGCTTCGTTCTATGCAACAAGCACGTTATGATGATACAAACTTAGGCCATTTTGGCTTATCAGCAGAATATTATACGCACTTTACGTCACCAATCAGAAGATATCCTGATTTAATTGTGCATCGATTAATACGTAAATATTTAATCGATAAGTCTATGGATAATAAAGAAGTCCATAAATGGGAAGAAATGTTACCTGAAATTGCTGATCATACGTCTCAAAGAGAACGTAGAGCAATCGAAGCGGAACGTGACACTGACGAACTTAAGAAAGCCGAATATATGGTACAACATATCGGTGAAGAGTTTGAAGGTATCATTAGTTCAGTGGCCAACTTTGGTATGTTTGTTGAATTACCTAATACTATCGAAGGTATGGTACACGTAGCTAACTTAACAGATGACTATTATCATTTCGATGAACGTCAAATGGCAATGATAGGTGAACGTCAGGCTAAAGTATTCCGTATCGGCGATTCTGTACAGATAAAAGTTATCAATGTAGACGTTGATGAGCGTATGATTGATTTCCAAATCGTAGGTATGCCGCTACCTAAAAATGAACGTAGCCAACGACCAGCGAGAGGCAAAACAATTCAAGCTAAAACACGTGGTAAGTCATTAGATAAAAATAAAGATAATGACAATAAAGGCAACAAAAAGAAAAAACAACGTAAAGGTAAAAATCAACGTAATCGCGATAACCAAAGCGGTGGTAATACGAAACACAAACCTTTTTACAAAGACAAAAAAGTGAAAAAACACGCACGTAAAAAGAAAAAATAAACCAACAAAGAGGTGAAACTCAATGCCAAAGAAAAAATCACCAGGTACATTAGCTGAAAATCGTAAAGCAAGACATGATTTTAATATTGAAGATACGATTGAAGCGGGCATTGTGTTACAAGGAACTGAAATTAAGTCCATCCGACGTGGCAGTGCTAACTTAAAGGATAGTTACGCACAAGTGAAGCGTGGCGAGATTTATTTGCAAAACATGCATATCGCACCATATGAAGAGGGTAACCGTTTTAACCATGATCCTAGACGCTCACGTAAGTTATTATTACACAAACGTGAAATTGCTAAGCTAGGTGAAAGAACGAGAGAAGTCGGTTACTCTATCGTTCCTTTGAAACTCTATTTAAAACACGGTAACTGTAAAGTCTTATTAGGTATTGCTCGTGGTAAGAAAAAATACGATAAGCGTCAAGCTTTAAAAGAAAAAGCAGTGAAACGTGATGTTGATAGAGAAATGAAAGCCCGTTATTAAGCGGATTTGTTGCACTACAAGCGATTGTTTGATAATATTAAATGTGCTTTCTGAAAAAGATTAGATGTAATAATTAATCGACAGAAAGTACATTATTTCCTATTAAGGGGACGTTCTTGGATTCGACAGGGGTCCCCCGAGCTAATTAAGCGTGTCGGAGGGTTGTCTCCGCAACAACACACTCAGTTTATAATAACTGGCAAATCAAACAATAATTTAGCAGTAGCTGCGTAATAGCACTCTGCATCGCCTAACAGTGTTTCCTATGCACTGTTAAAGCGATTCAACTTTAGTAGGATACGCTAGGCACTGCAGTTTGAAGTCTGCCTAGAAGAGATTAATCAAACTAGCATAATGTTGGTCGTCTATCACCTCTCATTATGCGAAACTTAACGATAGACTACACACGTAGAAAGATTTGTATCAGGACCTCTGGACGCGGGTTCGACTCCCGCCGTCTCCATACATAATGAAACCCTCTAGCCAATGTGGTTAGAGGGTTTTTATGTGCCACAATGTTGCCATAACATAAAAAAACTATCTTATTTTATAGTAAAGGTCGATTTCCATATTACTAATAGTTACTAAGTTTATATTTATTTAACGCTCACACTTTAAGTTTAAAGTGTTTTTTGTGTGACAATTTTGTCATATGAATTGTTACCTCAATCGAACGTGTATAAAAGTAAGAAGTGATATGCTTGTTGTTGACAAGGGAGGTAATGGAAACATGAAATTTATTTATAGCATTGTTTCTATAATAGTCATCATAATCATAGCACTATTTGGGTGGAAGCTATATGCTGAATCACATACCGATAGTCCGACATCAAGAAATCTAGCTAATCTTAATCCTTTAATTCAAAGTGAAACATATTATGTCAAAATAGATGATCCGATTAAAGTAAAAAAATTAGACGATGATATAACTGAATACACTTATAAATCAAAAGCATATAATAAAAATGGTAAGTATAAGCATATTAATTATACAGCCACTAAGAAATTGAAAAAAGATCATTATTTAGCTTTAAATTATAAAGTGGGAGAAGTTAAATCATACAAAGAAGTTGCTAAATCTCAAATACCTAAAAAAGCTAATAAAATAATAGAATAAAGATTGTTCCTTATGCATATGTTTCGTAGTGCATAAGGACTTTTTTGTATGTTAAGCATCCCACTGTTACTATAAATTTGTGAATAGTATAAATTAGTAAAAGCACTAAATTTTTCATTAAAGTACATAAATAGTACAATTTAATAAAAATATTAGTTAGGATGTATAAAATAATGATTAAAGAACAACTTCAAGTTACACAAAATTTAATAACAAAGAGTATTAAAGACTTAGATGAAAACGAAGCAACAATTCAACCAGACAATGCCAATAATAATATCAAATGGCAATTAGGTCATTTAATTTTATTAAATGACTTTTTAGTATTTGAAAATATTAATGGAGAAAATGCTTTAAAACAAACTAATGCAAAGTATTTTTTATGGGGGACATCACCAAAAGATTTCGATGGAAATGAACCTTCCTTTGAAGAATTAAAATCGTTATTAAAAGAACAATTCGACAGAATATTTAATTCATTAGAAGAGCAATTAAAAAAGGATAGAAATGAAGTAATTGAACTTAAAAATATAGGTATAACTATGGAAAATTTCAATCAATCTATTCATTTTGCTATTTTGCATTCTAATCGTCACTTTGGACAAATTGTATTATTAAAGTCAATGATTGATAATGAGAAGCAAAGCTAATAATGCTTAAGGTGAAACCCTTCAACCATAATGGTTGGAGGGTTTTTTGCGCTATGAAAATTTAATAATCTAATCACTTCTTCATACCGAATCAAAATAATAATTCGTACTTTATATACTATACATGATTTTTATATAGTATAATATTTTTAAGATAGCATAGTGCAATTTTATAAATAATTAATCAACTTATTAAATTTAGATAGTGCAAAGGAGGCTAAGTTATTGAAAATATACGTGGAAAATAATCAGTTTTTTATAGAACATTTACAAGTATCAGAAATAACATTAAGTAACAATAATATTCAAAAAACATTTACAGCAGATCAAACACGGTTTGTTATTAAGTTTGAAGATTTACAAGAAGTCTTAACTGAAAAGAATGTACCTATAGCATTCACAACAAGTAACAACGAAGAGTTAATAATTCCTGATGATATACATAGCTTTGAAAAAACTTTTATTAAGAAAGGGAAAACGACATATTTTATTTATTTAACTAAGGACAACAAGTTATGTGTCATATTAAATAAACGACCGAGCTTAGTCCATTTTCATAATAAAAATGCTGAATATAAAGAAGCGACTGTAAAAGATAACAAATTAATTTTAAATTTTAATTTTACTTGTAGTATTTACCAGCCAACCGCTATCATTGGCAAAGTAAAAGTCAGAAATAAAGATACAGAAATTACTACAAATGGTGAGATAGTAGAAATTATGAAGCATAATAACGACTATAGTGTTTCAGCGAATTTAATTTTTGATATAAAAGAATTAGCAACGTTATTTATGGGGCAAGTACCATACTTCATATATAACTCAGATGTGTATGATGTTAGTTTTAATTATCGAATTGATGAAATGCAAATTTCTAAATATTACGTTAGGTTAAGGTTACCTGTTGGAGAAAAGTGCAATATCGATGATGAACAATGGTTAAATTTTGATGATCATTTTATGTTGCATTGTCGTCCATATCCAACGACATACGGTAATCTATCGATGCGACTTATTCCGATACCTAAAGAGACATATAATGATTACATAACTGGTAAAATGGCCAAGTTAAATAATAATGATAAGAAAAATATCGTATGTCTAGAATATCCTGAGAAAGCTCAAGAGAATGGACTGATTTATTTTAAATGGCTGGTTAAGCATTTTGCTAAAGACTTTAACGTCTATTATATGGTTAGTCCGGATAGTAAAGATATAGATAATTTAACAGGATACGAAAATCACGTTATTTTTTACAAATCAAGGGAAAACTGGGCACTGATAAATGAAGTGGATGTGATTTGTCATTCTCATTCGGCAGAATACTTATTACCGATACTCACAAACAAAACCGAACTGCTTATCCAACAAAAAAATAGAATGTTTCTACAGCATGGTATCACTGGTTCTAAAGATGTGAGCGGGGTATACGGTAGGAAACCAAATGATTCCATCACAGATTTATTTGTCGTGTCTTCAAATAGAGAAAAGGAAGTCATTTATCAAGGTTATGGTTTTGAAAAAAATGAAATTATTATCACGGGATTACCAAGATTTGATGATGTTATAAAAGAACGTAGAAACTTTGTTAAGAAAATTAAAAATAGACATAAAATACTAATTATGCCTACTTGGCGACCTGGGTTGAGTACTTACTCGGATGAGAAATTTATAGAAACTGCTTATTATAAAGAATTTCAGCAGTTAATTAATAATGTTGAAGTCAAAACTTTAGTTGAAGTAAAAGGTTATCAAATTGCGTTTTATTTACATAGAAATTTTCAAGATTTTAAACATCTTTTCACTTCAGAATATGTTGATATTTTGTCGGAACAAGACCATAATGTTAAAGATTTATTAGCAGAATACCAAGTTTTAGTTACTGACTATTCAAGTGTAGGTTTAGACTTTGCATTGATGCATAAGAAAGTTATTTATTATAGACCTGAAAACATTTTAGGAGACGACTTTGTTTCAGAGTCCACAGACTTATTACCAGGGGATGTAGTAAATAATCAACAAGAGTTAATTTCACAATTTCACAATACAACAATGCCTAAAAAGTACAAAAATAATTTAACTAAATTATATAAATACGCCGATAGAAAAGCATGTGCCAGAATAGCTAAAAATATGATTAGCTATTTTAAATTAACTGATCAATCATGAGTGGCACAACCATAATCTGTGGAATGAAGATTTACAACGATAAGCAAAAGTACTATATTAGTTATAGGAAGCTATTATAGACGCTAAATACTTCCTTAACTAAGTTACACGTTGTGTAGTTTTGAGCGTGCTATACCTCTTTTTTTAAATTTCACAATTTAATTATTATACAGTTTTCTTTACCTCATTATTATAAAACGCTCAAAAAAGGCTCTACGGATATAGAGTCTTTTTTAATGTCTTTAATATTGATTTGTATAAAGACCAATAAAACAAGTTTATTGAAAAAATTTTAAATAGGCTATAATATAATTATTACATGCAGTGTTATGTTTTATTCATGCAATAAAAATATTTCTTTATTCCCTACCACCTAAGCATGTCACTAGGTGGATTTTTTATTATTTAAACTTACTCAAAAAGTAAGTTTATTTTTTTGTAAAGATAACAAACTTTTTATAGTTATTGTAAAAACATGTTATAAATATAATTAATTAAATTTAAAGAAAAATGTAAATAGTAGCAATTTAAATTTATTTATATTAATATAATAATTAACAAAATGAAAGGGGGCTAAATTATGCTAGGTGGATTATTAGAAACTATCTTGAAATTAGTTTTTGACCAAGTTGAGTAATGCGAATTAATTTGTACGAAGGGGTGATTTAAATGATCGAAAATGTTATTGAATTAATATTTAAGAGTTTAGTTAAATAGTACAAGTTTTAGCGTAATGTAATTTGAGTAATATCTTATAGCATATTTAGCATTAATGGACATTTGCGATAGTCGCAGATGTCTTTTTAATTGTTGTTTGATTGTAAAAACTCTACTGTGTTATTAGGCGTGAAACGATTGTTTATTCTGTGATGTAACAAAAACTGAAGTAACTTCAAAGCGTTTTTTCGTTCATTGAACGTTAAGGTTTCGTACAGTTATTACAAAAGTAACTAAAGAGACGTAAAATAAAAATACAATAAACATTTAATAAAATAATGTTTTATTTATCATACGCATTGTTGTTTTCCAGTTATTAACTTTTAAGTTAAAACTACTTTGAAATCATAGTACTTATAGCTGTAGGAATAGATAAATATTACACCAAATATGAACGATAATTAACAATATAAAAATTGTTAATCTATAGTTAGTTGTTACTCCAAAAAATAATATTGATTATCATTATCAATTAAGTGTATACTCAAAGAAGTGAGGTGTTAAACATGAAAAAAATTATATTACTTATGTTAAGTTTATTGGTTATTACTGCAGCATGTGGCAACAAAGATAGTCAAGATAAGGATTCTAAGGACAAGAAGACATATACGACGACAGATGGTAAAAAAATAGACATTCCCAAAAATCCTAAAAGGGTAGTCTTGCTTACTGCCAATTATGGAAATCTGAAGAAATTAGGCGTTAAGCCAGTCGCAATAACGAACGCCTTTCCTAATTCTAAATTTATCGGTAATGATAAAGTGAAAAAAGTAGATCCAGAAAATGTCGAAGAAGTTACGAAATTAAAACCAGATTTAATCATTACATATAAAGAGAATAAGAATAACAAGAAATTCTCTAAAATTGCACCAACGGTACCTATAAAAGTACAAAAATTTGATTATAAACAAACACATATAGAATACGGAAAATTAGTAAATAAAGAGCAAAAAGCTAAAGAACAAGCGGCTGAAGTTGCTAAAAAATTAGAACAGGATGGTAAAGAAATTAAAAAACATATTGGTAACGATGCGACATTCTCAATAATGGACGTTCAACAAAAGGATATATATCAATTTGGTGCACGATTTGGTAGAGGTAGCGATACGCTATATGATGGCTTTAAAGTGAAAGAAGATCCTGAGGCTAAAAAGGCTATGCCCGAAGAAAGATTTATGAAAGTACCAAAAGAGAAATTTAATGAGTATTCTGGAGACTATTTAATGGTACCTACAGTAGATGGTAAAAAACCAAATACTGATTTTACAAAATCAGATATATGGAAAAACAATAAAGCGGTTAAAAATAATAGAGTAATATATTATCCAGCTGACGAAGCTATTTATGGTGATTTAATTACCATAGAGAAACAAGGAGAACAATTTAAAAAAGCAATATTAGAGAAACAAGGTAAATAATATAAAAACAACTCACCTTATTTGGTGAGTTGTTTTACTTTTGAAAATAATTACTTTATTAACTAATAAAATTATAGATATTATATGCTATTATTAGAATATTCAATGAATTAGAATTGGGAAATTCAAATTTTGCTAAATGAATACTATCATTAAGGAGGGAATGTTATATGTATTTTAAAAAGGCTCAACTAAATGATATTGAGTTAATTTATGATTTAATGATTCAAGCCTTTTCAGAATATGAGACTGACAATATACCTTCTAGTGCACTAGTAGAGAATAAAGAACATATTTTAGAAGGGTTTAAACAAAACGAAGAAAGTGCATTTATAGCTTTTGAATCAAATAAGCCTTTAGGAATGGTTCGTTATAAAATAGAAGATAATAAATTATATTTTTTTAGATTATCAGTTTTACCTAAATATAGAGGGCAAGCCATTGGTAAGAGTATAATTACTTTTTTAGAGAATTTCGCTAAAGAACATAAATTAACAGAAATCATTTGCAAAGTTCGTTTGAATATAAAAAAAAACATAAAACTTTATAGTTCACTAGGATTTACAATTTATGATGAATATTTTATGAGTAAATCAAATAACATGAAATTAAAGATAGTAAAAATGAGAAAATATATTTAGATTTATTAATATTGAAAATTCAAATTAGTGGGGTGTTTTTTTGATATATGTTTTTGATATAGATGGAACTATTTGTTTTAATGGTAAAAATATAAACTCAAAATTAATTAAGAAAATAAAAATCTTAGAAGAAAACAATGAAATATTGTTTGCCTCTGCGAGACCCATTAGAGATTTAATACCTATTGTAAAATCTTTTGAAAACAATACTTTGATAGGGGGTAATGGTTCGATAATTTCAAAAGATAAAAGCATAAAAGTTATTAAACAAATTCCAATAAAAGAATACAAGTTAATTAAACAAATTATATACGACTATAATTTGAAATTTATAATAGATGATTCTTTTAATTATTCATCAAATGTTGATTCGAACAATACTATTTTTAAACAGTTAGACCCCGAAAATTTAGCTGAAAATATAAGTAGTGAAAAAATAGTTAATCCTATAAAAATTATTTTAGTAGATATTTCTAATGAAATTTATTCTGAAGTTAAAGAATATTTAATTACTAATGGGAATAATCTTTCTATTTGCTTTCACGAGAAAGAGAACAATATTGATATAACTTCAAAAAGCATAAATAAATATTTTACACTTAGAAACATTATAGGAGAAAAACCATATATAGCTTTTGGAAATGATATAAATGATTTTGAACTATTAAAATATGCAGAACAAGCATTTTATGTTAATGATAATGTAGAAAGGAATGTTCCTCATAACTTTAAAATAATATCAGCAAGTGTTGAAGCTATTTTAAAAACACTAGAAAGTAAAATTAATTAACGTAAAACAAGCAAAAAACACATCAACAAATAAGTTGATGTGTTTTTATATTGAAAATAGCAGCAATAAACCTAACGCTGCGATAAGTAAATAAACCCATTTTTCAAAATGATGTGCTGGTGTTTTAATTGTTAAATATCTGCCTATTATTGTTGCGAGTAGTAACAACGGCAATGACATTAAGTAAATTGGTAAAGTCTTATCCGTCCATACATTACCAGATGCTTGACCGATAACGACGAAAATTGCGGTAAGTAGAAAATGAGCTTGCAACGTACTTTTAAATGTTTTAATAGGCCATTTACTTAAGGTGGCATAGATGACTATCGGGACACCATGAGAGTTATATAGGCTTCCTAATATACCTGAAATTATACCAGCAATCGTACTCCAATAAGGAGATTGCAATGTAAGTTTGCGATTGTTTTTTAAGAATTGTCTTTTGCCAAAAGCATAAGTCCCATATAACAATAAAAAGAGTGCTAAGATAATTTGTATTACTGTTGTATTAAAATGGTTCAAAATATATATACCAATAGGAATACCAATGATACTACTGCATAACATTAAACTTAATATTTTGTACTTTATATGTTTTAATTCAGATAAAATATTAAATATCGCAACAGTTAAACCTGCTAAACCTATAATTGATATAGAACTATTAATATCTAAACCAATTAATGCTAATAGAGGCATACTAATTAGAGCTTCGCCAAAGCCGAAATAAGTACGTATAAATGCGCCTAGAAAGATAGCTAGTAGTATAAATGTAATTAAAGTAATAGACATAGAAGACCTCTGTATGTGTAATTAATAAATGCTATATTACTTAAACATATTATCTCATTAATGTGTTTATGATTACACCAATGAACAAAGATTGTTTATGAAGATGTGTAGAAAATAAAACAGTTTAGAACAATATTATTTTACATTAACAATGAATTTACATATAATGGTTTTGCATGCCTTAGGGCATGTGGCTTAAAGGTTACAGTAACTTGTGCGTGCCCTTTGGCATGCATAGGTACACTTCCTTTAAACCGACAGCCCCCTTAATTGGGGGTCTTTTTATATCATTTTTTAACAAGGAAAGATCTACTATTTAATAGTAGGTTTCAATGACGAAAAAGTATGTTTGCTTGGATTGATTTGTGCTGAAATTGCTTAAAGGGAGTTTGGCATCAGTGGGTAGTATTAATTATTATTTACTACAGTATTATGCTAATGAATGTTATATTGCACATGTCACTTTACAAAAGAGAACGTTTGTTCTATTATAGTCTTGAGGTGAGTTTATGAAACTTAACATAAATTGGAATAAGGATTTCCAAGAGTTTCAAGACATTTTAAATAGTGGAATAGATCCGGAATGGCTCTATAATGCTAAAGCTAATATGATTCTCAACCCTGCCTATACTGGCGAGGGGAAACAGTTTTTCTATACACAAGATATCCTTAAAGCTAGTGAAATTATTCCGTTTTTTTAACTCATAAAATAAGATAATGTATTAGTCCTTTATCAATATAAAAAAATGTCGTGTCCCATGGTTACATGAGTCGCGACATTTTTGCTTGGTTTATAAATACAATGTCATTGCGACATGCGGTATATTATCTTCTAAATAAACATCTGAACTCACCTTAAAACCAAATGATTCATAAAATTTTTGCAATCTTGCTTGAGCTGAAATGCGTACGTGCTTTTTATCATCATTTGCTTTAATTTCTTCTAAAGTTGCCGCTACAATTTTTCTACCAAAATTTTGTCCTCTATAAGATTTGTTCACGAGTACTCTGCCAAATGCAACCGCGTCTTCATGATTAATAATTCTAGTATATGCGACAATGTCGTCCTGTTCTTTGAAAAAAACATGTTTGGCATCTTTGTCTGCTTCATCAACTTCTTGATAAGCGGCACTTTGTTCCACTACAAATACTTTAGTCCTCTCGATAAATATATTGATTAATTCCAAATTTGTGAGTTGTGGCGTCGATTTAATTAATAATTTCATAAGTAGCGAACCTCTCTCGTTAATTTTCTCCATATTACCATATTTTAAGATTATAAATAATTTTTTAAGATAGTACTTAAGTCAATTATAATTGACTAAGTCAACTAAAATTGCTATATTAATAAAATAGGAGGATGACATGAAGGAAATTATTAATAATATTAGAGAATTTAATAGATATTACACGAATAAATTAGATGTCTTTAGTAATAATAAGTTTGATAGTAATTATACGTTTACTGAGGCAAGGGTCATTATCGAAATAGGCATTCGTCATGATTGTATCGCGAGTGAAATTGTCCAAACTTTAAATATGGATAAAGGTTATTTAAGTAGAGTATTAAGTAGATTTAATAAAAAGGGATTAATAGAGAAAGTAACGTCCCCTACAGATAGTCGTAGTAAAATTATCAAATTAACTACTGAAGGGAATAAATTATTTGAATACTTAAACGAAGCATCAAATAAACAAGTAAATCAAATGATTGATGGTTTAGATGAAGCAGAAATTTTCACATTAAATAAAAATATGATGGAAATTATGTCTATTTTTGAAAGAAGGAATAAAAATGATTAGATTTGATAATGATTACGTTGCTGGTGGTCATACTGCAATTTTAGATGCTTTATATAAAACTAATGAAGAACAATTGCCTGGCTATGGTACTGACAAATACACTGAAAGTGCGCAAACTTTGATTAAACAAGCATGTGATAACGATGATATCGACGTACATCTAATGGTAGGGGGAACACAAGCAAATACGACAATTATAGCTTCGATTTTAAGACCCTATCAGGCAGTAATTTCAGCTGATACAGGGCACATTGCTGTACATGAAACCGGAGCAATTGAAGCAACTGGCCACAAGGTTATTGAATTAAATAATAATAATGGTAAGCTTGCAGCTGCACAAATTACTAAATATGTAGCGGATTATTGGGATGATGCCACACACGAACACATACCACAGCCCAAATTAGTTTATTTATCACAACCAACTGAATTAGGTAGTTTATATTCAAAGAAGGAACTTACTGAAATTTATAATGTGTGTAAAAGTAACGATCTTTATTTAATGGTAGATGGTGCACGTTTAGGATATGGATTAGCTACAGATCAAAATGATATTACGTTAAATGATTTAACTAAACTGACAGATGTATTTTACATAGGTGGCACGAAAGTAGGTGCACTTTTTGGAGAAGCGATTGTCATAACTCATAATGATTTACAACAAGATTTTAGATATATGATGAAACAACATGGTGGATTATTAGCAAAAGGAAGACTTTTAGGTATTCAATTTACAACGTTATTTCAAAACAATTTATATGTTCAATTAGGGCGTCATGCGCTTGATATGGCTAACTTACTCAAATCAGAATTACAACAAAAAGGTATCACAATGCAATATGACTCACCAACAAATCAATTGTTCCCGATAATTTCACGCCAACAGATGGAAACATTAAGTAAAGACTTTGCTTTTCAAATTTGGGAAAAATTAAGTGCTGAAAAAATTGTGATTAGACTATGTACAAGTTGGTCTACTAAAAAAGAAGATGTTGACAAACTAATTAATGCTATTTAATTATTATGATCTATCATATAAAATCTAATGATTTAATAATTAGTTGCGAGAAATATTTTGAAGGAATTCACACTCTGAGGTTATAAAAATGCTTAAATTCTTTGCTATAACTAGGTTTTAGATAATGTTGTAAGGGTAACATATATATGGAAATACCATACACAACATATATTTAGGAGGAATTAAGTTATGGGCTTTATACTTATGATTATAGTCGGAGGATTAATCGGCTGGTTAGCTGGTGCAATCCTTGGTAAAGATATCCCAGGTGGCATTTTAGGTAATATTGTTGCCGGTTTAATTGGTTCTGCTTTAGGTAGTAAAATATTAGGTACTTGGGGACCAGTTTTAGGTGGCGTACCTATTATCCCAGCATTAATCGGTGCAATTGTTTTAATTTTAATTGTATCATTTATACTAAAAGCAGTAAGAAAATAATGTATTTTGAATCTATAGCAATGATTAACCATTGTTATAGATTTTTTAAATTTACTTTAATAAAAAAGCTAGACAAATAAAAAAGCCTTCGTATAAACAGAAGGCAATTCAAAACAATTTAAAACTGGTCGTCTGTACGATCTTCATCTTCTTCAGTTTCATCGTGATCGTCTGAAGTTGATGTGTGTTTAATCGTATTGGCATTTAAAAATTTAAAACTTAAAATGCTAAGAGAAGCTATAAAAACATATAATAATATTTTCCTCATAATGTCCCACCCCTAAAAATATGTTTTCTATAACAGACAAAACTTTTAAACTTGCTTAGTTATTTGTGATGATTTGTGTAGTAAAAATAATACAATAAAAAACTAAATGTTAATGCTTAAGTTTAAATAATTAAGTCAGCATGGTCTATGATATAATTTTACACTATTCGACGTATTCCACGCCGTAAATATATTAAAACATCAATAGGTGTATGACTACATTAAACAGCGTAAAATTTATTAAATTAATTTTACTATTTTGTAGACGTAAACACAATAAAAAGTATATATAATAAACCGATTACAGCTAAGATACTTTAATCTCCTCTAATAAATTATGATACACTCTAATTCAGTATGAATGAGATTGATCAAAAAGGGATAAAACTTTGAGTGTTTAAAAAAGACATATCAAAATTTGAGGTACAATAATGGCAGCATTATTTCCATATTAATCGTTTGATAACACAAAAGCAGTAATCGCATATTATGAAGAAGTTTTTGGGGCAACTGATATAAAGCGCTTGCTAGTAAATCCACAACAAGCGAGCAGTTTTGACATATCCGAAGACGAAGCTAGTAATGCAACAATGTATTCAAATTTTGAAATTGCTGGAACAACGATATTAGCTTCTGTTTCTTTTGGTAAGCCTTTTGCTATAAATGAATCAATTTCATTATTGATTGGTTATGATATTAATAACGAAGCGGATGTAAAAGAAGTAGAAGCATTATATGACCGTGTAAAAGATCACGGTACTATTAACGTAGAAATGCCATTAGAGGAACAATTTTGTGACAATAAAATGGGCGCATTTACTGACAAATATAACGTAAGATAGATGTTACATGATCAAGATTATACTAAACTATAATAAAGTGAAATTTTAAAGGCGGGAACGGGACAAAATCTTTTTCTATAAATAAGATTTTGTCCCGTTCCCTTATTTTATTAGTTTAGGAATGACGTGAATATAAATTACTTCAAATATCAATTCAATAATAGTTTGTGTAACGATAATTGGAGTTACAGTAACAGCTAAATTTTGAGGTAATGTTAAGGCAAAAGGTAATACGACAAGCGAGTTTCTCGTCGTAGCACTGAATGCTATGGTGCGTCGTAACGTAATATCCAATTTAAATAGTTTGGCACATAGATTTCCGATAATAGGTGCGACAATAGCAAAACAAATGTAAAGGGGAATAATTTGATAGATAACTGGGAGCGCTTTCGCTACAAATGAAACTTGAGAAGCGATAACTGCTATGAGTACTAATGCCATCATTGGGACAGGTAGCCAATGCGTTATATGATTCAAATTATTTAACACTTTGTTGTTGTAGCTAAACTTTTGTAAAATCAATGCTATGATAAATGGTATTAAAATAAAAAATATAAAAGCCAATAAAAATGTTGTTAACTCAAAATAGTTATATACGCTACGTGTGAGGAAAATATTGAAGTAAACAGGTAGTAAAATGATTTGAACTATTAGCAATAAAGGTGTACTTAATAACAACATAGTTGCATTGCCTTTGCCTAAACTAGTGAAAACGATGACGTAATCAATGCAAGGCATAAGCAAAACTAAATAAAGTCCTAACTGAATAGGGCCAGAATGAATGTTAAAGATTGCAACGAGTAGCCAAACTAATACGGGTATGAATAGAAAGTTTGTTAATAATAAGACTATTATAAATTTTAAATTAGCAAATTGGCTTTTTAAGTTATTTAAAGGCAGTTGGCAGAACATACTAATCATTAAAATTATAATAGCAGGTGTGGTTATTGCTTTGAAAAACGTAGCAACTGCCGTAGAGGAAATACCCGATAGTATACCGACAATTACTGCGAAGAAATATATGTATGCTTGTTTTGTCTCCATTGTATGTTTTAATTTGTGCATGTCATCAACTCATTAAAGATTTTTATTAATTTTAACATAAAAAACGCTAGAGTAATTTACTTTAGCGTTTTGCTTCTACATTAACTTTATTTTCAACTTTATCATCACTCGTTTCATTTACATTTAACAATAATGCGCGTACTATAAATATGCCAGTTACAAGTAACAGAATTTTTTTTACATATTTCATTCTAACCACGCCCAATCACTAAATTAAATTATACCATTTAGTAATCATTACCCGAATTCTTTAAATATAGACAAATAAGTAGTGTTATAAAATAAAAAAGCACCCAACCATCTTATAGAAAGATGTTGGGCTGCATATAGTTGTAAAGAAAATTTTTAGTAAATAAAAACGATAGCATACTAAGAGTTATTTTAAAAAAAGAAATTATGATTAAAAGATATCTATGATTGCTTTAATAGCGTTCAAGACACCATCTACGATTTGAGTCCAATCCATAATTACGGCCTCCTTAGAAGTTATATCAGATTATTTAAAGCTATCTACGATCGTTTTAACAACTTTGATGATACCACCTACGATTTCTGTCCAATCCATAGTGTTACCTCCTTCTTTGTTTTAACTTATCTTTATTATATAGGTAACAATTTAATTTTGGGCAATTATTCTTAAGTCGCATTATTTAAATCGTAAGTGTTCATTTATTCTTCTAAGCGGACAGTTAGGATGCATAAGTGTAACGTACAACTATTGATGATCAGTTTTTATCAATAATTGTAATGCTGGTGTTTTCTTTATCAACTTCAATCGTTAGTTCATCACTATTATTTTCTGTCGTTACTTCAGTAATTTCATTATCAGTTATAGTGAAAAATACTTGGTTTAAAATAGCGAAAGCATAATCATTAATAGGGCTAACTATAGATAAGCTTTGTTGTTCCTCTTGAATAGCAAACTTTTTCGTACTTTTATTTATTACTTGCCACTGAGGAAAGTTTTGTAAATACATAGGGCGTCACCTCTGAAAAATGTTCAATATTACGTGTCATATGATTATAGTTAGCTAAATATTAGGCTGAACAAAATACCAACTATGCCGAAAATGAGTAGCATTACTGTTACACCAAGTAATGAATCTTTGCCTTCGGAAGGGTTTTTTTGTTTGAAAAGAATAAAGGTAATGATACCTGCAACTAAAAAGACAAATGATAGCCAAAATACTATTAGGAAATGTAAACTCATAACATGAACCTCCTTACTCAATAATTTAAGTTAAATTATAATCGAATATTTATTGTATTTATCTTATCATTTATTATGAGCGTTCAATAGACAAATGTATTAACATTTTAATGACATTATTTACAAAAATAATTATTTTGACTAGTAATTAAAGTGATAACTTTAAAAATTAAGAAATTATGACTCTAGTAACTATTAAGTTATTAGCAATTTCCAATGATTATAGATAAAATATAAATATATCTTCTAATTAATTGTGATTAGGGAGGTGACAAAATAATGAATGAAGTAAATAAAGTTTTATATATTGTATTAGCTGTATTTTTAGGTAGCTTTGGCGTTCATAAATTTTATGCACGCAAACCAGTTGTGGGTTTAATTTTCTTAGTGTTTTGTTGGACTGCCATCCCACACATTCTAGCCATTATAGGCGCTATAATTACGTTATTTAAACCAGCTGATGAAAACGGCAACGTACTCGTTTAAATATACAGCAAAACAGGGTAACTTTTTAAATAAAAGTTACCCTGTTTTTTGTTCATACAATTTTTAAATTTTTTTAATAATATTTACATACGCTTTTAAACGTTGTCACATCAGATGTGTTGAAATTAATATTACAAAAACAGTA
>NZ_JAVTDB010000064.1:0-32710 GCF_032139365.1 Staphylococcus kloosii
TATCGTTTTTTTAGACAACCCGCACTGTAACTTCAGACAAACGTCAGACTAACCCCATCGATAAAAATGAAATATTTTATATTTAGGTTAATAATTACATACGCTCCTGATTGTTGTTCACCAAAGTTTCGCAACTATTTCCCCCTACCCTATTTCTTAAATTATGGAAAAAGAGTAAACTTAATTATATTAATACATTGAATATTATCGCTTTTTTGTTAAAATATAATATGGAATTTCTTTGCCCCTTCATAAATAAAAATACTACAAGGGTGCGAGATAAAAACATTGATAGTTATATCATCAAATCACACAGGCACTTATATAAATGATTTAAAACAACATTAAAATTAAGAGGAGTTAGTATAATGGATTATAGAGTATTGTTATTTTATAAATACGTAACGATTGATGACCCTGAAACTTTTGCAGCTGAGCATTTACAATTTTGTAAGGACAACGACTTAAAAGGTCGTATTTTAGTATCTTCTGAAGGTATTAATGGTACAGTGTCTGGACCTAAAGAAGTAACTGATAATTATATCGCTCACATGAGAGCTGACACTAGATTCAGTGATATCGTCTTCAAAATTGACGAAGCTGAAGGTCACGCATTCAAAAAAATGCACGTACGCCCAAGAAATGAAATTGTCGCTTTAGATCTTGAAGATGATGTTAATCCTAAAGAATTAACAGGTAAATATCTATCACCTACTGAATTCAGAGACGCATTACAATCTGACGATACAGTCGTGATCGATGCACGTAATGACTATGAATATGATTTAGGTCATTTCAGAGGGGCTATTCGTCCTAACATAACTAGATTCAGAGACTTACCCGACTGGATAAAAGAAAACAAAGAGCAATTTATGGATAAGAAAATTGTCACTTATTGCACTGGTGGTATTCGTTGCGAAAAATTCTCTGGCTGGTTATTAAAAGAAGGTTTCGAAGATGTAAGCCAACTTAAAGACGGTATTGCAACTTACGGTAAAGACCCTGAAACAAAAGGTGAATTATGGGACGGTAAAATGTACGTATTTGATGAACGTATTAGTGTAGAAATTAACCAAGTAGACAAAACAGTTGTCGGTAAAGAATGGTTCGATGGTACTCCATGTGAACGTTACATCAACTGTAGCAACCCTGAGTGTAACCGTCAGATTTTAGTTTCTGAAGAAAACGAAGAACGTTATTTAGGCGCTTGTTCACACGAATGTGCAGCACACGAAAAAAACCGTTACGTTCAAAAACATGATATCAGTGAAGAAGAAAAAGCAAAACGCTTAGAAAACTTCAAAGATTTAGTAAATCAATAATATAACTATAAATCACGCCCATCTTAATAAGGTGGACGTGATTTTTTATTTATCCTCACGTTAAAATGGATTACGATTTAACCATTGACCACCGTCCATCGTAATGCAATCTCCATTAATATAGCTCGCCTCATCTGAAAATAAGAAGCGCGCTAATCCAGCTATTTCTTCCGGTTGACCCATACGATTTAACGGAACACTGTCTAGTGTTTGCTGCCGAGCATCTTCGGATAACGTCAGCCTTTGAGCGCCCCCAGTGTTATCAATTGGTCCAGGCGCAATCGCATTAGCACGAATACCATATTTTGAACCCCATTCTATAGCAATTGTACGTGTCATGGATAATACGCCTGCTTTAGCACTTGCTGAGTGAATAACGCCAGGTCCAGATGTCCACGCATAAGGTGCAACGATATTGACGATAACGCCCTTGTGTCCTTGCTCAATCCAATGTTTACCAACAGCTTGCGTACAATACCAAGTACCATTTAATACGATATTAATAACTGAATTCCAACCGTTTAGTGATAAGTCTTCAGCCGGGCAAATAAAATTACCTGCCGCATTATTTACTAAGCCATCAATCTTGCCAAACTTGTCTAATGTTTCATCGACAGTCTGTTGTACCTTTTCAGGGTCTCGAACATCCATTGTGACACACAGTACTTGTCCTTCACGTTGCTCAATTTCTTGTTTCGTTGCTTCTAATTTCTCTAAAGTTCGTCCAGTTATGACGACATTGACTCCTTCTTCGACAAATCGCTTAGCCATTGCTTTACCCATACCGCTGCTACCACCAGTTACGATAATCACTTTATCTTTCATAATCATACTCCTAACTCATTGTTTTATATATTTATACCAACTATATGAAATCGCTTACATATAACGCAAGAAAAATTACTTACTACTATAGTTTACCCCTGTTAACTATTTATTATGCACTTTTTATAAATTAAAAAAGCATCTATAACTAGATGCTTTTAAGATGGTTATATTGGGAAAGTGATTGTTATCGTAGTGCCTTTACTAAAAACGCTATTGACCTTAATATCGCCACCTATTCGCTCGGCTAAAGTCTGTGCAATATACAGACCTAAACCTGTGCCACCGGTTGACTTATTGCGGGATGCTTCTACTCTATACGTGCGATTAAAAATATGCGGCAAATGTGATTCTTTAATACCTATACCTTTATCAGTCACTGATATCGCTAGTTGGTTATTAGAGGGGCTACTAACATCTATCTTAATCGGTGTGCCTTTAGCTGAAAATTTTAATGCGTTGTCGATAAAATTAGTAATGATTCTTTCGAGTGCTACTTTGTCTTGTTGAAATGGAGGGATGGTATGATCAATATTTAATTGTATATCTCTATGTTCTGTCGTTAATTGTTGCTGATAACTTTCTAATACTGGAATTAACAATTGATCCATATTAATCGTTGCTTGTAGTTGCTCGGTACGATTTACAGCTATTAAGTCTGTTAAATCATCAAACATTTGTGACAAACGGTCTGTTTGAGTTATTAAAATACGATAAGCCGCTACTATATCTTCTGTGTCATGTATGATGCCATCTTTAAGTCCTTCTGAATACGATTTAATACTTGCTAAGGGGGTTTTTAAATCGTGTGCTAAATTTTGAATCATCGCTATTTTTTCATCTTGTTCTAATTGGATATCTGCCATTTGTGCTTGAATTTTAGCTATCATCATAGTGAATGAAATATTTAATTCTTTTAATTCTTTGGGAGATGTTATTGGTAAACTTTCAATATTAAAATTACCTTGTGCGATTTGTTGTGTTTGGATGTTTAATTGTTCTATTTTTTGAATCGTTGGCGCTAATAAAAATATTGCTATAATCATCGTAATCATACTAGAAATAAAGGATCCTAATGTTAACATGATTGTTTGATGCGCGTTAAACCACATTAATTTATATAGCACGCAAACGAAAAGTGTCGTAATGAGTATTGAAACTATAAATGCATAAAATAATTGTTTACGAATGGACATATCAAACACTCCTTTGGAACTTATAACCAAGTCCCCACACCGTAGCTATTGTATATTCATCATACTGACAGGCTTCTAATTTTTCTCTAATGCGGTGTATATGCACATTTAATGTGTTCATGTCTTCGTAATACGCATAGCCCCATACTTTCTCTAACAATTCTGACTTGGAAATAGCCATTGTTTCATGCGTTGCAAAATACCATAACAATTCAAATTCTTTTATCCTAAATCCTAATTCTTGTCCGTTAATTTCTGCTGTTTTAGTTAAATTATTAAGTATTAAACTACCACATTCAATAATATCTTTGTGCGTGGGTTTTTGTGGCGCTCTAGCTAAAATATTTTTAGCACGTATGACCAATTCTCTTGGACTAAAAGGTTTTTTAACGTAATCATCTGCACCGAGCATTAAGCCATATATTGTCTCGCTTTCAGTCGTCTTTGCAGTTAAATAAATGTAAGGAATATCCAAACCTTGCGCTTTCATTTCCGCTACAACTTTATAACCATTAAGCTCAGGCATCATAATATCTAAAATGATTAAATCCACACCATTATATAACTTACGGAGTGCTTCCTTACCATCACAAGCTGTCGTTACTTCATAACCTTCAAACTCAAAATAGGTTTTACAAATTTCTCTAATATCTTGTTCGTCATCTACGATTAACACGTGACTCATTGTTATCAACCCTTACCTGTTGTCCTTTTTAAGAAATGACTTAAACTTAATGTTTTCATCGTTTCTTTATTCATTAATAATATTATAAAGAAAAACAGTTGTGTTGGGTATGTAAATATCATGTCTGCCAAAATATAATTTAACATGATAAACACACCGAAAAAGCTAGCTGTATATGACAATATGCCTAAAATAAGCGCCAAACCTATCGCTATTTCTCCTAAAGGAATTATCCATTTAAACAACTCTAAATTAGGTGCTACGACGTATTCGAAAAAGTCTTTATACCAATATGGTGAATCTTGATTTTCTTTAATAACGGGTACTAACCCATCTAACGCAAAACCACCAGTTAATTTTTCGTAACCTTGAAATAATATATAAGTGCCTGAACCTAAGCGAATAAATAATATTATTAGTTTTCCTATCATTATTGTGTTCACTCCTAAAAAAGGCAGCAAAGTATTGTTAACTTACATTAATAATACTTCCCCGCCCGTCATATTATTTTAATTTAGCCGATCCAAAAATAACGTGTGCTTTGTCACAGTATATTGTCACTGTGTCATACTGCTCAGCATCTATGTCTTTAAGGTCAAATGTTTGTGTCGCTTCATCGTGTTTAACGGCATCAATTTTTTTACCGTCTTTAATTTTGTTACCTTTAGTAAAGTATACGTGTAAGTCTGGGCCTTTAGATGAGCTATAATTAGTAAGCATAAGTTTACCGTCTTTAATCATTGCTTTACCTTCTACTTTTTCTTTGTTTTCAGATTTGAATGTACCTTCTTTTTCTACTTTAGCGTTGTCAGTAGATTTTTGATCGTCTTTCATTTCCGTTTTTGTTTCTGACTTTTCAACTTTCTTGTCTTCCATATTGTTACAAGCGCCTAATAATAAAGTACCTGCAATAGTCGTTGAAAATACTAATGTTTTGATGTTCATATGATTTCCTTCTTTCAATTTAGTTTATGCTTTAATCATAATAAGACCGCTTCAAAAATCATATTAACTTAGGATTAACTACTATTAACTATTTCTTAAATATCGATAAAGTCAGTTAATAACTCAAAAAGTCAAAATAAGTTGTTTGACTTTGACTTTCTTTGACCTATGTGTTATTATATCGTTGTAAGGTTAAAGAAGGCATATGACAGCAAACAATTAAGCACTACACTTTATGCCTAAAAGCCAATCACAAGAATAAGGAGAGATGTTTTATGGCATTTGAAATGAAACCTTTCAACAACTCAATTTTCGACGTGAACCCGAGCGATTTCTTTAAAGACTTTGGACGTCAATTCTTTGACCAATTTCCAAGTCAAAATATAAAAACCGATATTACAGAATTAGAAGATGCTTATGAGCTAGAAGCAGAGCTACCTGGTATGGATAAAGAAAATATACAACTTCAATTCGATAACAATATTTTAACTATTGTAGGAAAACAAACAGTTGAAAACGAAGCACAAGACGACGAAGGCCACGTTATACAACGTGAACGTAGTTATAGCAATGTAAGTAGACAATTTTCATTTAATAATATAGATAGAGACAACATTACTGCTTCTTATAATAATGGAATGCTTCACGTGAAACTTCCTAAAGCGCAACGAGAAGACACAAGTTCAAATATTCAAATTGACTAATTAACTTCTCGGTGGCAATATGAATATAAATAAAGTGGGACTATGAATGCTTAAACACATTTATAGTCCCACTCCTGCTAGGGTTATACTCATTTTAGATAACCAACGCGGCCTCATCATTTAATGATCGAGGGCGTTTATTTATATATTATTAATTTTAGTGTGTTTCACCTAGTGCCACTTTATGATCATCATCTGTAGAGATCGATTTGATTGCTGCAGTCAATCCTTGAACAATTGTGTTTAATGACATAGATGGTACATTTTGCTTTGTCGCTACTTGCTCCGGTATAAAAGGTACGTGAATAAATCCAAATAGCATATTTGGATAAGTTGTCGCTTGTAAATAGCCCATTTGATATAAAATGTGATTACATACAAAGGTACCGGCTGTATTGGATAAACGTGCCGGTACACCCGCATTTTGAATGGCTTCAGTCATCGCTTTTACAGGCATATTAGAGAAATAAGCCGGGGCGCCCTGGGGTTGAATTTGTGCATCAATAGGTTGATTGCCTTTATTATCCGCAATACGTGCATCATCAACATTGATGCCGACACGTTCAGGCGTTAATTCAAAGCGTCCACCAGCTTGTCCTATTGTTAACACAGCATCATAACTGTCTTGTGCTAAAGTTTCCGCCAATACATCTTTCGATTCATGGAACACGGTAGGAATTTCTAATTTTGTAATATGATGTTCTCCAATTTGTTCTGGCAATTGCTTTACCGCTTCTAACGCTGGGTTTACTTTCTCTCCACCGAATGGATCAAATGCTGCTATTAATATTTTCATAATGTTTCCTCCTTATAATTAAAATGCCCAAAAATACATCAATACGATATGTACGATAATCAACGTAATGGCAATAGGAACTTGTGCCTTAATAACACCAAACTCTTCTTTCATTTCGAGTAAAGCAACTGGCAATGTATTAAAGTTCGCAGCCATTGGAGTTAGTAGCGTACCACAAAATCCACCTGTCATGGCTAATGCTCCAGCTATCGCAGGGTCTCCTCCTTGTACGATAACGAATGGCATCCCTATGCTCGCTGTAATAACTGTAAATGCCGCAAATGCATTGCCCATCAACATTGTAAATAAAACCATGCCTACAATATAAGCTGTCGCACCAATCAAGTGATTACCTTCTGGTAAAAATGAAGATATACCTTTAGATATCACGTTACCTACACCACTCACCGTAAATAGCACACCTAATGCGGCTAAAAATTGTGGTAAGATACCGACCGTCCCAACTTGCTGTGTCAGTCTATCGCTATCATGTAAAATGTAGGACGCTTTAGGTTTGATTACGACTGCCGCCGCGATGATACCTATGATAGAAGCCACACCTAAGCCAACTGCACCTCCAAGTGGTGTCCAATTCGATACTACGACTGCCACTACTGCTAAGACAATCGCCGGTATAAATAGTTTGTTTCCGTATTTTGATGCTCCCGCTTCGACCTCTTGATCTGTAACATCGACAATATTTTTAATTGCTACTTGTTTGAATAAAGTCAGCACACCCATACATAATATCAACACGCCATTAATACTGTTTGGTATGTATGGTCCAAAAATAAATAATACGCCTAAAATAACCCAAAATAATGCCGTACCGTATTTCTTACTTCTATCTTGCGCCTTCAAAACACGTAAGGCTGTATAAAATAATTGCAAGCCAATTAACACATAAAATATTTCTAACAAAGTATCTAAAGTATGACTACTCATCTTTCATCACCTCTTTTTGTCCGTATTTACGTTGGAAATAACGATCTATACGCATATTATTAAGCCACACAATCACAAACGTAATAATCGCTATTGGCGCTGAAGCCAACGCTAAATCTACGGCATCGACATTAATTTTTAATGACTTAAATGTCCCTACCATTAATAACACTCCCGCACCACCGACAAATAAATTTTGTCCAAAGAAATTACCATAATTTTCCATTGCTGATGTTTGAGCTTTAATAAGTTCTACATCTTTGTCATCTACTTGTTTACTAGTTAATTTAAAACGCGTGCGCAAAGCACCTTGTACCATTGGATTAATTAATGGTCTCACAAATTGGGGGTGTCCTCCAATCCTAATAGATGCTAGCCCAGCTAGTTCTCTAACACCTAAATACACGGTCATCAGCCTACCACTCGTCACCTTGTTAATCTTACCAATCAGTTTAGAAGCTTGTTGCTTTAAGCCGAAGCGTTCAATCAAACCAACCATTGGCAATGTGAGTAAAAATAATGTTACAAGCCTATTATCAGTAAAAGCTTTACCTAAGGTAGACAAAATGTCTGTAAAATCCATGCCAGAAACAAGTCCTGTCACTATCGCCGCGATTAAGACAACCGCAATCGTGTCGATCTTCAATAAAAAACCGACAATGATAATGACAATGCCAATTAATTTTAACCATTCCATATTAATTCCTCCTTTTATGTAATCGCTTTTAAAAAAACATACCACAGTATTTACGACTATGAAAGATGGTCAATATAATAAGATAAAATATAAATTAATTTTCAAAAAATATGGCATGCCAAAAATTCACTACACAAAAATAGACTGTGACATTATATGCCACAGTCGCATTATTATACTTATTTAGTTGTATGTTGTTGATCGTTATTTTCTTCAATATCGTCTTGATTTACTTTCCGATAATGCAATAATGTTTCATCCCCGACGTACAGTTTGTTATTGGTATGTCGTGGCTTTTCTATAGCTAGCGATTTAAACAATGCCCACATCATAAAGATAATGACGATGGAGAATGGTAGTGCTGCAATAATCAAGAGGTTTTGAATCGATTGCGTACCTCCTGTGTATATCATAATAATTGCAAATAATGCTAAGATAATGCCCCAACTTACTTTTACGATACCAGACGGGTTAATTTCGCCTTTAGAACTTAACATCCCTAATACATATGTTGCCGAGTCTGCCGAAGTTACGAAGAAAATCATGATGACAAATAAAGTGAGTATGCTTAGGACAAAGCCCAATGGGAAATGTTCTAGCGTTGCAAACGTCGCTGTTTCAGTTGCTTGCTTTGCAATATTGGCAATACCATGTTGTTGCACAAAGATTGCTGAAGCGCCAAAGACTGCAAAAAATATAAAGCAGACAAGTGCTGGCACAAATAAGACACCTAAAATAAATTCTTTGATTGTTCTACCACGAGACACACGTGAAATAAAGATACCTACGAATGGTGCCCATGAAATCCACCATGCCCAATAGAACAACGTCCATTGTTGTACCCATTGGAATTTGTCGCCACCACTTTGTGGAATACGTAAACTCATTTTGAAGAAATTAAAAATATAGTCGCCTAATGCATTCGTAAAAGTATTTAAAATTTGTAGTGTCGGACCTACGATAAACAATCCTACTAACACTATAAATGCTAAAACCATATTGATGTTACTTAAACTTTTTATTCCTTTATCGATACCTGACCATGCAGACCATGTAAATAATATTGTCGCAATAATAATGATCACTACTTGCATGGCAAAATTCGATGGTGTTTTAAATAAAAAGTGTAAGCCTTGGTTAATTTGTAATGCACCAAATCCTAAGGTAGCTGCGACACCTGTAACTGTTGCAATAATGGCTAACACATCAATAGCACCACCAATAGGTCCTCTCATCATCTTTGTACCGAATATTGGCGTGAGCGTTGCACTTACTAAGCCTGGATATCCTTTATGGAAGTTAAAATATGCGAATACCAAGGCAACAATTCCATAAACTCCCCATGCATGTATGCCCCAATGGAAGAAGGCAAACTGCATCGCATCGTTAATTGCCGTCTGCGTACCGGCTTTATGAATCGGTGTTAACGTATACGCATGACTAATTGGTTCGGCCGTCGTCCAAAAGACAAGGCCCATGCCCATACCAGCACTAAAGAGCATAGCAAACCATGATTTAAGTGAGAACTCGGGTTCTTCTCCTTCTTCGCCCAAAGTTATTGAAGCATATCTAGAAAATAATAAATAAACACAGACAATGAGTATTACGAGTACAAGTAATAAGTAATACCAACCAAAATTTACAGCTATAAAGTCTGTAATTGCTTGAGTGCCCGTTTCTAGTTGTTTAGGCCAAATTGCGCCATAAACAACGAATAATGTACATATCATTAAGGCAACCCAAAATACGATCGTTAATTTATTTAAACGCATAAAATATAGTAGCCTCCCTAATTCGTTTATGCATAATGTATACCCTAACTTCACTCAATTATGTATTGCACAAGTTTAGATATTGTACATTCACTTACTTTTTTATAATATACTATGAGGCTATCATATGGGTATTTGGTATATTATACAAAAACACAGTGATTCCGTTTATTGAAAATCACTGTGCTTATTTAACTAATTATTTTACTGCAGTTCTGAATAAATCAATACTATTCATCCATATCATATGTCCTAATAATTCAGAAATATGTTCTTGTAGTGGTAATGCTGTTGCTTCAGGAGTTAATTTTAGTTTTGGTAATACCCATTCATGAAAGATAACATGAATAGCAACACCAAATAACAATCCTTTGCCTAAAGTAATTTTATTACATTTTTCTGCTAATATTGCATATACGAATGCATTTGCTACAGAAAATCCATAATGAATACCCATAACTGCTAATGGTATTTCATTACTATTATACGTAACAGTATAATTTTGAATACTATCAGGTACGTTAAATTGTTTCATCATCGTTACTGGTGGTGGTTCTTCATCACGTTCTGGCGTCCTAGGCGGAACGATACTTTCCCAGCCCATTTTAACCATACCACCGACTAATCCACCTGCTAAACCAGTTAATAAAATACGTTTACAAGAAATATTTGTCATCATCATTCACCTCACCCATTATTAACTTACCCTAGAAAGAAAATTAACAATCAGACTATTTTATCTATTATAAATAATAAATGCAGTTTAATTTTTAAGAAATCTATTTCTACATTATTTTTTCTAGATGTACGTTTAAAAATATATTTTCCATTACGCGCAGAAGTCATAGCTTCAGCACACTCACGAACTGCTTCATAAGCATTTTGTGCAATTACTACCTCTTAAATGCATGTTTTCAGTTTGCCACACAATAAAGTTTATTTTAGATTTTCTAAATAAGCCCATCATTTTATTGGCATAACAAACATCAACGGATTCAAAGCTACAAGTATGTCTCGCCGTCGTATATTGGCCATAGTTTTCTTCCATAAATAAAGCATTTAACACTTCTAAAAATCGACTACTAGGCACATAGTGCTGTCAACATTAAGCCTATCCTAATATATTTTGTTTAATGAATAGAATCTTCGCTTTAGTATGACTTTATAGTTGATCAAACTAATTATTTAGACATAAAAAAATAAGCCCTACCCTCATAGAGGTAAGGCTTATTTTAAAAGGGAACATAATTTAATTTTAAATTATGCAGTTACCCATTGTGAAGCACCAGCAGAGTTGTATAATTTAACAGCCGCTGCGTCTTGAACTGATTCAGGTGCTGATGAAGCTGGTTGACCTTTATATTGAGAAGGCGCTACTGAATCCCATGTAGTTTGTAAGAATTGATATTTACCAGATGCACCTGAAGATGCATTTGTAGCATGGATGTCGCCACCTGATTCACGTTGAGCGATTAATTTTAAGTGATCGTTAACGTTTACTGAAGAACCGCTGTCATCACTTGAACTTGAATTACTTGAAGTTGAAGTAGATTCTTGTTGTGGTTGTTGAGTTTGTTCAGTTTGTGGTGCTTGTTGTTTTGGTTGTTCTTGAGTTTGAGCAGGTTGTTGAGTTTGCTCTTGTTGTTTTGGTTGTTCAGTTTGTTTTTGTTGTTGTTGTTGAGCTTGTTCACTAGTTGATCCTTGATCAGAACCTCCACCGAAGCCCCATGACCAATTTTTACCATTTGATGAGAAGTGGTAGCTAGTACCATTTTGATTAAAGCTAATATTATATGAACCTTCTTGAACTGGTTTCGCGTCTAATTCAGAAGGGTTATTTTGTGCTAATTGTGCTAATTTCGCGTGGTCAGCTCCAGTAGTTTCTGCTGCATTTGCATGATGACCTGTCGCTAATCCTGTTACACCTAATCCTAAAGCTAATGTTGAAGTTAATACTGTTTTTTTCATAATTTCAAAAATCCTCCTATAAGGTAATAAGTTTTATATGATTAATTTGCTGTACTCACTATAACATCTAAAAAATAGGTGTAGGTTACAGGCAAATAAAAAAAACAGGTCTTTTTTTACATCCTAATTACACAAAAATAGTTAAAAATAAACATAAAAATATGCTCTCGAAACTATCATGAAAGTTCCGAGAGCATATTTCTAATGCTAAACCTTTGTAACACTCGTGTAATACTCGAATAAGATTTAGCTATTTTTGTAACTTATTTCCTCTATTTGTTACTTAGTATTCCCATGAATTTTCCAACCGAAACACTTAAAAGTGAATTTTATTTAAGAAATTTGCTATAAATTCTAAGTTTATAGAGAAATATATTCAATATTCTATTTTCCCACATTTTTAAATTTAGTCATGACATAGTCTCTGCTTGTTTGATGATCAACAATTGCTTTAGGGTAATTTTTCCCTAATTCAATCTCGTAGTCTTCTTTCAAACGTTCTATATATGACATAGGGTGATGTATATATTTGGGTTCGACATCATTAAATATTGGTAATTCTTCTTTAATAAAATAACCATTTTTATCGAAACGCTCACCTTGTGTACTTGGATTAAACATTCTAAAATAAGGCACGGCATCTGTACCAGTAGAGGCCGACCATTGCCACCCATGTACATTTGAAGCATTATCGTAATCTATTAACTGTCGCTTAAAATAATCCTCGCCCCATGTCCAATCTATAAATAAATCTTTTGTTAAAAACTGAGATACGACCATTCTTAAGCGGTTATGCATATGCCCTGTTCTATTTAATTTACGCATCGCAGCATCAACTAGTGGAAATCCTGTTTTCCCTTCAGTCCAAGCTTTAAAATTTTCTTTATTATAAGACCAAGTCAACTTACGGTATTTCTTATTAAATGATTGATGTGCTGTTTCGGGAAATTGGGTCATCAATACATAATAAAATTCTCGAAACATTAATTCTCTAATATAAGCTTCGTGATTTTCCTCATCATTCGGATAATTATCTAATAGGTCATTCATTACCATAGTGATATCAAGTAAACCATATGCTAAATCAATACTCATACCACTGACATATGCTTGTGCTACATCGTTTCTATTTGCAGCGTAATATCCTATATCTTTTTTTAAAAACGATTGCCAAGCTTTAATAGATTGCTGTTCAAGATCTTTATCGGAACTAAAAGTAATTTTAGTCTTATTTTCTCCTTTTATGCAAAGGCCACTTATATCGTTAAGTTTATAATTATATATAGGTTTTTTAACTATCTTATCTCTATTAGCTTTATAAAAGCTTGTAAACACCTTGTATGGTTCTTGTTGCTTATTAAAAGTTACTGAAGGTTGTAAGTAGTGGTTAACGCGCTTACCTATAATTTTAATTTTCTGTTTGTTTAATTTATCACTAGTATGAAGATAATCATTTTCTTCATTATTGTAGCTCATAATATCCTTAGCGAGTAATACATGTGTGAGTGCTAAGTTTTGACATACCGCAGCTAATTGATCGTAAGATATTATAAACGGCTGTATATTATATTGCTTTAATGCCTGAATAAAACTCCCTACTACATCATGATAATATTGTTGTTTTACTTTATTGACGTCTGACATGTCCTCAATAGGTATGAATATCGCAAGTTGATCTATATCTTCTTTATGTTCACTAATATAATGAAATAGCGGATTATCATTTGTTCTAAACACACGATTTAAAATAACGCCAAGATTCATTTTTGTCCTCCTTGTCTATTTATATAAAGCTGTGCTTTCTATTAAGTATTGCACTTCATATGCGTCTGCCATATTTTTCAAAAACTGTTGTATCTGTGAGGCGTCAATTTGGTTATCTTGGAATTGCTGCTTCAATGTTAAATATTGTTCCTTTTCATTAGGGGTTGCTTTGTTTTTAAAATAACCCCACATGTGGTCATACGCATTAATCATAGAACCTGTTGTCGGCGTAATTTTTAAGGCTTCATTAATTTTGTCTTTAACTGTTGTGTAGGATGGGTCTTGCTTTATTAACTCTCGTATTTCGTCATAATGTTGTTTACTATGTACGAGTACACGATATTTTTCTGTTCTCCATAAACGTTCTATATAACCACGCGCTTTCATACCAAAACCTCCTTATATTTACATTGCTACACTGTCTCAAAAATAAATTTCGCACTATACTGTTACATCTTTTTAATGTCGGGTATAGATTATTATGAGGTGATATATAATGAATAAAGCACAAGTATTAACTGAAGTTGAAAAAATTTTAAATACTTCTAGAATAGGCGTATTATCAACAGCACATAATAACATTCCAAATAGTCGTTATATGGTATTTTACAATGATGACTTAACTTTATATACGAAAACAAATATCGATTCTACAAAAGTCAGTGAATTTGAAGATAACCCACGCGCTCATATATTACTTGGTTATGATGATACGAACAATCGCAGTTTCTTGGAAATTGACGCTCAAGTCGAAATCATAAATGATCAAGCTACTATTGATTGGTTATGGGAAACACAAGATAAAACATTCTTCGATTCAAAAGATGACCCCGAGTTATGTGTACTTAAAGTAACACCAAACTCCATTAAAATAATGAACGATGATACAATAGATTCACCACAAACAATCAATGTTGATTAATATATAAGCTAAGAGCCTGGGACATAATGTCTTCAGGCTCTACTTTTATATAGGCAGTAGATGACTGAATTGAAAATGCGCTCATATCAAGCTGCTTTCAACGCTAGTCCTCCTTGCCGGGACTATACTACAAAATCTTCTTATAACAATAAGCTTTTTGTCTGTTGTTATTGCTCAATATCTTCTAACATAGCCTTTACTGTGATTTTCGCACTTGTTAACACAATCGGTACGCCAGAACCTGGATGGGCACTCGCACCTGCAAAGTATAAATTATCATAATCCCAGCTTACGTTTGGCGGACGGTAATAATTACTTTGCGCCAATGTTGGCATTAAACCAAATGCTGAGCCAAACTTAGCGTTATATCGTGTTTCAAAATCTTGCGGTGTAAAAGCAATTTCAGTTTCAATATGTTCTTGTACATCTTTTAAACTATCTATTGTACTAAGTTTGTTATAGATGAGTTGTTTAGTGTGTTCAATTGTCTCAGGATTAGACCAGTCCATTTCGCCTATCTTCAATTCAGAAATTGGCATTAATATATAAAGACCCGTTTTACCTTGTGGCGCTAATGATGGATCTATCACACTGGGTGCATATACATAAATAGATGGATCTTCTGGCATTTTCCCTTTGAAAATCTCTTCGATATTTTGATCAAAACCCTCAGAAAAAATAACGTTATGGATTAATATATCTTCAGATAAGTCTTTATCGATACCCATATAGAGTAGGAATGCAGAACATGAGTAATCCATTTTCTCTATTTTGTCAGTGCTATAATTTTTCAAAGCATTAGACTCTGAAATTAGATTTTGAGCTGCATAAGGAAAATCTGCCGTACATAAAACTTTATCAAATTTCTTAATATCACCTTTTACCTTTAGTCCTTCGGCACGCTTATATCTTGAATCTATAATAATCTCATCAATAGGTGCTTCGGTAACAATTTCCGTACCTAAATCATAATTAAGTTGTTCTAGCGCTTTAGTATATTGATACATTCCACCTTTAATATAATGAACACCAAACATCATTTCGACCATCGGTATCATCGTATATAATGAAGGCGTTTTTTTCGGATCAATACCGATATATAACGTTTGAAACGCTAATAGTTTTTGAATTTTTTCATTATCTACATAATCACTAATTAAGTCACTAGCATTGTTAAACGTCTTTAAGCGCAATCCTTGATATAAAGTATGCAAGTTAAAGAAATCGGAAGGTTTTCTAAATGTACGTTCTAAAAAATGTTTACGTGCGATTTCATATCTTTTATAGATGTCAGTTAAAAATGACATAAACCCATGTGTTGATCCAGGTTCTAAAGTTTCTAAAGTGTGCTGTAATTCAGCTAAATCCGTTGGCACAGTCACTTTATCTGCTTTACTAAAATAAACATCGTAAATATGTGTGAGTTGTTTCATCTCTAGATAATCATCGATGCTTTTATGTGCATATTTAAAAACATCTCGGTATATTTCTGGCATCATTACGATAGTAGGACCCATATCAAATGTGTAACCTTTACTTTGAAATTGACTCATTCTTCCGCCAACTTGTTCATTTTTTTCATATAACACGACGTCATGACCTTGTGCGGACAATCTTGCCGCTGCTGCTAAACCCGTTACACCTGCACCTATAATTCCAATTTTCAACTTTATCATCCTTACTATAATTATTATGCTTATTGTTGTCGTTATTAAACGACGCTAATGTTGTTCATTTTCTTTACATTTCAAAATGATTTGTTAAATCATTTTATTTCGTTTTAATCTTTCTACCTTTCCATTTCACTGTTTTTAATAAATTAATATCAATCCATGATTTGGTAAATATCACTATAAAGAATAGAAATAAGATAGGATGAAATAAAAACAGCACTAATACATTAAAGTTACCTATTCTTCGCATGAAGAAGGTAAATTGCAAGCTATATATTGTGTATAGCGCTACGCAAAAAAGTATTTGTCCAATATTAAAAGTCATTGCTAATAGCAGAATGCTTAAACTTAAAAGCGAACCACTCAACCAAATTAATATGAGCCGTATTACTGATTGTTTTGTAATACTTGATCCAGCAGCGATATGCTTAGACCAACCCGTTATCAGTTCACTCAATCCATTAGGATACATTCGAAAATCTGCTACGCCCACGCCTTCATAAAGTTCGACAGGTAACCGCATTTTATTATATGCCTGACTGATGGCAAATCCTTCAATAATTGAATGACGTGCATTAGCATGTCCCTTGGTTTTAATGTAGTCTACTTTATTCGTACATAAGATGGGGCCAAAAGCACCTCGTTCATCATCTGGTGCTATATTATATGAAAACACATTCAAGCCAATTACTGTCATTAAATTAAAGATAGCTGAAAAGTTTTCGTATAATTTATTTATACGATGATAAGGCTGAATAGTAAGTAATCCCCTATAATGTTGATGTTTATATTGATGGAAAATATACTCAATACTATATCGTTGTGTTAACCGCACGTCAGCATCTAAAAATAATAATAAAGAGTGCTGTGCTTTTTTGGCACCTTCCCAACAAGCAAAGGACTTACCTTGCCACTCTTTATTTTGAGGCACATCATACACCTTCACACCATAACTTCTAGCAATAGCTTTAGTATTATCTGTGGATTGGTCATCCATTACAATAATTTCTATGCCATCATATTTATTTAAGGAATTAAGTAAATGGGGTAAATTTGTTGCTTCATTACGTACTGGAATAATGATTGTAGCTTCATAAAAGTCAGCAGTATTATGTTCAAACGTAATACGACGTCTGTAGCGAAACATTAAGAAACCACTAAGCATTGCGCAAAGTAATAGCATGATTAAAATGCAAATAATTATAGCAGTTACCATTTCATCACTACTTTCTATCGCCTTTTAGTATTTTATCCGCCACTTGCATACCACTAAGCGTAACCATCGGCATACCTGGGCCCGGATTGACTGAACCACCAACAAAATATAAATTTTTATAATATTGACTATGTTTAGGAAATTTAAACCCGTGATTTTTCCTTTTATCAGATACCACGCCATAAATCGCGCCCTTATTCGAACTATACGTATTTTCAATATCATGAGGCGTCCATATATCTTCATATATAATATGTTCTCTTAAATTATCTAAGCCCATGTTTTCAAGCTTTTCTAAAATACGCTCTCGAAATAGTGCGTATTGTTCTAGTGAAAATGGTTCATCTTGTATATACGGAATATGTGGCAACACTTTTATATTTTCACAATTATCAGGTGCTTGATTGTCATCGGTTTTATTTACATTTACAACGTAAATCGTAGGATCAGATGGGAGCTGATATGCTTTAAATACCTCATCATAATTAATTTCAGCGTCGCTAGAGAAGAAAAAATTATGATGTTTTAGTTCAGGGTATTGTTTATTTACACCTAAGTGCATAACGTAGCCAGAACTTGCTGGTTCAAACTTACGTTCCAGTTTAGCTATCTGCGCTTGATCGAAATGTAATAAATCTCGATACACTGGGATAACTTCCATATTAGAAATAATATAGTCGGCATACACAGTCTGGCCATCTGCCAGTACAATAGAGCTAATCTCGTTTTGATTGTGCGACAAGTAGTCAATCTTTTGATTTAAGTGAATATTCACGCCTTCTTCTTCGGCTAATTGTTGCATTGCTTCAGCCAATTTGTGAATACCACCTTTGACATACCATAAACCCTGTTCATGTTGCATTTGTGGCAATAACGTTAGCACGGCCGGCGCATCGTATGCAGATGAACCCACGTATTTAATAAAATAGCCTAGCATTTGTCTTAAATAAGAACTGCTCACACGTTTATTAATTGCTTGTTGCATCGTTGAAAAGTAATCGAATTGCCTCAATGCTTGAAGTGGGCCATGAAATTTAATTAATTCAGGAATCGTATCTAATCCTTTATTAAAATATCCTTTTTCAGTGATGCGCAATATTTTTTGAGCATAATCATAAAATTGTGTTAATTCTTGGCCATCTTGATCATCTAAAATAGTGTTGTTAGCTATTGTTGCCTCTACCGATTCAAACAAATCTATGATTGTCTCATCAGGATAAAAGTTACGTATTTGTAAATCTAACCGTTGAACGTCAACATAATCTGAAAGTTTCTTATGACTATAATTAAACAGTTGTTGAAAGATTTTAGGCATAGTTAAAATAGACGGCCCTAAATCAAAGCCAAACCCTGCTGTTTCCAATCGATTTACTTTGCCACCAATATGTTTATTTTGCTCGTAGAGATCTACTTTGTAGCCTGCTTGTGCCATTCTAATCGCAGCGCTGATACCACCTAAGCCACCACCAATAACTGCTACCCGTTGATTATTCATAACCTCACCTCCTTAAAATCACAATTTACTATAAAGCTGTTCAAACTTTGGTCGATTATACCGTTGCACAATAATAAATGGCGCATTGGCTATAACAGGATAAAGAAAATTTATATATTTAATTAATGGACGTTGTTTATAAAATACAACTCCCGGCAGAATACATAATGCATGAATAAACTCCGCCCTACGTGTTTCTATAATAAATTGTTTAATTTTTGTCTTATCATTAAATTTAGCAAGTTGCTTTTTGTTTGTAATTTTAGGATTTAATTTACTGCCATCAGGCAAATAATCTTTCCACTTCTTCACCTTAAAATATTGTTGCCAAAATTGTCCTCCGCGCTCCCACTGATATGTGTTAAACAATCGTTTGTGTTTAATAAAAAAATTATTTGGCATAAACGTCCCTACTATCGATATGGACATGTGCGTGATAAACCAAAAGATTGTGCAATACAAAGCTGCTTTTTTCATGCACGTCACCTCTATTAATTCGTATAATGTGCCTTATCTTTGTTTAATAACCAATTACCAGTAGCTAAATAACTAGCATAACCTGACCAGGCAACATAAGGTACCATCAAGCTACCACTGGTTTTATTAGTTTGAAAATAAGTTGCGGTTGTTGATGTAACGGCAGTAAATAAGACAAAACTTTCAACTACAGCAGCTCCACGCAATTTATATCTGAAGTAAAGTAATGACCATAAAAAGTTCAACCCTAACTGACTATAATGCAAACTATTAATCACTTTACGGTTCTTTTTATTTTTAGCAGTTACAAATGCGATGCCCATACTTACATATAAGACTGGCCAAACAATTGGAAAAATATATCCCGGTGGAGATAATGGAGGCTTAACATTTTGCCGATAATCTTTACGGGCATTTTTCACTGCATATTTTCCGATTACGTTGCCTCCTATAAACGGCAACAAGGCTTCGATTATTATTTTAATATATTTCATTACTCTACACTCCTATAGTTCAGCGTTAGAAATATTATTATTTTTCGCTAAACATGATTTTAGTTGCTTAAATCCTATTACTCCTAAAGCGCCAACTACTACTATTGAGCTTACTGGTATTAAAATTTGTTTTAAGTTATTCATATACATTCTCCTTTTATAATTCTGCATTAGACATGTTGTTATTTTTTGCTAAATAAGATTTTGCTGTTTTCGCGGCTACTATACCTGAAAGACTTAACAAAGTAACACTAGTCGCTTTAATCATCTTATTATTTGTAGCATTTTTCTTATGCGCTAACTTTTTCATTTTTAAAGTAAATAAATTCATTACGGTTTTGTGTAACTTCGCTTGGGTAAATTTATAGACAATCCAAGGTAACGTCGGTTGATATTCTTGTAACGCAACCAAGCCTTGTGTTGAGTTAATTATTCTACGGAACTCTAAAGTAGCACTTCCGCCATCGTCGGCATGCGCTAATTCGCCACCTACAATTTGATAAACTACTCGTTCGTCATTTGACACCTGATGGTCTTTTTCTAGCAATAGTAAGAGTTTATCTAGCCATAACAACTTAATTGCGAAATAGTTTTCATCAATGGCACTTTCCACCATGTTAAAGGTGATTTTATTTAGGAACTTACCGTACGTATTAGCTACATCATCCATCGTGAAGCCCTCAGGTATAGATATGCGTGTAATTGCTCGTACATCTTTAATTGTCATTCCTTGTTTTGAACTGTGCTTGTCTTTAGATTTAGGCTCGAGTGACTGTTCTTCTTGTAGTGCGCGTTCTACACTGCTTTCATAGTCAATTTTTCCTATAGAAATACCTTCGACCGTTTTATCTTGGTCTCTTGTCATATTATGAATCAGGCTATCCATTAATGGATATACCATTTCTTTAGGTACACCAGAAATAAGCTTCACCCAATATTTACTAAGCCAAATCGGAATAATGGGTAAATCTAACATTGGCAAGTTTTTATCTAACACATTTGCGGTGTGACTAAATAAATCTTTATAAGTCATGTGTTCTGGTCCACCAATATCGATAGACTCGTTGTTACTAGGGTTACGGTCAACGATACGCTCTAAGCCGTTGATAACATCATCGATAGCTACCGGTAACGTCGTATTGTATGCCCAGCTAGGTAACACTAACATTGGTAATCGTTCAACAAGTTTTTTTAAAATAGGATAAGAACTTCCCTTAGAGCCAATGATTAACCCAGCACGTAATGTACTTACTGGAATACCATAAGACCCTAATATTCGCTCACACTCTAAACGGCTTCTAAGGTGTGGCGATAATGCTTCTGTATCTGGTATTAATCCACTCATAAATACGATGTGCTTCACACCATTAGCCTTTGCTGCTTTAGCGAAGTTGTCTGCTAATAAAGCATCCATATCTTCAAAATTCGCTTGCGTTAATTTAGCATTAGGCATCATTGAATGCACTAAATAAACTGCTGTATCAACACCTTGCATGACTTGTGTCGTTTCTTCTAAGTCAAACATATCTGCTGCCCGCCAAGTCACATTCGTTTCTTGCGGCTTATTATCAATATTTCTAGAAACTGCAATAACTTCATAGTTTTGTTTTAATTTTGCTTTAAGATGACCACCGATATAACCAGTGGCACCAGTGAGCAATACTTTTTTCATCATTTCACTTCCCTACGTGACTGAAAATATTTTATATTTCTGAATAGAAATTATTCATAAAATAACTTATTTACCTTAATTAAATCATTTATTTAATTACTGTTATTAAATTCCCTTTAATTATATTGTAAAACATATTTTTTCAGTAACTGCTGGAGAAAGCCAAAAAGACACTTATAGCATCCGCTAAAAATACGGATGCATAAGTGTCTTTAGTCTAATGAATGGCTTAGCTATACCTATGCTAAGTTGAATTTATCAAGGTATGGTTTAATGCGTTGTAACATCATCGTCCTGTATTGTTCATCAGCATGATAAATACTTCGCAAGATATTACTTAATATCATTCGGTAATCTCCATTAGGATTCTTACTTATTGCTTCAATAAACTTTTGAATATCTGACAGGATAGCAGCAATGTAACGTCCATTGGCTCTATAGTCAGGTTCATTATTTATTTTGAAACCATTTGCGGTTAACGTATAAGTTACTGTTTCATCATTAGCAAATGGTACCTCGATAACTTCATTCGTTTCCCCTCTTAAAAGTGTACGTCTACCATTAGCCTCTCTATGTTTAACAATAATTTTGTCTCCATATGACAAGTTAAATTGTTGCACTTTCACTGCAAGTTTGCGATTACCAACGATTGATTCATCTAATAATACATCACCGTTTTGCTTAATAATTTTGATGTGCGCATATTCATCTTTAAAGTAGTTGTGTGGCACGCCAGCATATTGTTGAAGCTTAACCTTCATATTTCCTGGGTTATAATCAATTTTTAAAAACGCTCTATTATTATTCCCTTTTAACGACAAATATTGACTATAAAACCTTTGATGCGAATCTACATGTGGGTATGACACAGTTATATTATTAGCAACGCCTTCACGTACAATAATAAATGCATGATTAGGCAAGGATTTATCCTCTGTATAAGGTGCTACAATTTTATATAATCCAGGTCTTAAATTATTAAAACGCACTACTCCATTTTGAATTCTAGCTTGAGCAACAGTGTTTTTACCATCTACTAACTTCAATACGGCATCTTGGGATAATCTTTGGCCGTTAAGCTGTAAATTAATTTGTGCAGTCGCTTTTACTTGTGAATCAGTTAAATCTGATGATCTTACGAGCTCATATTCTGTAGCTAAGCCTAGCTTTTTAATGTGTCTTTGACGTTCTTTTTCGTTAGTTATTAATAACGCCAATGGGTATACATAAGATTGTTGAAGTGCTTCTAGCCTATCTTCAGTAGGTTTGGAGACAGTAATATTATATAACTTAAAATATGGTAAAATATTGGCATTATGTTTGGCCATCCAATATTCACTAATCCACTGAGGTAAGTGTGAAGATAGTTTATTGCTTGCCGCTTCTAAGCGCAAGTCTTGTAACATAGCAGTTAAACCTTTGATACCAGTTAGTCTAACCATACGTGTCATAAAATCTAACTTCTCTCTAAGCGTCGTTTGCTTAATATCAAATACTAAGTTATTTTGCAACATACGCTTGTGAATAGCAGCTTGATATCTACGTTGATCGTTGCCATAAAGCCAGCCACTGCTCCTCTTTTCAACATATCGTTGGTATTGATTAGCAAATATATTGTTCCATACTTCATTCAAATGTATATCTGCATCATTCGTCAATATACCATCATAACCATGTCCTACTTCGTGTAAAGCAAGCCATCCTTTTGTTAAAAAGTTCGCAATCGAGTGACTATTGGTAGCGATATGATCATTTGAATAATATGCAGCGCCTGCACCATGTTTATCTGCCGTAGCAAAGTATTTAGAGCCATTATTAAAATTAACTGACTTAATATCGTCACTAAGCCCCGCCCATTCATTGTAATGACTTATTATATCATCGTAATATGTTATTAATTCATCCAAATTCTTAAATTGGTAATCTTTAGTATTATGTTTCATATTTAAGATATGATGACGATCGATTTTAGGGATTAACAACGCATGATGCGTACCATCTACATATACATAACTAGCATCTTCTTCAAGCCACCTACGTTCAAATAGCTTCTGATTCCAACCCTTGCGATAAGTAGGAAGTGCCTTCCCTAAGTTATTTTCCACATAATATTCAATTTGTGGTGCTTTAGCTATTCCTTTAGGCATGTATATAAATGCTGCACTATCAATAGTTGTTTTGATTGCCGTCCATGCACCATTACTATTAACAGTGGCAGTTTTGTTTAATCGGCTATCATAGGTCGCTAAATTAACACGTAAGTTGCCAGCCTTATTGCCTTTTACTTGTCTTACATACAAATTCGTATTGGCAGGAATAATGAAACCAAGACTGTCACGCGCTTGATTAATTCCTCTATTGGCACCTAAAGTTTGTGCTTTGTTACCCACTCTAAGTACTTCTACCGCTTTACGATAGACTTGTTCTCTAACTTCTTTTACTTGTACTGGTCTGGCATTTGTTTGAGGTAAAATAATCGTTTCGTTAAATGTTGTTTTCGGAGGTACTTGAGGTGTAGCCAGTTTATTTTCTACCGACCTTGTCACTCTGCTCGTTTTTTGTGTATTGCTTTGAGTTTTTACATGAGCATTATTAGTTTCAACTTGATTGTCAGTATTGTATTGACTTGTTTTATCTTTGCGTTGTTGGTCGGTGTGAATTTGAGGCGCCTGTTGCTCATTGTCTCTTTGGTCTTGATTCTGTTGTTCAACATTTACTTTATTAACATGAGTTTGCTTCGTGGTATTACCAGACGGTTGATTAGTCACATGAGCATTCGTTCGTTGCTGTACTTTATGTTGATTAACATCTTGTTCGTTTTGAACTACTGTTGCTACCTTCGTTAAACTCTCAGAACCTGATTGGTTATTTTGAACTAAGGCTGAGCCGTTTTGTTGCTTATTAGACATGTTATTTAATGCATCGTGCGCTTGTTCAGCAGCTGACGCTTCAACACCATGACCTAAGTAACAAAAAGTGCCAAATAATACAGCTACAATTCCAACACTAAGTTTACGAATTGCATATTTTTGTCGTTGTTTCAAAGTAAAATTTTGTTGTCGTTTCATCGTTAGAAATAAATCCTTCCTTATATAGTAATATTTTCGACCTGTAATATAAGTCGCTATTATATTACTTGTTTTTTATACAGTATTTTTTACTAAATAAGGTAGAATTTTTACTTTTCCAATTTGATTTTTACTTACATATGTTCATCTTTATTATATATGTACTGCATGTTTATAAATGGCTTTATAACGGATATTATGCCACTATCATTCACTAAAGATATGTTGCAAATAGGCACAAATTTTGTCACTTCAATTTAAATAAACAAAATATAGATCAATGACATATTTTGAGCTACATAAATTCATTTTTTATTTCATTTAGCAATAACTGAGCAGCTTTAGAAAAATGAACTTATACTTAATAACAATAACGAACTTGTCACTCCGCCTTTTGTTTTACCAGATGCGTTGCCAAATAACCCTGCTCCTGCACTAAGTACATTTTATAATTATTATAAAACTTCACGTGGTTATCATGAGCGTTCTATAAATTCAACTACAGCTTGGACAGCAACGACATTATATAGTTTTTTTGCTTTTGATTTAAACAATCATCTAGAATTATTGAACAACAAACAAATTTTTTTAATTGCTGGAGAAAATGCTCATTCTAGATATCATTCAGAAACGATAGCAGAGCTAATACTTCATAATACTGAACTTACTATTATTCCTGAAGCAGATCATTGTGATTTATATAATAAAAAGAATTTAATACCATTTGATAAAATTGAGGCATTCTTTAATAATATGTAATATTGAATAAGCATTGGGCGTAATTCAACATAATGGTTGTTCCATGTGAAACTTCCAAAATCATAGTTTTAATATATTTCAGCACAATAAAAGTCTGGAACATCATATCATGTCCAGACTTTATTTTTTTATTGCCTATAGATAACTGAACTGAAAACGAGCTTGTATCAAGCTTTTTCAACTCTAGTCATTCTAAATGGAACAGGACTACAAAATCTTCTTATCCAATTAAGATTTATGCCCTGCTTCCTTTTATTATTTATAATCGTGTATAGCACCTTTTTTAATCGTCGTTAATACTTCCATGTCATTATCTAAGATTACGATGTCAGCATCTTTACCCACTTTAATGCTACCTTTTTTATGAGCAATATTTAGCGCTATAGCTTGGTTTAAACTTGTGACACGCCATAGATGATCAAGTGAATCACCAGTAAATTCAATTAAGTTACGTAAACCTTCATTCATTTTTAATATACTACCCGCTAGTGCACCCGATGCTAGCCTTGCTTCAGAGCCTTTAACAGTAACATTTTGACCACCTAAATCATATTCTCCATCTGACATGCCTTTCGCACGCATAGCATCCGTAATTAAATAAAAATGTTCATTCCCTTTTTGTTTATAAGCAATTTTAACTGCTGCAGGATGCGAATGAATACCGTCACCTATTAGTTCCGTATGCAAACCTTCATTGACCCAAGCCGCACCAAATGCACCTGGATCTCTATGTTCAAATGGCGTCGCGGCATTGTATAAATGTGTAATATGTTTGGCGCCATGTGCTGCCGCTTCCATCGTTTCATCAAACGTTGCTACCGTATGCCCGATAGAAAAGATAATTTCATCTTTAAAACGTGCTAATGCTGCTTTTGCACCTTCAACTTCTGGCGCAAAAGTCATTACTTTAATATTACCTTCAGCCACTTGCTGTAATCTTTCAATTTGAGCTACATGTGGACGTTGCACATATTTCGGATTTTGCGCTCCGACTTTATGTTCAGAAATAAACGGGCCTTCTAAATGAATGCCCGCAATTTCGGCTGCATTATATCCATCTTGCGCTTTTGAATACTGAACGATATTTGCTAATGCACGTTCAATATTGTCGTTAGATTGTGTCATCGTCGTCGCTAAAAATGATGTCGTTCCTTCTGACATTAGCGATTCCGCTAAATGTTTCAAGCCATCATAATTGGCATCCATCGCATCTTCACCGTAGCCACCATGGATATGGATGTCTATAAATCCAGGTAACACATTCGCACCTTTAACGTCGACTGTTTCAAGACTCCCCTCATAGTTACCATGCCCAATTTCAGTAATTTCATCATCTTGAATAACAAGGTAACCATGTTTAATCGTTTCGTTTTCTGTATAAAATACACCGTTTATTAATACATAATTTCCCATCGTTTTTACCTTCTTTTCACTTCGAATATTATCATTTAATTTATCGAATTCATTCCATAATCATTTTACTATAGTTGCTAAGAAACATCACATAAATGCATTATATTTTTAACATCATGATAAAAAACGCCCACGCTTAAATGATTTTAAACGTAGGCGTAAGTGATTAATGATGTTTAAGTTTTAATGAATAGGATTGTCCCTTTCCGATTCATTATTGACGGTCGTTATCGTTTTTTGATTCCATTTTTTTAGAGAACTTGCTAAGTTGTTGCTCAGCAAAACCTTTACCGCCAATACCAAATGAAATCGCAAATGCTACTGCTACGGCACCTAAGATTAATAAGAATGCCACGTTAACAATGCTTTTAGCAAAGTGTAACTGATCTAATGTCATAAATACAGAAACGATAATGACTAAGTATTTAGCGATTTCTGCTAACATTGCGTTACCAGTAGATTTGTTTAATAGTTTGGCAATTAAGTTACCACCGATAAAGCCTAATGCTAAAATAATCGCACCAGAAATCACTAATGGTAAATAACCGATAATTGCATCACCAATTTTGTTTAATACGGTTAAGTTAACAGTATTTAATGCTTGTACTGCAAAGAATAAACCTACAAGTGTAGAAATAATCCAACCTGTTGCTACTGGAATATCAATACTGTTTTTGTCCTCACCAAAGTTTACGTATTTATTAAAGCGACTAACTCTAAAGTTAGCTAAGACATTTTTAACTAATGTACCTAATATTTTGGCAATGAATAAACCTACAATCAGGATAATTACTGCCACAACAATTTTAGGCGCAAAGTTAAACATGCTTGTCATCATACCTTTAATTGGCATTGAGACAGCTTTCATTTTTAGTTGATCAAATACTGGTGGTAAGAATAGCAAGAAGATGAAGAAGTATGCTAACTTACCAAAAGTTTGCACTATTCCATCAGCATTGGCATTGCCACCTTGGTCATCAACTAAACCTTTTTTCTGTAACCAAGCTTCGAAACCTAAAGCCCCTAAGCCTTTAACGATAATTTTCTTAACGATTATCGCAATAATCCATGCAATTAATAATAATACGATTGCCCCGATAAGGTTTGGTAGGAATCCTATAATTTTATCGAGCACACTAGTGAATGAATCTACAATATTACTCATAAAAATCAACCTCCTTTATGGGAAGTTACCCTATCAATATGTGTTTAATCTTATTTTTTAAAATTTTTTTCAATGCTTATAACTAATTTAAATTAATTAAATATGGTGAAAACTTTTAATAAAAGTCTTAATAGTTGATTTGGCAATATTATGATGACAAATTTTAAAGTTACTTACATATTATTGGTTTTTATCTTCTTTAAGAAAATGTATGAGTGTTGCATCTCTTTCTTTTATAGCATCTTGTAATTGTTCATTCTCATCCCAATCATAAAAACCATGACCTGTTTTATAACCCAAATTACCATTGGCTACTAAATTTGATAAAGTATCACTAGCTTTTCCATCGCTATTTAAATCTTCAAACAGATAGTCTGCTATTGCACTAAACGTATCCAAACCACCTAAATCCGCAGTCATTAATGGGCCGATACTCAAATATCTACGCCCGACGCTATAACTAACGGCTGCATCGATATCTTCTTTAGAAGCTATACCCGCATCGAGTAAATATTGTGCTTCTCTAAACATCGCAAATTGTAGTCTGTTACCTATAAAACCTTGTATCTCTTTATGAATCGTTATTGGTTTTTTACCACTCTCTGTTAACACTTTTTCCGTCCTCTTAAGAGTTTCTTTATTAGTTCTGTCACTTTTTACAATTTCAACTAACGGAATCAGATGTGCTGGATTCCAAAAATGTGTAATAACAAAGTTATCCGGATAATCATATGCTGCTGTTAATTGTTGTAATTTGAACCCTGACGTATTACTGGCTAACACTACTTCTTTAGTTACAAGCTTGTTGAGCTTCTTATACAATTTATGTTTGATAGCTAATTTTTCAGGCACTGCTTCGATAATAAAAGAAGCTTGATCAACGACTTCTTCTAACAATGTACTAAATTGAATTTTTTGTGCTATTCCATCTTTTTGCGTTTTAGTAATCAATTCATGTGTGTGCAATGAAGATAGATTTTTAGCCAACTCATCTTTTGCGCTTATTATATCGCTATGATCTATGCCATAAACCTTTACATCAACATCTGCTAGCGCAAACGATAAAGCGATAGAATGCCCCATCGTGCCGCTACCTAATATTGCAATACGTTCCATAAAATATCCCCCTTGTTTAAATAACCTTCATCTATGAGCGTGCATGAAATTAATGATTTCCACAAGTATAGTCATACGTATAATTTTATATTTTGTATATATAAAAAGGTGATGAACTATTTATGCTCACCACCTTTCCTCATTATTGTTGCTTAATTTTTTTAGATTTTGGATCGAAATAATGGATCGATTCTTTTCTTAATTGTTGTTTTTGCTCGTCTGAAATGTCATTTTTATTACCGTATACTGCAGACTCCCAACTACCGTACATTGGGTTAGGGAAAATAATATATTTCTTACCGAAATCATCTTTATGTTGTTGTACTAATTTTTCTCTATCTGCTTGTGAAGGAGATTTGGGATTATCAAAATCTAATAAATTATCGCCAAATAACATGATTAAATTATGATTCTTTTTAACCTTTGCTCTTCTAGGTTCTTTACTTTTATCATCTTTACTTTTCAGCATTAAATGCTCTTTAGTAGCTTGCGGGATGTCTTGATTTTTTAAGTTTTGTAGTGTCCCTTTAAAATCTTGAGGATAATCTCTATCCGTTATGTAGTAAATGTCGACGCCTTTTTTATCCGCATATTGTAAAAATTCTTTCGCACCATATACCGGTTTCGCTTGAGCTGACGCTACCCATTCATGCCATCCTTCTGGATGTGACTTATTATATAGTGTTGCATAGCCTTGATATGGCGAATTATCAAGTACAGTTTCGTCTAAATCTAATGCAATCGCTAATTTTTTCTGACCTTTGCCTTTATGCTTTTGCTTTTTTAACTCTTTGTCTAATTGAACTTTAGCGCTGTTATATCCTTGTAAATATAACGCTTTAGCTTCGGCAGAATTTTGATACCATGACACTGCCATCGTATTTTCAGAGCCTACAGTTTCCTGATTTTGTTGTTTAGGTGCTGGCTTAGTTTGCGTCGCCGTGCTTTCTGCATGTGCCGTCGAAGAATATGTACCAAGTGGAGCTGAAACAGTAACGGCTGTAGTTAGTGTAAGTGCTGCAACGTACTTTGAAAATTTCTTCATAAATTCACCTCATTCAAAATTTTAAAACTTAATTCATCAGCAATTATATAATACTTTAACTATATAATGTACCTCATAATCTAGATTTTATTAAAAATTAAGAATTTTTACGTAATTTTCATTAATTATATAATTCATTTATAGAACTAGTTATTCCAAACGTATGAGTTTCCAGGGTAAAATAATGAAGCAGATAAGTTATAAACTCTAAGTATCGACGTTAGTTCTAATACATCTAGTTGCTTTAATCCAACAATATGTGCCTTTGTGTTATCTACGTTACGTTCTGTGTATCCTATGTAATATGCATGCTTAAAATCAATATTTATCCATTCGTTTTTGTAATATGAATGTCACGGTTCCACTCTTATTATCAAGTAATTTTGTTTTATAAAGCACACTATTTTTCGTCCAAAGGATAAACAATCATTGTTTCTTCGTCATATGATTCAATTATCTATGTGATACAAGTCGCTGCAAAAATAAAAATTTTGGCTATTTTTAAGTAAAATACTTGCCGTAAATCACATTTCAATGCATACTCATATTATGAACTGATGTGTTGTATAAAAAGTTAATTTATCAATAAGTAAAACGCTTACTTTTATCTTTTGATAAATGATTTTGATATAATGAAATTGGGTAAATAACTTTTAGCATTTAATTTAATGACCTCCACTCAACCCATTACTAAAAGTAATAGGTTGAATTAAAATTATGTATTTTTATAATAGAACGAAACATATTATAATTATATATGGACAGAGGCCATGGGTAACAACAAGTGTTACTAATAACTTAATTAATGAAAGGTGAGACATTATGGCTAATCAAAAAGAATCAAAAGATGTCATTCTTATTGGCGCCGGCGTCCTTAGTACGACATTCGGTTCAATGCTTAAAGAAATCGAACCAGATTGGAATGTTAAACTTTATGAACGCCTAGACCGTCCTGGTATTGAAAGTTCAAACGAACGTCACAATGCAGGTACTGGTCACGCAGCACTTTGTGAATTGAACTATACAGTGCAACAACCTGATGGTTCAATTGACATTGAAAAAGCAAAAGAAATCAACCAAGAATTCGAACTTTCAAAACAATATTGGGGTCACTTAGTACGAGAAAATTACATCGCAAACCCTAAAGAATTTATCCGTCCTTTACCTCACATCAGTTTCGTAAGAGGTAAAAACAACGTTAAATTTTTAAAAGCTCGTTACGAAGCAATGAGAAACTTCCCAATGTTCGATAATATTGAATATACAGAAGACATTGAAGTAATGAGAAAATGGATTCCATTAATGATGCAAGGTCATAGTGCAGACGATATTATGGCTGCAAGTAAAATTAATGAAGGTACAGACGTAAACTTTGGTGCGTTAACTCGTAAATTAGCGAAAAACCTTGAAGAAACACCAAAAACAGAAGTACATTACAACCACGAAGTTGTTAACTTCAATCAACGTTTAGACGGCAAATGGGAAGTTGAAATTCGTGAACGTAATAGCGGTAGAACTCAAACTCAACTAGCTGATTACGTATTTATCGGTGCAGGCGGTGGCGCTATTCCATTGCTACAAAAAACAGGCATCCCTGAAAGTAAACACTTAGGTGGCTTCCCTATTACGGGCCAATTCTTAGCTTGTACTAACCCAGAAGTTATTAAAGAACACGATGCCAAAGTGTACGGTAAAGAACCACCTGGCACGCCACCAATGACTGTGCCTCACTTAGATACTCGTTACATTGACGGAGAAAGAACTTTATTATTCGGACCATTCGCGAGCGTTGGACCTAAGTTCTTGAAAAATGGTTCAAACTTAGATTTATTCAAGTCAGTTAAACCATATAACATTACAACATTATTAGCAGCGGCTGCGAAAAACTTACCATTAATTAAATATTCATTTGATCAAATCTTAATGACTAAAGAAGGTTGTATGAACCACTTACGTACTTTCTATCCAGAAGCACGCGACAAAGATTGGCAGTTATACACTGCTGGTAAACGTGTTCAAGTAATTAAAGATACTGAAAAAGAAGGTAAAGGTTACATTCAATTCGGTACAGAAGTTGTTAACTCTTCTGACCATACTGTAATTGCTTTACTTGGTGAATCACCAGGGGCATCAACTTCTGTATCAGTAGCACTTGAAGTATTAGAGAAAAACTTCTCAGAATATAAAGATGCATGGTTACCAAAAATTCAAAAAATGATCCCTTCATATGGTAAATCATTAATTGATGATGCTGACTTAATGAGAAAAATACGTAAACAAACTTCAAAAGATCTTGAATTAAATTATTACGAAAAATAGTTTTTAGCACTGCCATTATTGATATGCACGTTTAAATTTATTTAAATGGCCATATCAAATGGCTTAGTGCTATTTATTACTCATCTCAGTCTAATTATTTCGTTATAATTAATGAACTTAAAGGAGTACAAGATATGAAAACATTATTAGTTGTTGTAGCCTTAGGTGCATTAGCATTCTTCGGCCTAAAACGTTACCAAAAACATGTAAACAAAGCACCCAACATCGAATATTAATAAGCAAAGAGCCTGGGACTA
>NZ_JAVTDB010000065.1:0-35972 GCF_032139365.1 Staphylococcus kloosii
TATGATGTCTCAGGCTCTATTTTTATTTATATGCAAAAACACGAACTCTTCTATAATCAACGGTCCATTGTCCCGCTTCATATAAATCATCCCGCAATAATCTTGAACATGCTTGATAGACATTTTGTTTCTCTTCATCTGTAAAATCTTTAAGTAAATTATCGCTAAACATTACTAACCAATTGACGAGGCCATCCTCACCTTCTAACGGTGTTGGACGATCGAAACTTTCTACTGTAACGTCTTCAAACCCTGCTTTAATTAAATCATTTTTAATCTCTTCATTTTGTCTAAAATTCCACGGAAAATAATCTGGTCGATATGTATAACCTAAATTATGAATCGCTTGCTCAATCGCATCTGACACCATTTTAATATTATGGTAAGCGCCAAATTCCGCTATAAATCTTCCATTATCAGTTAACGCGTTATAACAATTTTTAAATATTTGTAAGTGTTCAAATGTCCAATGAAGTACCGCATTTGAAAATATCGCATCATATTGCTTGACGTCAGATAACGTTGAGGCATCTGCCACTTCAAAGTGCATGTTAGGAAACTTTTTCTGTGCTTGCGCTATCATTTCAGGAGAAGCATCGATACCAGTTACCGTAGCACCTTTTTGTGCGATCTTAGCTGTTAGATCACCTGTACCACAGCCTAAATCAAGAATATGATCTCCTTGTTGCACATTTAAAAATGAAGCAATACCTTCACCATATTTTGCTACAAAACTATGTTTATCGTCGTATAATACTGAATTCCATTTCATGTTGACCACACTCCCTCGTTTATAAAAATCATCACTTTAAAATATCTACAGTTTACATGATTAAATTAAATAAATGCAATCTCTCAATTAAAAATTCACTGCCAATACTTTACTATTTAAATGAAATTTTATTACAATAGATAATAATTAAATTAACAATGCACTCGTAAATTAATAAGGAGCTGTTACGATGACTGAAGTATGTTTAGTCAGACATGGAGAAACAGATTGGAATAAGGCTGGTAAATTACAAGGACGTACTGATGTACCATTAAACGAAACAGGCAAATTACAAGCTCAAGCATGTGGCAATATATTACAACAACAGTCATGGAACGTTATTATTGCGAGTCCATTATCTCGTGCCAAGGATACAGCAAAAATTATTAATACATATTTAAATTTACCTCTACGTGTAATGCCTGAATTTATAGAACGTGGTTTTGGAGATGCAGAAGGTTTAACAGCGGCAGAACGTCACGAAAAGTATCCTAATAGAGATAACAATAATGCAGAATCTACTGAAGTTTTAAACCGTCGCCTTAAAGACGGATTAAATACAATCAATAACGATTATCCAAATCAAAAAGTTTTACTCATAACGCATGGTGCAGCAATTCATCAAATTTTAGATATTTTTGACACTGATAATAAACATAAGCGTGACTTTAGGCTAGCCAATGGTGGTTTAAGCAATATTTATTTTCGTGAAGCAAATTGGCATATTAAAGATACCAATCAAATTACGCATTTAACAGATTAAATTAAAAAGTGGGATGTCATCTATGATGAAGATGACTATCCCACTTTTTGTATTTATATATTTAACGTAAATATATTACTTTTTCTTACGTTTCTTTTCTTCCAATATAGCCATAACTATAAATAAGATTATTAATAGCGGAGACATCATAATAAATATCATGCACACAACACCTTATTTTCACAACAAGTTATATTTGCTATCTTTAGTATCTAATATGCTATCTATTTTTACAATGTTATTGTTTATACTTTCGCATTAATGTGGCAGGAATATGACAATAATCGTTGGGATATTTATCTAGCCTATCTTGATGTTCTTCTGCACTCGGCATATAATTCGCTAACGGTAAGACTTCTACCGCAATGCGATCTTTATCTTCACGTTGGGCAATAAACGCTTTAGCACTTTGTATATGTTGCTCGTTGTCACTATAAATACCAGTGCGATATTTTGGACCGACATCTTCCCCTTGTTGATTGATACTATAAGGATCAATAATTTCAAATAAGTATGCCGTTAACTCTGTCACTGATACAACTTGCGGGTCAAAAGTCGTTTTTACACATTCTACATAACCATCATAATTACCTGTTAATGATTGCGTTTGTCCATTTGCTCTGCCTGCTTCAGTATCAACAACACCTGGCAATGTTTTTACAAATGCTTGTACACCCCACAAACATCCACCTGCCAAATAGATAACTTCCATCAAATTTCCTCCTTAATAGTAATTTTATTATTGTAAATATTCTATCGCACTACAAACTTAAAAACTATCATTACTATCGCTTTTAGTATATTGTTTGATTAAAAGGAGGATATTTATGAACATTATTGGCCACCATCATATTTCTATGTATACGAAAGATGCACAAGCAAACCGAGATTTTTACGTTAATGTATTAGGTCTACGTTTAGTAGAAAAATCAGTCAATCAAGATGATCCTACGATGTATCATTTATTCTTTGGAGATGAAATAGGTACAGAAGGCACGTTATTAAGTTTCTTTGAAATTCCAAATATTGGACAAAATCGCCCTGGTACAAATTCTATTTATCGTCTATCTTTACTCGTACCCAACGTAGAAGCATTACAATTTTTCAAAAAACGTCTAGAACAAGCTGACATTTCAACTACCATAATGACTTATGTTGGACAACCTGCATTATTATTTAAAGACATCGATGACTTAGAAGTGATGTTAGTCGTCAATGATGACTATAAAGTGCCTAGAAAATGGCGCAACAATAGCTATTCCCACGTTCCATCTGACTATCAAATACTTGGTTTAGGTCCTGTCGAACTTAGATTACGTGATACAACACCTACGCTGAACTTTTTAACTCATGACTTAGGTTATAAAGTCAGAAATAATTTAAAGACAGAAGATACTGTTGTCACTTTAGACGAAGATGGTTTATATACTGATTTCGTCATCATTGAACAACAAGGAGAGCGAGTTAAACCCGGACGAGGCTACGTACATCATATCGCAGTGAATACACCTAACGACGAAGACCTCACTGCAGTTTATGAGAAAATTGACACTCTACCACGCAATAACTCAGGTATTATCGATAGATTTTTCTTCAAATCATTATATTATCGCCAAAATTCAATCATGTATGAATTTGCGACGGCGCAACCCGGTTTTACAGTAGATACGTCGATAGAAAATTTGGGCAAACATTTAAATTTACCGGAATTTCTAGAACATAGAAGAGTAGAAATCGAAACAAATTTGCATGACTTATAGTATCAAAAAGTTAGCTCGACTAAGTGAATAGTGGCGCTGACGAAATCTATTGTCTTACGAACTGATAATGTGGTGCATGCGTTTCAATATTGACAAGGCATGCAATATCACATAAAATATGTAAAATCATACTTGGATAAGGATAGAATCATGAGAATAATATTAATTTGTTTAGGTTTCTTTTTTACTTTTTTAGGCTTTTTAGGTGCCATTTTACCTTTATTACCTACGACCCCATTTATCTTACTCGCCGTATTGTGTTTTGCTAAAAGCTCACCCAAATTTCATAACTGGCTTGTTGCTACGAAAATTTATCAACAATACGTGCATAATTTCAAAAAATACAGGGGCTATACATTCAAACAAAAAATTAAAATGTTAATCAGCTTATATATCGTAGTCGGTTTTTCCATAATTATGGTAGACATTATTTTCATCAGAATAGGACTGGTCATTATGTTAGTAATACAAACACTCGTTTTATTCTTAGTAGTTAAAACATTGCCGCCAAATTACGAATCAAAGTAGAGTTGACTATAGTCACCTCTACTTTTTAATTATCATATCCTAAATGTTTTGAGATATTAGTCGCTACTTCAGTTAAATTTTTAACATACAAATCTTTTTTATCTAACTGTGATGTAGAAAATGACAAACTTATAGCACCTTTAACTTCATTTTTATAATTTACAAAATACGTAGCTACACACGTAATACCTTTTTCATTCTCCTCTTTATCTTCAGCATAGCCTTGTTGTCTAATCGTCTCTATTTCTTGCATAAATTCATCAAAATTTGTAATTGTATTATCTGTATAAGCAATAATATCTGTTTGCTCCCAGATTGCTTTTATTATTTCGTTATCATAAGTAGATAATATAGACTTTCCTACAGCCGTACAATACATAGGTGCACGTTGACCTACTTTTGATGCCATCGCTTTAAACATATTATTTGGTGTGAATTTTTCTATATATAAAACCTCTTGATGATCCTCTATAACTAAATGACACGTTTCATTAATTTCATTGGATAATTTACTTATTAAACTTTTAGCAATATTTAAATAATCATTTTTTTGTAAGCTACTATTACCCAATTGGAACATTTTAAAAGATAACGAATATTGATGAGTAAGATTATTTTTTTCAACGTATTTATTTTCTATTAATGCACTGACTAAACGGTGCACTGTTGTTTTCGATAAACCTATCGCCTCAACTAATTCTTTAAGACTAACAGGTTCATTTTTGGCAATATATTCCAATAAAAAAAACGACCTATCCACTGATTGAACTTGCGACATGTTAAAACCTCCTATTATTGACAACGTTTTCATTTTAGATATATACTAATTTAAATTCCTTTTTATGATACATCATTTCATATTATGGAACAAGCAAAGGGGGATATTAATTATGTTTGGGTTTTTCTGGCCACTTATTAGTGTGGTTTTAGGTATTATTGTTTTACTTTTTCTTATTATTAAATGCAAAATCAATGCATTTATCTCACTACTAATTACATCAATATTCACTGGTATTCTATTAGGTATGTCGCTAAATAAAATTATAGATACTGTAGAAAAAGGAATGGGAAGTACATTAGGTAGTGTCGCTATTATTTTCGGATTAGGTGCTATTTTAGGGAAATTAATAGCCGATGGTGGCGGTGCTAACCGCATTGCCGATACACTTATAGATTTATTTGGGGAAAAATATATAAAATGGGCTATGATTTTAGCTTCATTCATAATCGGTATTGCGCTATTTTTCGAAGTCGGCCTTGTTTTACTAATTCCATTAGCGTTTACGATAGCAAAACGTTTAGGCGTTTCTCACATGAAAATGGGAATTCCAATGGCCGTAGCGTTATCTGTTACACATGGTTTTCTACCTCCACATCCGGGACCAGTCGTTATTGCTCAGCAATTACATGCTAATTTAGGCGAAGTGTTACTCTACGGTATCATCATAGCCATTCCAACTATCATTATCGTTGGTGGTTTTTTAATAAATATCTTACCTAGATTTGCACCAAGTGCTTATAAAAAGGAAATTGATATGAGCAATATCATTTCTGAAAATTCCATCGAAGAACAATATAAACCTCGCTTTAGTATCAGTGTGCTAACTGCACTTTTACCTGTCATTCTTATGTTAATTGCAACAGTTGTACAACTTATTACAGGTCACCAAGATAAGCCTAAAAATACTTTTGAGAGTATTGTTTATTTTATTGGTAATGCACCTGTAGCAATGCTTATCTCACTGCTATTTGCTATTTATACAATGGGTATTAGAAGAAAACGTTCGATGAATAGCATTATGGATAGTGCCACATCAGCAATTATTCCTATTGGTATGATGTTACTTATTTTAGGTGCTGGTGGTTCATTCAAAGAAATATTAATCGACGGTGGCGTAGGCCATACAATTGAAAAACTATTTATTGGTACAAGTTTTTCACCAGTAATACTTGCTTGGGTTGTCTCAGCGTTATTTCGTATAGCCCAAGGTTCAGCTACAGTAGCTGCTATTTCTACTACTGGTATTGTATTACCTTTAATCCAAGCTACTGATGCTAACGTAGCATTAGTTACTTTAGCCATCGGATCAGGTAGTATCATACTTTCACATGTAAATGATACTGGCTTCTGGATTTTCAAAGAATACTTCGGTCTTACTGTGAAAGAAACATTTTTAACTTGGTCGGTATTGGAAACTGCCATTTCGGTATGTGGTTTAATATTCGTTTCAATTTTAAATTTAATAATTTAAGAAAGAAGGAAAATTATGAAAGCAATATATATTTACGGAAAAGATAGTATAGCAATGAAAGATATAGACGAAGTTCCTAACAACAGTGCTGAAGAAATTGTACTAATTAAAGTCAAATATGTTGGTATTTGTGGTTCGGATTTACACTATTTAGAAGACGGTACAAGTGGAGCCGCAGTAATTAGAGAGCCACTTATTCCAGGACATGAATTAAGTGGTGAGTTATTGGAAGACATGTCGTATAACGGTCAAACATTACCTAAAGGTACAAACGTCACAGTACATCCAGCAACTTATGGAGAAGAAATTGAATCTGCACCTAATAATCCTGAAGTATGGCCTAATGGTACTTATTTAGGATCTGCTAGATATTTACCACATACGCAAGGTGCTATGATTGAGCAAATGTACGTTAATAAATCTCAAATCATTCCTTTACCAGATAATGTATCTTTAAAACTTGGTGCTTTAGCTGAACCTTTAAGCGTTGGATTACACGGCATTACTTTAGCCAATGGTGTAAAAAACAAAGATGTTTTAGTTTTTGGAGCTGGCCCAATTGGGGTATTAGCAGCTGGCGCAGCATATACATTAGGTGCTAAAAGCGTTACGATTACTGATGTGTTAGACAAACCATTAGAACGTGCAAAACAACTCGGTGATATTAACACTATAAATGTTAAAAATACAGACTTAACAGCAGATACTTATGATGTAATATTAGAATGTACTGGTGCACCACCAGCTGTAACAAGTGCATTTAATGCAGTCAGTGTTGGTGGAACAATTATTCAAATTGGTAATATACAAAATAAAGAAGTTGCATTAAATCTATCACCTATTAACGCTAAACAAATTACTTATCACGGTTCTTATAGATTTAATAATGAAATTGAAAAAGCAGTTGAATTATTAGGTCAAAATCCATTAATAGGTAATGTCATTACACAAATATATAATTTCAATGATTATATTGAAGCTTTTGATATGGCAAAAGATACAGTTAATTCTTCTAAAGTAGTCATCGAATTTTAATAAATTACGAATAATAGAGACGTACATCGACATGTACGCCTCTTTCTTTTGCTTCATATTAGAATCTGTAATCTTCTGAATCTGTATCTTTGTCATCATCGTCTTTGTATTTATTCACACGATTTTTGAACAAGTTATTATTATAGTTATTTTCTTGATTAGCCGAACCTTCATCGTCGAATGATGATTTGCGTTGGTCGTCTACACGACGCTCTTTCGAATTTACATCTGTCGTATTCTCTACATTACTACGTAAATTAGAATTGTCGCGTGTTTCACGGCTATCGCGAGGGCTGATATCTTTGTCATTGCCTTTATTCTCTGTTACGTTGCTTGGTTCAGATTGCTGACTTTCCGTATCATGTTGCGTACTCGCATCCACTTTGTCTGCTTGACTGTGATTGCCATCATATTGATGATAACTTGTTGAGGATTGCTCAGTGTTACCCGATTGTTCAAAACTATTCGTCATATCTTCATGTACGTCTTGATCACCTTGATTGCTAAATTGTTGATTCTCAGTGCTTCTTTCTTCGTGCTCATTAGCGTTACCAAAGGCTTTATCATTGCCTTCATTATTCGTTACGAAACTAGATGAAGATTGCTGACTTTCCGTATCATGTTGCGTACTCGCATCCACTTTGACTGCTTGACTGTGGTTGCCATCATATTGATGATAACTTGTTGAGGATTGCTCAGTGCTACCCGATTGTTCAAAACTATTCGTCATATCTTCATGTACGTCTTGATCACCTTGATTGCTAAATTGTTGATTCTCAGTGCTTCTTTCTTCGCGCTCATTAGCATTACCAAAGGCTTTATCATTGCCTTCATTATTCGTTACGAAACTAGATGAAGACTGCTGACTTTCCGTATCATGTTGTGTACTCGCATCCACTTTGTCTTCTTGACTTGTAGGACGTTCACCAGATTGATGGAAACTATCATTAACATCTTCATGTACGCCTTGGCTATTTGTTTCCCCTGAATGATAATTTGATCTATCATCACGACTTTGAGACGTTGATAACGTATTATCATTTTGTTGCGTTGAACTAAAGTCTTTGTCATTACCTTTGTTATCTGTCACACCGGCATCGGCAACGTTTTGCGTACGTTCACCGCCACGGTAGTTATTAGAACTAACATTTGTATCATGACCTTTATAATTGTCACTCGTTGTTTGTTGGCGATCATCAATGCTATCGTTATTCGTATTATCATTTTGTTGATAATCATTACGCGTATTATTGTAAGATGATTCGTGTTGATTTTCACCTACATGTCGATAAGCATAAGCTGAGTCACTATCGTTACCTTTATTATCTGTAACGTCAGAATCTGTAGTATCTTGTTTTTCACCTACACGATAGTTACTTGTGCTTGCGTTTGTATCGTTATCTTTAAATGCTGTGTCACGCGCCTGCTCATTTGGAGCGTGTTGGCGATCATCAATGCTTGTACTTGCATTGAAAGTTTCATCATTACTACCGTCTATTGTCGTTCTATTATTGTTATTTACATCTTGACTGCTACTTTGTTCACGACGGTCATTTGAATTAACATCTTTGTCGTTACCTCTGTTATCTGTTACGTTATGTTGTTGATTTGTGTAGCGTTCGTCCCCATGACTACTGCCGGCAACAGCGTCTTTATCGTTACCTTTGTTGTCTGTCACACTGTTACGTTGCTCTTTATGGCGTTCATCTTCATGTTTTTGGCTACCAACACTATCTTTGTCGTTGCCTTTATTATTCGTAACATAAGTGTCTTGTTGGCGATTATTATCATGTGCTTGTGATTGATCGCCATGTTTATGTTCGTCATTTCTTTCTTGTACATCGTCTTTATCTTCTTTAGGAGAAGCTGCTACAGCACCAGTCGCTGCTGCACCTGCTGCTGCGCCACCAACTGCTGCGCCTGTCGCTTTTTTATTTGAACCTTTGTCACTGTCATGACCTTTTTCGTCTGATTCGTTAGCGTTATGAATATCATCTTCACGACCGTCTGGCCCATGTGAATCATCAGAAGGTTTAGGTTTTCTTACGAGTAACATAATCCCTGCGATAATCCATAAAATTGCACTAATCCAGTTAAATAATAGAGATACTATACCTAAAATTAATAAGATTATGCCTGCTAATTTTGCTTTCTTTTTAATTAACAATGCAGCAATAATTGCTAAAATTAATACAATAATGCTAATGACAATACCCGTTGATACAAAACTTTTTAACATGCCCGTCATGTTCGTCACGTCGGTTGATGATGCTGAAGGATTGTTTTCTTGAATACTTGTCGATACGTCACTTTTAAAACTTGAGTTACCCATAAATAAAGATGTAATTGCTAGCCCAATAACGAGTAAAAATTGCACTACAATACCTATCCAGGTTAATACTTTTTCACCAGTTCTTTTAATCATAGTCAAAACCCTTTCATTGTTTATTTTTGTTACAAGAATACAAATGGAACTAACCTATTACTTCCATCATTCATTGTGTTATCAAAATTTACGGCTCAAATACCATTTTTAATTAACGTACAATTACAAATGGCCACAATTTTTATAATTTTATTGTTTTGAGTGTAGAAAATTATTATGTAGATTAACAAAATAATAATTTTTATTCTTTTATCCTATTTAAACGTTTTCAAACCTATAAATTAAAATCGTTCTATTTGTAATAAGGAAATTAACGCTATAATCTTAAGATATTACACTAATAAATTACTTAGGAGCTTATAATTTATGAATATCAAAGCATTCGAAAAGCATTTGAAAATAGATAGCACTATGTATGACAGCCCCTCATTGGATGCACTTAATTATTATTTACAACACTTTATGTTCACTGTTCCTTTTGAAAATATAGATTTTCAAAATGGTGTTCCGATTTCAGTCGATATTAATCATCTTTTGGATAAAGTAGTTAATCATCATCGAGGTGGGTTCTGTTATGAATTAAACACATTATTTAAATACTATTTAATCCAGCAAGATTATACGGCAGAAAGTATATCAGCAACGATTCATACACCTGATAACGGTCGTAGCCAACCTGGTTCTCATATGTCTACAGTCGTCACTATTGGTGTTAATCAATACATTGCTGATGTTGGTTTCGGAGATTTGCCTTTAAAAGCTTTACGCATCACAACTCTAGAGAATGCAGAGCCAGTTATTGATATTAATGGCCAATTTCGTGCCATTTTAACGGAAGAAAATAATGTTCACCTTCAAAAATTAATAGCTGGCCAATGGCAAACGTTATACGAGGCAGAATTGATAGCAAGATCTATTGATGAATTTAAAGACAATATTGATTATAACCAATCAAACCCAGAATCGATTTTCGTTCAGCGCCTACTTGTGACACAGCCACAATCGTTTGGCAGAGCCACTATGTCATTCAACCACCTTACCTTAACGAAACAAGGCCACAAAGACCAAGTAGATGTAACTTCCAGTAATTATCGTCAGTTATTGTACGATTATTTTGGTTTAGACGTGACGATTACAAAGTTAGAATCAGACGTATAAACCATAAAAATATTGTGAATAACTTAATTTCTACTTTGATGATTTATTACTTTATTTATAGGGAAAATAATTATAAGTAACAAAATGGAGGGATACATGATGAGTAAAATTGATGACAGAATGGAAAAAGATATCGAAGAAAAACCTTCACGTGCCGAAGGAGATTGGAATACACAACAAGAAATGCAACAAAACGCATTTGAACGTTTAGGCAAAGATTCTGTAATTATCGAAACGTTAGTCATTATGAACATTGTCTTTGCTGTATTTACATTTAGTTTAATCGGTGTTTTAGCATATATGTTTAAAAATAAATAATTGAAAAAATATGTTATTAAATCAAATTGAGTGCGCCTAATGACTAATCACTAGGCGTAATTTTTATTATCATTTTTATCTTCTTGCCAAATATAATCTCATGATTTGTTCCGTTTGCTTGGTAATTAAATCAGCTGTATTAGCTATCGATTGTGATAACGTCATCGGCTTGTTTGCTATACTAAATACCGCTATCAAACCATGGTCATATAAACTATTAGCGATGTTTTGAATACCTCCAACTAAAGCGATACTTGGTATTTCAAATTGATGACCTAAAGTGGTTATGCCTGAAATGACCTTACCTTTTTCAGTTTGACTATCTATCTGACCTTCTCCAGTAATAATCAATTTTATATCATTATCATTTAATACATTATTTAACTTCAATGAAGAAGCTACCAAATCAAAACCTGAATATAACTCGGCATTTAAGCAGCCACAAAGTCCTCCTGCTACACCACCTGCAGCGCCAGCACCTTCCATATTATGTATTGCTACGCCATACTTTTCTTTTATGACATCGGCAAAATGATTTAATGACTCATCTAAGCTTTTGACTAATGCGGTCGATGCACCTTTTGTGGTCCGAAAACATGACTCGCCCCTTGTTCACCTATAAAAGGATTAGATACATCACACGCAATTTTAAATTCACACTCATTCAAACCGCTAACGCTTTGTGAATCATCGATTTCTGTTATGTTCCTTAAAGATAACCCACCTTCGCCAACTAACGCTCCATGCTTGTCTTTAAATTTAAATCCTAATGCTTTCAATATACCTAATCCTCCGTCATTTGTAGCACTACCACCTAAGCAGATAATAAATGTTTTACTACCACTTTCTATAGCATGTTTGATTAACATACCAGTACCGTAAGTAGATGCCTTAGACGGATTTAGTTCGTTTTTATCTAATTTATCTAGACCGGAAGCAGCAGCTAATTCCACGATAGCAGTATTATTAGTACCTGTGATGCCATATTGTGCCTGTATCGTTCTTCCTAGTGGATTGGTAGTTTCTACTGTAACCTGTTTACCTTCAGTAGCTTCAATCATAGCTTCCATCGTGCCTTCCCCACCATCAGCTAGAGGTACTTTTAATGTTGCTATGGCAGGATTAACTATTTGAATCCCTCTTTCAATCGCTTGCGAAACTTCTAATGCAGACAAACTTCCTTTAAAAGAATCTGGAGAAATTAATATACGCATGTGATCAACCTCCTATGGATAAAATGGGAAAAAGATTGGTAATAAAATCATACAGACAATTATTGAAATGATTACTATAGGTAAACCAACTTTGACGTATTGCATAAATGTAATATTAGATAAACCATAAACCATCGTATTTGCTGGCATACCAATCGGTGTCGCGAATGCCATAGATGCACCCATTACTGTCGCCATAATAATAGCTCGTGGATCTACGCCTATACTATGTGCAATCGACAAACTTATTGGTGCTAACAGTGCCGTTGCTGCAGTATTACTAATAAAGTTAGTCATAATAGAAGAAATGAGTAAAATCACAAATAATAGAAAATATGGCGATGGATGATCACCTAAAATAGTAGTGATAGATTTAGCGATCATGTCTCCCGCTCCAGACTTTTGTATAGCATTGGCTAACGCTAAAGAACCTACAAATAAAAATATTGTATTCATATCGATAGATTTCATAGCAGTTTTTTCCGTAATTACTCTTGTTGCAACGAGTATTAATGCCCCAATCCAAGCGGAAACATATAAAGGAACATGAATCACATCTTCAAAAATCATTGCCAAAATTGTAAGCACGAGAACGAGCAATGATAGTACTTTTTTCCATCTAGGAATAACAGAACCATCAATTTGCTTATCGTAAACAGAGTCCTTTTTTTCTTTAGATTCATCATTGTGTGTTAAAAGTTTATGCCCAAACAACCCAAAATATAAAGTTCCAATAATAAGCATAGGTAAGCCAATTAAACCATATTCAAAAAATCCAAAACTTTGATTAGTAATATTTAACGTGGATTGTGCAATCATATTACCCGGCGCACCGATCAGCGTTAAATTACCACCCATCGCCGCGGCTAATGCTACTGGTATGAGTAATGAAGTTCTAGATATTGATGATTTAGCTGCGATGCCAATCACTACTGGAATGATAACAGCGGCTGTACCTGTATTAGATAAAAAACCAGACATTATCCCGGTAATACCCATGATGACAATAATGAGCATTTTGGGTGTTTTAGCAAAACGAGTAATACCTTCACCAATTTTTTGCGCCATCCCTGTTTCAAAAAAAGTACATCCTACAATAAACATCGCCATAAATAACAATACATTAGGATCAATAAAACCTGCGAATGCCTCTTTTGCACTCAATACCCCTGTCAAAGATAATCCAATAGCAACAATCATCGCTGATATTGATAGAGGAATAATTTCTAAAGTAAACATCACAATTGCAAAAACTAAGAACAATAAAGTAATAATTGAGTCATCCATGCTTTACACCTCGCAATTAATTTATGTTAGCGCTTTCATTTTTCACTATGTTACAACAACGTATACATTAAAGTCAATTTAAAATGTTATTATTTATTTTTTATAGTATTATTACGCTAATACTTGACATTTACGTATACATTATTAGAATGTAGTTAACAAATTAAAAAAGGGGTGCTTCAATATGGCAGAGAAAAAGACATTTAATTTAGCAGTGATACCTGGAGATGGAATTGGTAAAGAAGTCGTAGAATCAGGATTAAAAGTGCTACAATACTTAGCCGATAATTCCGACGGCAAATTTGAATTTAATACAGACTATTTCCCTTGGGGATGCGAGTATTATTTAGAACACGGTGAAATGATGGCAAAAGATGGCCTAGCACAAATTAAAAATCATGACGCTATATATTTTGGTGCAGTAGGATTCCCTGGTGTACCTGACCACGTTAGTTTATGGGGATTACGTATTGCAATTTGCCAAGGCTTTGATCAATGGGCGAACATTAGACCAGTTGAGTTTCTACCAAATGTAGAAAGTAAATTAAATCATCCAAACGTTAAAGATTTGAACTGGGTGCTTATTCGTGAAAACTCTGAAGGCGAATATTCTGGTATTGGTGGCAGAAACTTCACCGGACGTGGTGCAGGAAATGAAGTAGCCGTGCAGTCTTCCCTATTTACAGAAAAAGGCTGTGAAAGAGTGATTCGCTATGCATTTGAAACAGCAAGAACAAGAAAACGTAAAAAAGTAACGAGCGTAACTAAGAGTAATGCCCAACAATATGGTATGGTGCTTTGGGACGAAGTATTCGAGAGAGTAAGCAAAGAATATCCAGACGTAGAAACTGACAAATGGCTGATTGATGCAATGGCGGCGCAATTTGTTTTACATCCAGAAGAATTAGAAGTTGTAGTCGCTTCAAACTTATTAGCAGATATTTTATCAGATTTAGGTAGTGCATTAGCCGGAAGTCTCGGAATTGCTGCTAGTGCAAACTTAAACCCTGACCATCGCTATCCTAGTATGTTTGAATCCGTACACGGTTCGGCACCTGATATTGCAGGTCAAGGCATTGCTAACCCTATTGGTGCTATTGGAAGTGCATCATTAATGTTACAAGAATTAGGCTTACCAGAAGAAGCAGAGTTAATTAATCAAGCAATTAGAAAAGCAACTGCTAATGGCTATTTAACTGCAGACATTGGTGGTAATACACATACTAAAGATATGACCGATGCAATCATCAATGAATTAGCAAATATTAAAGTAAATTCATAACTACTATTAATGTTTTAGGGCACGATTTGCTATACTTGTAGTAAATCGTGTTTTTTGTTGGAGGAAAAATAATGACTATCCAAAATAATGATGATTCTTTACAACTATTCAGTGAAAATATTGACGCTATATCAAATGAAATTGGTGATTTACGTCTACCAGAAAAGGCTTATCACATTATTCGTATTGCGATTAAAAATTTAATTCTCGAACCCGGAAAAACATTTCTTGAAAGAGAAATTGCCGAAGTGTTAGACATGAGCCGTACGCCTGTGCGCGAAGGATTAATTAGATTACAATCCGCGGATATTATTACTTTAATTCCAAGAAAAGGATTTGTCGTAAACCCAATTAATGCCACAGATATTAAAGAAATCTATGAGGTAACACGCAGTTTAGATGGTTTGGCTATTGAATTGGCTACTGAAAAAGCTACTACTAAAGTGCTCGAAGAATTAAGTCAAATACTAACAGAACAAAAAAAATATTTAGCCGAAGAAGACTTAATAAAGTGGTCAAAAATGGATGATATTTTCCATGAAAAAATCACGAAATTATCTGGTAATGCTAAATTAATTAATATGCGCAACATACACGCCGACCAACTTTATAGGGTTCGTCTATACACGATTAACGCGCGCCCTGTCCCTAAATTTTCAATCGAAGAACACGAAGCCATGTTAGCATGCATGAAAATCGGCGACAGCAAAGCCGCCAAACAACTTATGGAATCCCACAGAAGTAGAGCATGGGAAGAAATCAAAGCAGTATTAGAACATTTAGATTAAGCATTTTTTATTGAAGTAACAAGAAATTATAAAAATATGTAGGTGCTCTAACCTTTGCGGTTGGAGCTTTTTTAGATGCAAATTCTACTTATAGTTTAAAGGACACGAATGATTGATATATAATATTCTTTCTTCTATCTTTGTTATGTAGCTGATTTTTAATTGTAATTAAAAAACGAGCCTGAGACATAATATTGTCTTCAGGCTCTACTTTTATTTGGGCAGTAGATTACTGAATTGAAAATGCGCTTATACTAAGTTTATTTCAACGCTAGTCATGCTTACCGGGGTGGTAATACAAAATCTTCTTATAAAAATAAGATTTTTGTCCCGCTTTCTATATAATCCTTAAAATGCTTTCATTACTTTTTTGGCAGTTTCACTTACCAATTTATCATTTGGCTTCGCATTTTTGTCATCTTTATTGGTAAAAATCACTAATACAATGGGTTTAGATTGTCCTTTAGGATAAACGTATGCAATGTCATTTCTAGAAGCATACGTTAAGGCTTGACCACTCTTATCTGCAACTTTGTATTTCTTAGAAACGCCATCTTTTATCAATGTATCGCCATTTTTATTGTTAAACATTAAATCAAGTAAGAAATCTTTGTTCTCTTTACTTAAATCATCTTTTTCAATCAGTTTCTTCAAAGTCTTGCCGTAAGCTTTAGGAGTTGAAGTATCCCTTGTATCTTTTGGTGAATAATTATTTAGGTCTGGCTCGTATCTAGATGGTTGCGTCGTATTATCTCCTAATGCTTTCAAGTTTTTTCTGATTTGTTTATATCCACCAAGTTCATCAATAATTTTATTATTTGCTGTGTTATCACTGTACATCATTGAAGCTTTAATAAGTTCTTTTACAGTTATATCCTTGCCAACGTATTTTTCTAACACAGGTGAATATGCAACAATATCGCTTTTGTTAATATGTACTTTTTTATCTAACTTATCATATGGTACTTGTTCTAATAGCATGGCGCTATTTACTGCTTTTGACGTGGAAGCATAAGCAAAGCTCTTATCTGCATTGAACTTTATTTCCTTACCACTCTTAGTATCTAATGCATAAACACCAACATGAGCATTATATTTCTGTTCTAAACTTTTAAATTCAGCGGCATGTGCCCCCTTCGAACTGAATGCGCTTAAAATGATTGCACAAACGATTAACACGATTAACTTTTTCACATTAAATCCCCCTTATATTACAATTGTAATCTTTATGGCCTCATAATATTACAATTGTAATCTCGTTGTCAATCGTTTATGATTAGTACCTGAAAGAAGGTGACTATATGACTAAATTATTTATAATAAGTATCATCAGTTTTACTTTTATATTTCTATTACTATTATTATTTAGATATATATTAGATCGCTATTTTAATTATAGATTTAGTTATAAAATTTGGTACCTCACTATTGTTGCAGGCCTAATCCCTTTCATACCATTTAAATTCACTTGGTCCAAATTTAATCATTTTAATAAACAAGACACTAATATAAGTAATGGTACTAATCGTATAAATGATAATATAAGTACGACGAATCACGTTCAAGACTTAACAACTAATATTCATAAAGTAAACTGGGAATATATAGACGCTATATTCACCATACTATGGATCGTCCTAATCATAGTTTTCAGTATTAAATTTATAAATGCATTGCTTTATCTTAAGAAATTAAGAAAGCAAAGTTCTCATTTAAATAAAGATGAAAAATATAAATTAACTAAGATACTTAATAACCATCAATTATCAAAGAATATTGTGATTAAAAAATCAACATGCGTTCAGTCGCCAATAACTTTTTGGTATGGAAAATTTTATATTTTAATCCCTACTTCATATTTTAAAGATTTAGAAGAACAACATTTAAAATATATAATATTTCATGAATATGCCCACGCTAAAAATAAAGATACGCTACATTTAATTATTTTTACTATAATTTCTATCATCATGAGTTATAATCCATTGATACCTGTGGTCAAACGTTTGATGGCACATGACAATGAAGTTGAAGCTGATATCTTTGTGTTAAAAAACATTCAAAGCAGTGAATTTAAAACCTATGCCGAAACAATTATGATGTCTGCATTAAAATTCAAATCTTTTAATAAAAACATATTAAGTCACGCCTTTAACGGTAAAAAAACTTTACTCAAAAAAAGACTTATTAATATTAAAAAAATTAATTTTAAAAAGCCGCCAAAATTAATTCTGCTACTAACTTACGGAATCAGTCTAATTTTAATCATTTTTCAAAGTCAGTTTATAATGGGACAATCATTAACCGATAATAAATACAGGGAGCCATTAAAGAGTCATTACCAAACTATTGATAAGAGTAAAAACTTTGCTACACACAAAGGTTCATTCGTAATGTATAGTTCGAATAAAAAAGAATATTATATTTATAATGAACAAGAGAGTAGAAAAAGATATTCTCCGGATTCTACTTATAAAATTTATTTAGCCATGTTCGGACTAGACCGTAATGTAATAACGAGCAGTAATTCAATGATAAAATGGGATCATAAAAATTATCCTTTTGCCTCGTGGAATAAAAATCAAAATTTAACTACAGCACTGCAAAATTCAGTTAATTGGTATTTCGAACGTATTAGTAATCAAATACCTAAAAATTATACAGCCAACCAACTGAACCAATTAAATTACGGAAATCAAAATTTAGGTAACTATAATGCTTACTGGATGGAAAATGATTTGAAAATTTCGAACCTTGAACAAGTCATCGTTTTAAATCGTTTAATGGAACATGATAATCATTTTAGTAAGGCTCAGAAAGACCAAATCTCCTCCTCATTATTGATTAATAAAAACAGTAACTATGCGTTGTATGGTAAGACTGGCACAGGTATAGTAAACGGCAAACATAAGAATGGCTGGTTTGTCGGTTATGTAAAAACGAATCAAGACACATATTATTTCTCTACACATTTATCTGATGAAAATGCTTCGGGAAAAAATGCTGAATCTATTAGCAAAGAAATTTTAAAAGAAATGGGTGTTTTAAGTGCTCAATAATCAAATTGAAATAACCGCCGCCGAATGGGACGTTATGAATGTAATATGGGATAAACAATCAGCATCTGCTAACGAAATTGTTTTCGAAATTCAACAATATAAAGAAATCAGTGAAAAAACGATTAGGACATTAATAACGCGTTTATATAAGAAAGAAATTTTGACGCGACATAAAGCTGATCGTGTTTATTATTACTCATCTAACGTTAAAGAAGATAACATTAAGTTGAAAACAGCTAAAAACTTTCTCAATAAATTATATGGCGGAGACATGAAAAATTTAGTCCTTAACTTTGCACAACATGAAGAACTCAGCGCTGAAGAAATTAAGGAATTGCGTGATATTCTAGATGATATTAGCGACAAATAAAGTGCTAATTATTTAATCACATAAATGATAAAGAGACCTTAATTATCTAAAACTTACGACGTTGTTACGAAATAACAACTCAACCAATTGAATTAGCTAACATCGTACACCAATCCCCTTACTACCGAAGAGTGAGGGGATTCATGCATGTGTTGGTAATTACATCGTAAAAACCATACTTCACATTTTCTATAATTTATAACTTGTCAACCATATAATCAGAAATAATGAATTTAGCCATTAATCTGGTTACTTTTATCAAATATAGATATGATATTAGTTATTATTAAAGCAATAACAAAAAATAAAAAGGCATAAATAAAATCATTATTAAAGCTTAAAATACGACTTGCTATAGCTGGACCAAATGACATACCTAAAAAGTTAATAAGGTTAAAAATACCTAAGCCCATCGACTTGTCATTGTCATTTAATATTTTTGATACTTCAATACTTATAGCTACAGAAAGTATTGTGAACGAACTATAAATTACAAAGACACCTAAAATAGTTAAGCTAAAATTATTTATACCCACGACAGTTAATATAATAAAGCCGATTAATTGTAAAAATAGTGTGCCTCTAATCATGCTCATATTGCTCATAATACGCAATAATTTTTTTGATATTAAGCTTATTAAAAATGAAACGAATGAGATGATGAATATTATGATACCGACATTAATCGTAGTAATTTTAAATAAGTTTGCTGCCATTAATGGGAATATAAATATAATGCCTACCATGCTCGCATTATTAATAAAACTAATAAATATAAGCTTATTAAATGACTTGTTTTTAAATATAGAAAAATCAACAAACACCGCAATATTTTCTCGTCTGCCATGGTATATCAAATAAAGCATCGCTAAGAGAGAAACGATGAGTAAAAATGCGTTCAATTTAACCCCTAAAATAAACGTCACTATAAAAATAAGTAGAGAGATTAAACCCACAAAATCAAAAGGTTGCGTTTCTTTTGGATTATTAGAGCCATCAGTACGCATAACCTTGATAATTTCAATTAATGTAAAGATTAATAACACCATAATTAAAAATAAACTATGCCAACCCCATAAATAAGTAAACGTACCCCCTATTAAAAAACCTATGCCTGTTCCTAGAGAAAGACACCCACCAATTAATGTTAGCGCTAGATTTCTAGTTGCATTTGAAAGATATTGATTAGCAGCTATCATGGATAAAGCAATAAAAGAACTACCGCCCATCGATTGAATAACTCTAGCAGTAATAACAAGTGGATATTGATTCGTCATAGACCCCATGATTGATCCAATTACAAACAAACTCACGCCAAAGATTAATAGAGTTTTAAGTTCAAAATAAGAAGATAATTTACTATAGGTGATTGAACCAAAAGCAATGATCATTGTGTAAACAATAATCACCCAACTTATCATTGAAGTACTTACATTTAAATCTTGTTTCATATCGCTTAAGGCAACGTTAAAGAGTATAGAATTCATTACACCAGATAGCACAATCAGGCATAGTATAAATATCAAACGCTTTTCTTTTAATTTCATTGGATATTCCTCCTGGATAATATAATAGTTTTAAAACTTTAGAACTAATGAGCTAATAAAAATGGCTACATTATAGCGTAGCCAAAAATCCTGGTAAATAGTTATCAAAAGTCTCTTGGTTTATAGTCACATATTTGGTTACACCTTCGCGCTGAATCAACACGAGCTCTGCAGCAGATAATATTTTCAAATGATACGATCCATTTGATTTACTAATATTTAAGCTCCTTCCTATATCAGTGCACATGTGCTGACCTTTTGCATGAGCTAAGATGCGTATCATATTGATTCGCTTTTCATCCGCTAAGGCATGAAATATCTCAATACGCTTTTGGTCATTTAATTGTTTTAAAGTCATGTGACTATTATACAAAGAATCCTTTAATTGTCAAATGTGATGTAGAAGTTTGTGGGTGAGGATGTTATGTATGTTAGATATGTAATTAAAAGAACATAACAATAAATTTAGCTTGGTTGGGGAGACATGAGGGGGGGAAGAAATACTTCGTTCGAGACTCGTTCAGGAAATGTGTTAGGGCATGAAAAAGAGTTTGAGGTAAAAAACCTCAAACTCTTAATTATTTATTTTCTTAATAAAGCTAGAATTCCTGCTACTAAAATTAATATTCCTGAAAGCACACCGAAGAAACCAATAAAAATAAAGTTTAAAATACCACCAATAATAAGTAGTATTCCCATAACAACACGTTTTTTATTAATAATACAACTTAAAATCAAAGTTATAATACATACTAATATGACACTTATTCCAAGTCCTGTAATTTCGCTGCCATTTGTATTATTAAATGAAGCATCCAATCCATCAAATACAATCGCAAATAAACCACCAAAAATTCCAAATACACTACCTAAAATTCCTAGAATTGTTTCAGCAACTCTGTTAGTTTGTTTTTTATAAGCTTCCATTAATTATTCCTCCATACACTTTTTTAAATTATAATTGTTCTTCCATTTGTTTATCTTCTTTTTCTTGTTGCTCATCTGCTGCTTTCTCAGCTTTTTCATCTTCAGCTTCTTGTTTAGCTTCTTCATCTAATTCTTTCTGATACTCTTCTTCTTCTTTCTTTTGTAGCTCTTCAAATTCTTTATCTTCTTTAGCCTGTTGTTCTTCATCTGCTTTTTCTTGTTTATCTAATTCATCCATTTCTTTTTGATACTCTTTATCCGCTTCATCTGCTTGCTGGTCATATAACTTTTCTATACGATCTTCTAATTGAGTATATTCGATTTCTGTAACTTCTCTAGTTACATGGTCCATCTTTTCACCATCAGTTAGTCCATTATACTCATCAACTAAGTCATTATATTCTTCAGCTGTATATGTAATTTCATCACTATCAGAATCACTTTCTTCTTCATTATCAACAGTTGAATTAGTTGTAGTCACATCATCATTTGAGTTTTCATTCGTTGAATGATTAGAATTGCTAGCCCCTTTAATATCTGATTTTTTAATTTCCCATTTTGCTTTTACATTTGCAAACTTAGGCGAAGCATCCATTTCCAATGTATAAGTATTACTATCAGGTACATCATAAGTTATGTAACCAGAAGCTGTATTTCCTTTATTTAATTGATGAGTAAATCCATCATGCACATCCTCATTGCCATACCATTGTTCATAATTCTCATTATTAACTTTCATAGTAAAATCTGAAGAATCCATAAGCACTTGATCATCATTATTATTTTTAAATTTCAAATATACTTTTACAGCTTTACCATTTTCTGGTGCACTATATTCATCATAGTTAGTAACATATTCAACTTTATCAAGTTTAATATCCACTCCGTCCGCATCAATCACTTGACCTATTTTGAATGTTTTCATTTTATTTGATGCTTTTAATTTATCTGATTTTTTCTTATCATCTTTAGAATCAGTATCAGCATCACCTGTACTACATGCAACTAACAAAAACAAAACAGAAACAATCATAAATAAAATCTTTTTCACTCACCAATACCCCCTAAGTTTTTTAAAATTATTTAAGTTTTAATCAATTTAAAATATAAATAATATCACTAATATACATTTTATACTATAATTATGTAAAAGCAATACGTTTTTTAAATTTATTAAAGAATTTTTGTTAATATATATAATTTTATGATGTTTTGGCAAATTACACATATAAGGTATTTTTAAATAAAAAAAGACTTCTATTAAGAAGTCTTTATAAATCATTATGCTTAATTTTATTATTCTTACTTTTTGAAACTGGATACTTATTATTATTTTTCTTTAACTTATCTTCAACTATTTCAGTTATATTAAAATCTAAATTATCAGCTAACATATAACTATATATTAATACGTCTGCTAGTTCTTCTGCTAACCTAACTTTTTTGTCTTGAACTACTTCTTCCGATTCCTTCCATTGAAACAGTTCTAACAACTCTGAAGCTTCTAATGAAATTGATAGAGCTAAATCTTTTTCATTATGAAACTGCCTCCAATTACGGTCATCTCTAAATTTATTCACTTCTTTAATTAAATTCTTAATTTCATCCATAAACTCACCCTTTATAAGCTTCTTTCAATGCTTCGTTTAATTCTTTATCTACAGCATAAATATATAAACCATTAACCCCTCGAGTCATTAAAACATTTAATTCATTTTTCAATAACTGCTCTGCAAAATTTTGTTTAGATTTATCGGATAATGTTCTATTTTGGGTTGCTTTAGAATTTTGACTTTCATTTTTATCAAAAATTATTTTACCCTCTCTAAATTTAACGGAGGGACCAATAATTACTCCGGCATAATTCAAATCAAATCCTTGAATAGTAAATGTAGACCCTACTTCATTTATAGTGTTTGTTTGTTCTGCCCAAGACCAGTTTTTCTCTCCACGTAATGTTTTTAGTTGTAAATTCCAAGGCATCGACCAATCACCTATTTGAACTTTCCAATAATCATCATCTTGTGGTTTTTTATTTCCGTTATATTTCCAATCAAATGTTGCTAAAACTCTAGAAATTCCAGATTCAGTTGATTTAGCTTTTTTCCTAATTTCTTTTTCCAATGATTTTGGATTATCAAATATTTTTATATCATAACCTTTATTATCGTATGGAATTTTATTAATAACTTGTTCATCAATTAATTTTCTAATCCACTGAACAGTTTCTTCACTACTATTTATTCTTAATTGATTTTTCAGTAAAATGTGATTATCATTTTTCTTTGTACTTTCAACTAATTCGTTCAAAGTATCAAATTCCCATATTTGTTCTCTACTAAGTATTTGCTTACTATCAAATACTGCAACTACTACTTTTGCTCTTTCAAGAATATCTTTTAAATGACCTTCACCTTTATATGACATTTTCCCTTGAGTCAATAATAAATGAGCTTCATCAACGATTACTACATCCACCTTATCTTTAGACTCTCTATTCATTATAAAGCTAGTAGGTTTTTTGATGATATTATGATCTTTAGATGTTAATCCCAATTTTTCAGCAATCTGTTTATAAACCTTCAATTGTTGTTCATGATTTATTAAAAGATGTACATCTAAATTTTCCATGAAATCATCGTTTTCAAATTGCTTCAATTCATAAAAAAGCGTACTCATTAATACAGTTTTACCTGAACCCGCTTCTCCTTCTACAAGTATAAGTTGATTATCACTATGTTGATGGAGGGCTATTTTAATTTTAGAAATTATTTCGTCTTTAGCTTTATTTTGCTCAGGAGTCAATTTATGAAAAGGAGATGCTTTAAATATTGCTGAATCCCTCACCACACTTTCTAACGGAAATAAATTGCTATCTTTTTTATGTAAAGAGTTCCATATATTATTAAATATTTCATCCAATTTATCTGACGTATAATACTCATTTTGTTGATTTGTTCTACTATTAAAAATTGATTTTACATTATCTACACTAGATAAATATTGCATTAACCTATTCTCTATATCTAAAGTTAATGATTTATTAAAAAAAGGGTGCCCTATAACATACATGGATGAAGTCTTTGAATTAGAAAAATCAAACCAATATTGTTTTATTTTAGAATCTACATTTAAATGTTGTTTTGTTCTACTATTAATATCCGCAGTTTCTCCAACATATATATTAACTTCGTGTTGTTTCTTTTTATCATTAATTATATAAACAGTTGGATAACGTAACAGATATTTTGCTTCTTCGACTTCCGCCCATTTTTTAACGGTGTTATTTAAATTTTCTACAGTATAGTTTATTTTTTTTACCATTAATTTATTATCTGTAGTCATATGAGTCACCTTTTCTTATTTTTAACTATTTATCATAATTATAGAATAGTAATATAAACCATTCAACAACCTATATATTCACAAAAAATCCTATTCCTAGTTTTATATTTGTTTGATTTCATAATTTAAGTTTATTAAAAAGATACTCAAATTTCAGAATTGAAGAAATTTTACGTCGTTTAGCATTAACATTTTATTCCTATCTTCCTTTATTTAAATTAGCGCTAATGGTTTTTATTGGTATTTTGCACTCATTTAAGTTCATAATGAGTTGTGTTTTATTATTTTAAGCAATGCATCTTTAAAAAAGTTCATCCGGTATGATGAACTTTTTCTTCTTTTAATACGTATATTTATTACAGCGTGCTATAAATTTATGTAATTTATTTAGATGTTTTGTTGATTTTTCAACAAGGAGGGGGAAAAAATGCTAGATGAAAATGAGCTTTATCAAATGATTATCGAGCATAAAGACAGTGCAAGCTTGGAAAAGCTGTATGATCGTTATGAATCATTGTTATATAATTTAGCTTATAAAATCACTCAAGACCAACAATCAAGTGAAGAGGTCTTGCAAGATATATTCATGAAAATTTGGCATCAAAAAGCTATTTTTAAGCCTGAAAAAGGTAAGTTATCGACTTGGCTCATTACGTTATGTCGTAATAGAGCAATAGATATTTTGCGACAAAGAAAAGATGTAGAGCGCAGTTTCGACGAAGCATTTCACGGCATAGAAACAAATAGCCTACCAGAATATGATTTATTAGATAAAGAATGCTCAGAAGAATTGCAAAAAATCATTTCATATTTAAGTAAAGAGCAACAAACAATCATTGCCTTGTTTTATTTTAAAGGCTTAAGTCAACAAGAGATTGCCGATAAATTAACAATGCCTATAGGTACTGTAAAGAGTAGATTAAGGTTATCAATTAAACATCTAAATGATTATTTAAAAACTATTTTAAGAAGGGAGCGTGAAGAAGATGAAAGATAACAAAGTCGATATTATATATGATTATTTCAATGATAAGTTAAGCGAAAGTGACAAAGCACATGTTGAACACGAATTAAATGTATCATCTGAATATAATGAAGCTTTGGATGAAATAACAGTTCTTCACGACATTCTTCCTTACAGTAGTAAAGAAGTAGAACCACCTAAAGATATGAAAAAACGCATATTAAGTAACGTCATGAATGAACAAAATGATGTAGCAACAGATACTGAAAGCGAACCTATTCATCAAACAAACAACACTAAAAAATCAACACATAGACATCAAAATGGTCATCGCAATTCATACGCAACTCAGCATGACAAACACAAGACACATTCAGATCATAAACGTCGTACAAAAAAAGGAATACGCAGACAAATTCCGCTTATCATTATGGCAGCCGTATTGTTATTATCATTAATTGGTAATGGCATGCAATACTTTAATCACAAAAATTCACCTAAACAGAACACTACAATGATTAACAAAAATAAGGCGCATTCAATGCCATTAAAACCTATGTCTAAACATAGCGATAATACGAAAGGACATGCATATGTCTCCAATGATAAAGATAATAGTAAATTAATGGTTGAAGCTAATAATATTAAAGCTACAAAAGGTAACGAAGTCTATCAGGTTTGGGTAATAAAAAATGACAAACCACACGCAGCAGCTACATTAGCAACTACTAATAATAAAGGAATGGCTGTCGCAGATTTAAACGATATGAATATTGATAAGGAAGATACGATAGCATTAACGTTAGAACCTTCTCCTAACAATGATAAACCTAAAGGACAAATGATTATGGCCAGTAGCAAAGTATAACTTCCACTTTATAATGCGTGGACTATATTTTAAAAGGGATCACAAACTAATGTGGTCCCTTTTTTGATATATAAAATTTGCTTATATTATGTATGCTTCAAAATCGAATAACACCAAAAAAAAAAGAGCCTCATAAGAGACTCTTTTGTCTATTAACCAATCATAACTTTCATTAAATAACCTTGGTCATCGAAGTATGCAGTATACATGCCGTTGTTAGTTTTGTAAGTGATATAAGAACCACTATCGGTATTACCTTCATTAGACATATGGTTAGACATGTGTGCTTTTTTGAAGATATCTTTACTTACTGTATGTGCTTTTGTTTTAAATGTAATATGCACGACTTGGCCATCTTTATTCATATCTACCATTGTGTCATCAACATGTTTACTAGTAGCTACATCTTTATCAGTAGCCGCAGCATTAACTTTGTAACCATCAATCATGACGTTATCGTATTTTAATGCTCTTACGAAATCATAATCTTGCGTGAAATGACCATCATATGTTGTATAACCTTGGTAATTATAATATGGCATCATTGTTTTTTGAGCCATATTGTTGTTCATGTCTTGATTCATGTTATTGTTCATGTTCCACATTTTATCTTGATTCATCATATTGTTTTGTTTCATATTGCCGTTCATGTTCCACATATTACCTTGCTTCATCATATCTTTTTGATTCATATTGTTATTCATGTTACCCATATTATCTTGCTTCATCATATCTTTTTGATTCATATTGCCGTTCATGTTCCACATATTATCTTGCTTCATCATATCTTTTTGATTCATATTGCCGTTCATGTTACCCATATTACCTTGCTTCATCATATCTTTTTGATTCATATTGTTGTTCATGTTACCCATATTGCCTTGCTTCGTCATATCTTTTTGATTCATATTGTTGTTCATGTTGCTCATATTACCTTGGTTCATCATACTTTTTTGGTTCATATTGTCTTGATTCATTGTCGTATCTGCGTGTGCTGCACTACTTGTTCCTAAACCTAATAGTAAACCTGTCGCTAATGCTGAAGATGAAAATACTAATAATTTATTATTCATAAATCTGCACCCCTTTTTTATTTTTGTTATAGTTTATTCATGTTGTTTAACTAGCTCATTCTTACGCTAAAAAAGTAACTTGAGTAACATACTATAAATCTAATTATTATTGCGTAAGGCCCCCTTTGTTTTCTACTCATTAAAATATACGTATTATCCTCTTATTGAGTTCACTTTTTATCAAAATAAATTAAATAATCTTAAATTGATGATTAAATGTATAACAAATGAAGTTGCTACTTAACTGCTAAATTGGGCTTCACAGTATTTTTGCAACCCTTCATTTCCCTATATAAAATCCGTTTTTTATGTCTTTATATTTGTCATGTCCTCTAAATTTTAATTTAATATTTTCCGGGTAATATATTTTTAAAGGGGGATAAATGATGACTGTTACAATTAATCGCATTTATGATGCGCAGGATGATAAAGGTACGCGTATTCTTGTAGATAGAGTATGGCCTAGGGGTATCACTAAAGAGGATGCGCATTTGGACTATTGGCTGAAGGCAGTTGCACCGACGCGTGAATTAAGAAAATGGTTTAATCATGATCCGCAGCTTTATGCTTCATTCAAAGAAAAGTATGAAAAGGAATTGCATGAAAATGAGGATCAAAAAGAGGCGCTCGATGAATTAAAAGCACTTGCGCGTTCGAATAATGATATTGTATTACTCTATGGCGCAAAGGATACAGCACACAATCAAGCAGTTGTCCTAAAAGAAATATTAGAAAAATAAAGCGGATTGGGACAGAAATCTAAGTTGTATAAGAAGCGTTTGTTGTCTCGTCCCAACAATGATGACTTAACTTAAAAATACTGCATACAAGCACATTTTAAGTTCAATTATCTACTGCCTATATAAAAAAGAGACCGGCAATATTGTTTCCAGTCTCTTCATTATTATTTTTATCTTTTATTCATTTTTAAATAAGTTAAGTATTTAAGTCCCAGCGCAAATAATGTATAACCTAGCAATATTTGTGGCACTGACTTTTTAACTTTAAAACTTCTTGTCACCAACTGCGGAATTACATTACATAATGCATACAAAACAAAGACTTTAACGTATCTTTTGTTCATAATTATTAACTCCTTTAGTTAAATTGTTATCAACAACGGTTACTGCAATAGTTCTTAATTTCTTTATAATACTGGAATACATTGCTTTCAACCGGTTAAGTTAATGTTTATTTTAAAATTTATAATATTGATTATAACTATTCACAAAGTCTTCAAATACATGATCCAGATATGAAATGTTATTAACAACGCATTCGTCGGACAGTGTGAACAGCGTCATAAAAATGTATATTACATGGACGTTTTCCTGAATAGCGTTTTTCTAAACCATCGCTTGTTATTGTTTTGAATGTGTCGCCAAATAATAAACACCCTACATTTGTCTGATCAACTAGACAGTTTGCAGGGTGTTTATTCATTTATGCGTGCCTATGACATGCTACACTATTATTTTTTATCTAGCGCTTTTTCTACTTCATCAATTTGTTTCATTAATACTGTTGTTGAACCAGTTGAGAAGTACCAAAGTTTTGGATCTAATTCGATAATTTTATTGTTTTTCACTGCGTCTACATTTTTAATAACGTCGTTGCTTAACGTTTTCTTAGCTGTTGATTTACCACCAACTACTTGACCACGGTCCATCGCAAAGATGATATTTGGATTTTTTTGTGCAACATATTCGTTTGTTACGTTTTGACCGTGTATGCTGCCTTTAATTTTGTTATCAACAGATTTGAAGCCCATAGTATCGAAGATGGCAGAACCGAATCGTTGTCCAGGACCAAAAGTAGACAATTCACCTTCGTTTACTAATAAGAACATTGCTTTGTTGTCTTTTAATTTTCCAGTTTTGTCTTTAATGGCAGCAATTTTATCGTCTAACTTTTTATTTAACTCTTTAACTTTGTCTTCTTTATCATAAATTTGGCCTAATTTTTTCGCGCTGTCTTTCATTGAATCGACGCTAAATTTGTCGTCTGGACCAACGTATACAATCTTAGCTTTTGGTGCTGCTTTTTTGAATTCATCAAGATTTTTTTGATTTGCTACACGACCAGAAATAAAGATCACTTCAGGTTTTGCTTCTGCTACTTTGTCAAAATTAACTTCTTTTAAATTACCAGTGTTTATGTATTTATCATCTTTAAAGTCACTTAAGAAGTCTGGTAAAGACTTGCTACCTTCGCCTTTAGGAACACCCTTAACTTTATCTTCTAGTCCTAATTCTTTCAATGTGTCTAACGCCCCATAATCAAACACAACTGCGTTCTTAGGATTTTTAGGTACTTCAACAGTTTCTTTGACACTTTTCGCATCGCTACCGTCTTTTTTCTCACCACGTGTTTTGTAATTATTTTCAATTTTTACAGTTTCATTTTTTGATTCTGATTTAGTTGATTTATCCTCACTTGATTTACTATTATTACAAGCTGCTAATAAAACCATTAAACCTACAATTAGTATTAAAGCATATTTCTTCATATCTAAACTCCTCTATAATTTAATTATTGTCCCCCTGATATACACCCTAAACTTGTTATAAATTTAAAGTGGCCTCACTCCCTTCAAAGTACGTTATTAATTCTAGATGGTTTGGGCTAAAAATGACGCGTCATTAACAGATGTTTCATCAAAGTAAATACAAATACGTTGACCCATCACTTCTTCAATACGCACTTCCATGTCATATAAAGTGTTCAAGACATCTGGTTGAATTACTGCGTCTTTGGCATTTGCTTCGATTATTTCACCGTCTTTAAGTGCAATAATGTCGTCTGAATAACATGAAGCAAAGTTAATGTCGTGAATAACGACAATAATCGTTTTATTTAATGTTCTTGCAAGTTGGCGTAATGTTTGCATAATTTGTACAGAATGTTTCATGTCTAGATTATTTAATGGTTCATCTAACAAAATATAATCCGTATTTTGCGCAATCGTCATTGCTAAATATGCACGTTGTCTTTGACCGCCAGATAATGTTTTTAAATAACGATCTCTAATTTCTTGTAACTGTAAGATTTCGAGTGCGTATTCTACTTGTGCTTTGTCTTCTTTTTTCAAGCGTCCTTTAGAATATGGAAAACGCCCAAATTCTACTAATTGCTCTACGGTAATATTTAATTCTGTATGATTCGTTTGTTTTAAAATAGATATTTTTTTCGCTAAGTCGTTACTTTTATAGTCGTTAAGCGCTTTGCCTTCGATGGTCACATCACCATTGTCACATTCTGTAAGACGCGTAATAATCGATAACAATGTACTTTTACCGGCACCGTTAGGACCGATTATAGAAGTTAAGCGACCTTTTTTTATATCTACTTTAATATCTTTTAAAATTGGCTTATCTTGAATCGTTTTGTTAAGACTTTTAATACTGATCAATTTGTATGCCTCCTTTTAATTAATAGGTAGATAAAGTAACTACCTCCAACTAAATCAATAATGATACTCACTTGTGACGTTGCTTCGAATAAATTTTCAACTACGCCTTGTGCGATAAATAAACTTAACCAACTCATACAAATCGTCGCTGGTAAAATATATTTATGTTTAAAAGTACCCAGCATTTCACGAGCTAAGTTCACCGTTAATAACCCTAAAAACGTAATTGGACCAACTAAGGCAGTCGATACTGAAACAAGTATTGCAACAAGGATAAGTAACAGTCGCGTCAACGTGGCATAAGAGATCCCTAAATTAATCGCCTGACTTCTACCTAACAGCAGTACATCTAAATACGGAATAAAATATACGGTGATTAACACTAAGACAATCAGTATCACTGTACAGATCAACATCAACTTACTATTAGATGCATCAAAGTTAGCAAACATAGCACTTTGAACGGCTAAAAAGTCTTCAGGGTTAATAATTAATTCTAAAAAGCCGGTCAGACTTCTAAAAAATGTGCCTAAAATAACGCCGATTAGTAAAATAAAATAAACCGAGACGTTAGCCATTCGGAAAATACCTTGGAATAGAAATAGTGAGAACGCGACCATGACTACTAACGTAATGACAAAACTGTAATACGTATTTGTCACTAATACCGATTGCACACCAAACACAACGACGATTAATACTTTGACGAACATGTAGATGGCATCGAGACCAATGATTGAAGGGGTTAATAGCCGGTTATTCGTTATCGCTTGGAAAACGACAACCGATGCTGCTATAGCCCCTCCGACGATAAGCATTAAGCATAATTTTCTTAAACGACTAAAAAATTGATATTCAAAAATATAAAAGTTAATTCCTACAATAAGATAAAGTCCTCCGACGATTATCGTTAACAACACTAATAAGAGTAATTTTGTTTTGTCACTAATTTGCATAATTGTGTCGTCCTTTCATCAGCAAAATTATAAAAATAATAGTGCCAAAGACGCCGATAGTTAAACCGATATTGATTTCATACGGATAAACGACAATTCTACCAATGATGTCAGAAAACATTACAAAGATTGCGCCTAACAGAGCCGTTTGAGGCAATGCATTTTTCAAGTTATCTCCCTTAAAAATGGACACGATATTTGGAACAATTAATCCTAAGAAAGGCAAAGTTCCTACGGTAACTACAACGATTGCTGTAATAACCGCTGATATAAACAACCCAATATTTACGATTTTTTCGTAATTAACACCTAAGTTACTGCTAAAATCTTTACCCATGCCAGCAATCGTAAAATGATTCGCAAATATATATGTAAGAAATAATAACGGAATACTTAAGTATAAGATTTCGTATCTACCACTAGTGATAATCGCAAAGTTACCGTTTAGCCAATTACCGATACTTTGTACCGTGTTCGTCTGTAAGGCAATGAACGTTGTAAAACTCGAAATGATACCACCAAGCATGATGCCGAGCAACGGAATGAAAATAACATCTGTAAAACGAATAAATTGTACTAATTTTACGAACAAAAAAGTACCACAAATGCTTAAACCAACAGCAAAAATAAGTTTAATTAAAATATTTTCTTGTGGAAAAAAGATCATCGACATAAGAATACCTAATTTCGCCCACTCCATCGTTCCAGCAGTCGTTGGACTCACAAATTTATTTTGCATCATTTGTTGCATAATTAACCCTGCGAGCGCTAAAGTGCTCCCAGAAATTAAAATGCTGACCGTCCTCGGTATACGGCTAGAAACGATAATGTTCGTTTGTTCTTTAGTTAAATGGAAAATATCAGTTATTGATACTTTACTCACACCAATAAAGAGAGAAAGAACCGTTAATAACAGTAAAATAATAAATAGAAATGTACTACTGAAGAAGAATTTCATAATGACTTACCTATAACCTTTCGGAGAAAATGCTACAAAAACTAGTTGAAAATGACATTGATAATCATTTTCATTAACTTAATTTTATCATCATCTTTATTAAATACAATAGTAATTTAATAAATTTTTATCTTTAACCTATTAAAATAAGATTCATAACATACTTACATAATGCTATTTCACGACGATTACATATAATCATCAGAAAAATAAAAAATTCTAAAAATTGTAGCAGACATAATATTGCGCGAGCCATATTTATGTAAAAAACATACACGAATAATGATATTTATACACTTCAAGCAATGCTTCTCTTATTTGAAAATTTAACAATTTAATCCAATGTTTCGGTCTAGCTCATTAGCTGCTTCTACTAATAATAATTAATTTATCGTATTTAAAATATATTTTCTGAAAATTCTCAATTTAATGTTAACAACTTACTTTATAAGTGCTATGATACGTAATAACTCATTTGGGGAGGGGGAAGTTTTATGTGGAGTGAACCTATTATTTCTGCAACTGCGTTATTTGCGTTGATTGCGCTTGGGGAAGTTATTTCGACCTTATCTATGGCGAGAATTCCAATGTTACTTACGGCAATGGTCAGCTTTCTACTGCTCAAATGGTTCGGTGTATTTCCTAAAACCATCTTGGATTCGGCTGTTATACCATCATTGGGTGCGCTCGCTATTGCGCCAGCGATTATGCATATGGGGACGATGATGCCGCTTGCAACATTAAAAAAACAATGGAAAGCCGTTGTGATTTCTATTTTTGGCATTATTGGTTCTACTGTAGCCATTTTAACGATCGTGTCACTCATTTACGGTTTCCGTATCGCTGCATCAGGTGTCGGCCCTATTTCAGGTGGCATCGTAGCCTTATTAATCACAATCGATAAATTAAAAGAATTACATTTAGGCTATTTAATCGTTTTACCCGCTTTAGTGCAAGGATTGCAAGGCGTTGTCGGCTTGCCTTTAAGTTCAGTCATTATGAAACGTTATAGCAAACACTATTTAGAAAATGAATACAAATCAACTGAAGAAGCAGCTATGATTGAAGAAGAGCAACAAACTGAATCAATACATGATCGCTTTCCTATCTTACAAAACAACATATTACGCTTGTTTATTATGTTCGTATTAGCAAGCTTGGCGTTTTTAATCGGTGAAGTCACACATATTCACTATTCATTAATTAGCTTAGCCTTTGGGATTATTGGTTTAAAATTAGGTCTATTCCAACAAGCTGAGCTAGAGAAAAACAAATCATTCTCACTTATTCTTGTGATGATTATGTTAATCGTTATCGGTTCTATGGGTGACGTAACACCCCATGATTTATGGCATCACTTACCAGCAATTCTACTTATATTATTAATTGGCACAATCGGTATTTTAATTGGTGGTGCAATTGCCGCTAAACTTATTGGTTGGCGTTACAGTAAAGCTTTACCAGTAGCGTTAACCGCCTTATACGGTTTCCCTGGTGACTTTATGTTATGTGAAGAAGTGAGCCGAACGATGGCTAAAAATAAAAAAGAACGCGAAGCACTGTTCAAAGAATTACTAAGTCCAATGTTAATCGGTGGCTTTACTTCCGTAACCGTAGCTTCGGTTATTTTAACAGGTATATTGATGAACTTTATGAAATAACAAATGGAGGGATACAATGTTAATTAAAAATATTAATTTAATAGACGGAACTGGACGCGAAGTACAAAGCAACGTAGATGTGCATATTCAAGATGATGAATTTGCTGCGATCGGGTCGAATCTTAATGTTGAGGATAATGAAGTCATTGATGGACAGGGTACATATTTATTGCCCGGCATGATAGATAGTCACGTACATCTTATGGAAGAAATGAAACCTTTAGCACAAAAATTAGCTACGCCGTTTTCATATACTTTTTATCAAGCAATCGACCATTTAAAACGTACCGTTGATTGTGGTGTCACAACAGTACGTGACGCATTAGGTGCAGATCAAGGTATTAAAGAAGCAGTACAAGACGGTTTAATACTTGGCCCACGCATACAAGTAAGCATAAACGCTTTGACTATAACTGGTGGACATGGTGACAAATTGACTAAATCCGGTATTGTCATGCCTAGCTTTTTAGAAGATTATCCCGGTTTACCTAATGGTATTTGCGATGGTGTCGAAGAAGTGCGTAAGAAAGTACGTCAAATGCTACAAGCTGGCGCCGACGTAATTAAAGTCCATGCAACCGGAGGAGTTACAAGCCCTACTGACCATCCAGACTATACACAATTTTCTGTCGAAGAACTAAAAGTGATGGTACAGGAAGCGCAATTTAGAGATAACCGTAAAGTGATGGCACATGCTCAAGGATTGCAAGGCGTGAAAAACTGTATCGAAGCAGGCATTCACTCAATCGAACATGGTATTTATTTAGACGATGAAGCCATTGAAGGCATGAAAGCTAAAAATATGTTCCTCGTACCAACACTATTAGCACCCGTTTCTGTTATAGAATTTGCTGATGAATTAGGCATGTCAGAAACATCAATTCAAAAGTCTAAAGAAGTGATTGACGCACATACGACAAGTTTTAATAAAGCCGTAAAAGCTGGCGTTAAAATCGCTATGGGAACCGATGCAGGCGTCTTTAAACACGGTACCAACTTACGTGAATTAGAACTGATGGTCGAACATGGCATGACCCCTATGCAAGCCATCGTCGCATCAACACAAACTTCAGCAGAATGTCTCGGATATCAAGACTATCTAGGTACCGTTGAAATCGACAAAAAAGCAGACTTCATCTTGGTAGATAACAATCCATTAGACAACATCGGTTTACTCAAACATCCAGATAATATTAAAGTTGTCGGCATTGGAGGCAAAGTCGTCAAAGATATCCGCTAAAAAAACAGACCTCCTGCTTAGAAGACAGGAGGTCTGTTTTTTTATATTT
>NZ_JAVTDB010000066.1:0-8373 GCF_032139365.1 Staphylococcus kloosii
TATGCAACTTTTTACTTTCAAAAAAATTACTAGCAATTAAATCTAAATCATCTTAAAATTATATAAATTATTTATTTTTAAACATATCATTCATAATAGTTATTGTTAACAGTGAAGAAGTATTTACTTAAAGTAGTAGTAGCTTCATCTTTTAATTATATTAATATTATTTATATAGTTGATTCTTAACATAAACAAATCACTAATTTTTGGAGGTTAAACAATGGAGGGATTTTTCGCTTATAATGCCTATGGTTTTAGATTTACAGGAGAACATCAAAATAAAGTAGTCGGCTTAAATTCGATTGGGTACGAACTACAACAAGAACATAGTTATCAATGGAATGGACTCAATCGCAAGGAAAATAATATCTTTATTTTCCAATATACTTTAAAGGGGCATGGTGCTATTCGCATAAAAAATAAGACATATACTTTAAATGCGGGCGATGCTTTTTTCGTCCAAGTTCCAAGCGATCATAACTATTATTTACCGCAAGAATCGAATGAATGGGAGTTTTTGTATTATACAGTATTCGGAGAAGAAGCTAATAGACTATTTAATAATATCACTAAAAACCATGGTCATATTTTCACATTACCGCTTCATTCTGAACCGATTAAACACATCTTTAAAACTTTAGAAACCATTGAAACTACAGGCATAACTAATAGTTACATTGGTTCTATTGCTGCTTATTCATTTATTATGAAATGCGTCGAATATTTTGAATATGGCTTACAGCGACCAAACGATTATCCTATTTCCATAGTTAAAGCTACTCAATTTATTAAAAAAAATTATAAGCAAGATATCACCTTAGAAGATATCGTTGAGGTTTCTAAGTTATCTAAATATCATTTCACTCGACAATTTAAAAAATATGTAAACGAAACGCCTATCAATTATTTAACCAATATACGTATCAATAACGCATTGCCTTACTTATCGCAAAATAATGTCAGTATAGATTGGATTGCTCAAGAAGTCGGTTTTCATTCGACTAATTATTTTAGTAAAGTATTTAAAAAGAAAATCGGTCTCTCCCCTAGCAAATATAGAAAAGATACGACAATGATGCCAGTAAATAAAATATTCACAGATTAAAAACAGCAATATTTTACTTTTTTCAGAAAAAATTACAGTTGAATAGTAATTAAATAATCTCTAACCTATAGATAAGCTATAGCGAATACTAAGTACTTAATTATTCAATACGAGTAAGTTTAATATTTCTGAGGTTCGAACCCATCATTTATTACTAAAAGGGGTACATATTATGAAAAAAATTACTTTTCTAGGCGCAGGTAGTACTGTTTTTGCTAAAAATGTTTTAGGTGACTGTATGACAGTAGATGCTTTACAAGATTTTGAATTTGCATTATTTGATATCAATGAAGCGCGTTTAAATGATTCGGAAATGATGTTAAATAATCTTAAAAAAGGTATGAATTCAACTGTAACTGTACGTTCATATCAAGACCGAAAAGAAGCATTAAGAGGAGCAAAATATGTCATAAACGCCATTCAAGTTGGTGGGTATGATCCAGCGACGATTACTGATTTCGAGGTCCCTAAAAATTACAATCTACGACAAACGATTGCTGACACATTGGGCATCGGCGGTATCTTTCGTAATTTAAGAACAATTCCTATCATGCAAGCATTTGCACAAGATATTAAAGAAGTTTGTCCTGATGCATGGTTTTTAAATTATACCAACCCTATGGCCGTATTAACGAATATCATGTTGCAAGAAGGCATAAAAACGGTTGGTTTGTGTCATAGTGTCCAAGTTTGCGCAAACGACCTTCTAGAATCATTAGACCTTCCAACAGATCATATTCAATCAAAAATAGCCGGTATTAATCACATGGCGTGGTTACTCGAAATCACGCGTGACGGCGAAGATTTATATCCTGAAATTAAAAAACGTGCGAAAGCAAAGCAACAATCTACACATAATGACATGGTGCGTTTTGAGCTAATGGACAAATTTGGATATTATGTCACAGAGTCATCCGAACATAATGCAGAATATCATCCTTATTTTATTAAAAGTGAGTATCCTGAGTTAATAGAACAATATAATATTCCACTCGATGAATATCCGAGACGCTGTGTAAATCAAATAGAAGCATGGCAACATATGCGTGATGATATTGTTAATGACCAAAACCTCACTCATGAGCGTACACATGAATATGGGTCTTATATTATTGAAGCCATGGAAACAAACGAACCATATAAAATTGGTGGCAATGTCTTAAATGCTGGTGGCTTAATTAGTAACTTACCTAAAAATGCAGTCGTGGAAGTACCATGTTTAGTCGATGCAAGTGGCGTTAACCCAACTTACATTGGAGACTTACCAGAACAACTGGCTGCACTTAATCGCACAAATATTAATACGCAATTATTGACGATAGAGGCTGCGTTAACTCAAAAGAAAGAAAAGATTTATCAAGCCGCGATGTTAGATCCACATACAGCAGCTGAATTATCGATTTCTGATATTATTGCGCTGTGCGATGATTTAATTGAAGCACATGGTGACTGGTTACCTACTTACAACTAAAAATATGCAACAACGTTCAAACAAAAAATTTCTCACACTATTTTGTAAGCGCTTTAAATAGCGTGAGTATTAAGGGGGATTTTATTTGAAAAGACAGGTAACCCGTAAAGCAAAATATTCATTTGGTACTGGCGCATTTGGTAAAGATTTAGTTGTAGGTCTGACTGGTACATTTTTAATGTTTTATTTCACAGATGTATTAGGCATTGCAGCAAGTTTTGTCGGAACTTTATTTTTCGCCGCTCGTATATGGGATGCGATTAACGACCCTGTTATGGGTATGATCGTTGATAAAACAAAAACTAAATGGGGAAAATTTAGACCTTGGTTAGTCATAGGAACATTAACCAACGCCGTTGTGACAGTCGTTCTTTTCACGAATTTTGGCTTAACTGGTACAAGTTTATATGTATTTGTGTCTATATTATACATTTTATGGGGAATGACCTATACAATGATGGACGTCCCTTATTGGTCATGGCTCCCAAACCTAACTAATAATCCAATAGAACGAGAAGAAGTTTCTATTATTCCACGTGTGTTTGCTAGTTTTGCCAATCTTCTTGTCGGCACTATCGGGTTAAGCGTTGTTTTATATTTTGCTGATACGTTTGGCAATGGTAGTCAATCTACTGGATTCTTTATGCTAACAGTCATTATTGCAGTGATATTTATCGTTGCTATAACTATTACTGTAAGAAATGTATATGAAGCGCCAACTAATATCGATACAGGTATTACATTACGCTTTAAAGATATATGGCGCATTTTATTTATGAATAAAGAGTTACTCGCATATATTGGTATACTCGTAACGTTTTTCTTAAGCATTCAAATTTTAGGAAATGTTGCTATATACTACTTTAGTTACGTCGCAGAATCTAAGTTCTTGTTCGCTTTATATAATGGTATGGGCTTTATGGAAATTATAGCATTACTTATGTTTCCTAAAGTTTCTAAATGGTTATCACGTGAACATGCCTTTCCTATAGCTGCTACGTCATTATCTATAGGGTTACTTATACTGTTATGTGCTAGCTTTTTATTCCCAACAGCTATGATTCCTGTAATTATTGGTACTGCATTAATTAAAATAGGTACCGGTCTTATCATGGGAATTATAACTGTTTCTATTGCTGATGTTATCGATTATAGTGAAATGAAATTCGGTCAACGAAATGAAAGTGTTATTACTTCTACACAAACATTTTTAATGAAAGTAGCGATGGCAGTAGCAGCATTATTAACAGGTTGGAGTTTAGAAATTTTCGGTTATCAACCTGGTCAAATGCAAAGTGATTATACTAAAAATGGGCTACGCTTTGTCATGATTGCACTACCTATTATTAGTGTTATTATTAGCTATATTATTTATCGATTTAGCTATAATTTAAAAGGAGGTTATTTAAAAGATATCGTTTCAGTATTAAATCTCAGAAATAAAAAGAAGCACAATCATGAAAACTATTAATATCAGCTAATTATATAAGAAACATAGCTAATCTTAGTATGTTTCTTATTACAGCATTAAATTTTTAATTTCATGATAACTAAAAATCGTATTGGTCATCTTCTTCTTGGAGTATTTGGTTATATACCTTTGCCATGCGTACTGTATCTTGGGCTAATATCGTAATTCTAAAATGCACGTCGTCATTAACGATTTGTTTATTGGAAAAGTCACTTTCTTCAATAAATACATACGTTTGCATCACATGTGCTTTCATATAACCTAAAATAGGTTTTAATTGCAATTCAGGAATTAAATAATGCTTTGAAGAGCCTGCAGTAACAATTAATCCAGCTATTTTGTTTCTGAATGCATTAACAGGTAATAAATCAAAGACATTTTTAAGCGCGCCTGGAATGGCAGCTTGGAAGACAGGAAATCCAATAAAGATAATATCCGCTTCCATTAATGTAGTAGTTAAATGTAATGTATCTCCCTCAGTATCTAAATAATTACGCCCATCCGGTTGTTGAATATGAAGCTCTCTTAAATCTAGTAACGTAATTTCATGATTTTCTTCTTGCTCTGCTAGCGCTTCTTGCAATCTATCTATAGCCACCCTAGTTTTTGAGCCGACCGGTGAACCAGATAATAATGCTATTTTCATCATATTCCACTCCTATTTAGATAAATGTTTATTAACTGCTGGTATAATGTCATTCCCAATTAATTCGATATTTTTCATGATTTTATCGAATGGTACGCCACCAAAGTCAATTTGTGCCATAAATCTTTGGTGTCCGTATAGTTCATGTTGATATAACAATTTTTCAATGATTTGTTGAGGACTCCCCACCATTAATGCTTCTTTTTCGTTAGTGGCTGCTGCAAATTGTTGCTTTGGATAACCCACACCACGAATAAATGACATCCCCGTATTAAGATGAGGATAGTATTCTCTCATTGCTTGTTGTGATGTTTCAGCCGTATAAAACAAACTTGCCGTTGCTACTGGTAGGCACTCAGGAGATGTATCAAAACCAGCTTCTTCCGCGGTCATACGATATTGATCTACAGCATCTTTAAAATTCATCGCTGGACCGCCCAATGTGGTAATCATCATTGGTACGCCTTGACGACCTGCTTTAATTGCACTCGCAGCCGGGCCACCAACCGCTCTCCAAATTGGAAGATTATCATCAACTGGTCTTGGGAAAATCTTCATATTTCTTAATTCCGGTCGATATTTACCAGACCAAGTAATGCGGTCATTGTTATTTAATTCTAATAGTAAATTTAATTTTTCTTCATATAGTTCATCATAGTCTCTTAAATCTATACCAAACAAATCAAAAATACCTGTACGTGACGCTCTACCAGCAACAACCTCTGCCCGACCATTAGAAATTAAGTCGATCGTCGCAAAATCTTCAAACACCCTTACAGGATCAGCAGCACTGATAATTGAGGACGAACTTGAAACTTTAATTTTATTCGTAGCTTGTGCAATAGCACCTAATACTACAGTGTGTGCTTGCGTTGTAAAATGTTCCTGATGGCTTTCACCTACCGCAAAAACATCGATACCAGCTTGTTCCGCAAGTTGACTTGCCTCTATAAGTTCATGAATACGCTGTTCATAACTTACCTTTTCACCATTATGTGGATTAAGTAAATGATCACCTAAAGAATACAATCCAAATTCGAGTTTGTTATTTTCGTTCATTTTTAAATTGCCCATATTCAAACACCTCTATCGTTCAGTTATTTTCTATTTCTACATTTACGCTATTAAATGTTTGTAACTAATGAAAGTTCATTGGCAAAACTTCACTGCTGATTCAATTATTCATAATAGAGATTAATGATTAACATTAAACCAATTTTCTTTTATAAAAGTAACTATCTCTCTTCGTATATTTTTAACGATTTATTTCTTTAATTTGCCTTAATCTTAACACATGATTTAATATAACTGTCATGTCAGGGGTTGCCATTTCAAATTAATATTGTCATATCAATATCACTAATTAGATAAAAATCAAAACAATTAAAAGCTACAATAAATATTTATATACTTTTGTTATATTAAGTGTCATTTTTCATTTAAATGTTCTATACAGCTATATACTTTCAATTTTATTGAGCGTATAAGTATATATATCCTTTTGTTGCCATTAGGAATATATTCAATCTCAATAAATATAAGCAGGTGGGTATAAATGATATTTTCATTAGCTAAAAGATTATTAATTGGTAAACCAAAAAGAAACAAAGAATTACAAAACGAAAAAATTAGTAATACGAAAGCGTTGGCAATATTGTCGTCAGATGCTTTATCATCTGTTGCATACGGCCCTGAACAAATTTTAATTGTACTTTCTGTATTAGGTGCTGTGGCAGCTTGGTATACTTTACCTTTAACAATTTTCATATTGATTTTGTTAGTCACATTAGTTTTATCTTATAGACAAGTTATTTATGCTTATCCAGAAGGTGGAGGGGCTTACACAGTATCAAAGCATAACCTTGGAGAGAAATGGTCTTTGTTAGCTGGAGGATCCTTACTTGTAGATTATATTTTAACTGTTGCTGTAAGTATTTCTTCTGGGACAGACGCCTTTGTAGCAGTATTTCCGAATTTATATGATTATCGCATCCTTATAGCTTGTACATTAGTCCTATTCATTTTGATTTTAAATTTACGGGGCTTAACTGAATCAGCTACCGTATTGTCTTATCCTGTATATTTATTTATCTTTGGATTAATTACGCTCATAATCGTAGGTGTTTGGAAAGTTTCCACTGGACAAGTTGAACCACAACAAACGTCAATAATCGGACATTCGGCGCCAGGTGTTACTTTATTCTTACTATTAAAAGCATTTTCATCTGGTGCGTCATCGTTAACGGGCGTAGAAGCAATATCAAATTCTGTAAATAATTTTAAAAATCCTGCACCTAAAAATGCTGTAAAAACATTGACTGTCATGGGCGGTATTTTAGCTTTTATGCTTATTGGCATCGTTTTTTTAACTTACTATTATGGCATAATGCCACAAAAAGAAACGACAGTATTGTCGCAACTCGCTAAACAAGTTTTCGGAGACAACGTTGCTTTTTATTTCATACAAGCTACAACCGTATTGATACTTATTCTAGCTGCCAATACAGGTTTCACAGCGTTTCCTTTATTAGCTGCAAATATGGCAAAGGATAAATACATGCCTCATATGTTTGTAGTTCGTGGCGATCGATTAGGTTATTCAAACGCTATAATCATTTTAGGAATATTTGCTATTTTACTCATTATCGCATTTAATGGAAAAACAGAAAACTTAGTTCCTTTATACGCAGTTGGTGTGTTTATTCCATTCACTTTAGCTCAACTCGGTATGGTGTTGAAATGGATAACAGAACGCCCTAACCATTGGCCGAAAAAATTAATCGTTAATACATTTGGTGCGCTCATAACTTTTACCATTTTGATGATTTTATTAATTACTAAATTTACTCATGTATGGCCAATTTTAATATTTTTACCTATAGTCGTTTTTATATTTGTAGCTATACACAAGCACTATATAAATATATCCAAACAACTAGATGTAGATAATTTAGAAAATGAAGAATGTGTGCAAAGTAAAAATTTAGCAATAATACCAATCAGTAGTATTACTAATGCCGTAAAGAAATCTATTTCGTACGCTCAATTGACTGCGGATGATATTATCGTTGTCCATGTATCGATCGGCGAAACAAACGATCAAAAATTACAAGAAAAGTGGCAATCATTATATCCAAATATACGGCTAGTTATCATTCATTCAGAATATAGAAATGTAATAAAAACAATCACTCGCTTTATTGATAAAATTAATAATAAAGTGAAAGCTGAAAATTATATGATTACCGTAATCATACCTCAGTTTATTACAAAGAAACGTTGGCATAACCTGTTACACAATCAAACAAGTTTTATGTTAAAAGTTCATTTATTTTATCGAAAAAATATTGTTTTATCGACAATACCTTATAAATTAAAAGTATAAGCAACCTTATAAATATGTAATTAACTTATCATTTATGATACAAAAAATCTCCCTTCATTTAATAATGAAGGGAGTTCTTATTACCTTATAAGAATTGATTCATGCGTTATTAAAATTATAGTGAATTAATTTTAACTATTTATGCAGTTACCCACTGTGAAGCGCCTTCTGTGTCATATAGTTTCTGAGCTGCTTGGTCTTGAACTGATTCAGGTGCTTCTGTAGGAGATTTACCTTGATATTCTGACGGTGCTACAGAATCCCATGTAGATTGTAGGAATTGATATTTACC
>NZ_JAVTDB010000067.1:0-10185 GCF_032139365.1 Staphylococcus kloosii
TATTAAAGTATAACAATTTTATATAGTTTCAAATTTTAGTGATTATATATATAAAGAAATTATTCATTAATATTGTTATAAAAAAAGACAACTTCCAGTTAATGAAAGTTGTCATGTCTAAGTAAAGCGGATTAATTATTAAATGCTATAATAATTCTACCTTTATTATTATGGTCAAGAACGTTTTGAATGCCTTGTTCAATATCTTCGAATGCGATGACTTGTTTAATATCGTGTAGTTGTTTAGGTTTTAAGTCAGTAGCAAGTCTTCTCCAAATTAATTGGCGACGTTTCATTTTAGTATACACTGAATCGATACCAAAGACATTAATACCTCTTAAAATAAATGGGAATACTGAACTAGTAAATTTATCGCCACCAGTCATACCAATCGTAGCTACACTACCATTATAGTCGATATGTTTTAGGACGTGAGCTAATCCTTCACCACCAACTGGATCGATTGCTGCTGCCCAAGTACGTGAGCCTAATGGTTTCGCGTCATTGTCAGAAATACGGTCAATAACTTCTTTAGCGCCTAATGTAGTCAAAGTATCTTTAGCATCAGCTTTACCAGAACTTGCGATAACTTTAAAGCCGATTGAATTTAACATCATGACTGCTAAAGTACCAACACCACCTGATGCTCCACGGACTAAAACTTTTCCATCTTCAATAGATAAACCATTATGTTCTAAAGTTTCAATGGCTAAGCCGGCAGTGTATCCAGCCGTACCGTAAATCATGGCTTCTTCTAAAGTAAGGTTTTTAGGTAAGCGAACAATCCATTCTTCTTTTACACGGGCATATTCACTAAACCCACCATAATGAGAAATACCTAAGTCGAATCCAGTAATGATAACTTCGTCACCTTCTTCAAAAGCGTGACTGTCTGAAGAAGCCACTACGCCGGCTAAATCAATACCAGGCACCATCGGATAATCACGGACTATTTTATTGTTATCCTCAGTAGCTAATGCATCTTTATAGTTTATACCTGAATATTTTACTTTTATTAATACTTCTCCTTCAGGTAAATCATCCGTTGTTATATCTTTAAATTGAGCGTTTACTTTGCCGTCTTGTTCATCGACCACAAAAGCTTTAAATGTTTCAGTCATTGCTCTATGGCACTCCTTTATGTAAATAAAAATTTATGAACAGTAAAAAAACTAATGTCACAATATCATGAAAACTTACTCTTCACAATAAGGCTAATTTTAATTTTTTACAGTAAATGTACATATAAAAACCAATACTTTCATTTATACAACCGTTTAATTATAAAATATACAAGTAACATACACAATGGTAGATTTTAAATTATTTATAAAAGTAATGTTAATCAGCCTTGTAATTGAAATGCGTCTATTAAATATATAATATATTAGTATATTTATAAAATCAGTATAGTAAATGGGGGAATTAAATGTCTTACGAAATTAAAAAAGTAAAATCTACAGAATTACAATTATTAAAAGAACTTGGGATAAAAACGTTCCTTGATACTTTTGGAGACAGTTATAGTGATGAAGATTTTCAAGATTATTTTGATTCAGCATTTACAATCGAAAAGTTAGCTGAAGAACTAGAAGATAGCAATTCGGAAACGTATTTTTATGTGGTTGATAACAACATAGTAGGCTATTTTAAATTGAATGTTGGTGAGTCACAAACTGAACCAATGGGTGAACAATATCTAGAACTACAACGAATTTATTTTTTAAAAGAGTCTCAAGGTGGGGGCAAAGGCGCGAATGTTATTAATTATGCCATAGCGCGCGCGACAGCTTTAAATAAAACGCATATTTGGTTAGGTGTATGGAAACATAATGAACAAGCGTTGAAATTTTATAATAAACATGGTTTTCAGGTAACGGGTGAACATCTTTTTGTTACTGGAGATACGGTCGATTTAGATTTAGTTATGGAAAAATCCGTAGTAAATTAATCAAAATCCTTCCTCAAATACATGAAGATATTATTACTTTTAACAGCATTCAAATATATTGCCTTATTGTTACAATTTTAATTTCATTTAAATATTATTAAAATTTTTAGTATTTAGGTTTATATAAAAAATATTAGTGTATAAAATAGTTAAGCTTACCAATTAGCCATATACGTAAAAGGGGTAATACATATTATGTTTGGCACATAAGTAAGCATCATTATAAGGAGGTTGTATTCTATGAAAAAACTTTTGGCAGGTATTTTAACGCTATCTTTGGCACTTGCAGCGTGCTCAAACGGTGACAATGATAGTGGTAGTAAAGACGATTCAAATAAAGATAAATCGTCTAGTTCAGATAAAGCTAAAGACTCAAACAAAGATAATAAGAAAAATAATGATGATAGCTCTAAATCTGATAAAGACAATGACAGTAAATCAAAAGATAGTAATAGCAATGACAATGCGTCTTCTAACGACAGCGATAAGGCAAATAATAACTCAAACAATGATAGTAATAGTGACGATTCGTCTTCAAGTAGCAATAGTGATAATAGTTCAAATGCTTCAGATGCTGACAATTCAAATGGTAATAGCAATAGCACTGCTAGCGGTAACGACAATAATAGTGCTAATAGTAATTCAAACGCTAGTGCTGGTGCGAATTCAAGTGACGAGAATGCAAACTCAAGTTCACAAAATGGAGCAGCAAACAACGGTTCAAATGGTAAGTATGTCGTACCTTACCAAGGACAAAATGCAGTACCTGTAGCACAAAACATTTCATCATCAAACGATAACTCACAACAAGCATTACGTAACTTACCAAATTTCCAAACTTCACTAGACCAAGCGACTAAAGAAGTAAATGGTGTAAACGGACAAAATAATCCGTATAATGATTATGCAGTAGAAGGTAGTGACGGTAATTATAGTTATATATTTAGTTTCCAAAACCAAGCTCAACCAGGCACTTATACAATTGCAACTGTAGATCAACAAGGCACAGTTCGCATAGTTGATCCTGCATATCATCAATAATATTCACTTATAATAAAAAAGCTGGTAAAGACCTCATTATAGGCTTTACCAGCTTTTTTATTTATGATATTGAATATGTTTATTAATTATATTTGACAGTGTTTCAAAAGCGTGGTTGTTATCATTTACAAAGGCATTATTAGTTATTGATGTCATTTGAAAGCTAACTAAATCATTAAGTAATGCTTTAGCGTCACTATATCTGACTGTTGCTAAAGAATGCATAACATCATCATAGACACCACGTTCGGTTATATATTGTTCATGATTAGGCGTGTACTGACAAACTGTTTTATCTAATGATAATGCGTCAAAAATAATTGATGAATAATCAGTTAGTACAACATCTGCAATTAGTATTAAATCTTGTGTTTCAATATTAGTTGGTGCAATAATTGCATTTTCTGGTAAATAAGTAGAATTACTTTCAACATGACCTTTATATATAACATTGTATTTATTTAATAAACCATCGCTAATAGGAAATAACGCTTCTTCATCTGACTCAGATTTCCAAGTAGGCGCATATAATAGAGTTGGCTTTTCAATATCTAATTTTAATTCATGTTTTATAAATTGAATATAAGGTGCATCAAATTGTTTGGCCAATAAATATTTCACTCTTGGATAACCACAACTTACGACATTTGTATGTTGTAAGGGGTAAGCGCTTTTGAAATAATCAACAATTTCTTCACCATCACAAACTAAATAATCTTGTTGTAACCATTTATTGTATTTACGAGCACGATAATTATAAATATTAAGATTCTGGTACGGCTCATGACTATCTAAAAATAATTTTTTTATTGGTGTACCGTGCCAAAGTTGAATAATAGTACCGTTAGGTTGCAGCGTGTCTGGTATATTGCTCTCTAATATTACAACTCTTGCTTCTTCTATAAGCGATTTAGCTTTAGGATCATCTGGATTAATAAAATTAGGACCTTTTATATCACTTGTAATGAAATAAATAGGTATTTTAGCAAAGTGTTTAGCAAAATGATTAAATAAATAGCGTGAATTTCCTCTAAAGCCATAATCAAAACCTAAAAATACGATATGATCTTTTAGTTTATTGACGTTTTTTTCATAGATATAACTTTGTTGTTGATGTTTCTTTTCAAAGTGTCGTTGTACGCTATTGAATATCCAATAAGGTAATTTAAACTTTGTTTTTAACAATAATTTATCAACAAAACGTAACGTATTTGGCGCTAAAATTTCTTGTTGTTTGAAGGGTACTTTATGATTGTGCATATATGCTAATTTATTTAGATTGTATTTTGTCGTGTTTAAAAGGGAACAATTTTGAACAGTTGTCCATATAACACTAGAAGTAGCAATCTTTTGTTCAAAGTTATAAACTACATGCGGGTCAACCGCTACTTCATCTTGTAATAATGAAATCATAGCTAAGTCAAAAATAGTATTGATTTCGTGTTTATTAAGTATATCTATTGTAGTTGCGATATCAAAGATAACGTTAGGATAGTGATTAATATTTTCTATCCAATCATTAAATGTGATTGTTGTTTTACCAAAATAGCGACAATCATTTCTATAGAATTGGTTTACCGTATAATCTGTAACGATTGTACATGGTTTTAGTTCAACAGCATCTAACATGTCCTCATATATCGTAATACTGTCCGATAATACTGCAAAATGAGAATAGCCATCTTGAGTAGCTTGTTCTAGTCGGCGTGTTAAATCTTGCCAACTGTCTATAGTTAATTGTTTAATCATAAATTATCTCTACCAATCTTTATAAATTAATTTTAATGTTTTGAGTTGAATGTATAGCTTAATCATTTAACATAGTTAGAAATTGTGTATAAACGGCATCAGGCTCGTATGCTTTAACAGTGTTATAACCATTTTTCACAATTTCGGTGTTATTGCTATCACCCGAAAGTAATGTTTGTAACTTATTTGATAATGCCATGACATCACCTTGAGTCACTAAATAACCGTTTTGTTCATTGTTAATGATAGACGTAGGCCCAACGATATCATCAAAACTTACGACTACACTACCTTGATTCATTGCTTCTAATATAACCATGCCAAAACCTTCGTTGCGAGATGGTATAACAGTATATTTACTTTCGGCTAATTTCGTTGCCAATGATTTTGTAGTCGGATTTAACGTAATAATATCTGCCAAATTAAATTGTTCAATTTGTTGTTGTAAGTGAGTTCTTTCTTGACCTTCGCCGTAAATAGCTAATTTATAATTTTGTTCGCGCATGACGTTTTGAATATTATTGATACTATCAATGAGCAAATCAAATCCCTTTTCATATTCTAGGCGTCCGGCAGCAATGATTAAATTGCGTTTACTTAGAGATTGGCGTGCTTCATTCAGCACATTGGGAACGACATAAGCTGGTGTTTCGATAACAGATTCATATCGTTTTTTATCATTGCGCGTTAACGTAGTAATTTTGTCTAAATGGCGATATGCTTTTACGATTTGATCTTGATAAGCAGTAGGGTGGGCATCGAAATTCATATGCTCCATACCTATCTTTTTTACATTTGTAGGTGCATGTTGTGTGATGAATATATTAAAACTAGCACGTGTGCCGATCAAGACGTCAGTATCTACTGATTTAATACTACGAATCATTTTGTTCTCAACGTGAGAAGAAAATTGATATAGTCCCGGTTCATGTTGAGATAATAGACACGGTTTATTGAATGGCGTGTATTTTCTTAAACGATTATAAAATATATCTTTAACATTTGAAGGATGCAGTTGATAATTAGTTAATGCCGTGATTTCAATATTTGGATGTAGCTCAAAATATGGTTTATTGCTTCCCTTAAAAACAGAAATGATTTTTACAGTATGTCCTTTTTGAGCTAATACATTCGCTAATTGTGATATTGACTTTACAGTGCCACCCATAGCGTAAATGTTGTGAGTGAAAAAAGTGATTGATTTCATTATTTATCCCCCAAAAATAATAATGCTCAAAGAAAAATAGTTCTAAAATCATTTAAATAAGCATTATTTTCTACAAAGTACATAGTTAATATCATTAATTATATGAGAAGAACTTATAACTTTCAATTATTGTTAAATAAGCATTTTAATTAGAAAAATAGGGTATACAATATAAAGATAAGCCTTAACTAATCGTTAAAAAATTAATGTTTAGTTTTTGGGGCTTTTTTCATTGTTGATTTATGTATATAATTAAAGAAGTTGATATATGTAAATTGTTATTGTTTGTAAGCATATAATATGACAATGATACAATAACTAAGCAAAATGATTTTTTATTTAAGACTAATAGAAAGCGCTTTATCGATTTCATTATCATACGATTAGTACGACTTTGAATTGTGTATGAAACCTTTCTATGAACATTTATAAAAGGGGGACTGTATTTGTTATGACTACACAACATAGCAAAACAGATGTCATCTTAATTGGTGGCGGTATTATGAGTGCAACGTTAGGAACTATGTTGAAAGAGTTAGCGCCTAACAAAGAAATTAAAATGTTTGAAAGGCTAGATTCACCAGCCCAAGAAAGTTCAAATGCTTGGAATAACGCGGGTACAGGGCATTCAGCGTTATGTGAATTAAATTATACTAATGAAGATAAATACGGCGGTATAGACATTAAGAAAGCTGTTAAGATAAACGAACAATTTCAAATTTCAAAACAATTTTGGAGTTATTTAGTTAAACAAGGCAAATTAGAAGATCCACAAGCATTTATTCAACCTGTACCTCATATGAGTTTTGTACAAGGGATTAAAAATGTTGAATTCTTACGTAAACGTGTAGCGTATTTAAATGAAAATATTCTGTTTAGTAATATGGAAATTACAGATGATAAAGAGAAAATTAAATCTTGGGCGCCGTTAATGATGGAAGGTCGTACTTCTCATATTCCTATGGCAATTACTTACGATAAAACAGGTACAGACGTAAACTTCAGCAGTTTAACACGTCAATTATTTGCCAATTTAGCACAAAAAAATGTTGAATTAAATTATGAACACGAAGTACAAGACATTAAACAACGTAAAGACGGAATATGGGTAGTTACAGTTAAAAACTTAAAAACAAACCAAACAGAAGTTGTTGAAAGTGATTTTGTATTTATCGGTGCTGGTGGCGCTAGTTTACCATTGTTACAAAAAACAGGTATCAAAGAGTCTAAACATATTGGCGGTTTCCCAGTTAGTGGCTTATTCTTAGCATGTACAAAAGAAGAAATTACTAAGCAACATAATGCTAAAGTTTATGGTAAAGCTGCTGTCGGAGCACCACCTATGTCTGTTCCACATTTAGATACACGTTATATCGATGGTAAACGTACATTACTATTTGGACCGTTCGCAGGTTTTTCACCTAAATTCTTGAAAACAGGATCAAATATGGATTTAATTAAATCTGTAAAACCAAATAATATCGTAACGATGTTATCAGCAGGTATTAAAGAAATGAATTTAACGAAATATTTAATTTCTCAATTAATGCTGTCAAATGAAGAGCAAATGGAAGATTTAAGACAGTTTATGCCGAATGCTCAAAGCGAAGATTGGGATGTAATTGTTGCAGGCCAACGTGTTCAAGTTATTAAAGATACAAAAGATAGTAAAGGTAATTTACAATTTGGTACAGAACTCGTTACTTCTAAAGACGGTTCATTATCAGCGCTGTTAGGTGCTTCACCTGGTGCATCAACTGCAGTAGATATCATGTTAGATTTATTGAAAAAATGTTATAAAGATGAATTTAACCAATGGGAAGATAAAATTAAAGAAATGATACCTTCTTATGGTCAAAAACTATCTGAAAACGAAGCGTTATATAAAAAATTAAATGAAGAAATCAAAAAGAATTTGAAAGTAAATTAATAAGATAAAAGCACCCTCTATTTTAATTAAAATAGAGGGTGCTTTTTTTATTTTGTATGAGGTAATGTGATCGTAAATATTGTAGCATCTTGTTCGCTGTCTACTGCAATATTACCATTATGCAGTTCTATAATAGTTTTGGTAATAGCTAAACCAAGACCATTGCTATTATCGTGATTACTCACTTTATAAAATCTTTCGAAAATGTGTTGCTGCGTTTGTTTATCAATCACATTACCTTCATTTTTGATTGTAAATATAATCGCATCGACATTTTCTTTTAAAGATAAATCAATAATACCGTGTTCAACAGAATATTTAATACCATTTACAATCAAATTTTGAAATGCTTGATGTAGCAATCGTTCATTACCTACATAATTGATGTCGGCTAAGTCAGACATGATAGTTAGCTCTTTTTGTTCCGTGGCGAATCGTTCATGACGTACGATATCAGTAAGTAGGTTGTTTAATTTAACTTCATCGTTAAATGATAAATGTGAGCCATTATCAAGTTCTGATAATAATAGTAATTCTTTGGTAAGTTCACTTAATTGTGTAGTAATGCGATATATTTCGTCCACATAATAAGCTTGTTCTTCTTTCTTTGTCGTAAACGTAAGTTTATCTAACAATTGATGAATATGTGTCAGGGGAGTCTTAATTTCATGTGATACATTTTGCACAAAATGTTGGCGCATCGAATCTAGCTCTTTTAATGATTGTCGCATCGCATCAAATCTATATTGTAATGTGCCTAGTTCGTCCTTACGTGTAACTTTAATTGGCGTTGAAAAATTACCACGCATCATAAGTTCTGTAGAACGCTTTAATTGTTTGACCGGCTTAATGATCGCATAAGTAGATAATATAACTAAAATAATTGAAATGATTAACAAGAGTGTAATTAACACTGCTAAAAAGACTCTAAATTCACTAAATGTTTTACCTATATCTGGACGCATAAAAACAGCAAATTCTTGATTTTGTGTCGTAAATTTAACGCCGACAGTATTAGATGTCACGTTTTCAAAAAAGCCTGTAACAAATAATTTGTAAGGTTGATTTTTTATACCATGATAATCCTTATTATTTAGTACTTGAGAGATAGCATGTTGAGAAATATTATCTTTACGGAAAGGTTCACCATAAAATTGTTTGTGTCCATGTTTATTAACAGTCAAAATCTGGTAATTCATGTCGCCCAAATGTTTAAAATAATCGGTACTGTGTTTAGGGCCATCGTTCATTTCAAAAGCCTTTGCTTCTTTTAATGTGCGCATGATTTTAGCGTCATTATTTTCTTTTAAATACACATGATAATATACGTTCGTTATAAGGAAGCTTACTAACGCACTAAAAATCATTACTATGATTGTGTATACTGCAATTCTAATATATAAAGATTTAAACATAATCATCCACCTTATATCCTAACCCACGTATAGTTTTGATCGTTACATCGGCATTAAGTTGTTCTAATTTCTTACGCAGTCTTTTAATATGAACGTCAACAGTGCGTTCATCGCCTTCATAATCAAAGCCCCAAATTTTTTCAATTAAATCATCTCTACTAAATACTTGCTTAAAATTAGAAGCTAGCAAAAATAATAATTGAAATTCTTTATTGGGTAAATTCATGGTCTTTCCATTGGCTTGTATTTCTAGATAAGGTTGATTAATAGTTAAATTATTAAGTGTAATTTCACTGTTTGTATTGATGTTATAACGACGTAATACGGCCTTAATTCTAAACATCAGTTCTTTTATTTCAAATGGTTTAGTGACATAATCATCAGTCCCAGTTAAGTAAGCACGTTCTTTATCACTCAGTGCATCGCGTGCTGTTAACATAATTACCGGTATTTCATAATCTTCTTTTAACACCTTACAAAGTTCAAACCCATTCATGCCTTCCATCATTATATCAACAATACCAATATGTACAGAATGAGATTGTAAATAAGTTAATGCACTTTCGGCACTTGATTGTGTGATTGTTTGAAGACCTTCACGTTCTAAATATGAAGACACATAATCTAATATTTTGGGATCGTCATCTACGATTAAACAAGTCGTCAAGATTCGTAACTCCTATCTATTTAAATTGTTAATTATGACTGTCAGTTTAATTCAAATATAGTCGTTTTAAATTTTTTTAGCAAATATGAATTTTGTTCATATTCAGTTCATATAACAGTCTTATTATACAAATATAAAGTTAATAGAGGAGTGAATATACTATGAAACTAGCACTACAAGAGATGAAATTTTATAAATTCCGTTTTATTTTAATTATGCTCATCA
>NZ_JAVTDB010000068.1:0-31881 GCF_032139365.1 Staphylococcus kloosii
TATTATAGAGATCTTGATTGTTTAACCCATTATTTATAATCACTTATGTAATTCAATTCCAAAAAACTAATTGATAACGATTTTCAATTAAGTTATGATTAAGTTTAAGGAGGATTACACCATGAAAAAACTAAGCATTGTAATTATGATATTGATTGTAACTGTATTTATTTCAGGTTGTGGCAATGCTACACAATCAAAAGGTCAACAGAAATCAAAAACTGTAAGTATTAAACATACATATGAATTTAAGGATAAAAACAATGACCATAATAGAGGCACTATGAAACAAGAAACGATAGAAGTCCCTATCAATCCGAAACGCGTTGCAGTCATGGATTATGGTGCATTAGACACTATGAAATCACTCAAATTAGAAGATAAAATTGTTGCAATATCTAAAGGTCAAAATAGTTCATTCTTACCTACTAATTTAGCAGAATTTAAAGACGCTAAATATTTGAATTTAGGTAATCCGGGTCGCCCTAATTATAATAATTTGGCAAAAGCGAAGCCTGAAGTGATTTTTGCATCATTTAGACAAGCGCATACCGCCACTTTGGATGAAATGAAAAAAGCAGCGCCAAATGCCAAAATTATATTTGTGAGCCCCCACTACGATAATTATATTCAATCTGTTAAAGATAATGCCTTAATTATAGGTAAAATATTTAACAAAGAAAATGCCGTTAATAAAATCAACACTAAACTCGATAATAAATTAGCAGAGACTAAAAAGGCCATTAATAAAGATAAAGTGTTATTGTTAAATGTCGATGATAAATCTATTAAGGCATTTGGTTCATCAGGAAGATTTGGCGGATTTTTAAATGAAGCTTTAGGCATTAAACATGCCGATAAAGATATGAAAGCTAATTCAAAAGGTGCTGTAATTTCTTATGAGTATTTAGTTCGTAAAAATCCAGATAAAATATTTGTGATATATAGAGGGAAAAATGCTAAAGCAAATGAAGTGCCTGAATCATTAAATAGCCCAGTCATTCAAGACGTTAAAGCGGTAAAAAATAACGAAATTACGTTGTTTGAAGCTAATAAATGGTTCTTTAATGAAGGTGGTGTACAAGCAACCATAGACCAAATGGATGATGTTAAAAAAGCATTTAAATAATAAAAGAAAGCGTTACAGACTTAATAATAATCTGTAACGCTTTCTTTTATTTATTATTACGACGGCCATATGTTTCAACTTCTTCTTTAGGAATGCCCCCACGCTTTCTAATTTCTTTATTTAGTCGTTTATCGCGACGATTTCTACGCCAATCACGCGTGAAATACCACAATAGAAAGCTAACAATTAGACATACAATTGCAAGAAATGCCGCATAGCCGAGTAATGGTTGATAATCAATGTTTTCAAAATTTGGAATGAAAAATGCAGCAATCCCTAATACTACAAATGTAATAATAGCTGGCGCAAACCATTTATTTAATACTAAATTACAAAATATTGTAAGTAATAATGCAGCCACTATAGTAATCCAAAGATAGTTTGGCATATCAAAAATACTCATAAAATTGCCCCTTACTTTAATGTTTTTTACTTTTACATGCCTCTATATTATATGAAATCAGCTTTATTGTAAAAGGACTTCAGCAGTATTTATTATCAAACCAGCTGACATATTTACTGTCTTTACTGTTGGCTATTTTAAATGCAAACGTTGTATTTTCGCTATTATATTAATGTATAATACTACTTAAGATGAATTAGGGGGAGGAATTATAAATGAGTAATGCACTACCATTCCGTAAAGATGTTCCAGATGACCAAAAATGGGACGTAACTGATATTTTTACATCTGATGAAGCATTTTATGCTACCATTGATGAAACGTTACAGAGAGCTAAAAAGTTTAGAGACCAATACGACAATCAACTATCTGCACCTAAAGTGATTGAAAATGCTTTAGATGAATATTCGCATATTTTGATTCAAGTTGACCGAATGGCGAATTATGCAGAATTACGTTTAAGTGTAGATACATCAGATGAAGTTGCTCAAACTATAAGTTCAAAATTTAATACTACTTTTGGTAAGATTATTAGTCAATTAGCTTTTGTTGAATCTGAAATTTTACAGTTATCTGAAGAAACGTTAACCGATTTCAATAAAAAGACGAAGTATCCACACTTCATTACTAAATTAAAAAATCGTCAACCTTATCACTTAGATCCTAAAGTCGAAGAAGCATTAGCTAGCCTATCACCTACGCTTGAGGCACCATTTGAATTGTATGGGATTACTAAAATGCTTGATATACCATTTGAGTCATTTGAACATAACGGTACGACTTACCCATTAGATTATGCTACTTTTGAAAATGAGTATGAAGATAATGAGGATCCAGGTTTCAGACAAAAAAGTTTCGAAACTTTTAGTAATGCCTTAAAAAAATATCAACATACGACTGCAGCAACATACAATATGAAAGTACAACAAGAAAAAATAGAAGCAGATTTACGTGGTTATGACTCAGTAATTGATTATTTATTGCAAGAACAGGACGTTAATAGAGAAATGTATGATCGCCAAATTGATGTCATTATGAGCGAACTTGCTCCTATTATGCAAAAATATGCGAAGTTGCTTAAACGCGTGCATGGTTTAGAAGTCATGCGTTTTGAAGATCTTAAAATTTCCATTGATCCAAGCTATGAACCTGATATTTCTATTGAAGATTCAAAAGCATATATCTATGGTGCACTTGGTATTTTAGGCGATGATTACTTACAAATGGTAGAAACTGCATATCAAGATAAATGGATTGATTTTGCACAAAATAAAGGTAAAGATACTGGTGCATATTGCGCGAGTCCTTATTTCACACATAGTTATGTCTTTATTTCTTGGACAGGTAAAATGGCAGAAACATTCGTTTTAGCGCATGAATTGGGACACGCTGGTCATTTTACATTAGCTCAAAAACATCAAAATTATTTAGAATCTGAAGCGTCAATGTACTTTGTTGAAGCCCCTTCTACGATGAATGAAATGCTAATGTCGACCTATTTATTCAAAAATAGTAATGATAGTCGCTTTAAACGTTGGGTTATTGGCTCAATGATTTCTAGAACGTATTACCATAATATGGTAACGCATTTATTGGAAGCAGCTTATCAGAGAGAAGTATATAAGCGTGTTGATAATGGTGAATCGCTTACTGCACCAGTACTAAATCAAATCATGCGTAATGTTTATAGTGAATTCTTTGGAGACGCTGTGAAGTTAACTGACGGTGCAGAACTAACTTGGATGAGACAACCTCACTACTATATGGGTCTTTATTCTTATACTTATTCTGCCGGTTTAACTATAGGAACAGTTATGGCGCAACGTATAAAAAACGAAGGACAACCTGCAGTAGATGCTTGGTTGGAAACATTAAAAGCTGGTGGTAGTAAATCTCCAGTCGAACTTGCTAGTACGGCAGGCATTGATATTAGCACAGACCAACCTTTACGTTCTACTATTAATTATATTGGAACATTAGTAGATGAACTCGAAACATTAACAGATGAGTTAGAGGCATAAAAAGTTAAAACCAAGAGCCTGGGACATCATATTGTCTTCAGGCTCTTGGTTTTATATGGACAATAGATGACTGAATTGAAAATGTGCTTATATCAAGCTGCTTTCAACGCTAGTCATCTACTGCCGGGCGGGACTACAAAATCTTCTTATAAAAATAAAGTTTTTATTCTGCTTTCTTTTTATATTGGTTTTTCAATCGTGATTTGTTTCATAGCGCTCACCAGTATGAAAATAATAAATATTTTTGGCAATATTACTAATATGATCGCCAATACGTTCTAAATAACGTGCTGCCAAATGAGCTTGCCCAGCTACAAAAGGATCGTTATCAATTAAATAGGTCGTATTAACGATATTTCTATACAATTCATCAATATCTGAATCACGTTTAATAATTTCTTTAATCAGTGTTATATCTGTACATTTAATAGCGCTATTAAGATCATTTAACATAAGTAACGCTAATTTGCCCATTGTCGTTAAACGTGACAAAACATAATTATCAACAAATTTTGCGCGTAATCTAATTTCAGCTATGTTGGCTGCATTATCCCCAATACGTTCAAAATCTGAGGCTATTTTTAATGAGGCTATCATTAATCTTAAATCTGCAGCTATAGGCTGTTGTCTCGTTATAAGCATAATAACTTTTTCGTTTATTTCACTTTCGAGTTCATTTATTTCTTTATCTTTAGCAATAACTTCACGAGCGAAATTACGTTCATTTTCACTTAATGCATTTAATGCGTTATCTATATTACGGTAAACACGAAGGCCTAAACGGCGCAAATCTTTAACTAATTCATCTAATTGACCTTCGTATTTTTGTCTAATAATTGCCATATTATTAACTTATCCAAACCGACCTGAAATGTAATCTTCAGTCTGTTTGTCAAACGGGTTAGAGAAGATTTTTTCAGTGTCATCATATTCATTTACATAGCCATTAAGGAAAAATGCGGTTTTATCAGAAACACGCGCCGCTTGTTGCATGTTATGAGTCACTATGATGATGGAGTATTGTGCTTTTAAGCCTTGAACTAATTCTTCAATTTTTAATGTAGAAATTGGATCTAATGCTGAAGTAGGCTCATCCATTAGGATCACGTCAGGTTCAATAGCTAACGTTCTTGCAATACAAACACGTTGTTGCTGTCCACCAGATAAACTATAAGCATTAACATGTAATTTATCTTTCAATTCATCCCAAATTGCAGCACCACGGAGTGATTTTTCAACGATTTCGTCTAATACTTTTTTGTTTTTAATACCGTGAATTTTAGGTCCATAAGTAATATTATCATAAATTGATTTTGGAAATGGATTTGGTTGTTGGAATACCATGCCAACATTAGTTCTTAATTTTTCTACAGATTGTTTACTTTCGAAAATGTTAGTGTCTCGATACATTATTTTTCCAGCAGTTTTAACAGATGGGACAAGTTCTACCATTCTATTCAAAGCTTTAATGTATGTTGATTTACCACAACCTGATGGTCCGATAATTGCAGTTACATTATTTTCTAAAATATCTAAATTGATGTTTTTTAATGCATGGTGCTCACCATACCATAAATCTAAATTTTTAGTAGAGTAAACAATTTTTTGCTCACTATCACTAGTAGTCTTATCATTTTGAATTTCAGGCTTCGTTACTATAGTGTTATTTTGACTCGCTTGTGCATTTAGAATATCTTTACTATTTATTTTAGTAGTATTTGTCATAATTTAAAACTCCTTTATTAAACTAGCACATGATATTAATATCGACAGTCAGTGAGTTAATATTTTTTGCTATATTTGTTACGTAAAAAGATTGCAACAGCGTTCATTAGTAATAAGATGATTAGCAATATAATAATTCCTGCTGATGCAACATTTTGGAATTCTTCTTGTGGTAATTTTGACCAAGTGTAAATATTCATTGGTAATGCTTGGAATTGGTCAAAGATACTTGATGGTAACGCGAGTAAAACTGTTGGAATACCTATTAAAATTAATGGTGCCGTTTCCCCTAAGGCACGAGATAAAGCTAAGATAAAACCAGTTAGTATACCAGGTATAGCTGCAGGTAATATTACATTTTTGATTGTTTGCCATTTTGTTGCACCTAAGCCTAATGACGCTTCTTTTACAGAACTTGGTACAGATCTAATCGCTTCTTGACTGGCAACGATGATGACTGGCAATATCAGTAGCGTCATTGTTAATGCAGCAGCTATGACTGAATTACTTAACGCAAGTCCTGGTATGCCCATTCCTCGAACAAATATTGTTAGACCTAATATACCGAAAACAACTGAAGGGACACCAGCTAAGTTCGAAATACTTATTTTAATAAATTGTGTAAATGCATTATTACTCGCATATTCTTCTAAATATATCGCTGTACCTACGCCAAGAATGATAGAGATAGGTATGATTGTAAGCATGAGCCAAATTGTTCCTATTAATCCACCTTTAACGCCTGCCATTGATGGCGTTGAGGAAGAAAAGTTCATTAAAAATGATGGTGTTAAATGACTAGCACCTTTAATCAAAATGTCAATAAGTAAAGTCGCTAAAAAGAGTAAACCTACCAATGCACAGGCGAAAAATAACCATTTATTAATAGTATTTATTTTTAAACGACTATCATTACGTTTATCAACAGTTTGTTGATTAACTAATGATTTATACTTACTAGCAGTTACTGTGTTTTGATCAGTTTGAGTCATATTTAATACTCCTCTCTGAAACGTTTCGAAATCCAATGAGAGACTAAATTCATAATTAATGTAAATAAGAATAAAGTGAATCCTACTGCATAAATACTATAGTAAACATCTGAACCAAATGTAGCATCCCCTGTTGCTACTTGAACGATGTAGCCTGTCATTGTTTGAATAGAACCTGTTAGATCTAAAGAAGCTGAAGGCGTACTGCCAGCTGCCAACGATACAATCATTGTTTCGCCAATAGCACGTGAAATGGCTAAGACAATAGATGCCATAATTCCAGAAATTGCAGCTGGTATTATTACTTTCGTTACTACTTCAAATTTAGTTGCGCCTAGTCCAATGGCCCCTTCACGCATTTTATTCGGCACCGATGACATAGCATCCTCACTCATACTAGAAATTAATGGAATAATCATGACGCCGACTACAAGACCGGGACTGACAGAGTTGAAACTACCAAGTGCAGGAAATACATCTCTCAATATTGGTGTTACAAATGTTAAAGCAAAAAAGCCAAATACAATTGTTGGTATCCCTGATAAAATTTCTAAAATAGGTTTGATTATCGCACGTGCTCTAGATGAAGCAAATTCACTTAAGTAAATAGCTGCCCCTAATCCTAATGGCACGGCTACTATTGTTGCGATAAAAGTAATTTTTAAAGTACCTAAAATGAGAGGCCAAATTCCATATTTTGGTGACGAAGAAAATGGGTTCCATTCATTTGAAAATAAAAATTGTGTAATTGGTACACGTGTGAAAAATGTTACTGTTTCAGATAACAATGTTATGATAATGCCAACTGTAGTTAAGATTGAAAAGAAAGCAATGATCCCTAGAAATACGGGTACAATTTTATCGCCAAATCCCTTTTTTTTAGCGTCATTTTTAGCAATCATTTCACTAACTGACATATGCTCATTCGGCATAATACAACCTTCTTTCTAATTCCCAAATTAATAAATATATATAATAGTGAAGTTTTATCGAACCGCTTAGTCGTGCAATGGCGATTCGATAAAACTTTCTTGTAAAACTATGCGTTATATTAAACTGTAATGCTTAAATGCTATGAGTATTATTTGTCGTCTTTGTTACTGTCGCTATCTTTGTTATCTTTTTCTAAGATTTTATTAAGATTATCAAGTTGATTTTTATAATCTTTTTTAGGGAGTGCAACGAATCCAGCACTTTCAGCTGATTTACCTTCGTCTTTTAATAAGAATTTAGTGAAGGCTTGTAATCCTTTGTTGTCTTTTAATTTTTTAGTATTTGTGTAAGTGTATAAAGGTCGGCTTAGTGCGTATGAACCATTTTGAATTGTTTTCTTAGTTGGTTGAGTTAGTTTGCCATTATCGTCTTTGATTTTTACTTCTTTTAATTTGTCTTTATTTTGTTCGTAGAAGTTATAACCGAAGTAACCAATACCTTGTTTATTATTTTCAACCGATTTTACAATTGTATTTGTATCAGCATTTTTATCTGCTTTAATATCACCTTTGTCCATGATTTCTTCAGTGAAGAAGTCGAAAGTACCATGTGATTGGTCAGGTGAGAAAGCTTTGATTTTTTTAGCTGGCCATTTAGAATCAACATCTTTCCAAGTTTTAGCTTTACCAGAATAAATCTCTTTTAATTGATTTTTATCTAACTCTTTGACGAAATCATTGTCTTTATTAACAGCAATCGTTACGCCGTCTTGAGCGATTTTGAATTCGTTATATTTAATACCTTTTTCTTTAAGTTTTTGCTTTTCTTCATCTTCAATCGGACGAGAAGCGTTGGAGAAATCCGTATTACCTGCAATGAATTTTTCAAATCCCCCACCAGTACCTGCCGTACTATTTGAAACTGTAACCTTAGGATAATCTTTCGCAAATTTTTCATTTAGTTTTTCAATGATAGGGCCTACTGTTGAAGAACCATCGCCTTTTACTTTTCCTTCAACATCGCTACCTTTACTAGCACCGTTGCTCCCACTACAAGCGCCTAATAATAATGAAGCTCCAACTACTGTTGAACCAATTAATTGCCATTTTTTCATTGAAACATCCTCCTAAATAGATTGACTTACTTTTTTTATTTGTTTTACAAGTCTTATGTTACAGGTAGTTTATTAATTACAAATTTATTTAATGTAAATGTTTTGTTAAAATTTTGTTTTTAAAATGGATATATTTACAATTAGATTAGAAGTGATATGTCTAAATGTATTAAAAATTTAAAGCGATAAGTTTTTTTATTTGTTATAAAAAAGCCTATCGCCATAAAAAAATTATGGTGATAGGCTTTGAGTATGTGTCGTAAATTCAAGCGATTTAAGTTTATAATTTTTATCATTACTAAAATTCATTTTTGTATAGTTTTAACCACTCTGAAAATGTCGTCATTGAAATGTTATATTGGTTTAACTTTTGAATATCAACTTGATATCCCTCTACATTATTCCACTCTTGCGCTCTTACTATGCCAAATCTAATTCCCTCTTTAATTGCAGTTACGGGTTCTAGACTTTCAACTGTTATATTTCTATTACAGATTTCATTAATTTTGTTGGCTATTTCATCTATAGTTAATGATTCAGTTGCAAGTTCAATAATCTTATTATTAAACTTTTTAGATTGTTCGAAAGATGCTATAGCAAATTTCCCGACATCGATTGCTGACACAACATCAATATTTGTTTGTTTACCGAATGCAGACTTTATAACATCATCTTTTAAATGAGGGAAAAAGTGTGATGCTCTATAAGGTAACCAGTTTTCCATCATGAAAGCTGGTTTTAAAATCGTCCAACTTGTTAATTCGGAATGTTTTACAATTTGTTCTATTTTAGCTTTATTAATCCAATAAGTTTCAAACCAATACCCACTTCCCCATTCTTCGAAATCCTCATGCTCTCCAGCTCTAGCAACAGAAGATTGAACGAAATGTTGTATGTTAGTATTAATAGCTGCTTCTACTAAATTAGTTACTTGTTTAATTTCTTGATCCCTATTATTTTCATCAGAGGGAGTAGTCACTCCGAATACGCCATACATGCCTTGCATTGCATTTTCCAGAGATTTTTGGTTTTCAAGATCACCTTCAATCAGCTCAACCCCTTTTTCAGAGAGAGCCTGTGCTTTAGCACTATTTTTATCTCTAACTAAAGCCCTAACTTTTAAACCATTATTTATTGCTTGTTCTACGACAGCACTTCCTTGTGTACCCGTAGCTCCAGTTACTAAAATTTTAATACTAGTCGTATTCATTAACATCAGCTCCTATTTATTGAAATAATAAATATTTTAAGGGAAAATTAATAAGAATTGAAGAACGCACTTTTTTGTAAGTTACTAACTGAAAGGAAAGAATTAAATGACTACTGAATATAATTTGAATAAAGATTATTTAGGATTTGAGTATGCTTTAACTATAATGAGTGGAAAGTGGAAAATGTTAATAATATTCACACTAGGTTATGAAGAAAAGTTAAGATATAGTGATTTAAAAAGAAAGTTAAAATCTGTAACTCATAAAATGCTTAGTCAACAATTAAAAGAACTGGAAACCGAAGGGATGATTATACGACAGGAGTTTTCTCAAGTTCCTCCTAAAGTAGAGTATATGTTGAGTTCAAAAGGTTATTCATTGTTACCTATTGCAAGAGAAATGTGTGCATGGGGAAATAATAATATGTAATATATTAAAAAAATTCCTAAAAACTATCTTGTTAATAAATGATAGTCTTTAGGAATGTATACTATAAAGATAAAACAATTATTGATTATCTAACCTACTCCAACCTTTTTTAGTTAATTCGATTTTGCCGGTTTCAATCTTAATGATTTTATTTTTATACAAATGTCCAATTGCTCTTTTAAATGAACCTTTACTCATATTAAAAACTTCTTTAATAGCTTCTGGGCTTGATTTGTCCCAAAATGGCAGTTCACCGTTATATTCGACTAATAAATCAAAGATGATTTGACCGTCTTCATCGAGTCTTTCATGTGATAATGGTAAAAATGAACCATTGAGTTCACCTTTGTCATTATGACCAATAATACGAACATTTACTAATTCGCCTAAACGAGGTTCTGATTTACGTTCAGATTCATGAACAAAAATTTTATAACCATCTTTAGAAAGTAAAAAGCTACCAATTCTTAATAAACGATAGGGACGTGCTTCAATAATTTCATTTTGCTTACTATCGTCATTTACCGGCGTAAACGTATTTTCTACAATTGTTTCCGTTGCAAGACGTGCAAACATATTATTTTCGCTATCAATACGTAGCGTAACGAATAATTGATCACCATTTACAGGCCATAAAGATTTAACTTTTGGTAAATCTTCCCATGGGATTAATACCTCTCTCGGTAAGCCTACATCGACATGTGCACCGTCTCTATCTGTTTTTAAAACTTTGACAAAATCATATTTATCAGTCGTAATGTCAGGCATATTTTGAGTGGCGAATAAATCACCTGAACGGTTTGGATAGATGAAGAAACTGTATTCCTCACCTACTTCTAATTCGTCTTCTTCGTTAATTTCTGATTGGTTTAATTTAACTTCTTCACCTTGAGGTCCTTTTAACATATAAGTAGAACCTTGTAAGCCGACAACTTCTAAAAATTCAATCGTGCCTACTATATCTTTTGCGTCTCGTGCCATAATTGTCTCCTTCGCACTTATTTATTCTTATACATTATAACATGGTATCGATAATCAAGCATTAACACATTTAACAAAGGTCGAAACGCGTGCTTAAGTATGTTATAATTTGTCCGTTAGAATAACGATAAAAGGAGTAAGTGCATGTTACAAGTTACTGATGTAAGTTTACGATTTGGCGATCGTAAATTATTTGAAGATGTAAATATTAAATTTACAGAAGGCAATTGCTATGGATTAATTGGCGCAAATGGTGCTGGTAAATCAACATTTCTAAAAATACTTTCTGGAGAATTAGATGCTCAAACGGGTCATGTTTCAATGGGGAAAAATGAACGTCTAGCAGTACTAAAACAAGATCACTTCGCATACGAAGACGAACGTGTCTTAGATGTTGTAATCAAAGGTCATGAAAGACTTTACGAAGTAATGAAAGAAAAAGACGAAATTTATATGAAACCTGATTTCAATGATGAAGACGGTATTAAAGCAGCTGAACTTGAAGGTGAATTTGCTGAAATGAACGGTTGGAATGCTGAAGCGGATGCAGGTTCCCTACTTTCAGGTCTAGGCATAAGCGCAGACCTACAAGATAAAAATATGTCTGAATTAGAAAACAATCAAAAAGTAAAAGTGTTATTAGCACAAAGTTTATTTGGTGAACCAGACGTACTACTTCTCGACGAGCCTACCAATGGTCTTGATATTCCAGCAATAAGTTGGCTAGAAGACTTTTTAATTAATTTTGACAACACTGTTATTGTTGTTTCTCACGATAGACACTTCTTAAATAATGTATGTACGCATATTGCCGACTTAGACTATGGTAAAATTAAAGTCTACGTTGGAAATTATGATTTCTGGTATCAATCAAGCCAATTAGCAATGAAAATGGCACAAGAACAAAACAAGAAAAAAGAAGAAAAAATTAAAGAGCTACAAGATTTCGTTGCACGTTTCTCTGCTAACGCATCTAAATCAAAACAAGCTACAAGTAGAAAGAAACAACTTGAAAAAATCGAATTAGATGATATTCAACCTTCTTCACGTAGATATCCATTTGTAAAATTTACACCAGAACGTGAAATTGGTAATGATTTACTATTTGTCGACGATGTTTCTAAAACAATTGATGGCGAAAAAGTCCTAGACAACGTTTCATTTACTATGAATCCTAATGATAAAGCCGTGTTAATTGGGGACAGCGAATTTGCTAAAACTACATTGTTGAAAATTTTAGCTGGTGAAATGGAACCTGATGAAGGTACTGTTAAATGGGGTGTAACAACTTCACAAAGCTACTTCCCTAAAGATAACTCAGACTACTTTGACAACGTAAATATGAACTTAGTCGATTGGTTAAGACAATATGCACCTGAAGACGAACAGACTGAAACATTCTTACGTGGCTTCCTTGGCCGTATGTTATTTAGTGGTGAAGAAGTTAAGAAAAAAGCTAGCGTTTTATCTGGTGGCGAAAAAGTACGTTGTATGTTAAGTAAAATGATGCTATCTAGCGCAAATGTATTGCTATTAGATGAACCAACAAACCATTTAGACTTAGAAAGCATTACAGCAGTGAACGATGGTTTGAAATCATTCAAAGGTTCAATTATCTTTACTTCATATGACTTTGAATTCATTAACACAATTGCGAATCGTGTCATTGATTTAAATCAACCAGGTGGACTTTCGAAAGAAATTTCATATGAAGCATATTTACAAGAAACTGGCGTATTAAAGAACGCTTAATATATTTAATTATAAGAGTCTGAGACATAACGTTGTCTTCAGGCTCATTTTTTATTAGCAGTAGATGACTGAATTGAAAATGCGCTTGTATCAAGCTGCTTTCAACACTAGTTACCCTTGCCGGGAGGACGACAACATCTTCTTTTAAAAATAATATTTTGTTCCACTTTCCTTTTAGAATTGCTATGTTACTACTTTAGTATATATTTTGAAATCTTATACCCCCACTTACGCTTAAAAAACGATAAGTATGAAAGCAAGTTAGTTTCATTTTCAAAATTATAATTATATAATAACTTTTAACTTGAATATTGGAGGACGATACATTGGAAAATTTAAATATGTTAGATGGACAAGTATTACCGGTTTTAGGTTTTGGTACATATAAGTTAAACGGAACTCAAGGTGTACATGCAATTGTAAATGCATTAAATAATGGTTATCGTTTATTAGATACTGCCTATAATTATGAAAATGAAGGTACTGTTGGCAAAGCAATTGAGAATAGTCACGTATCTAGAGACCAAATTATAGTTACATCTAAATTACCTGGTCGTTATCATGATTATGATTCAGCGATGGTGGCAATTCAAGAATCTATTTATCGTCTAAATGTAGATTATATAGATTTATATTTAATTCATTGGCCTAACCCTAAACAAGGCAAATATGTCGAAGCTTGGCGCGCATTAATCGATGCCCAAAAAGCTGGTTTAGTTAAGTCAATCGGTGTTTGTAACTTCTTACCAGAACATATTGACACATTAGAAAAAGAAACGGGTGTGTTACCTACAGTTAACCAAATCGAGCTTCATCCATTCTTTAACCAAAAAGACGTGCTTGAATATCATCAAGAAAAAGGAATTATTATCGAAGCTTGGAGCCCACTAGGTAGAGACGTTAATATTATGAATCATGAAGTTATACAACAAATAGCTGATAAGTACAATAAAACGACAGTACAAGTCATATTAAAATGGCATATTCAAAACGGCGTAGTCCCTATCCCTAAATCAGCGTCAAATGTTAGACAATTACAAAACATAGACGTATTTGATTTCTATTTAGAAAGTGAAGATTTAGAGCAAATAGATCTTCTTTCTAAAGAAGATGGTAGACGTAAAGACCAAAATCCTGCTGAATATGAAGAGTTTTAATTAAAGACAATCAAAAATTTACTTCTAACAAAGAGTTAGTTTGTGAAATTAGATTTAAATTATCAGTAAATTAAAAAAAATCCCAGTTGGCGGTTTACAGCTATTAACGTTATATGTATAATGTGAAACATAACCAATTTAATAAGAATTAGATGAGGCGCATCAATCATTAGTAAATATTAGAACAAACTACCTGCTAGTAGCTAATTTTGAAAGGGTGAGATGCCGAAGTGACGATAATAGCAGCTTATCGTTCATTGGACTTTATGGTTAAGAGCTAAGAGTCTGTCATTATTTTAAAATAATGGAGTGCATCACTTGTATATAAATTACGAGCAAGTTCGCATTCCGAACTTGTTCTTTTTTTATATGATTTGTGATTCTCCCCTAGTCATTTGAGGAGGATAAAGTAAGTGAATAGAAGTGTTTTAAAGTTTGGCGGTTCGTCCGTCAGCGATTTTTCGAAAATTAGAAATATTGCGGAAATGTTGAAATTGAGAGTTGATAGCGGCGAACAACTTATTGTTGTCGTAAGTGCTATGGGGAAAACCACAGATCAATTAATGGAAAATGTCAGTGCAGTGACTGAAAACCCTAAAGACGAAGCATTGGCATTGTTATTAACTACGGGTGAACAACAAACAGTGTCATATCTTTCCATGATGCTAAACGATTTGGGCATAAATGCTAAGGCGATGACTGGCTATCAAGCTGGTATCAAAACGGTTGGCCACCATTTGAAGAGTCGTATAGCAGAAATTAATCCTGAAACGTTTAACCAGTCGTTTGAAGAGAACGATGTACTTGTAGTAGCAGGTTTCCAAGGCATCAATGATTCATTTGAATTAACGACGTTAGGCCGTGGTGGTTCAGATACAACTGCTGTAGCGTTAGCAGCGAGTAATCAAACCCCTTGCGAAATATACACTGATGTTGACGGTGTTTATGCTACTGACCCAAGAGTTTATAAACAAGCCAAACGCCTATCTTATGTTTCTTATGAAGAAATGATGGAGATGAGCGCACTAGGCGCAGGTGTACTAGAGACAAGAAGTGTAGAACTTGCAAACAATTATGATATTCCTATTTATTTAGGAAGAACTCTATCTAATGTGAAAGGAACATGGATTATGGCACAATCAGATTTATTAGAGAAAAAAGCAGTGACTGGCGTAGCATTGGATACACATATGATGCACGTAACAATCAGTTATCCACTACCGGACAATAAATTATTAACACAATTATTTACTAAACTAGAAGAAGGTTCTGTTAACGTAGATATGATATCTCAAATAGTAAATTTAGAAGGTTTACAGATGTCATTTACAATTAAAGATACAGATGCAATTCAAATTACGCATATACTAGAGAAGTTGTCAGAAGATTTCAACGCTTTAGACTTCAAGATAAATGAAGAATACGTTAAAATTTCATTAATTGGCTCTGGAATGAGAGACATGTCAGGTGTTGCTTCAAAAGCATTCATGACATTGATTGCTAATGATATTCCGTTTTACCAAACGACAACATCAGAAATTAGTATTTCTTATGTCATCGACGCCTTTAATGGAGAGCGTGCCGTTGCACATTTATATGAAACATTCGATATTTAAATAATAAAATAAGACAGAATTTTTACAAAATTAAAATACTGGAGTGTATATAATATGACAAAATTAGCAGTAGCAGGAGCAACAGGTTTAGTAGGAAGAAAAATGTTAGAAACACTTGATAGAAAAAATGTAGCTTTTGATGAATTAGTATTATTTTCATCAGCTAGATCAGCTGGAGCTGAAGTAGAATTTCAAGGTAAAACATATACTGTACAAGAATTAACTGAAGCAGCGGCGAGCGAACATTTTGATTTCGTGTTAATGAGTGCAGGTGGAAGTACAAGCGCCCACTTCTCTCCTATTTTCGAACAAGCAGGAGCAATTGTAATAGATAATTCTAGTCAATGGAGAATGACTGAAGGCATTGATTTAATCGTGCCAGAAGTGAATGAACCTGTTTTAAATCGTAAAATTATCGCGAATCCGAACTGTTCAACAATCCAATCAGTCGTACCTTTAAAAGTATTACAAGATGCTTATGGTATTGAAAGAGTTGCTTATACAACTTATCAAGCTGTATCAGGTTCTGGTGTTAAAGGTAAACAAGATTTAGCTGAAGGTGCGAATGGTAAAGATCCTGAAGCATATCCACACCCAATTTATAACAATGTTTTACCACATATCGATGTCTTTTTAGAAGATGGTTATACTAAAGAAGAACAAAAAATGATTGACGAAACACGTAAAATTTTAAAAGATGACGCATTAAAAGTTACAGCAACTTGTGTACGTGTCCCAGTACAAGATAGTCACAGCGTGCATATGAGCGTTACATTGAATAAAGCAACTTCAGTAGAAGCGATTCAACAGTTGTTCGATCAAGATGATCGTGTGGTACTTGTAGATAACCCAGCAAACAACGAATATCCATTAGCTATTCATTCTACAGGTAAAGACGAAGTTTTCGTTGGACGTATTCGTAAAGATGATACTTTAGATAATACTTTCCATGTATGGTGTACTTCAGACAACTTATTGAAAGGTGCAGCACTTAATGCTGTACAAATTTTAGAACAAGTAATGAGTCTGAAAGGAGTTAAATAATATGGCACATATTTTTGAAGGTGTAGGTGTAGCCTTAACTACCCCATTCACACATAATGAAATTGATTATAACGCCCTTAGAAAACATGTGAATTATTTAATAGATAACGATGCAAAATCAATCGTGGTTAACGGTACTACAGCAGAAAACCCTACTTTAACGGAACAAGAAAAAAATCAAGTATTAGAAGAAGTTGTAAATACAGTTAATGGCCGCATTCCAGTCATAGCTGGTACAGGTACCAACAATACGCAAAAATCTATACAAGCGTCTGTTAAAGCGAGAGAACTTGGCGCTGATGCGATTATGTTAATCACACCTTATTACAACAAAACAAATCAACGTGGATTAATTAAACATTTTACTACTATTGCTGATGCAGCGAAATTGCCAGTAGTATTATACAATGTCCCTTCTCGTACGAACATGACGATCGAAGCAGACACAGTAGTTGAATTAAGCAAAAATGAATATATTGTAGCATTAAAAGATGCTACAAATGATTTTGATTATTTAGCAACATTGCAACAAAAATTAGATTTAGATAATTTTGCTTTATATAGTGGTAATGACGATAATATCGTTCGTTATTTCAATGGTGGCGGTCACGGTGTTATATCAGTCATCGCTAACGTTATTCCTAAAGCTGTTCAAAATTTATACGAAACAAGTCAACAAAATGGCGATGTTGAAGCTTTATATCAACCTATTGGCACGCTATTAGATGCACTTGCTGTTGATGTAAACCCAATCCCTATCAAAGTTTTAACAACTGTTGAAGGATTTGGAAATTATGAAGTACGCCTTCCTTTAGTTACTTTAGAGGATAATGATAGAAAAGCTCTAGAAGATGCATATAATCAATACAAAGCAGGTGACAACGCATGAAGATACTTCTAATCGGTTATGGTGCTATGAACGAACGTGTAGCAAGATTAGCTGAAGAAAAAGGACATGAAATCACTGGTGTTGTAGTTAGGGATAGCAGTAAATCTTATCCCTACCCTACTTTTGACAAAATTTCAGAAGCAACTGATGCTGATGTAGCCATTGATTTCTCAAATCCTGAATTATTATTACCATTGTTAGATGATGCTTTTGAACTCCCTTTAGTTATTGCAACGACTGGTGAAAAAGAGACTATTATTAATAAATTAAAAACATTAAGTAAACGTATGCCTGTATTCTTTAGTGCGAATATGAGCTACGGTGTACATGCACTTACTAAAATTTTAGAAGCGGCAGTACCCCTCTTACAAGACTATGATATTGAATTAACAGAAGCACATCATAATAAAAAAGTAGATGCGCCAAGTGGTACTTTAGTTAAATTGTATGATGTCATTGAATCATTAAGAGATAAAACGACGCCTGTCTATGATCGCCATGACAATACAGAAAAAAGAAAGCCAGAAGAAATTGGCATTCATGCCAAACGTGGTGGTACTATAGTAGGTGAACACGAAGTATTATTTGCTGGCATCGATGAAACAATCGAAATTACCCATCGTGCACAGTCAAAAGATATTTTTGCTAATGGCGCCATTAGTGCAGCGGAAAGATTAATCAACAAGTCAAATGACTTCTATACATTTGATAATTTATAAACATTAAGGAGCTTATAAAATTATGGTACAAAATTTATCAGCAGAAGAAATTATTCAATATATTAGTGACGCAAAAAAATCAACACCTTTAAAAGTATATGCAAATGGTAACTTTGCAAATACAACTTTCCCCGAATCATTTAAAGTATTCGGTTCAGAAGATTCAAAAGTGATTTTTTGTGAAGCAGATGAATGGAAAACATTTTACGACAATAACCAAGACAGTATAGAAGAATTAGAAATTGAAATGGATCGTCGCAACTCAGCTATTCCATTAAAAGACCTAACAAATACAAATGCGCGTATTGAGCCAGGTGCATTTATTAGAGAACAAGCGACTATTGAAGACGGAGCTGTCGTAATGATGGGAGCTACAATTAATATTGGCGCTGTTGTTGGTGAAGGAACAATGATTGATATGAATGCTACTTTAGGTGGTAGAGCAACGACAGGTAAAAATGTACACGTGGGTGCTGGTTCAGTGTTAGCAGGTGTTATTGAGCCACCAAGTGCTTCTCCAGTTATCATTGAAGATGATGTATTAATTGGTGCAAATGCAGTGATTCTTGAAGGTGTCACAGTTGGACAAGGCGCAATTGTTGCAGCTGGTGCAATTGTAACGCAAGACGTGCCTGCAGGAGCTGTTGTAGCTGGTACACCAGCAAAAGTAATTAAACAAACGAGTGAAGTAGAAGATTCAAAACGTGAAATCGTATCTGCTTTAAGAAATTTAAATAACTAATTTATAGTTATTAGCTTTAATAGGAGGACTGAGACACGTCAGTAGCTGATACTATAAGATACATTGACATGAAGTAACCAAGTATCTTATAAAATGACTGTTTCTTCCTCCTCTTTTTATTATAAAATTTTCATACATATAATTATTTACAGAGTGAGATTAACTTATTTATAAAGGAAATGATAATAATGAATGAACAAGAATTTGTAACAAAACATAGACGTTATCTACATCAACATCCAGAGTTAAGTTTACATGAATTTGAAACGACAAAATATATTGCCTCTTTTTTAAATGAGCTAGGCGTAGCGTATGAACGCCCTTTAGAAACGGGTTTGATTGCTTATTTACCTGGTAATGGTGATAAAACAATTGCTTTCCGTGCTGATATAGACGCTCTACCTATATTTGAGGAAAACGATGTTGATTATAGAAGTTTGAATGACAATGTTATGCACGCATGTGGACACGATGGTCATACAACTGCGTTAATGTTATTTGTGCGTCGTTGTAAGGAATGGTCAGATCAAGGACGCCTACCTCAAAACGTAGTCTTTATTTTCCAACCAGCCGAAGAAACTGGCGGCGGTGCCAATAGATTAATAAAAGCTAATGCATTTGAAGCTTACCCTATTGAAGCTGTATTTGGTATTCATGTAATGCCATTTGTTGAGGAAGGTTCAGTAGCCATTCGAGATGAAGAAATTACAGCAAGTGCTACAGAGTATCGTTTTTATTTAAACGGTCTATCAAGTCATGTGGCTGACAAAGAACAAGGTCACTCTTGTGGTGAAGCGTTACAACATGTTCTATCTCAAGTTGGTAATATTCAGCAATACCATTTAAATGGTTTAAAAAGAAATATAGTACATATGGGACGATTTGAAGCCGGTGAAGCTATTAACACTGTACCTAGTAACGGCTATTTAGAAGGCACAATTCGCACTTACGATGAAAATGATTTAGCTATTGTTAAACAACAGATGCTTAAAATAGCGGATAGTGTGAAATCATTATTTAATGTTGAATGTGAAGTCGACTTTGCCGAAGGTTACCCACCTACTTACAATAGTCCTAAATTAAGAAATAACGTAGAAAATGCATTAAAAAAAGCTGAATTCAAAGTTATAGATAAAACAACGCCTTATCTTTTCGGTGAAGATTTTAGTTTTTATGGTCAATTAGCGCCTAGTTATTTTGTATTTGTTGGAACTAAAGATGAAGCTAAAGGATACGTAACCGGCTTACATACTTCACATTTAAATTTTAATGAGTATATGTTAATTAAAGTCGCTGATTATTACCAACAAATACTATTTAATTATGATGAGGTGTAAGAAATGACAGCAATTTGGTCGGTAGATAAACAAAGTTTTTTAAACAATGTTCAAACTGTGAAACAACAAAATAATATTATGGCAGTCGTTAAAAATAACGCCTACCATTATGGATTAGAATTTGCTGTGGAGCAATTTTTAAAAGCGGGTATTGATACTTTTAGTACGACTTCTTTGAAAGAAGCCATTAGAGTGAGGGAAATCGCACCTAATGCAACGATATTTTTAATGAACGCCGTCTATGAATTTGAACCATTAAGAACACACAACATTGAAATGACTTTACCTTCCCTATCATATTATTACAATCATTATGAAGATTTGACTGGTATTAACATTCATTTAGAATATGAAAATTTATTACATCGTTCCGGTTTGAAAAATATAAACGAAATCATTGAAGTGTTAGAACATCATCACAGTAATACAAATAAAGAGAAAATGATTATTAATGGACTGTGGACTCACTTTGGTTACGCTGATGAATTTGGAGTACCAGATTACGAACAAGAAAAAGAAGCGTGGTTAAATGTCGTAGATACTGTACTTACTGCAGGTTATTCGTTTAATATGATACACGCACAAAACAGTGCTAGTTATTACCGTGAAGACGGTATACTACCACAACATACGCATGCAAGAGTGGGTATTGCGTTATATGGTTCTAGACCGTATAGTACGGTAGCTGAACAAGATATTGTGCAGTCTTTAACTGTAAAAGGTAATGTAATTCAAATTAGAGAAGTGCAACAAGGACAATATTGTGGTTATAGTTTTGCTTTTGAGGCAGTTAAAGATCATACTAAGCTTGCAGTTGTCGATATCGGTTATGGTGACGGAATATTAAAATCACGTGCACAGCATGAAGCCATTATAAATGATAAGCGATATCCTATTCGGGCTTTAATGATGAGTCATATGTTTGTAGAAGTTGATGATACGATAAATGCACAAGACGAAGTAATACTATATAATAATGATATACGTGTCGATGAATTTACGTTTAAAGGTGTGGGGGCAAACTCAGAACAATTAAGCGCAATGAACCATGATTCATTAATAAAGGAGTATAGATAATTATGACTGTAGAATATAACGCATACGGCGAACTAACGATGGGAGGCACGAGTCTTAAAACTGTTGCACAAAGTTTTGGCACGCCTACTATTGTTTACGATGAAACACAAATCAGAACACAGATGCAACGCTATCATCAAGCTTTTGAGCAAAGTGGCTTAAAATATAACATTTCATATGCATCAAAGGCATTTACTTGCATTCAGATGGTTAAGCTTGTTGAAGAAGAAAACCTAGAATTAGACGTTGTCTCTGAAGGAGAATTATATACGGCACTTGAAGCTGGTTTTGATCCTAGTCATATTCATTTTCACGGCAATAATAAAACAAAAAGAGAAATTCAATATGCACTAGAAAATAAAGTTGGTTATATCGTTATTGATTCATTAGATGAAATCGATATTATAAATAAATATGCTTCTGAAACAGTCAATGTAGTATTACGTTTAAATCCTGGTGTAGAAGCCCATACACATGAGTTTATTCAAACTGGTCAAGAAGATAGTAAATTTGGTTTATCTATTAAACATGGCTTAGCAATTAAAGGTGTAGAAGCGGTAAATAATGCTGAAAAATTAAATTTAAAAGGTGTTCACTTCCATGTTGGTTCTCAAATTGAAGGCACTGAAGCGATGATTGAAACTGCTAAAATGGTTATTAATTGGTTAAGTGAACAAGATATTAAAGTTGAGCTAATAAACTTAGGTGGCGGCTTTAGCATTAAATACGTTGAGGGGGATGTAAGTTTTCCTATTGAAGACGGTATCGCAGAAATTACGACTGCAATTAAAACAATTGCTCAAGAAGTTAACTACCCTATTCCTGAAATTGGCATAGAACCTGGTCGTTCTATCGTTGGTGAAGCAGGTATTACACTATACGAAGTGGGTACGATAAAAGATATACCTAATGTTAATAAGTACGTTTCTGTAGATGGTGGTATGAGCGATCATATTAGAACTGCGTTATATGACGCTAGTTACGAAGCATTGTTAGTAAATAGAAATGAGGATGCAGATGAAACAGTTACGCTAGCAGGTAAATTATGTGAATCTGGAGATATCATTATTAAAGATGCTAAATTACCTTCTTCCGTTCAAAGAGGAGATTATTTAGCTATTTTATCAACTGGTGCTTACCATTATTCTATGGCTTCAAATTATAATCAAATGCAAAAGCCTTCTGTATTTTTCTTAAAAGATGGAAAAGCAAGAGAAGTTATAAAAAGACAATCGTTAAGACAATTAATTATTAATGATACTAAATAATAAACAACCGTTACTTTTTAAAATAAAAGTAACGGTTGTTATATTGCTTTTTTATAAAAAAAAGCAAAAAAAGAACCTTATCAACAAGGTTCTTTAATTAGTCAATAAACTAAATCTATGATTATAGTTTTACAACGTTTGCAGCTTGAGGACCGCGGTCGCCTTCAACTACTTCAAATTCTACTGATTGACCTTCTTCTAATGATTTGTAACCTTCTTGGTTAATAGCTGAGAAGTGTACGAATACGTCGTTTTCTCCTTCAACTTCGATAAAACCGAATCCTTTTTCAGCGTTAAACCATTTAACTGTACCTTGTTTCATAATTGTGAAACCTCCAAGACTAAAATTCTTTCAATATGCGTTATTCGCATATTACAAAAAATACGGTTTCACAGTTGTTGCTGTACAGACAATATTCTTTGCAATATGGAATAAAACTATTGCTTAATTGCTAGTATACGTGAATTTAATTTAAAATGCAATACATTATTGAAAAAATCGATTCAATCAATTATTGGAAGATTATAATATACATTATTATTATTTAATACAATAAAACTATAGAATATTTGTAAATTTTCATCACAATCTTCACAAAAACCTAATTCGCAATTATTATAAAATGCATGTATATTGTATTTGCCGATTAAATAATTATCATAATCTTCTTTGCATTTACGAATTGTATGCTGATAGTTATTGATCATTTCATCGTAAGTTTCAAAATCATCACATTCTACAATATTATCAGTCCAGTCACTAAATAGCCACCAACCTTCATAATCAGCTCTTATTTTAGTTATTGACCACATGTTATGCACCCTCCCTATACGATGACTATACTACATCTATAATTACAACAAGCTTACACAAAGTTTGTAAATATAATGGCTTTATTATCTAAATGATTTAATTAACAAAAGTAAATATGTATACTCTTAGAAAATTATTCCGTGTGTAATATTCTAACTTTATCACGTGTAAAATCAAGTTTTACGACTCATACTTTTGACCGATAAAGGTATATGCGCGCATGTTAAATATTAGTTTTGTGAGCTTAAATTGCGTATAATAATATTAAGAGGTGATTTTGTATGCAACGTAAACACATTAAAGTATTTGGAATGGTACAAGGTGTTGGTTTTCGTTTTTATACAGAACGAATAGCATTAAAATATAATATTACCGGTACAGTTCAAAATGTCGAAGATTACGTAGACATATACGCTCAAGGTGATGAGGAAGATATTCAAGCATTTACAGAAGCTGTAATTAAAGGTGCTTCCCCTTCCTCTCAAGTTGATGACTACGACATCGAAGACTTAGATATAGATTATGATTGGGAAAAATTTAAAACAATATAAAATTAAAAAGGAAGATGAAATTTGAGATACAATATTTCTCGTGTCTTGGGGGCTGTTGTCGCTTTTCCGATTGCTGTTATTGTATGGTTTGTTAGTATCTTTGCTCTAGATATACAATTTATTTTTGACTTGTTAATTTCAATTGCTGCTTTCTTTGGGATTTATTTCCCTACGCAACGCATATCTTCTAGAAAATACTTACATGAAATTGGGTTATCTCGTAGAGACTATCATTACGTCAATAATCAACTTAACCATGCACAGGATAAAATTAGACGTATATTAAAGGTTTTTGTTAACGTAAGATCTATTAAAGACTTCCGACAAGTTAGTGATATTTATCGCATCTCAAGAGCAATTTATTTTGCTGTAAAACAACAACCAGCAAAATTCTTCTTGGTAGAAAGTTTCTTTTATTCTCACATAGATAATGCCTTAAACTTAATTGAATCTTATACAAGACTATCTAAATCTCCTAAAAAATCACAGGAAGAAAAGCAAAAACTCGAACAAACACGTATCACATTGGATGAAGTTAATCGTACTTTGATAGCAGATTTGAAAAGAATTAATGAAGACGACTATCAAAAGTTAGATATAGAGATGGAATTAAATAAAATGGAACAAAAAAGACGCAAATAATTAATAACTGTAATATTTAGAAACGGAGCGAATAATTATGTCTAGAGAACAAGATTATATTAATGCTCATCCGTTTGACTCATATATCGATGAGCAAACAACTAATGAACATGAAATACTCACTAGTAACAAACCTCAATTTTCTCAAATAGAACAACAGAAAATTCAAAAGTTAAGCCAATCGATCACGCCTATGGATAATGATGCATTACTAAATTTCGGAACAGAAGCACAATCTAACATGTCACAGTTTTCACATCGTATATTAAATGATGTGCGAACTTCTGATGTAGGTCCTGTAGGCGATACATTAGATAGTTTAATGTCTAAATTGAAATCAGTGAACCCTGATGAATTGAATCCTGAAAATCAATCCAAATTAAAACGAATCTTCAAAAGAACAAAAGCGTCTATAAACGAAGTTTTTTCAAAAATGCAGTCTGTGGGTTCACAAATTGACCGTATATCAATTGAATTAGATAAGCATAAGGGTAACCTAAAAAAAGATATTGATATGTTAGACGAATTATATCACCAAAATAAAGATTATTTTGATGATTTAACATTATATATTGAAGCAGCAAAACAGAAAAAGCATGCAATTGAGCAGCATGAATTACCAAAATTACAAGAAAAAGCAAAGCAATCTACGAATCAAATGGATGTTCAAGAAGCAGCCGATATGAGCCAATTTGTTGAACGTCTTGATAAACGTATATATGATTTACAATTATCGCGTCAAATTGCGCTCCAAACTGCGCCACAAATTCGTATGATTCAAAATGTTAACCAAGCATTAGCAGAAAAAATACAAAGTTCAATATTGACGAGTATTCCTTTATGGAAAAATCAAATGTCTATCGCTTTAACACTCATGCGTCAGAGAAACGCTGTATCGGCTCAAAAAGCTGTGACTGATACTACGAATGATTTATTGCTTAAAAACTCCTCATTGCTTAAACAAAATGCTGTAGATACTGCTACAGAAAATGAACGTGGCGTTGTGGATATTGAAACATTAAAAACAACGCAAAGCGATATTATAGAAACAATCGAACAAACATTACAAATTCAAAAGCAAGGCCGCCAAAAACGACAACAAGCTGAAGGCGAATTATCTGAACTTGAAGGCGAATTAAAACAACAGTTGTTAGACTTAAAGGATAATAAACAACAATAAAAATTTAGCAGTATAAAAGCCATTCGATATTTATATTTCGAATGGCTTTATAATGTGATAAGTAATTTTGGTTTGCAATTTTAACAAATTATTAAATATTGTGCGCTTACGACTTATTTTCTAACTAATGCTCCCCTTACGTTTCACGTCAGTCAATTAATTAAATACAACTATAAAAAAGAGAGCTAAACCATAGTATGGCTTAGCTCTCTAATTTTTGTTATACAAATGAATATGACATTATTCTTTTTCGTAAACGATTGGCTTTTCATTTTTCACAAATACAGCAACAATATAACCAATAATTGTAAACACTACGGCTACTGGGAACCATTCTAATGAATATTGTTTTAGAGGCAGTGCATGGATAAAGCCTATTTTTATCCAACCTTGACTGTCTACTATGCTTAATATAGCTACAATTGTTACCACTGCAACTGGAATTCGTTGAGCGATAGGCTTTGTTGGGAATAATCGAGCAAGTAAGATTAAAAGTACAGAAGTAATGGCGATTGGATAAACAACGCTCAATACTGGTACTGACATCTTAATTACTGAATTCAATCCTTGGTTTGCTAAAATAAAACTAAGGATTGTAAAAATAATGACATAAGCTTTGTATGGAATTTTCGGGAAAATTCGATTGAAGTATTCAGAGACTGACACAATCAATCCACATGCTGTAGTTAAACAAGCAAGTGCTACAATAACACCTAATAAATACTTGCCAAATACACCATAACCTACGCCTGCAATTGTAGTTAATAAATATGTACCGACGTTTTGGTCTTTGGCAGCCAAGCTGTCTAATTTAGCTTGAGATAATTCCATATGGTTTCCTATGAAACCAAGTGAAATATAAATAAATAGTAATGCAACAGCAGCGATGACCCCAGCCATAACAGTTTGTTTTAAAATTTTGTTAGCGTGCGTAACACCAGTGGCTTTTACTGCATTTACAACGATCATTGAGAATGCGATAGCAGCTATAGCATCCATAGTTAAATAACCGTTTGTAAAGCCTTGTGAGAATCCTGCAAGATTTGAAGTGTAAGCTTCAGCTGCTTTACTTGGACCATTTCCACCGAAATCGACAAAGCCTTTAATAATCATCGCTAAAATAGTTAATAATAGTATTGGTGTTAATAAAGAACCAACACGGTCAACCATTTTATTAGGATTGATACATAAATATAAAACGATTAAAAAATATATAGCTGTGAAAATAAATAATGCTAGATTACTACTTGAATGTGCAATTGGTGTAATTGTCATTTCAAAAGACGTAGATGCAGTACGAGGTATTGCAAATAAAGGTCCAATTGTTAAATAAATGACGATTAAAAAGATAACAGAAAATTTAGGTGATATTTTATTTAAAGAGCCGATATAGCCTTGCTTATCTACAGCTCCAATGATTACTCCCAATAGTGGTAAACCAATACCAGTTAGTGAAAATGCTAAGATTGATGGCCAAAAGTAATGACCACTATCCAAACCTAGGTTTGGTGGAAAAATAAGGTTACCCGCACCAAAAAACATTGCAAATAACGTGAAACCTATAATCCATGTATTTTTGTTCATAATTAATACTCCTTCAGTTTACCAAAAATATAATATTCATTATTCTATCATGGTTGTAGACGTTTAGTCTATATAACTTTCAGAATATTTTAAATTATAAGTAGATATACTTAAAATGATTTTAATAATAGTTTTTTAAGTAAAGGTGAAAGATGACTAGGCAAGTGTTCTACCCCTTCAACAAAGATAGCATATTGACCATAAATGTTATGAATTGTTTGTTCTATATCTTCTGTAATTGGATCTTGACTTAAAAAGACGTTAAAGACTTCAATGCCCAATTTTCTTGCTGTTTCAACAGCTTCATAAGTATCAAGAATACCATCTTGGCTATAATTGTATGCAGAAGGTTCACCATCAGAAAAGACAATTAAAAATTTCTGCTTGTGTGAACGTTGTAGTAATCGCTCACTCCCAATTCTAATTGCGACACCATCCCTATTATCGTCTTGAGGTTCTAAAGCCATGATTCTAGGTCCATCATTAACATAGGTAGACTTATCGTAATGAATGATTTCATCGATAATATTTGGCTGTTTTCTATCATCAGCTTCAAAAGCATCTTCATTAAATGCTAATATTTCATGTTTTACATTCAATGCTTTTAATGTTTCGTGAAATAGTACGACACCTTTTTTTGTTTCTTCCATTTTATCTTGCATACTCGCAGATGCATCAACGAGTAATGTGAACGTAGCATCAAATGTCTGACTTAAATCTTGTTTCTTATAAAATAATTTATATTGATCATCGACAAACCAATTTAATAAATTCTTTTGTAATCGCCCTTTAGTCAGGTTGTTTCGCTCATCAGTATATTCACGATCAATCGCTTTTTTGATAATTTGAATTAAATCTTTTGTCTCGATACTGACTGATTGTTCTACATCATGATACGTTTTTACGTATTCTGGTTTAATATCTGGTAAGCGCCAATCAATCTCAACGTTTTCATTAATACCTGTTAAGGCAAATGGACGCTTAGCACCTAAAGCATTTCCTTCTGAATTATCTATAGTGTTATCTGAACCTTTACCCTTTTTGGTTTGCATATCTGTCATATCATCACTTGCATCACCTTCACGATCGGTATCATTGTCGCTCGCTGTGTCACTATTTTCACCTTCGTGCAATTCCATTTCTAAATAAGCACCACCTGAAGATTGACTATCGGCAGCTTTCGTTTCAATTTCTTCACTTTCAGGTTCTTCATCGCGCTCATTGTTATTTCCATCTACATTACTCGCATCAGTTCTTTTTAACTCATCGAAAGTCAACGACTCCATTGCCGCGTATACTTGTTTAGGTAAATGATAATATTCATTTAGCATATCTTCTTTTAAAATGTTATCAATTTGAAACATAATACGTTGTGCTAAAAATTGATTATCTTCAGAACTTTCACAGTTAAATACGTTAGGCAAATATTGATACATATTTAATAAAATATCATCTATAGAAGGATGTATTTGAGGCACATCGTAAAAATTTTCCGTAAGTAGAGAATAAGCAAGATTTAAAAATAATAAATCACTATAAGTCGTTTTTGTTTTGTAGACATTGATTTGAGATTTTATATAATTTGTACGAATCTCACTTCTTAGTGACAATGCTTGTTGTGTAGTTGGACGTTGTTTCACTATTTCATTCATCACACGTTTGTCTTCTAACAATTTAAATAGCTGTTGATAAAACTTAGTATGTGTAAAATTTGTGTCTCGTATAACGTCATTTACTACACCTATATCCATAAGCCGATAACCATATGCCGCTAAGATGACATCAGTTTTTAAGCCTGTAGTTTCAATTTCTTTAGGCCGATGTGACCAAAATGAACTCGTAATTAGTGTGTCATTTTGTGGATCATAATAAGGGAACTTTTGTATTTTAACTTGCGTTTGTTCACTTTTAAGCAGTAAACGTGCTAAGTCTTGTAGCATCATGACTTGCTTTGCGTCTAATTGTTCATCATTAAATTTAATAAAACGCTCGCTCATATTTATCCCTCACTAAAAATTTAATTCTACCGCATTGATAATAGCTTGTTGTTCACGTTCATCTTCTAGTTTATCTATTATTGTACGTTTGATTGCTCTTTCGATAGGCATAACCGTTGCCAAATCACTTAAATCGATTAAAGCTCTAATACTTGCTGCCTCTTCAGAAATTTGGCCTTGCTTTGTCATTGTACGCAAATCTTCATTGAATTTTATGATTTGAGTAATTAATTTTTCGTCTGTTAATTGACTTTGTTGTCTAATGACATCACCTAAAATATTACCGTCAATATAATCAACTTGAATAACTACAAAACGGTTTTTTAATGCTTCGTTCATTGGCAATGTACCAATATAACCTTCGTTGATAGCTGCTATAACATTGAAACCAGGAGCCGCGTTAATAACTTCACCGGTAAATGGGTTTGTTAATTTACGACGATAATCTAGCACTCCGTTTAATACGGGCAGAGTTTCAGGCTTAGCCATATTGATTTCATCGATATATAAGATATGCCCCTCTTTCATAGCTTTAATGACAGGTCCATCAATAAAGACAATTTCTTGTTGACCGTCATCGTTTGTCTGAATCGTTTTGAAACCTAATAAACTTTCGGCATCTAAATCGACAGAACAATTCACTTGATACATTGGTTGTTCTAACGTTTCACTTAGTGTTTCGGCTAATTTTGTTTTGCCTGAACCAGTTGGGCCTTTTAATAATAGATTTTTATTTAATTTCAATAATGATAATGCGTCGTTATATACACTTTCATCTGCATTGATATACTGCATATTTGTCATGGTGTTTCTTCCTTTCTTAAATAGCTTTAAAAATTAAAAATAGACTGGGGCAAATACAATGTATGTTCTGCCCTAGTCTGTATAAATTTATAAAATGATCGTGTTGGGATTATACTTCTTTAAAATAATCTTTGTAATAACCACCGACAAGACCTGAATTATCAACGATTTGATAATATTCTTCTGTTTCATTGATTACATCGTATTGTTTACCAATAGTTAACATATTAGAAACTTTAAATTTTTGTGCATCGGTATGAACAACCTCTACAGTTTTTAATGGTGTATTGTCTTTCCAAGTTTCATGTAACATAAAAAAGTTCCTTTCGTTATTTAATGTTTTCTAGCGTCAAGATAAATGTAATACCGCTATTTTCTGATATTCTTAAAGATTTTGATTCGCCTTGATCTAGAGTTTGATACGGAATGCCAATTATTTCTAATTGTTGAACTGCATTTTGGTATATTTCTGGCGACTCAGTAGCAAATTCTACTTGCTCTACTATACCGTGTTCCGGCATTTTAACTTCATCTTCAGCTGAATATATGTGCAGTTCCCCACCTAAGCCACCGTCACCAATTTTAAAGACTTGAGTTTTTTGCGGTGCATCGTCATAAGGTAAATACTCAGCAAAATGTTCTAGACTGAATACTTTCGTTAAAATAGATTGAGTTAAGACAAGTTCATTTACTTTAATTATAACAGGTCCTAAACCTTGGATTTGATGTAAAGGATTAACAACACTGTCAAATGTCGGCATACCAAGTGGTGTACCCGTATTATGCTCATTTGAATAAATTTCAAATGCTTGACCATTATGATCTTTAAATTGAAAATATTGGTGCCCATTTAAATCTGTAGTCGCACTATAGTCAATGTTTGCATTATCTAATATTGATTGATATTCTACAATACCTTCATCAGTAGGTATACGTAAGCCAATACTATCAATATGATTATTTGTACAATGATAGTTAGGAATTTCTACAAAATGTATGCGTGTTCCGGAATTAAGTTCAGCGTCACCAAATCTTAATGCGCCATTTTTTTCTTCTACGCTAAGTCCGAGTATATCGCTAAATAATGTTTTGGTTTTTTGTAAATCATTCGTACCTGTAGTAACACTTCTAAGACCATTCATTAATAAGACACCTCTATACAATTGTTTTCCATTTATTATAACGCATTTTAACACTGATTTATATGGGCAAGTGATTTTGATTTTAGTTCTTTTAAAAATATAAATAAACAAATTGGCTATATAGAATAATTGTATTAAAATATAGTTATGAATAAAGAATACGAACTTATAATTGAGTATTTTATAAGTTTAGGGAGGTTTTAGCGTGAGCTTTTGGATTCTTTTCGGTATAACGGTATTAATCGCCGTGTACTCTTTAATTGTGTTAATAACGGCTTCTCCAAACAAGTCCCAACAGCGTACTAATGATGCTAATAAAGCTTCTAATAAAAAAGTTTATGGCATTATTTTCGCAGTGTTTGTAGTTTTAGCAATTATAGAAATCATTGTATATGCAAATTCATAATACCTATTCTCAAAATAAGAGCCTGGGACATAATTCCTAACTCAAATTAAATAACACCTCATTCTACTGATTTATTCAGTATAAATGAGATGTTATTTTTTATAATGTACGATTTTGTTCGTGCATGCTTGCCTGGGGTATGGTTCGAGCCTATAGTCTCTCACTCATACGCTTCCCTGGGTGTTAGCACGATACAAAATCGTTAATATTATGTATTTCAGT
>NZ_JAVTDB010000069.1:0-62681 GCF_032139365.1 Staphylococcus kloosii
TATTATTAATATTAATTAATAAAATAGTTAAAAGAGCATATATTGATTAATAGTTACAAATAGTTTTTAAAATATTATTCTATTGATATTAATATAAAACTACTTATTTTTTTATATTTATGATAATGTATAGTGCAAGAATGTAATTTAAAGGGGAGTTATATTTGAAAAATATAATTTTTATAACTAGTAGGTTAGACAAGGATCATGGTGGTTTAACTGCTTCATTATTAAACAAAGTTCGTATACTCTATGACTATGAAGGGGTTAAATCTAAAATACTCACTTTTCATGCTGCTCATGACTTTGAACAAACGCGTGCAGCAATTATGAAACGTTATAACTTAGAGGGTAAAGTTGAAATTTTAAATTTAAATGAGTATTTTAGAAAGCAGTGTATTAATACTGATGCTGTTAAATATCAAATTAATACTGAAAATTTATTATCTGTTTATGTAAATGACAATATAAGAGAGTTTTACGATGAGGGAATAAAAAAACTTGAAATTATTTATAAAAATAGTTTAATTCATGAAGTCAAACATTTTAGCGATAATAGCATTTGTGTTCAAAAAGATATCATTGATAAAGATGGGTATCTATATTGGACAAGTTACTATTTTAATAACAAGTTAGCGAGACAGGTATTTTTTAAACTGGATCAAACACCTATTACTACAAGAGAATATGAAGCTACGAGTAATAACCAAAAAATTAAAAATGTTGTGCTGTTAGAAAAAGCACCAATAAGATTTAAATCTTTTGATGAATTTAAAGAATACTTTATAAAGCAATTTATAACTGATGATTATACTTATTTAGTAGGGGAAGCTAGAGCTCAGGATCCAAATATAATGAATATTAATGATGACAGAGTTAGAAAAATTTTTATGACTCATAGTATACATATGCGACCAGGATCAGATGTCATTAGATTGGGAAATAGAAAAGTATTAAACAATTTGAATGATATTGATGCACTCGTATTATTAACGAACAAACAAAAAGAAGATATAGTTGAACGTTTTGGATATAGAAATAATTATTATGTAATCCCACATTCAATTAAAATTTCTGAAATTTCTGAATCGAAAGAAGAGAAGAAAGTTGTTTTGATTTCTCGTTTACATGAGGAGAAGAGATTAGACCATGCAATTAAAGCGTTTAAGCAGGTAGTCAAAGTTATACCAGACGCTCAGCTAGATATTTATGGTGATGGAGAAGCGCGCATAAAACTTCAAAATTTAATTAATGACTTAAATTTGCAAGAAAATATAAAATTAATGGGGTATACCCATAATGTTAATACAATTTTACAAAGAGCAACATGTTCTTTATTAACTTCTCAATATGAAGGCTTTGCATTAGTTATACAAGAGAGTATCGCTAATGGTACACCTGTTATTGCATATGATATTAAGTATGGGCCTTCAGATATGATTGATGATGGTGTTAATGGATTCTTAGTGAATAACGGAGATATTGACGGTTTAGCAACATCTTTAATTCATTACTTAAATAAATCTCCTTCAGCGCATCAACAATTTTCTGCAGCTGCAATTGCAAAAGCACAACAATTTTCTAATGAAAACTTTGCCAAGTCTTGGATGCATTTATTTGAAAATACAGAGCATCAGGAAAAAGGATTTAATCCAGAAGCAAAACTAGTTAATATTACGCAGAAAAAAATTAATAAAAATAATTTCAAAATTGATGTGAATGTTAAATTGAATACTGAAAGGAATCTTATCCCTCATTTCGAAGGGGTATTCTATCATCGATCTACTATTGAAAGTAAAGCAACTACAAAATATAATGCTGTTGAACCAAAGGTTACTGCGCTAGAAGATAATTTGTTCAGAATTGAAATACCGTTCCATGCAGAAAAATTTAAGAAAAAAGAAATATATGATTTGACACTGGTAGTGAGAGAGGAATCACAGCATCATAAAATTAGAATTGGTAATCGAAGAGAAAATTTTAATATTAGTCAATTAGCAACTAGAAAAGTGAAACCTTATTATACAAAGGATTATGATAATTTAAGTTTTCGTTTATAATTTTTTGCAGGAATAATAAAAAACTTCGTTATACTCTTTTTCGGTATAGCGAAGTTTTTTAGTACTACAAGTAAATTATAAATTGAAGTTATTAAATTGTTTAATTCACTATCTTAAGATACTTATAGAGTGAAAACTTAAATATTTTTTGATTTAAACATTAGAAGTGATTGTATGCAGAAAATATTGATAGAAATAAATTTGAATCATACGAATGAAGCATTGACGATAAATAGTAATAAGGACTAATTTTTTACTCTGCTAGCACGATAATTTACTTAATTGAAAGTAGCTATATACTTATATCACTAGTAACAGTATTATTTTTAACGGAGATGAACTAGGTTCTCCACAACATCAATTAGCGTCTGATTTTATATTTAGACGCATATTTAGAAATCTAGCTTATATTTGAAATCGTGAAGGAGGTTATTAAGTTGAACAACACAGTAAGATTATTGGGTTTTATGAGTTTATTATTTTTAACTTTTAATGGTTACATATTAGCAATTTAAAGTAGGCTAACTAGTTATTTCAATCACATCACATTAATTTAAACATCCGTAAATATGCGGGTGTTTTTTTGAAGATGATGTTATTAAATTTACTTTTAATGTACTAATATTTACTTAAACAAGACTACTATATTAATAATTGTTAAATCTGTATATTTAACAAAAGATGATATTACTTGTAGATGTATATTTTAAAAGTATATTTATCGTCTAATCTTACAATAATTTATTTTTTTATGAAGTCCACTTATAGTAGTGGGCTTTTTAATTATTTATTGAAAAATATATTTCAGTGAATGCTCATAAAAGATAAATAAATACAATTTTCTTATGTGTTTTTTACCTGCTTATATATGTTCTTTTACTATAATCACTATATATCTTTTAATGAATGATAAAGCTTTATATAATTCAGTTCTAACCAACTCTAATAAATTTATTGCAAATAAATTATAGGGTAATGTTAGGCAAAAATTTAATAATAGGAGTAGGTCTAAATTGAAATATAATAAAGAATTTTCAGCTAGAAGATACAACAAATATTCAATTAGAAAATTTAGTGTAGGTCTTGCATCGATACTTGTAGGTAGTATCTTTTTTTATGGACAGCATGCGCAAGCAGCTGAAGGACAACAAAGTGATGTTTCAACTGAACAAAGTAACGATGGACATGTACAAAAAGATTCATCTGCCGCTCAATCAGCTTCACAAAGTAATCATAGTGCAAATGTTCAATCAGTAAATGCTGATGATAGCAGTGTTGCAGTTAGTAGCTCAAATGATGGTGTTCAACAACCCAATGCACAGGCTATTTCAAATTCAAGTCAGCCACAAGCTGTACAAGCACCGGTCCAACAAGCTAACCAAGCACAGCAAAATGTTGCTCAACAAAGCCAACAACCAGCCAAACCAGTTTTAAAGCAAGCTCAAATAGAGAAAAAAGATATTACGACACAAACAAAAGAAGTTGATGTTTTTAAATATGTAGAAGAAAATAGTAAATATTTAACAGAAAATGAACGTCAATTTTTCTTACGTACAGTAGCACGTAAAACGCCTATACTAACAAAAGAGTGGAACAACGTTTATAACAAAAATTACGGGGCCAACAGTGATAATGCGAGCACGCGTACTATTCAAGAAAAAGATGTACAAAACGTAAAAATAGCTACTGATGCTTTGCAAAGGTTAATAGAAAATAGAGACAAAGACGAATTTTACACAGATTTCAGAGCTGATAATAAGGCAGCACGAACGAATAGTTTTACTGTAAATAATAGCATTGATAAAGATAAAGATGGCAAACAATCTATCAAATTAGGGTTAAAGAAAAAGTTCGTATATGTAACTTATCCTGATAAGGGTAAATGGCTTAGTTGGAATCATAGATTTGAACATTGGGGCATACGTACAAATGATTCAATTAATAATAAGATAGAAGAAGTAAGATTGAAATATGGCTGGAATGGCAAACAATACGATGAAGTGGTAACTAGAGATAAAGACGGATTCTACTGGTTTAAAGAAGATGAAAAGCACGGTTATAAAGGACACCTAGGTGGCGCCGCAGATTTCGTAGTTAAGTTTAAAAAGAATGCTGTTATAGATAAAGCTAAAGATGCGATTTGGGGTTATATATTAAGTGATGCTGAACATAAAAACCCAATGGCTATTGTAAATTATGAATTTAAGAAATTTAATTTCGGTCAGTCAAATTTTGAAAAGAATTTTAACGATGGTTCGTTGGCTACATTAAAACAAAATGTAACGAGCAAAATTAATGATGTGACACGTGGATTCTCAGATCAAGACGCACAAAAAAATTACTACCTGGGATTAGTGAACAATGCTACAGAAACAGCAACGACACCTGAGCAATATGCAGAAGTTATGGCTAAATTATCAAATATCGAGCAACGTGTTACCCATGCTTTAAGAGAAGTTAGACCCGCTATGCCTATACGTAGAACAGTTAATGAAAATACGAAAGACGTTAATGTTTTAAAATATATTGAAGAGAATAGCAAATATTTATCTGATGAAGAACGTAAATTTTTCTTACGCCAAGTTACGCGTCATTCCGGATTCCATAACCGCGATTGGAACAACATTTATAGAAAAGATTATGACAGTATCTCTGCAAATGTAAACACGCGAACAATTGGTACAAATAACGTCGCACAAATTAATAAAATATTATCTTCAATGTATGAGTTAATTGAAGGTCGTAATAATGATCAATTTTATAAAGAATTAACTACCGATGCAGCAAGCAACAATTTGCCGAACAGTTATACGTTAGATAACAACGTAACTCAAAGCAATGGGCAACAAACAATAAAAGTTAATGTAGGTAAACAAACGCTACAATTTTCTGAGTATCAAAATGGTAGTTGGTGGAATTGGAAACACCGATTTGCACAATGGGGCTTGAGAACAAGTGAAGCACTAGATAGAAAAATTGATAAAGTTGTAGCCAAATACCGTTGGTCTGGTGAAGATAAAGAAGATGTTTTAGTAAGAGATAGCAAAGGTTTTTATTGGTTTAAAGAAGATGAAAAATTCAGCGATGGAAAATCTAAAGTTGGTGGCAATGTTGATTTCTTATTAACGTTTAAGAAAGACGCAGTCATCGATAAAGATAATGATAAGTTATGGGGTTATGTTATTAGTGATTCTAATGAATTAGAAACAAGAGCAGGTGCTAACGTAGGTTTTGGAAAAGTTGATTTCTCACCTATATTAAGCAAGTTTAATGGTCAAACAGTTTCTACATTAAAACAAGAGTTATTAAGTAATATTGAAACGTTAAAACCAGTCTTAACTGCAAATGAACAAGATGCCGATGCATTAAAAAATAAAGTTGAAGCAATAGGTACTAATAATTTAACTGAAGAACAGTTCGGACAAGTTAAATTAAAATTGGATGCCCTAACTAAAGAAGTTGCACAAGCTGCTTTGAATAATAATTTAGTATCAGTTCCTGGTAACAAAGAACATTTAAGACAATATGCTCAGACAACTAACGATAGCTATTTTTATAATTTCCAATCATTAAATACTGATCCTGTAAACTCACTTAATGCGGATGGCTCGGTAACACTCAAACCAAAAGGGTACTTATTCTATAACTTAAAAACAGAAAATGAATTAGCGCCAGGTAAACAAGTTAATTTAATTATTTTAGCTACACAAGTTGATGAGAAAGCTAAGTTTGAATATGCCGTTCAAGGTGAGAACAATAAATATATCGTTGGCATTAGCCAAATACCTAAAAAGGTTGACGGTCAATATGAATTACAAAACTTTACGATTCCGCAAGGTGCAAAGAAATTTGCAATAAGACTTGATAACCGCGAAGGCACGACAAATACTCACGTCAACGTCTTTACATTGGTACCTGAAAGCAACAAGAAAAATAAAGCTGACAACTTACTAGTTATTCCAGACAACTTACAACATATTCGTAAATATGCTGAATATACTAAGAATGGCCAATTTTTAAGTTTCCAATCATTAAATACAACACCGATTAACTCATTTAATCCGGATGGTTCATTAACACTTAAACCAAAAGGTTATCTATTCTATAATCTAAAAGCTCAAGATGAATTAGCACCAGGAAAACAATTTAATATTTTAGTATTGACAAGTCAAATTGACCCTAATACGAAATTAGAGTATGGCTTCCACGACCAAAATAATAGACTAAATAAAACAGTAACAGCAATTACTAAAACAATTGAAGGTACATATAGCATTGATAACGTTACGGTGCCTGAAAATGTAAAAGACATAGCACTTAGATTAGATAACCGTACAGGTACTTCTGATACGATTATTCAAGGTGTATTCGTCTTACCGAAAAAAGAAGCAAAAGTTTAATATAAATATGGAGCGGGACAAAAATCTCACATTTATAAGATGATTTTGTAGTCTCGCTCCGGCAAAGATGACTAGCGTTGAAAGCAGCTTGATACAAGCGCATTTTCAATTCAGTCATCTACTGCCCATATAAAAGCAGAGCCTGAGGACAATATAATATGATGTTCCAGGCTCTTTCCTACGATTAGTCAAGAAGTATTTTATAAACAACTAAATACAATTTCTAATATACCAGAAGTCCAGAAAAACATGTTTATTGATACCTTCCATACAATCGTAGAAGGTGACTTTGATAAAGCTTCTCCTTTATTAGAAAAACTTATTAATAAAAAATCAGACGATATAGTGTCAATTTTAAACAATAAGTAATATAACGATAGATGAATTTTAGAAGTATAAGTAATAGATCATTTACAAATAGCAATTTCATATTTATATCTTTTACTTATATGTATATAAATTTTACTTAGATTATAGGTTTTAACATTTTAGAAATAATTGTTGATATAATAATTGCAGGTGTTATTACACCATTTATCTCCATTAGTAACACATAGGGTTAAGGGACAATCGCAAATAGCGATTGTCTTTTTTGTGCTAATTTACATAAAATATTTTCCCGTTCAAGTACATTAACCTCATAATGTTATAGGTTTAAATTATTATAATTAATTAACAATAGACAACTTAATAAAATAATTATAATTATTAAGTAATACTCCAGCTCGGCTTCTCTTTTTTACTTTTTATTAACTTAATTTTACTTTGCTATACATAATTAAATTTCCCAGTTTAAATAGTGCTATAATGCCAATGTATATAAACATAAAATTATTTTATGTTTATATTTACTATTTAATTTCTTATTAATTAAAATGGAAATTAAATTTGCTTGTTTTATGTTCTCGAGAATGAAAATAGAAAGAGAGTTAGGAGCGTGACATGTTTGCAGACATAAAATTACAGCTCAAATATGACCATTAAATAGTAGTTATAGGAGGCAATATGAATAGTACTTTAAATTTATTAGAAATTAGGAAAATAATTAAAAAGAATATCGTTTTGCTCATAATTGTGCCGCTGATTTTTTTGTTTATGAGTATCGTCATAACAAATTACTTTGTTGATGATAAATATGTAGCGAAAACACAATTATTAGTATACGAAAAAAAAACACAGCCTCTAAACTTTAATAATAAAGTACAAGAAATTCAATCAAATTTACAACTTGTAAATACGTATTCAGAAATTATTAAAAGTCCTAGAATTTTAGAAAAAGTTGCTAAAGAAAACAACTTATCATATGAGGCAGATACATTAGCTAAGATGTTAACTGTAACTAATCAGATGGACACACAAATTTTAAATATAGCGATTGAAAGTAAGAATGCGAGTGAAGCAGAACACATCGCAAATAATGTAGCGAAAACTTTCCAAAAAGAGATACCTAAGATTATGGATGTAAATAATGTATCTATATTATCAAATGCAAATAATACTGCTGTACAAGTATCACCCAAATTATTAATTAACGCAGCTATTGGTTTAACAAGTGGTGCAGTATTAACGATTATTATAATAGTCATTAGACATCTAACAGATAAACGTATAAAAAATGAAACAGATGTAAAAGAAAACTTAGATATACCTGTACTTGGATTAATCCAAAAATATGATTGAGAAGAGGGCAAAAATGTTTAAAAGAACTATAACGAATAATTCAAAATTATTTGTACATCATCATCCTAAATCTGTGATAAGTGAAAAATTTAAAACAATTCGATCTAATATTATGTTCTCGAATGCTACAAAAAGTGTTTTAATCACATCTGAAAAACCTTTGTCTGGAAAAACGACAATTTCTTCAAATATCGGCGTAACATATGCTCAAGCGGGTTATAGAACGTTAATTATTGATGGTGATATGCGTAAACCGTCACAACATTATGTGTTTAATTTATCGAATGCTACAGGCTTGTCGAATTTAATTATTAATAAAGCATCTTATGAAGAAGCGGTTAAAAGCACTGAAATAGAAAATTTGCATGTATTAACGTCGGGCGTCGTACCGCCGAATCCGTCTGAATTAATTGGTTCAAAGCGATTTATTGAAATTTATAATACTTTAGCACAAATTTATGATTTTATAATTATTGATACGCCACCCATTAATGCCGTTACTGATGCTCAATTATTTGCGCAAGTAGCTCAGCATAGCATCTTAGTTATTGATGTACAAAAAAACGATAGAGATGAAGTGAAAAAAGCTAAAGATTTATTAGATGCTGCAGGCGCAAAAATTATAGGCGCCATTCTTAATAAAACACCGTTAGACAATACGTCGAATTATTACTATTACTATGGAAAAGATGAACAATGATAGATATACACAATCATATTTTACCTGGTATAGATGATGGTCCAAAAGATATAGCACAGACAATCGATTTGTTACAACAAGCTAAGTCCCAAGGTATAACAGGTATTATAGCTACGCCACATCATTTAAGTCCGAGATACACGAATACCATTCAAAATGTGAAGTCGTTAATAAATGAAATTGTACAAAACCCAGTGATTAGAAATATCGGTATAACTATATATCATGGACAAGAAGTACGATTAACTGATCAAATTATCAATGAAATTGCAAAAGGGCATATTTCTGGATTAAATGATTCACAGTACCTGTTGATCGAATTGCCATCAAATGAAGTGCCATTATATACCAAACAATTATTTTATGAACTACAACTCATGGGATTTATACCTATTATCGCGCATCCGGAGAGAAATAAAATATTAGCTAACAATCTTAGTATGCTATATGACTTAATTAATATAGGTGCCTTGAGTCAATTGACCGCTAGTTCACTTTTAGGAAATTTAGGCAAGAAAATACAAAAGTCCTCACTCAAAATGATTAATTATGAACTAGCGCACTTCGTGGCGTCCGATGCTCATCATAGCGTATCAAGACCTTTTGAAATAGAAAAGTTGTCTAAACATAGGAAATTAAAAAAATTAAATACCAAAATTGAAACGATGTTTAACCATTCGCAATTAATAATCGAAAATTCAACTATAAATAAGCAGCAACCTATTAATTTTACCAACAAGAGATAAATTAACACAAAGTAGAGGTGAATAGAATGACACATTTTAATACTAGACAACGCTTATTCATTCTTACTGCACTAGATTCTCTCATCGTTTCATTCTCAATATTTTTAGGGTACTTTATTTTAAAACCATTCTATGAATTTTATCCAATAAAATCATTAGTATTAAGTTCCGCTATATTACTCATATCACATTTTGGGACAGCATATTTTTTCGGTCTATATCATAGAGCTTGGGAGTATGCGAGTATTAGTGAGCTAATGATTGTTGTTAGAGCTATTACGACATCAATATTAATTACTGCAACAGTTGTGTCTCTAATTTCGTGGACGCATCTATTTATTAGATTGTACTTTATTACTTGGATGTTGCATTTAATTTTAATTGGTGGTTCACGCATGTTCTGGAGAGTTTATAGCAGGAAAGTTATTGGTCAGCCATTAAAGAAAAAACCGACATTGATTGTTGGTGCAGGCCTAAGTGCATCATTATTATTAAGACAAATGAGTAATATGGCTATGGAACCATTATTGGCCGTAGATGATGATCCTAATAAACAAAAAATGGTATTAATTGATGGCGTTAAAGTACAAGGGACGATAACACAAATACCAGAGTTAATTGAAAAATATAAAATACAAAAAATAGTTGTAGCCATACCTTCGCTAGAACAACCTAAATTAGCATGTATTAATGAAATGTGTAATGAAGCAGGTGTAGACCTTTTTAAAATGCCTAATATTAATGATGTATTGTCGGGTGAACTTGAAGTAAATCAATTGAAGAAAATAGACGTTGAAGATTTATTAGGTAGGGCACCTGTGGAATTGGATATGGCTCAAATAGCAAAAGGCATAACGAATCAAACTGTTTTAGTGACAGGCGCAGGTGGTTCAATAGGTTCAGAAATATGTCGTCAAATATGTAATTTTCGGCCTCAAAAAGTAATTTTATTAGGTCATGGAGAGAATAGTATTTATTTAATTCATCAAGAATTAATTAATAAATACGCACAGTCGATAGAAATCATACCAGTTATAGCTGATATACAGAACAAAATGCAAATAGCTTCTATTATTAATCAATACAAACCATACGCCATATATCATGCAGCAGCACATAAACACGTCCCATTAATGGAAGCTAATGCAGATGCAGCTTTTAAAAACAACGTCATTGGCACTAAAAATATAGCGGAAGTTGCAAAAGTAGCACACGTTAAAAAGTTTGTTATGATTTCGACAGATAAAGCAGTAAATCCAACTAATGTCATGGGTGCGAGTAAGCGTATAGCTGAAATGATAGTGCAAAGTCTTAACGCTAACAGCGACAAAACGCAATTTGTCGCGGTGAGATTTGGCAACGTACTTGAATCTAGAGGTTCAGTCATTCCACTATTTAAAAAGCAAATAGAACAAGGTGGACCAGTAACGGTAACTCATCCTGATATGACACGTTACTTTATGACTATACCAGAAGCGGCCAGATTAGTATTACAAGCGGGTGCACTTGCAAGTGGTGGAGAAATATTTGTTTTAGATATGGGGGAACCCGTAAAAATAGTCGATTTAGCTAAGAATTTAATTAAATTAAGTGGTAAAAATAGTAATGATATACGCATAGTATACTCTGGTATTCGACCCGGTGAAAAATTATTCGAAGAATTATTAAAAGAAGACGAAATCCACCCGCAACAAATATTTGAGAAAATATATATTGGAAAGTCTAAGGTTTATGAAACTTCTAAGCTTTATCAATGTATTGCGCAAATTGAGTTAGGTGAGCTTGATATTATTGATTTCGCTAGAAGAAGTGAGAATTACCTTGAATAAAAATTTTGGGGTGTATTTAGTTGGAAATATAGTCTTTGGATTTATGCAATGGTTAGTCATTGTCCTAATCATAAAATTAGGAGCAAAATTAGAACTCGGCGCCTATACGTATGGTACCGCCGTCATTACACCAATCTTGTTACTCATGTCATTTGGTTATAACACGTTAATAGTGACTAAACCAGAATTGCATAAGCCGATGTTATATATCACAAGATGGGTCAATATGCTTATTACGTTAGTCATTTATAGTTTGTTAATTTATTTCTTTTCAACAATTGACAGTGATTTATATAAGCTAATGGCTGTAATTGCTTTAAGTAAGCTTGCTGATAGTTTAATGGAAATAGATTATAGCTATTATATAAAAGCAAATCTTCATTGGAAAGTGGGACTTTATAAAATTGTATTTGCAATCTTCCAATTAACCTTGATTGTAATGGGCTATTATATGTTCGCTAATTTATTTATTGCGCTATTCATTTATAGCGTTATCGTGATTATTTTTGCTACATACAAAAATAGAAAGTACTTAGTAATAAAACAGTTAAATTGGCAACAATTATTGATATTAATAAAGTTTGGTATACCCTTATCAATAGCATTATTTTTATCATCATTGAATACCAATATACCTAAATATGTATTGGAGAATGAGAAGTCGTTAATCGATGTCGGTGTTTTTAGTAGTTTGATTATTATTTATTCTGCTGGTAATATTTTTTATTTTTCACTGTACAACTTTTTATTGCCACGTGTCGTTAATCAAAAATATAACAAAACGTTTTTACAACGGTTACTTTTCATAATATTGGGGGCCAATGGCGTATTAGTGTTGTCATTATTAATCTTATTACCATTTATTGCGGAACAGCTTATTCAAACACTATTTAACAAGCACTTCTTAGGTTTTAAAAAGAACTTTCTTATTATTATATATAGCAGTTTTGCCGTTTATAGCAGTATATTATTGGATTTATTTATTAATGCATTTCAAAAATATATTTATAACACTGTTACACAAATTATCAGTGTCTTAGTAGTGCTTATTGGTAGTGTTAAACTGATACCGGTTTACTCAGTATTTGGTGCGACACTTGCTTTTGTACTTTTCGCAATTACAGTGTTTAGTTTGAAGCTGATTTTATCAATTTACATTATTAGAGGAGTTAGTCATGGGGATTAAATCGATAATTGTTACTTTAGTATTGCTTGCTTTACTTATAATTTCTCTATGGCAAGGTTATGGTAATTTTTTTATTCTAATTTTTTCAAACTTATTTATTTTATCTTACATGTTAATAAAAAAATACGATATTAAGTTAATAATGCTCGTATGTATGCAATGGGTATTATATGTAATCTTTTTAATTATTCATCAATATGTACATGTTTTGCCAGGATCTGGTAGTGATGATTTACGCTTCGAAAAATTAGCAAATAATTATTATTATCATTATCTTTTTTCCACTAATGTGGATTTATTTCAAAACTCTAGAGCTTACTCACAATTTTTAGCGCTGCTATATTTTTTAGGACAACCCCACGTTTTAATTCCGGGCTTGGTAAATATTACAGTGCATACAATAACCGTTATATTACTCTATAAAATAAATATGCTTGTCTTAAACAAGTCAAGCATCTCGATAATAACTGTTACGTTATATACGTTATATCCAATTTATATTTTCACAACTGTTATTACGCTAAGAGAAATGTTTATCATTATGTTTATCATGCTATTTCTTTATGCATTACTAAAGCTACATTTAACGAAAAACATTATTTACTTTTTTATAAGTATAAGTGCATTGATAGTTGGTGCGATTTTTCACATAGGCCTTTTAGGGTTGTTATTAGTATTAGCATGCTACTTTGTTATCGCTTCAAACATACATCTGTCCTTTAGAGTTATACTGTCAATATTGTTTATATCTAGCTTTATTGTATTTATCTTCACTTCTAATGATGCTAAGGTGCAAAGTACTATTAACACTGACGACCATACTAAAGCGTTAGATCTAAATTCTAGAGCTGATTATATATCAGTCAATGAGTCTAATGGTTTGCAAACTAAAGTGAAACAAATCACTTTCTTTTTGTTAAAACCATTTCCTTGGGAAGTTCGGACTTTAGCAGATGTAATAGGATTGATTGATATTTGTATCGTTTTATTAGCTACAATATTAGCATTACGCTTATATAAAAAAACTCAAAATAAATGTATTTTAATTGTGTTAATTACCGTATATGGAATGTTTTTTACTTTTGCTATCGGAACCTACAATTATGGAACTGCTTTAAGGCATAGGGATAAAGTAACGATGTTGCTCACTATGTTTATAAATTACTACATTTTTTACAAAAGAAGGAGGTAAGACGTGTGATTTATAAATTACTCAAGTATTTAAGTAGATTGCTCAAATTATTACCTCTTAAATTACGCTATGTATTATATGAATTAAATACGACTACAAATTTAAAAATACAAATTGCATTAAGATATTGTATTGTGATGAGTATATGTAAACAAACAGGTAACAACATTTATATTGGTAAACACGTTTCTTTGAAAAATATAGAGCAAATTGAAATTGGAAATAATGTAAGTATTCATGATATGTGCTATATCGATGGCTATGGTGGCATAAAAATAGGGGACGATGTTTCAATTGCACATGCAACTTCTATATTAAGTTCGTCACATACGTGGCAAGATAGTTCGTTACCTATTAAATATAATGCTGTTATTAAAGGACCAGTAATTATTGGCAATGATGTTTGGATAGGTTGTGGAGCTAGAATTTTAAGTAATGTAACAATTGAAAATCGAACAGTTGTTGCAGCAGGAACTATCGTTAATAAAAATTTAATAACAAATCATTTAGGCGCTGGCGTGCCAATGCAAATTAAAAAGAAATTGGAGGAACACTAATATGAAAGTTTTAATAACAGGTGTCGCAGGTTTTATTGGTTCACATTTAGCACGCAAACTTATAGCTGAAAACCTGACCGTTATTGGTATTGATAATTTGAATGATTATTATGATGTTAGCTTAAAAGAACGACGCTTAGAACAAATTGGAACACATAATTTTAAGTTTTATCGTCGAGATATAGCCGATTATGAGCAGTTGGAAGCAATTTTTAAAGAAGAAAAACCTCAAGTTGTAATAAATTTGGCCGCACAAGCTGGTGTGAGATATAGTTTGACAAACCCACATACTTATATTGATGCAAACGTTAAAGGATTTATGAATATACTAGAATGTTGTCGATATTATCAAATTAAACATTTGATATACGCCTCATCGAGTTCAGTTTATGGGGCAAATAAAAAACAACCTTTTAACGTTCATGATAGTGTTAATCATCCATTAAGTATTTATGCAGCGACAAAAAAAGCGAATGAATTAATGGCTCATACTTATAGTTCTCTTCATCAATTGCCAACAACAGGCTTAAGATTTTTCACTGTATATGGACCATGGGGTCGACCAGACATGGCATTATTTAAATTTACAAAGGCTATCATAAATGAAGAAAAAATTGATGTTTATAATTATGGCAATATGATGCGTGATTTTACATTTATATCAGATATCGTTGAAGCAATTGCCAGATTGATTCATCAACCTGCAAGCCACAATAATGATTGGAACGGGATAGAACCGGATCCAGCAACTTCATTTGCCCCATACAAAATATATAACATCGGCAATAGTAAACCAGTTAAGTTGATGGATTTTGTTGTGGCCATCGAACGTAAATTAGACAAACAAGCAATTAAAAATTATATGGCATTACAACCGGGAGACGTACCCGAAACATACGCAAATGTAGATGACTTATACCGCGATATTAATTTCAAACCACAAGTAAGTGTTGATGAAGGTGTAGGACAATTTATTGATTGGTATGTTGATTATTATAAATAAAGAAAAGGAATGTTGTCAGTGAAAAAGAATATTGCAGTAGTGGGTTTAGGATATGTTGGACTTCCAGTAGCTGTCGCATTTGGCAAAAACAGTAAAGTAATAGGTTTTGACGTAAATACACAACGAATTGATGAATTAATTAACCATATTGATTGTACTAATGAAGTAACTACAAATGAATTAAAAGAAGCAAATATAAAATTTACTAATCATAAAAAAGAACTTACTAAAGCAGATTTTATAATAGTAGCTGTTCCCACACCTATAGACGAACACAACCAACCAGATTTAACACCTTTAATAAAAGCGAGTGAAACAGTAGGCTCAGTGTTACAGCAAGGAACTATTGTAGTCTTTGAATCAACTGTCTATCCTGGTGCAACCGAAGAAGTCTGTGTACCAATTTTAGAAAAGGAATCGAAACTTGTATACGGCAAAGATTTTTATGTGGGATATTCTCCTGAGCGAATTAATCCTGGAGACACGACACACCGTTTTACGACTATAAAAAAAATTGTAGCTGGTCAGAACGAGAAAATTACAAATGAAATGGCAGAAGTATATGAATCTGTAATCGAAGCGGGGATTTATAAAGCTTCATCGATTAAAGTAGCTGAAGCGGCAAAAGTCATAGAGAATACACAACGTGACGTCAATATTGCCTTAATGAATGAGTTAGCAATTATTTTTAATCAATTAAATATAGATACTTCAGAAGTGTTAAAAGCAGCAGGTACAAAATGGAACTTTTTAACTTTTAAACCCGGTCTTGTAGGAGGACATTGCATTGGTGTCGATCCATATTATTTAACTTACAAAGCGGAATCTATAGGGTATCATCCTGAAGTTATTTTATCTGGGAGAAGAATAAACGATAATATCGCCAAATTTATCGCTTTAAATATTATAAAAGCACTGATTAAGCAAGGTATAACAATTCAAGGTGCCAAAGTTAACGTTTATGGGCTTACGTTTAAAGAAAACTGCCCAGATTTGAGAAATACAAAAGTGATTCAAGTCATTAAGGAACTTAAAGAATATGGATTAGCTATACATAATCATGATCCAGTCGCTGATAAGTTAGAAGCTAAGAAAATTTATGGGCTTGAGTTACAAGACTTTGAAACTCTACCTCAAGCAGATGTAGCAATTTTTGCGGTAGCACATGATATATACTTACAACAAAAAACAAGCTATTTGAATCTCGTAAAAGATCACGGTGTTATTTGCGACGTTAAAGCTATAATTGCTGACGACGATGTTAAATCAACCCAATATCTTTGGAGGTTATAATAATGAGAATTATGCAAATTGCCGCTATAGAAATGACTCATAAAAAGTTATTGAAGCATTTGAATGAAACATGCGTGAAGCAAGGATTCGATGTACATTGCGTTAGCAAAATGGAACACTATTTTGACATGGTAACGAGAAAAGGCATTGTTTATCATAATATAAATATCGATAGAAAGATAAAAGTAATTAATAATATCAAAACGGTATTCCAACTTATAAAATTAATGAAACAAGAAAAGCCAGATATTGTTCATGTGCATACACCGGTGGCAGCAGTTTTGGGAAGAATAGCTGCTAAAATAGCAAAGGTGCCGACAGTTATTTATACGGCACACGGCTTTTATTTTCATGATGGGATGCACAAAAGTCGCTATTACTTTTATTATTTAGTCGAAAAAATAATGGCTAAATTGTTTACACATTACTTATTTACGCAAAGTAAAGAAGACTATGAAGTAGCGACAAGACACCACTTCTTGTCACTAAAAAATGCATATCACTATCGTTGGATTAGTAATGGGATTGATTTAAAAGATAAATTTAATTATGACAAAGTTAATCAACAAGATATTAAGCTATTAAAGCAAAAGTATAACATTAAAAAAGATGATTTAATCATTACGTTTATTGGCCGATTAGTAGCAGAGAAAGGAATTGTTGATTTACTGGAAGCGGTTGAGCGAGTGAAGTATCAAAAGATAAAAGTTTTTATTATTGGGGATACGCATCCAAGTGAACGTGATACAACGACTTTTAAAACGTTGGAAAAGTATAAAAAGCATCATAACATTATTTTTACAGGTTTGTTAGACAAAATAAGTGATTATTTATATTTAAGTGATATATTCTGTTTACCTTCATATAGAGAGGGGATGCCTAGATCAATCATTGAAGCAATGGCTATGAAAAACGCAATTATTGCTACAAATATAAGAGGATGTAGAGAAGAAGTCAAAGACAATGTTAATGGCTATATCATTCCAATTAACGCACCTCAATATATCGCAACTAAAATTGATACGTTAGCAAACAACCCTGAACTATTAGCTGAATTCAAAACTAAAAGTCATGAATTAGCTCACAAAAACTATGATGAAAGACAAGTTGTACAAAAACAGTTGCAAGTTTTTGAACAACTTCAAAAAGGTGAGTGAACTTAATGAAAAAGAGAGCAATGGATATCATAATCAGTGTGATAGGTTTAATATTAACATCACCAATAATCATAATATTTGCAGTGTTAATTAGATTAAATATGGGAAAACCATTATTGTATAAACAATTACGACCTGGTAAAAACGAAGTACCATTTACTTTAATCAAGTTTAGAACTATGACGAATCAACAAGATTTAAATGGTGTGTTGTTACCAGATGAATTACGTAAAACTAGATTAGGGTCGTTCATACGAAGTACTAGTATTGATGAATTACCGCAATTATATAATGTGTTAAAAGGTGATTTGAGCATTGTCGGACCACGTCCGTTATTAATGGAATATTTAAATTTATATAACGCTAAACAAAGAACACGTCATGCTGTAAAGCCAGGTATAACAGGCCTTGCACAAATTAAAGGTAGAAATGCTTTATCATGGGAAAAGAAATTTAAATATGACGTATGGTACGTCAATAATCAATCCATGAAATTAGATTTATATATTATTTTTATGACGATTATAAAAGTTGTTTTACGTAAAAATGTAAATGCTCAAAACCATACAACTATGTATAAATTTAAGGGCACAAAATCATGAAGAAAATAATATTAATAGGTAACGGTGGGCATGCCAAAGTGATAAGGGATATAGTAAAAAAATCGGAGAGCTACCAATTGGCAGGCTATCTTGATGATGCAATTGTACGAAAAAGTTATAGTAATGAAATTGTATATGATAGTTTAACTAATATTAGCAATTATTATCGCACACATCACTTTATTATAGCTATTGGTGATAATAATAAACGACAACAAATTGTTCATCGTTTTGCTAACATTAAACTAAATTATGCCACGCTCCTTCATCCCACAGCCACTATTGGCTCAAATGTAAAAATAGACAAAGGTAGTGTGATCATGCCGAATACTACAATTAATGCAGATACTACGATTGGCAAACATTGTATCATTAATACGATGAGTTGTATTGAACATGATAATGAGATTTGTAATTATGTTCATATTGCACCCAATGCCACATTGACAGGAAATGTAGTTATTAATCAAGGCACATTTATTGGTGCAAGTGCTACGATCATTCCAAATATCAATGTTGGCAAAAACGTTATCGTAGGAGCAGGATCTACTGTTATAAAAGACATAGCGGATAATCATAAAGTTTATGGCTCGCCAGCGACAAATAAGAGGTGACAACATTATGAATAACGATAGAATTTATTTATCTCGACCACACATGGGTGGTAGCGAGCAACGCTTTATCAATAATGCATTTAAGAAAAACTGGATAGCGCCTTTAGGAGATAATGTCAACAATTTTGAAAAAGAAATGCAAAGTTATACTGGTGCAAAATCAACATTAGCTTTAAGTAGTGGGACAGCGGCAATACATCTTGCACTAATAGAAAGTGGAGTAAAACAAAACGATGTTGTTTTTTGTTCATCGCTAACCTTCTGTGCAACTGCAAACCCTATTTTATATCTACAAGCAAAACCAGTATTTATTGACTCTGAGTTAGATACTTGGAATATGTGTCCGCGATCTTTAGAAAAAGCACTACAAATATATACGGCTATAGGTCAAAAACCTAAAGCAGTAATTGTAGTAAATTTGTATGGGCAGACAGCACAATTTGATAAAATCATAGCATTATGTAATGAATATAATGTTACTTTAATAGAAGATGCTGCAGAGTCTCTAGGTTCTAGCTTCAAAGATAAGATGAGCGGCACAATTGGAGATTTTGGTATATTTTCATTTAATGGGAATAAAATTATAACGACGAGTGGTGGAGGTATGTTGCTGTCTCACAATAAAAAAGCTATAAAACATGCTTTATTTTTAGCAACGCAAGCGAGAGATGATGCAGCTCATTACCAACATAGTGAGTTAGGGTTTAATTATCGATTAAGTAATATTTGTGCTGGCATAGGATTAGGACAATTAGAAGTGCTTGCAGAAAGGGTAAATCAACGACGAGCTATATTTGAACGCTATGCACAAGCTTTACAATTTATTGATGTTAAATTCCAAATTGAACTTAATAATACAGTATCAAATAGATGGTTAACGGCATTTGTATTAACAAATAATGATAATAGGCTTACACCTATGACTATAATTAACAAGTTATCAGAGCATAATATTGAAGCGAGAAGAATATGGAAGCCAATGCACATGCAACCACTATATAGTGAATGTGATTTTATTTCTGTATATGAAGATAATGCACAAGCTATTTTTGAACGTGGCGTATGCTTACCTTCAAGTTCCGATTTAACAATAGCACAACAAGATAGAGTAATTGATATTGTTAAAGATATAAGTGAAACGCATAAAATGAATAATTAAATATAATAAAAAACGAGCCTGATTACAGTATCTTCAGGCTCTATTTTTTAATTTTCCGATTTTGCCGTGCATGCTTTCCTAAGGTAAGGCTCGAGCCTGCAGTCTCTCACTCATACGATTCCCCAAGGCGTCAGCACGATACAAAATCGTTACAAACTAATCTTTTTATGTTGATAGTATGTGATTTTATTACTGTTAAGAAAATGGTTGTAGCAAGCTGTTTTCAAATCTAGTTATCCTTTCCGAAGCGAGATTACAAAACCTTCTTATAAAAATAAGATTTTGCCCCGTTCCCGTTTTAATCTATTGAATATTGTGCTAATAATTCTTTTAAATGAAGGTATAGTTCATTAGGGAAAGGCTCTTTATGCGGTTGTGTTGTTTTATATTTTTTTATAAATTCATCTGGAGACATGTTAAACACACGGTGGAAATTCTTCAAAAAAGTAGATTGTGAGCGATATCCGTATTCTTTCCATATTTCATTATAATTGGTCGTTAACATTTCTACAGCTAATCTATATATTTTGATTTTTCTGATATATTTTATGAGAGAAAGATTCATTGATTCTGAAAACACTCTAGATAGATAGCTTGCATTCACAAAGAAATGATCTGCTATATCAGCTAATGATAAATCTTCTTTATAATGATTGTTTACGTGTTCCAATACCTTTTTAACTAGTGGATTGGCATGCTCTAATGTGTTCTCTTTATAATATTGTCCTAAACGTATATAGTTAATCAATTTAATAATACAAATATCTGCATTGAACTGATCTTTTTCATAAATTGCGATTACCGTTTCGAGAAATTCTTTTTTAATAAAATGTTCTATTTTAGATTTATCTAGATAAAGTTGATCCCATCCGAAAAGTGAAAATCGATTAAAACTAAACTTATTGATAGTAAGAGCTATAACTTTACCTGAATTTATAAGTAAGTTGGGAGAGGTATAGGGTTCGAGTATAAAAAATTCATGCTTTTGAAATTTACCTAGATAAGCTTTGTCATAAAACGATACATGTCCAGACAATACAAAAAATATATGAATATTATTGAAGCTATCTTTTATATTAATATCAGAATCGTGAATTTGATAATTGTAATCCATAGTATCTCTCTTTTCATAATAAAGTAATTTTGTAATATTAGCATAGCATGTCTAAAGCTTATGAAATTTACGATAAGTGGTAAAATATTTACTTAAAGTGGTAAAAAGCAGTCACTGTTGAATGTATGATATTTCATAAATTTAGCGTACATTTTAAGCATAACGTTAAGGATCTATGTTATTAAATTCAATTGTTATTAAAAAAGCGCTAATTGATTAAATTAGCGCTCACTTGGAGATATGAATTGAATATTCAAAAGTTTAAAGAGAATAAAAACATCCCTGTAAGATATCATAGAGTAAATGACTACTACTTTAGTTAATTAAAGTAGGTAAATAAAGTATAGCAACATACTAACTAATTGGCTATATCTCTCATGAAATCAGAAAAAAATTGACAACATAAAGTAAAAAACAGGGGATAAACCCGAAAAAAACCACTAATCAAAGGATTAGTGTAAAAATAATAATCTGATTGGGTTATTAGTGCTTATGGTAGAACTGAGATGAATGTATGAATAAACCAATATAAATTCAGATTTTGTTTATTTTTAATTATGAAAGCATAGTACTAAAAACCATCTCGTCTTCCTAAAACAATAAATAGAAGACAATTAGAAGTATAGCAAATGAATTTACGGTTTTATATATAATATAGTGAATAGTAAAAATATATAACATATAAGTAAAAAATAAGAATATATTTATTAACCAACTAGAGTAATCTAACTTAAGTAAAATTTAAATGGCATTAATTGTAAAATTTATACTGTCGTATAATTTAATACTTATTTTTACAATATCTAGTGTAAATTTTACTTCTTACAAAATATTTAACCATGTTAGATATAATAAAAGTATAATAAGCATAGGGTGTTAATACACCATTTTACCTCTACTAATAATTTTTGGAAATTAGGATAAAGGATGTTCATAATTTTATTATGCTATCTTTTGTCCTATTTCTATGTAACGAAATTTGAGTAAAAAGAATAAATTTTACTTTAGCATTTCCATTCATTACTTCTTTAATAATAAGACACTAAAATAAGAATAAATACGTTACAATAATTTTGTGTGGTGAACACATACATATTTTCATAAAATATATTCCCTAGTATGAAGTAGGAGCAAGAATTTTCTATGACACTCGACCAAAAAGCGACTTTGGTTTGGTTACGGAAAGGGCTTGTTCCTCTTTTTTATCATTATTTTTGCTCTTTTTTACTATTTAAATGTTGTTTTTTACCTATCGGCTTTCAAATATGTACATTTGAACAAATACAAGCTATATTGGTTGTGAGGTAAGGCATAAACATCATGATAACTTTCAGTAGTTTACTGAATATTACACAACAAGAACATATGTACTTATCTCTTTTTTATTCGCTTTCTCCTAAGCTATTTATTAATATTTTTATAGTTCATTACAATTGTAGCGCATTGTATTAAACTAGCATATGTTATGGTAGTTAACCTTCCAAACTACCACGCTCAACTATTTAGAGTTTATTGATAAGCGACTATTTTATAAATAAACCTAAGTTAAAGCACTCTAACTATTGCTGATATATCAGTAGTTAGAGTGTTTTTTTGTATCGACTTACATAAATCCATAAAAATTTAAACACTGCGTATTATATATAAAACAGTTATAATATAAGTGATACGGAGGAATGTTAAAGTGGAATTTTGGTTAGAACAACAAGCTAAAAACAAAGGCGATAAAATTTTTATTGATGATGGGCAAACACAATTAACCTTTAACGTATGTTATAACTTGTCACTAAAGGTTGCTAATAACTTAGTAGAACTAAACAGAACTAGAATAGGGCTATATATTAACAATAGTATGGATGCCATTATTTTAATTAATGCTGCATGGATAGCTGGTATTGAATTAGCGATGATTAATACTCGGTTAACTAAACAAGAAATTTTAAATCAAATGGCTTCAATCGATGTAGATACAATCGTTTCAACGCTCGAACTTGAGTTAAAGGGCATATCAATCATAGATGGACAAGAAATGATCGCTAAAGAAGGTAATAATCATAGAACACAAAAAGTCAACTTTAATTTAAATCACATTGCTTCTATTATGTTCACGTCAGGTACGACTGGACCTCAAAAAGCAGTGCCTCAAACTTTTGCCAATCATTTAGCTAGTGCACATGGTTGCAAACAAAGTTTAGGTTTTGACGACAATACTGTGTGGTTATCTGTATTACCTATATATCATATTTCGGGATTGAGTGTTATTTTAAGAGCTATCATTCAAGGGTTCACAGTACGTATAGAACAAAAGTTTAATACACAGCGCATGTTAGAAATTATACGTGAAGCAAGACCTACACATCTATCACTAGTACCCCAAACGTTACAATGGTTACTTGATGCAGGATTGTCGCAACCGTATAATATTGAAAAAATATTACTAGGTGGGGCGAAACTATCAAGTCAACTTATTGATAAGTCCTTGCAAAGTAACTTACCTATATATAATTCTTTTGGTATGACGGAAACTTGTTCACAATTTTTAACTGCTTCTCCTGATATGTTAGCAGAACGTTATGATACAGTTGGTAAACCTAGTGATAATGTACAAGTAGCTATAGCAAACCCTGATGTTAATGGTCATGGTGAACTCCTAATCAAAGGAGACAATGTAATGAATGGATACCTTTATCCAAGTAATTTAACGAATGTATTTGAGGATGGGTATTTCAATACAGGTGATATAGCAGAAATTGATGAACAAGGTTATGTAATGGTTTACGACCGTCGAAAAGACTTAATAATAAGTGGTGGAGAAAATATTTATCCATATGAAATAGAAGCGACAGCAAAATATTATGTCGGTATTAAAGACGCAATGTGTATTGGGATTGAAGATCCAACATGGGGTCAAGTACCATATTTATACTATGTAGCTGATGAAGCTATAGATCATAATTTTTTACACAATTTTCTCAAGGAAAAGCTAGCTAAATTTAAAGTGCCGAAAAATTTTGAACGTGTTGAACAATTGCCTTATACTTCTACAGGAAAATTACAAAGAGGTAAAATTATCGGTTATTAAGGAGTTACGCAAGTGAAAATTATTAATCTAGAGCTTTACTACTATAATGAAAACTTTAAACAGCCAATTATTACGCCTAAAATAACTTTGTCTGAACGTAAGTCATTAATTATTAAACTGATAACCGATAATAATGAGAGTTATTATGGAGAGTGCAATGCCTTTGAAACAAATTGGTATTTTGATGAAACGATAGATATTGTTATTAATAAAATACAAGATTGGTATAAAAAAGTACAAGGTATGGCATTAAACTCTTTCGAGGAAATTAAGCAAACTTTAACGCAATTAGATGCTTATCCCGCAACTAGAAGTACGATTGTCATGGCTTGTTATCAAATGTTTAACGATTTGCAGTCACTCGCAGTAGGATACGGCGCAACCATAAGTGGTTTGAACAGCCATAAATACAGACAGTTGGTCGAAACGCAACCTGAACGAATAAAGTTAAAGTGGTCGACTCATATTTTGCATGACCTAGATAAATTAGCAACTTTACCATTCGATTTTAATATCGCGGTCGATGCTAATGAATCTTTATGCTTAAGTGATGTTAATTTACTTGAACAGGTGGCAACATATAATGTTATTTATGTAGAAGAACCTTTTAAATCTTTACAAACGCTAGATAAATCGGGTGTTACAGCTCAGTTGGATATTGCCATAGATGAAAAAGCACTTGAGTTTAACGCAATTGAAAGGGCGATAAAACAACACAGTATTAAAGTGGCTGTGCTTAAACCATTTCGTTTAGGCGGTATTGATAAAGTAATGGATACTCTTAAAAGTTTAGAACAGTTAAATGTAAAAACTGTAATAGGTGGCATGTACGAATATGGATTAAGTAGATATTTTACAGCTATGCTAGCACAATATGCTACTTACACAAGTGATATCACGCCTGCAGGGTTTTATTTTGCCAATGATTTCGTTGAAAATATGGGCATATTAAAAAATGGAAGGTTAGTATTTAACCCTCCAGTAATTGATTCGGCAAAATTAGTGCCTATTTATTAGTATGATTTTGTTCTTTTTTTAAAGGAACTGGATCAAAACCACTTTTGTGGAATGGATGACATTTCAAAATACGTTTTAACCCTAACCATCCACCTTTAAAAGGACCATAGACTTCTATTGCCTCTTTAGTATATGATGAACAGGTAGGATAGAAACGGCATGTCGCTGGCGTTAATGGCGAGATGAATTTTTGATAAATATAAATGATAAATAATAAAACTTTTTTCATAATGTGACCTCCAATGGAGCTTTAAACATTAATATTTTAACATATTTTGAGGTGTCTGATGACTATTAAGTATTTAGATAAAGATAATAACGAAGTATTTCTAAACTATACAACAGATAAAGACGAGGCTAATGGTCAGCATGTATTAATTATACCGATTTATAATAATAAATTATTATTTACTCAACATGATATTAGGGGTATCGAGTTCCCCGGGGGTAAAATTGAACAAAATGAATCTTCATTAGCTGCTGCACAACGAGAGTTACATGAGGAAACAGGTGCAGTTGCAACAGAATTTCATTACATCGCACAATATTATGTTGCTAGACGAAATTTATCTAGTTTTTATAAAGACGTATATGTGGCTGAAATTGACTATTTAGAAAATAAGCAAGATTATTTAGAGACAAGTGGGCCCAAACTTTATCGTAATGTTGCAGATATACCTGAACAACAACAAAGTTTCTTAATAAAAGACACAGCAATTTTAAACTGTTTAGAACGGGTGATCGAACTTGGATATTATAAGTAAAAAGCGTATGCCAATTGATATAACGACACATGTATTTGATGAAATAACTTATGAAGTTGACGGTTTACATGTTAAAGGTCTTATGGGAACTCCTACACATGAAGTTAAACGTATAGTGATGTATTTGCGTGGTGGAAAAGGACAAGTAGGTAAAGTAAGAGCTGCACGTTTATTACAATTTATTGATCACAATACTTTAGTCATTGCACCTTATTATCGAGGTAACAATGGAAGCGAAGGGAAAGATGATTTTTATGGGGATGATTTAAATGATGTAACACAGTTACTGTCAATCTTGACGCATCATTATCCTCATGCGTTTGTGCATATGATTGGTTTTTCACGTGGGGGATTACAAGGATTATTAACTTTTCAAGATTTACCTGTACATAGCTATATTATATGGGGTGGCGTAACTGATATCCATTTAATGTATCAAGAACGTGTTGATTTAAGAGGTATGTTACGTAGGATGGTAGGGCATCCAAAAAAAGATATTGAGGCTTATGGTAAAAGGGATGCTATTAAGCATATAACTCAAGATGCGCCACCAATATTAATTATTCATGGTTATCAAGATCAACAAGTCGGCATTCAACAAGCACAATTTTTAGTACAATCTTTAACTGAAATTGGTGCTGTGCATCGCACAATGTATCAACAACGAGAAGGACATGTACCGAGACCCTTTGCTTTATCAAAAGTATTAAAGCAACTTAAGCAATGGATGACAGATATTGAAAAGCAACAATTAAAAGATAACTACAACGTAGAATGAAATTTATGTAATATAACGAGTCTTGGACATAATTTCTAGATAAATAGCCAGTAAATGCGTTTTTATAAATGCATTTACTGACTTCTTTATTTACAATACTTCGTATTGTTAGCTCGCTTTCTTAGGGGACAGCTTTAGCCTGTATTCTTCAACTTGTCACGTTCTCGCAAGAGTCTCGCCAAATTACTTTTTTTAAAAATAAAACCATTTTTGTATAATTTAATAAACACTACTAAACTAAATTAACGAGGTGCCTTATGTATAAAGACTAAAACATGACTCGACTTACCCTACTCATGGAAACTTCCGTACTTATCGCCAAGATAAGTATGGATTTAAGCGAGACTTCAAATTATATAGATGTAGATCTGTTTTTTGATTTATGAATGCTATTTTGGGTTTCACTCGAATGTTCGTTCGAGGAATAAATAAAGTCAAAAGAGAACTTGGATTTGTATTAATGGCACATAATATAAAAAAGGCAAATTCTATATTATTTTAATAGAATTTGCCTTTTTTCACTTGTCCAAGAACTTTATGTCCCAGACCCGTTATACAGATATTATTTTTTAAAGCCACCTTTTAGGGCAAGTTCAGCTGTTTCTTCACCGAATTTTTCAAAGTTTTGGTTAAAACGTTCGATTAAATCGTTAGCTTGTTGTTTATAAGCTGCTTTATCGTCCCATGCGTTCATAGGATTTAAAAGTGTTTGAGGGACACCTTCAATACTAACTGGAATATTTAAACCAAATGTTTCATCTGTTGTATATTCCGCTTCAGTTAATTCTCCTGTAATAGCTTTATTAACCATTTGACGAGTGTAAGATAAGCTAATACGACGACCTTCGCCGTATTTGCCGCCAGTCCAACCAGTATTAACTAAGTACACATCAACTTCATGCTTATCAATCAAGTCACCTAAGATGTCAGAATATACTTTTGCATCTAATGGTAAGAAAGGTGAGCCGAAACAAGTTGAGAATGATGGTTCTGGTTCTGTAATACCACGTTCAGTACCAGCTAGTTTAGCAGTGAAACCACTTAAGAAATGATACATTGCTTGATCTTTAGTTAATTTAGAAATAGGTGGTAACACACCGAAAGCATCAGCAGTTAAGAATATAATCGTATTTGGATGTGCTGCTTTAGATGGCTTAACGATATTATCAATATGGTCGATTGGATATGCAGCACGTGTATTTTCAGTATAGTAGTTGTCATCGAAATCGATATCACCATCATTATCAACTACAACATTTTCTAAAATGGTACCATATTTAATCGCGTCGTAAATTTGAGGTTCTTTTTTCTTAGAAAGATTAATAGCTTTAGCGTAACATCCACCTTCGATATTAAAGATACCATTAGCATTCCAACCGTGTTCGTCATCTCCAATTAATTTACGTGTAGGGTCGGCAGATAAAGTTGTTTTGCCAGTACCAGATAAACCGAAGAATAATGCTACGTCACCTTTTTCTCCTACATTGGCAGAACAATGCATACTCATAATATTATCTTTAGGTAATAGATAATTCATTACTGAGAAAATACCTTTTTTCATTTCACCAGCGTATTCAGTACCACCAATAAGGATAACTTTATGTTTAAATGAAGTGATTATAAAAGTTTCAGAATTTGTACCATCAACCGTTGGATCTGCTTTAAATCTTGGTGCAGAAACAATTGTGAAGTCTGCTTTGATTTCTTCAGCTTCTTCTTTAGAATCAGGTTTAATAAACATATTTTGTGCAAATAAGTTATGCCAAGATAATTCATTAATAACTGAAAGATTTAATTGCGAATCTTCGTCGCTCCCAGCGTATCCATTAAAAATATACAATTCATCACGTTCATTTAAATAATCTAAAACTTTGTTATATAGATTTAAAAATGTCGTTTCATCAATTGGCTGATTGATATTACCCCAATCAATATCATCTTTATAAGAAGGTTCAGTTACTATAAATTTATCTTTCGGTGAACGACCAGTATATTTGCCGGTTCTAGCATTAATTGCTCCAAGCTCAGTCAATTCACCTTCGTTATTTTCTAACATCTTGTAGTACAATTCGGTTGTTGATAATTGAAATAAAGAAGTTGTTTTATTATAAATGTTTTCCAGTTTATTAGTGTAAGTATACGTATCTACCGCCATACTTAATCCCTCCAACGCTATTTTTTATGTAAGCCTTTACAATAAATGAGTATAACATAATTACTCTATTATGCCATAAAAATTATTATAAAATTTGGTATTGTGTAAAATTGACATTACTATGCAGTTTAGGTACTATAGATACTAACGGATTCTCTTATCCTGAGTGGCGGAGGGACATGGACCCAATGAAGCCCAGCAACCTCTTCTTTATACATTAAAGAAGGAAGGTGCCAAACCGTTTGCAGACAAATACCGTCTGAACGATAAGAGCGAATGGACGTATTGAGCCTTCTCTCTATTTTATAGTGATGAAGGCTCTTTTTTTATTAAGCTCACAAAAGAGAATTTTCGTAATTTAATAACTAAAGGAGCATATTATGACATACAATAGAAGATTATTTACTTCAGAATCAGTTACAGAAGGACACCCAGATAAAATTGCGGATCAAGTATCTGATGCAATTTTAGACGAAATATTAAAAGATGATCCGAATGCTAGGGTGGCTTGTGAGACAACAGTTACAACAGGTATGGCACTTATTTCAGGTGAAATTTCGACTACGACTTACGTAGATATTCCAAAAGTAGTTCGTGAAACGATTAAAAATATTGGTTATACACGTGCAAAATACGGTTATGATAGTCAAACAATGGCAGTATTAACTGCTATTGATGAGCAATCTGCAGATATCGCACAAGGGGTAGACACAGCTTTAGAATATAGAAATGATATTTCTGAAGAAGAAATTGAAGCTACGGGTGCTGGAGATCAAGGTTTAATGTTTGGTTATGCAACGAAAGAAACAGATACCTATATGCCATTACCAATTTTCTTATCTCATCAATTAGCTAAACGTTTATCTGATGTGCGAAAAGATGACATCATTAAATATTTACGTCCTGATGGCAAAGTACAAGTTACGGTTGAGTATGATGAAAATGATCAACCTCACCGTATTGATACAATTGTAGTATCAACACAACACGCCGATGACATAGCACTTTCTCAAATTCAAGATGACATTAAAGAACACGTTATTTATCCTACTGTTCCAAAAGCATTGTTAGATGAAAAGACGAAATTTTACATTAATCCAACTGGACGATTTGTTATTGGTGGACCCCAAGGTGATGCCGGTTTAACAGGAAGAAAGATTATCGTAGATACATACGGTGGTTATGCACGTCATGGTGGGGGATGCTTTAGTGGTAAGGATCCTACAAAAGTAGATAGATCAGCGGCATATGCAGCAAGATATGTTGCTAAAAATATCGTTGCAGCTGATTTAGCGGATAAATGTGAAGTACAACTTGCATATGCTATTGGTGTAGCTGAACCAGTCTCTATTTCAATTGATACGTTCGGTACTGGTAAAGTAAGTGAAAGTGAATTAGTTGAAGCAGTAAGAACTCATTTTGACTTAAGACCCGCAGGCATTATTAAAATGTTGGACTTAAAACAACCAATTTATAAACAAACAGCAGCTTATGGTCATTTTGGTCGTACTGATGTATTATTACCATGGGAAAAACTAGATAAAGTTAATGTCTTGAAAGATGCAGTAAATGCATAATTAATTTGTTATAACTTTATTAGTGTTTTTATCGAATGATTAAACAATTTTTATTATAATGTAATTAATGATATATAAAGGAGCGAAATTGTTATGAATTCATTTGGACCAATTCAAATTGGTTTGATTGTAGCTATCGTGATAGCAATTATTTGTTTCATCCTATTTTTAGTCGCTTTAAAAAGTAAGAAAAAAGCCCAACAAAAAATAGAAGAACAATATCAATCAAAGCAACAAAAATTGAGTGACGAACACGCAGAGGAATTAGAAAAAGAAAGAATAAAAAATAAAAAGACTGTTACGAAACAACAAGAAGAGTATGAGGCAACGGTTAATTCTAAAGACAGAGAAATTGATGCACTAAAATTATTCTCTAAAAATCATAGTGAATATGTTACTGATATGAGATTAATCGGTATACGTGAGCGACTAGTAAATGAAAAACGAATTCGTCCCGAAGATATGCACATTATGGCTAATATCTTTTTACCTAGAAATGAATTTAATGATGCACAACGTATTAGTCATTTAGTGTTAACACGTACAGGTTTATATCTTATAGATTCTCAATTATTAAAAGGCCACGTATTCAGTGGTATTAGTGGCCAACAATTTGAAGAACAACCGATGATGTCACAAGTGTTTGACACACTTGATTTAGACAAAAATGAGCCACAAACGTTAGTTTTAGATCAAAACGATGATAAAAGTTCATTGTCATTTGTAAATTACTCAAACCACCTAGAAGCGGTAGAAAAGTTAGCTGGGGATTTACAACGACAATTAGATTTAAAATATACACCTACTACTATTCTTTATTTCAATCCTAAGAATGAAGGGGCAGTGACAATATCTAATTATGCTCAATCTTCTAGTAGCAAAGTTTTAGTAGGACCAGAACAACTTGATGAGTTCTTTAACAAATTTGTGTTCCACGGTAGAATTCAATACAATGTTGAAGATTTACAAAACATTATGGATAAAATTGAATCATTCAATTAATATTTTAGAGCCTGGGACTTAATTGTCTTCAGGCTCTACTTTTATATAGGTAGTAGATGACTGAATTGAAGATGCGCTTATATCAAGCTGCTTTCAACTATAGTCATCTTTGCCGGAGTGGGGTTACAAAACCTTCTTAAGCATATAAGATTTTTGTCTTGCTCTTTTAAGATTTTGCCATGCATGCTTGCCTGGGGACTATAAAATCTTCTTTTAAAAATCAGATTTATGTTCCGCTCCCCATTTTTTTAAGCATTTTAATATGATAATAAGACATAATTTATTATGATATTATTAAGTTAACTTGGAAGGAGTTATTATAATGCAAACAACTAAATTCTATAATGGAAATGAAATGCCAGTACTTGGTTTAGGGACATTTAGAGTTGAGAATAGCGATGAATGTAAAGAAGCGGTGAAACATGCCATTATAAGTGGTTACAGAAGTATAGATACAGCTATGATTTATGAAAACGAAGCCAAAGTGGGTGAAGGTATTGCCGAAGGTTTAGCGGCTACTGGGTTAGATAGAAGTGAATTATTTATTACTTCAAAATTATGGTTAGCTGACTATGGGCAAAACAATGTACAACAAGCATACGAAACAAGTTTGAAAAAATTAGACTTAGAATATTTAGATTTATATTTAATGCATTGGCCTGGTACAGATGAAGCAGTAATGATAGACACTTGGAAAGGTATGGAAGATTTATACAAAGCTGATAAAGTGAAAAATATTGGTGTGAGTAACTTTACGCCTCAACATATGGAAGCACTGTTAGCTCAAGTATCAATTAAACCTGTTATTAATCAAGTTGAATTCCATCCTTACCTAACTCAAAATGAATTAAGAAGATACTTAGAAGTTCAAGGTATAGTAGCAGAATCTTGGTCGCCGTTAATGAACGCTCAAATTTTAAAAGATGAGCAAGTTAACGAAATTGCTACAGAAGTAGGCAAAACGCCAGCACAAGTTATTATTCGATGGAACATTCAAAATGATGTAGTTGTTATTCCAAAATCAGTGACGCCTTCAAGAATCGAAGAGAACTTAGCTGTCTTTGATTTTGAATTGACTGAGGACCAAATGACTAAATTAAACAACTTAAATGAAGATAAACGTATTGGTCCAGATCCAAACGAGTTCACAGGACAATAAAATATTATTCATAAAAAAGCTAGTAACTATAGCGTATATAATTTATACGTTGTTAGTTTACTAGCTTTTTAAAATAATTTGTATCCAATTAAACATGCTGCAAAGCAACCACCATATTGTAAAACTGAATAACTAATAAATAAAGGTAAATTAGATTTTGCTTCAATAATTTTCACTAATTCTGAAGCTAAAGTTGAAAACGTAGTTAAACCGCCTAATATTCCTGTTACTAAAAATGAATTAATCCAAGAAAGTTGTGTGGTATGTCCTAGAATAATGCCGATAGTTAAGCTTCCAATTACATTTACGATAAAAGTTGCTATTGGAAATTGACTTGGAAACTTATTAACACATATTTCAGTTATGCCACCACGAATTATTGCTCCAATACCACCACCTATACAGACTAATAGTAAAGTTAACATTATAATTTACCTCCTATTTTAACGCCAATATAGCAGAAACTAATTCCTAGAATATAACTACTAATGCCATAAATAAATAATGTGAGAATAGATTGTGCATTGTACATAGACACTAATTCATATTGAAATGTAGAAAATGTAGTTAATGCACCAACGAAACCTGTTGTAATACCTTTTTTGAGCTGAGGGTTATTGCCAAAATATGTCACTGCTAATGTGCCTAGAAACCCCATCAACAAAGCACCTATAAGATTAGCTATAAAAGTTCCAATAGGTATAGTAGCACCTTCATTATTAACAAAAGATAATAAATACCTTAACAGAGCACCAATGGCACCGCCGAAAAAGATATATACATATTGCATTTTAAATACCTCCATTTAAAAATAAACACTACAAAAGCAAGTATACTTTTGTAGTGTACATTAGAAAATAATGCCAAATGTAGTTAATGCAGCTATAATATGTATAATTATAACGATTAATAATATATATGGCAGTAATTTGCTAAGTTTGTTAACCCAATCTGTTCTGTCTTTTGAATGTTTTATTGCTTTATCTGCCAAAATTATTGCAATAATTAATATAACAGCATTAATAATACTGCAAACAAAAATTAATTTGATCATTGAATTAAATAGTTGACCTAAAAGTGGGTCACGTGTATTAAAATAGAAACTAATAATTATTAACACAGCAGATAAATAAAAATATAGTTTTGAACGTGCCATATTTACCTCCTACTATATATCATTAAATAATAATAACACATAAAACTTAAAATTGAATAGTAATAATCATATACTAAACTACATAATAGTAGATTTGCTAAATTTGTTAGTGGTGTATATAAGTAATGATAAACAATGATAAACAATGAAAGTGTATTATAAATTTGATATTAGATAAGCAAAAAATTAGAATTTTAAGCTTAATAGTGGTATAAATAAACTGAATGGTTAGTAAACCGTTAGAGATAATTTATTATTAAATTATCATTTTAGTCAGGAGGAATAAGTAATGGCAAAATTAAATGTCGAAGTGTTTGCAGATGGTGCAGATATTGAACAAATGAAAGCAGCTTACAAAAATAAAGAGGTTGATGGTTTTACTACAAACCCAAGCTTAATGGCTAAAGCAGGCGTTACAGACTATAAAGCGTTCGCTGAAGAAGCTGTTAAAGAAATTCCTGATGCTTCAATTTCTTTCGAAGTCTTTGCAGACGATTTAGAAACTATGGAAAAAGAAGCAGAAATCTTAAAACAATATGGTGATAATGTTTTTGTTAAAATTCCTGTTGTTAACACTAAAGGTGAATCAACTATTTCTTTAATTAAAAAATTATCAGCTGATAATGTACGTTTAAACATTACTGCAGTCTACACTTTAGACCAAGTAAAAGAAATCACTGAAGCAGTAACTGAAGGGGTACCAACATATATTTCAGTATTCGCTGGACGTATCGCTGATACTGGCGTTGACCCAATACCAATGGTTAAAGAAGCTGTTGAAATTGCACATAGCAAAGCAGGCGTTAAATTACTATGGGCTAGCTGTAGAGAAGTAATTAATGTTATCCAAGCTGACGAAGTGGGTGCTGACATTATTACTTGTCCTGGTGACGTTGTTAAAAAAGTAAACAATAACTTAGGTCGTGACATTAATGAACTTTCTGTTGATACAGTAGAAGGTTTTGCGAAAGATATAAAAGCGTCTGGATTATCTATCTTATAAACTAACTATCCTGTGTAAATAGATAGCAGGGTTATTACATTAATAACTTTGATGATTAGTTGATAAATTGAAATAATCAGTAGCTTAAACTACACAATAAAGATTTAGCGCTAACTTCAAAAGTTAGCGTTTTTTTAATACATAAAAAGTATCATACAAGATTTTTATAATTGTTAAGATTAAATATTTAGTACATAATTACATATAAAAATATAGATTTATTAAATTATTTTTAGTGGAGGGGATGAGAGTGAATTATTTACACCAAATTTATATGAATAGCGATGAGTTACATACTTTAAGCACACCACATTGTGTTAATATTTTCTTGATTTTAGAAGGACAAATTAAGCTAAACAAGTATTATGAAGAAAAAGTTTATGAAAAAGGACAAGCCTTTGTCGTCTTTGATTATGAAGATAACTATATAATAAAAAGAAACGGTATATTAGCGTGTATTTCTATAAATAATCAAAGTTATAATAGATTTTCGTTGGCTAATCGTAAAACATTATTCGAAATCGATAATGCAGATACAATGATTATTAAAACGTATATAGAAACGTTGAAAGCAATTATCGAAAAAGACTATTTTAATAGTGATATAGGTGTAGTAAAACTAATAAATTGTGTGGCGGTTATATTAACCCAGGAACAACAGGAAATGAAAAATAATTCTCAATCAAGTGAACTTATTAAAAACATCGTTCAATTTATAAATGAAAATTATAAACGACCATTAACTTTGTCATCATTAGCGCAAGTATTTTTTGTTAATAGAAGTTATTTATCACGTGAATTTTCTCGTAAAATGAATATGACATTAATGAGATATATAAAGAAAGTTAAAATTTATAACGTCTCTAGAGAATTATTAGAAAATAGATCGCCAGATTCAACGTGGCGTGAATATGGATATGCTTCATATAAAACTTTTCTCAATGATTTTAAAAATATTATGGGTACGACACCATCTGATTTTTTAATAAATCAAAAATATCGTCAATATACTGTTAATGAAAGTGATAATAATATTTATGAAATTATAAATACTTATTATCAAGAATTAATAAGCTAATTATTATAATTTTAAAATAGTGAAAATTATTAATATTCATAAAAATTATTTTTGCATAGATTGAATCGCAAATTGTTTTAATATATGATTTAATAGAATAAAAGCTTTACCAAATCTAGAGAGGTAACAAAAATGAGCGTAAATATTTTTAAGCAAAAAGTTAGAAAACAATTGTGGTTTTTGAATAAAAAAGAAAAGCAAGAGCTTAACGAGGTATTGGAGAAGGTAACGAGTGAGGACAATCAAATTGATACTCGTAAACCAATAAGGTTTTCAAACCAATTTTTAAAAGAGTATGTTTTTAAAGAAAAAGTAGTATCTTTTGCCAATCTATTTCCATTATTATTAGCTATGTTATTCACCTATATATTATTAATCGGCGTATTTATTTTTGGTTTTTTAGCAAGTTTATCTTCGGTACAATATTTTATAAAACCAGAAGTACAACTCACAACGACGACCGTTATACTAACGTTCGTGGGTTCTGTGTTACTCATCATTATTAGTTTATACTGTTTTCAAAAAGTTACTGCATTTTTTACTAAAAAATTATTGGAATATAGACATAATAGAGAATTGTAGGTTAGCTTAATTTTTTGTCAGTAAATATTTTAAAGCACAACTTTCTTTCCATTTTTTTAAAACTAAATAAAACTGTTCATCTACTATTAGATAGTGACCGTTTTCAAATTGAATCGTAGATAAATTACGTTTACTTTTGAGTCCGATGATAAAGTGCGCATTAATATAATATTGTATTGGTGCGCGCTTTTGTTTTAGTGGAAATAATACAAGTTGTTTATGTATGTAAAGTGGTACTAACTTATTAATATCTAATAATCGTTTGGCAATCTTTGTTTGTGTAGCCAAAGATTTATTGTGTAATTCTAAATAATAGGTTAAAACATTTTTAATCACCGTAGGTTAAATATAGTCGTGCGTTTTATAGCGACATAAAGTTTGAATATTTTTACCCTCATGAGTTTTAATAAATAGTAAATCTTGGAAGTCTGCCATATTGTTACTCCTTTCCATAATTTAAAAAAGAAAAGAATTTGTTTTTAACTGATTTTTTGTATAATTTTACAGAAGAAAGTGAACGGTTCATATGATGTGCGATTTCATATTGTTTATAGCCCAAATAAGCTAGTTGTATCCATCTTTGTTCATGAGTATTTAGTGTTTTTAAAAATTGCTCGAGTAATATTTGGTTTTCTGTAATGCTTATTGAGTCTATGGCATGTAAATGTGTATGGGCAATGTCGGCCATTGCTATTTGACGAGCCTTAGAGCGAAGTAAATCGAACAGATAATAGCGTAAACGGCTATATAAGTAGGAGGATAATGAAAGTGATAAAGTAGGGTCGTATTGTGTTATGAGTTGCCACATGCGTATCAGCAATAATTGAAAAAATTCGTCATAATCATAAGTGATGTTGTAGCGATGAAGTAAATGATGAATAATATATTGATATTGTTCAAGGTCATCCTTTTTTAACATTTTGAACCTCAATTAGTGTAATTACAACTTTTATTTCCGGATATAGCTATTTTATTTCAAAAATGAGAAAGTTTCATTTGCTAAATTGACATAATAAGTGTTAAATATTAGTAATAGATGTAATATAATGTTGGTATACACATAAATCAATTGTTTAACTTAAACATATATCACTTTGTCAAAGTTTGTTTGTATTACAGAGGAGGGTAAATATGGATTATGCACATTTAAATTTAGAGCATTTTTTCTCTAGACACGACGACTTAGATATTATTAAAGATAAATCAGATTTTGTAATGATTAATAATATGACTAACGAAATGTTTTATCGAGATGGCGAAGTTGAAGGTTCAATCGATTTAAATCGTTATTATTATAAAAATAGATCACAAGCGGTAAGTTTTATAATGATGGACTACAATAAAAGTCAAGAGTAATGAAATTAAAATTTCATTACTTTTTTTATGAATATGTAACAACACTTATATTGAATTGTGCATAGCTAACATAAGTGTTAAACTCGATTAGCAGATATAGAAATTTAAAAATCAATTTCAAACCTAAGAGGTGTAGACATGAAAAAGCATAGAAAAGGCGCTTTATTATCAATAATAGGACTATTGATAATCTTAGGTATTGTTGCATGTATCGGCTTTTCAATGATTTCTGATCAAATATTTTTCAAGGAAGTTAAACAACAAGAAAAAGTTGAAGATTTAAAAGTAACATTAGAAAAAGCCTCAAAAAAACAAATACATAATTATACAAGTCAGCAAGTATCTAGTAAGGATAATAAATCTTGGCGTGATGCGTCTTCAACAGAAATCAAAAGTGCCATGGATAGTAAAAAATTAATCGATAGTGATACGCAAAAATATCAATTTTTAGAATTAGATAAGTATCAAGGCATCGATGAAAATAGAATTAAACGAATGCTAATTGATAATCCGATGTTATTAAATCATACTAATGATTTTATCAAAGCAGCTAAAAATAAACATGTAAATGAAGTTTATTTAATTTCGCACGCTATTTTAGAAACTGGTTCTGCAAAAAGTGAACTAGCAAGTGGTGTGAAAATTGATGGTAAGAAATATTATAATTTCTTCGGTGTAGGCGCATTAGATAAAGACCCAGTAAAAACTGGTGCTGAATATGCCAAAAAACACGGTTGGGATTCACCTAGAAAAGCAATTGAAGGTGGCGCAGGTTTCATTCATGGCCATTTCTTATCTAAGAAAGACCAAAATACTTTATACAGTATGAGATGGAATCCACAAAACCCTGGTGAACACCAATATGCTACTGATATTAAATGGGCAGAAAGTAATGCTAGCTTAATGGCTCATTTCTATAAAAACATGAAGACTGAGGGTAAATATTATAAATATTTCGTTTATAAAGATGATAAAAAACATCGAGACGAAGATAAATAATAATTTAATCTGAGCCTGAGACATCATATTGTCTTCAGGCTCTATTTTTATATAAGTAGTAGATACTGAATTGAAAATGTGCTTATATCAAGTTGCTTTCAACTCTAGTCATCTTTACCAGGGGGGACTACAAAATCTTCTTGTAAAAATAAGATTTTTGTCCTGCTCCTTTCTAAAAAAAGATTGATTAAACTGCTAGAGCTTAATCAATCATTAAAAAATTATTTAGCTTTATTTTTACTATTAAATATCGCAAAAACTAATAAAGTAGAAATAAATACTTTAAATATAAATTTCATGTCTTCACATCCTTAGTATTTGTTTACTATAAATTACTATTAATGCTGATCAAAGTATTGGTGCTTTTGTAAAAATTGTTGTGCAACTACTGCGGGTTCTATCCCTTTACCATCGGCTTCATAGTTTAACTTTTGCATTTCTTCTGTTAACACTTTTAAGTGATACGCTGCAATTCTGCCATCGGTTGTATAACCTAATGCAACATCAAGTTTATTGTTTTTTAAGGCATCATATACCAAGCCAATTTGCATTGGTTTTAATTGTTTAAACCCAAAACCATAATACGATTTAAAAGGTGCGTATCCGTCACCACCACGTTTAATCCAAGTCGTATCTGTACCAACTTTAACATCATCTTTTATTTTTCTTAAATCAGAAACTTTATGTAAATGATACTTTTTTGCAGTTTCCTGAGTTACCATAAATGCAAATGTATTTTCAAAACCATATGAGTTAAAGAAAGTTTGATTAAATTTCTTTTTAAATAATGACTGTGTGATAGACATTGCGTCTTTAGAATTTCTCACAGGCTTATGATTTAATGCACCTATTAGATCTGTTCCAGTGTATCGCGTGCTAGACACTTCTGCATTGCCATTAATTATTGCGTTATGTTCGATAGATGCTGAACCTAAATTATTTATAATAGAGGCTGTATATTTACCATGCGAATCATGTTCGATTTTATCTTTTAACATATAAGCCATTATTTGAGACTCACTCGTCGCTAGAGCAGTAATTTTAATGTCTTTTTTTGACTGACCTCCATTTAATCCTGGGAGATCACAGCCTGTTAAAAATATAGCGCAAAATATTATAGATAAAGTGAAACATTTTAAAAATTTCATAATTCAACCTCTTAACTAATAAATTTCTGTTGAAATGGTGTGAAAATTAATTTAATTACTTTTTTAGAATATCATACATTTTAAATTTTTTTAACTTTTAATAAACCATTCTGTTAGTAAATGCTATTATAGATGTAGTATCTTAAAAATAAGTAATTAACATTGTTATGAGGTGTATGCATGAAAATAGCAATAGTAGGTGCTGGAACGGCAGGCGTAACGTTATTAAAAGAAATGGTTAAATATGATGAGTTTAATGACGTTAGCGTTGATATTTATGATAATAAAGTCAATATGGGACAAGGCGTGCCATTTCAAAATGACAGTGAGCAATTATTAATCAATCTACCAGCAAGACAAATGTCTATTAATTTAGATAATCCACAAGAATTTTTTGAATGGTATGAACAACAAAAAGAATTCAAATATATGAACCCTGAATATTTACCGCGATTTATTTTTGGACATTATATGAAGTCATACCTTAACAAGTATAATGATGAATATGACAATATTTCATTGATTTCCGAAGAAGTACAGGAAATTTTTATCGAGTCAAAAATTGGTGAAACAGCTTTAAAATATAATATTTGTACTTCGGATGATATAAATTCAAGTCGAACTTATGATTGTGTCTTTTTAACAATAGGGACATTATCTTATCATGATCCATATCACCTGAAAGGTACTAAAGGGTACATCCAATCACCTTATCCAACATATAATACGTTAGATGAAGTTGATGACACGGATAGTATTGCGGTCATTGGGACGGGGTTAGCAAGTTTAGATGTCATCAGATATGTGACAGAACATCATCCTAATTTACCGATTACAGTTACAAGTAGAAGAGGGACATTACCACGTGTAAGAGGAAATATGCCTGATCTTGAATTTAAATATATTACGCCACACAATTTTAATGAATTAAAACGACAACATTTTGGTACGGTACCACTTGAAGAAGCCATGAAATTATTTGATTTGGAGTGTGATTATTATAATATTCAAGTTGAAGAAATGTTAGACGTTAATATGGAAAATCATATAGAACAATTAGAATTTGACTTAAATCATCCAGATGAATTAGGCATTTTTCAAAGTTTATTAGAAGGCATCAAAGAAAATATGAATTGGATTTGGAATAGTTTTTCGAGAGCGGATCAAATTAAATTTTTAAATAGATACCAACGCATTTTAAAAGCGAATTCTAACCCAATGCCACCAAGGACGGCAGAGTTAATTATTCATGGCATCAAAAATAATCTGATAAAAATTAAGCCGAATTTAAAAAACGTAACTTATACGAATCCTAATTTTAATTTTCAATATGATGATGGAAACGACACTATTGAACAATATGATGTCGTTATTAATGCTACTGGTTCTAAAACGCATTTAGCAGATTTAGATGCCGACGATCAACTAGTAATAAATTTGGAGAATAGACAACTTATACAAGCACATCCACTTGGTGGAATTCAGATCGTAGCAGAAACGAACCAAGTGATTAGTCCGAGATACGGCACGTTAAATGATGTATATGCGTTAGGTCAATTAACGAATGGTATCAATCAATCAAGAAATGGCGTTATGATGATAGTTAAGCAAGCGGTTGGTGTTGTAAGCCAATTATTTAAATCATAAAGTCACATCACTTTACTAAGAAAATTCAAGGTGTTTCTGTTAGAAAATTCAAAGTTTTAATCCCGACTTAATTCATATGTATTGTAATTGTGATATAAATATAGTATTATAATTTTGTAACTTAGCAGTAGGTTACCTGACTCAATCGTTAATTAAAATTTCATAGTAAATTCTTTCGGGGCAAGGTGAAATTCCTAACCGGCAGTATAAAAGCCTGCGACCCATAAATAATTTTATTTATGGCTGATCTAGTTCGATTCTAGAGCCGACAGTTAAAGTCTGGATGGGAGAAAGAATGATATATAACAACACTCTTGCAGTGTTTATTTTGAGCTACTATCAAATTGGATAAGTATGCTTATTTAAAGTTATAAAAATTCCCACACCTGAAGTCTATCTTTTTTCAGGTGTGTTTTTTTATTTTTATTGAGGTGATTTAATTTGAGTCAATTTTTAAAACATGCAGTTGATTTGGCCAAAATGGTTGAAGGTCAAACTGGTGTTAACCCACCTGTAGGTGCAGTCGTAGTTAAAGATGGTCGTATCGTTGGACTAGGCGCACACTTACAGCGAGGAGATAAACATGCAGAAGTACAAGCGTTGGAAATGGCACAAGACAGAGCTAAGGGTGCTACAATTTATGTTTCGTTAGAACCATGTTCACATTATGGTACTACGCCACCTTGTGTGGAGAAGATAATTGAGTATGGCATTAGTAAAGTTGTTTATGCTGTTAAAGATACAACTTTAATGTCGGATAGTGACGATATTTTAAATGAAGCCGGTATTGAAGTTGAGTTTAGTTATGATGATGAAGCAGCACAATTATGTAATGACTTTTTCAAAGCGAAAAAGAATGGCAAACCCGAGATTACTGTAAAAGTTTCTTGCAGTCTAGATGGTAAACAAGCGAATGATAATGGACAAAGTCAATGGATTACCAATAGTTCGGTTAAGAAAGACGTGTTTAATTTAAGACATAAACATGATGCGGTACTAACTGGTAGAGAAACTTTAATAGCTGATGACCCCCAATATACAACGCGCATAGAAAATGGTAAAAATCCTGTAAAAGTTATCTTAACCAAAACTGGCAACATTGATTTTGATCTAAAAATATTTAGTGATGAATCTACGCCTATATTAATTTATACAGAAAATAAGGCGCTAACAACTACGCTTCCACAAGTAAAAATTATTTACATGGAAGACAGTAATATTGCAAATATATTAGAAGACCTATATCTACGTGGTGTTGGTAAATTACTTGTTGAGGCAGGTCCAACAATTACGTCCAAGTTTATAGAAGCAAAAGAATTTAATCAACTCATCATCTACTATGCCCCGAAAGTGATAGGTGGTTCTGGTAAATATCAATTTTACTCAACGGACAATGTTTTGAAATTATCAGAAGTACAAAACTTTGAAATTGTTAATTCTCGAATGCTTGAAAACAACTTAAAATTAGAACTACGAAAGAAGTGAATTAACATGTTTACAGGAATCGTTGAAGAAGTCGGTACGATTAAGCAAAGTAATAATAAGAGTACAATTGTAGAACTTACGATTGCATGTCATAAAATATTAGAAGATGTGCATATTGGTGATTCAATTAGTGTCAATGGAGCGTGTTTAACAGTAACTGAATTTACTAAAGACAGCTTTACTGTTCAAGTTATAAAAGGTACAGAAGCCAAGACATATTTGAATAAATTGAACCAAGGTGCTGAAGTTAATTTAGAACGTGCTATGAGTGGTCATGGACGTTTTGGTGGACACTTCGTATTAGGACATGTTGATGAAGTTGGTACTATTACCAATATAAAAGCTACTGATAATTCAAAAATTGTGTCAATTAAAACGACATCTAAGGCAATTGGTGAAATGGTGCAACAAGGATCAATTGCAGTTGATGGTGTAAGTTTAACGATATTTCAATTGAATGAACAAAGTTTTGATATTCATTTAATTCCAGAAACTAGAAAATCAACAATTTTAAATGATAAACGTGTCGGAGATGCTGTGCATATAGAAACAGATATGTTGTTTAAATATGTGAATCGTATTATAAGTAGCAATAATTCCACACTAACTGAAGATAAATTAAAAGCTTTTGGCTTTTAGGAGGGGTCTTATGCATTTAGATGATATAGAACAAGCGTTAAGCGAACTTAAACGCGGTAAAAGCATAATTGTTGTCGATGATGAAGATAGAGAGAACGAAGGAGACTTAGTTGCCATAACAGAATGGATGCAAGATAATACAGTCAATTTTATGGCGAAATATGGTAGAGGGTTAATCTGTGCGCCTATAAGTAAAGATATTGCACATCATTTGGAATTAGATGCTATGGTTAAAAACAACTCCGATGTTTATGGTACTGATTTTACAGTCAGTATTGATCATGTAGATACAACTACAGGTATTAGTGCACCAGAAAGAATGTTAACTGCACGTGCATTAATAGATGAACATGCACAACCAACTGCTTTTAATAGACCTGGGCACCTATTTCCACTTATAGCTAAAGATCAAGGTGTAATGGAGAGAATTGGTCATACTGAAGCTGCGGTTGATTTAGCCAAATTGACTGGTGCCAAACCTGCTGCCTTAATTTGTGAAATTATGAATGAAGACGGCACGATGGCTAAAGGTGATTCATTACAAGCTTTTCGTGAACAACATGGTTTAGTGATGATTTCAATAGCTGATTTAGTCGAATATAGAAAAGTCCGAGAAACGCATATCGATGCCAAAGCTGAAGTAGCGATGCCTACAGAATATGGCGATTTCAAAATGATTGGTTTTACAACGTCTAGTTCAAGAGATGAATTAGTTGCTGTCATTAAAGATAAACCAAGAGCAACTGAAAATGTGCGTATTCATTCATCATGTTTAACAGGCGATATTTTCCATAGTCAACGTTGTGATTGTGGTGAACAATTAGCCGAATCAATGAAGTATATTGAAGAACATGGTGGTATTATTATTTACCTTCCACAAGAGGGGCGAGGTATTGGCTTAATAAATAAATTAAGAGCATATGAATTAATTGAGCAAGGTTATGATACTGTAACTGCGAATACTGCATTAGGATTTGATGAAGATTTACGTGATTATAAAGATGCAGCAGCAATACTAAAATATTTAGGCGTAGAAAATGTTAATTTGTTGAGTAATAATCCAACCAAATTTCAAAGTTTAGAAAAATACGGAATTAATATTACTAAAAGAATAGAATTGATTGTGCCAGAAAATGAGCATAATCATGACTATATGACAACTAAAAAAAATAAAATGGGTCATTTATTATAGGAGGAAAAATTATGAATTTTGAAGGTAAACTAATAGGAACAGATTTGAAAGTTGCGATTGTAGTAAGCCGTTTTAATGATTTTATTACGAATAGATTATTAGATGGTGCTAAAGATACATTAGTTAGACACGAAGTACTAGAGAATAATATAGATGTAGCATATGTACCAGGCGCATTTGAAATTCCATTAGTTGCTAAAAAGTTAGCACAAAAAGGTAAATATGATGCAGTAATTACTTTAGGCTGTGTGATCAAAGGGTCTACATCTCATTACGACTATGTTTGTAACGAAGTATCAAAAGGTGTATCTAAAGCAAATGATGTAGCGGATATTCCAGTTATTTTCGGTATTTTAACTACTGATAATATCGAACAGGCTGTCGAAAGAGCAGGAACTAAAGCAGGGAACAAAGGTTCTGAAGCGGCAGTAAGCGCAATTGAAATGGCAAACTTATTAAAAACAATCAATGCGTAATTAAAAATTAAGTTCGAAATACTAAAATCTCTAATAATTGAACGTCAATTTCTATGGTAATTTTATAGAAATTGACGTTTTTAATATTTGAAGCTATTTTTGGTAAACGACAGTGTTTCTGAATTCTACAATGATTCGTCCATGTAGATATGGAAGACTAAAGCAACAAGAAAGCGAAGCCATTATGGCTTTACTTTCTTGTATTGTGAATAAGTATAGCTACTTTAAACCCGCTGTATAAACGCTTGTTATTTTTTGCTGAATTTAAATAATGCTGCAATACTTCCGGTTACTGCCAAAGTACCACCTAAAATTAATCCTAATTTTTTAAGCATTTGAGGACTAGTAAATTCTTTATAAGCTAATACTAAGTTTTGAGGTCTCTCTGCTAATCTACGCATGAAATAGCTAAACCAATCGTCACCAAAAGGTACATATATACAGAAGTTATAACCTTCTCTGGCAATTTCTTCCGCAAGTTCTGTTCTGAAGCCATATAACATTTGGAATTCATATTGCTCTTTATCGATGTGGTTGTCTTTAACGAATTGTTTAACGTGATTTATAATGGCGTCGTCATGTGTTGCGATAGAAGTCACGTGATTGCAATTTAATAAGCGTTTTTCAATAATATCTATGTAATTTTTGTCTATTTCTTCTTTAGTTTGATAGGCGATAAATTCATTTTCTTTGTAAGCACCTTTAACTAAACGTAAACGTAGCTCAGGATATTTATCAATTAGAGCTTCAGCTTTAAATAAATATGCTTGAATGACGGTTCCTACATTTTTAAATTCGCCTTTTAAACGATCTACAGTTTGGATTACACCAAATAATGATTCGTATTTTTCAGTATCTATGTTAATATGCATATTATTAAATTCATTTGCTTTTAATAATATTTCCCTTAAATTTTTATAGGCAAGTTCTAAGTCGAACTCTGCACCTAATTGGCTAATTTTAATAGACATATGTGCATCTAAATTATTGTCATAAATAGCATACATAACTTCTAAAATTCGATCTTTAGCTTGAATAGCTTCACCTTCATTAGCAACGTATTCGCCTAAATTATCAACTGTAACAACGATTCCCTTGTCGTTTAGACGTTGTATTGTTTCCAATAACATTGGAATAGTGTTGCCAGCTACTACTTTTTTTGCACCAAACATGGGTCCTAATTTTTTCGCAGTAGCGTTTAAAAATTGACTATTAGATAAAGCAATAAAGAAATCTTTTACGATTGGCATTTTCATTCCTCCTAACGTTAACTCTATTCTACAACAGTGTATCATGAATTTAATAGTGAGGAAAACGTTCACAAATATTTATTATACTATTTATATTACATATTACACAATATTTGCCGTTCTGACTACAACAGAAATGATTCCCTTGATTGCGGGATAAAAAATGGTAATTTAGTGTAATTATTTGATACAATTAAGTTAATGAAATATTACGAGAAGGAGAAGTATACGATATGTGGAAGTGGGAAACTGAAAACGAAGCCAAAGGTGTAATTGTAATCGTACATAACATGTTAGAACATACTGGTAGATATGCCTATTTGATAACTATGCTTCGTCGTAATGGATATCACGTAATAATGGGTGATTTACCAGGGCAAGGTCAAACTTCACGTTCCAACAAAGGTCAAATTAAAAACTTTGACGTATATCATGAAAATGTCTTGGAATGGGTTAAAATCGCGAATGAATATAAAATTCCAACATATGTTATAGGGGTCGGTTTAGGTGGGTTAATTATGCTAAATCTACTTGAACGTGTGGAAGTTCCAATAGAAGGATTAGCACTTATTTCTCCAATATTAGAATTTAAAAAAAATGGAAAATCACGTAAAGATAAAATAGTTGCTAACGTTAGTCACATTGCCAAGGATACGCGATTCAAAGTAGGCATTGACGCTAATGATTTAACTCGTAACTCTGAAGTGATTGAAGAAACTTTAGAAGACCAATTAATGTTAACTAAGGTTACTTACCATTGGTATAAACAAGTCTGCGAGGTAATGAAAGAAACTGTAACACATTTGACAGATATTAATAAAATACCACTATTATTAATGTATGGTACCGAAGATAAAGTTGCTGATACCAAACTTATGGCAGAAATTAAAGATAAAGTGAAGTCTGATGAACTATACTTCAAAGTTTGGGAAGGTTTATACCATGAAGTGCACAATGAACCTGAAAGAGATGAAGTGATGCGTTATATACTATCATTTTTAAATAATAGTTCTAGTGCAATGGGTTTTATAATCGATGATGAAAATAATGTAAATAACTAGAAGCATTGTAGCTTGAGCATTGAATAATTGCGATATTATTGTATATTCAATGTTCAATTTTTATAGTCATATGTGAAAATAATCACAAAATTAATTGTATTTCTTTTAGGGAAGTGTTAAATTAATATTGTGAAAAAAATCACAATAAAAATGATTGGTGTGATCTTATGGAATATACAAAAAGTAATAAAGTAGTTTTAATAGGTGATGGAGCAGTAGGTTCCAGTTATGCTTATACATTAGTAACACAAGGCATCGTAGACGAATTTGTAATTATAGATGTAAATGAAGAGAGAGTAATAGGAGATGTGAAAGATTTAGCACATGCCTCTGCATTATGTACTAAAAATACTAATTTAAAAGTTGGGACGTATGAAGATTGTGCTAATGCTGACATCATAGTAATTACAGCCGGCATTAATCAACAGCCACACGAAACGCGATTAGATTTAGTAACGAAAAATACAGAAATATATAAAGAAATTATTAATCATATTATGGCGTATAAATTTTCGGGCATATTTATTATAGCAACTAATCCTGTTGATATTATGACTTATGTGACAAAGAAACTTTCTGGTTTTCCAAAAGAAAAAGTGATTGGTTCAGGGACGGTGCTTGATAGTGGACGCTTTAAACATGAATTAGCACTATTAACTGGCATCGCGCCAACGAATATCGACGCACAAATTATTGGTGAGCATGGTGATTCTGAATTGGCTGTATGGTCCAACGTACAAATTGCCGGACAATCTATGGAAAATTTTAGAACACATTATACATTAATTGAAAATGATTTAAACCAAGCGTTTATTAACGCTAAAGAGGCTGCTTATCATATTATTAGAGCAAAAGGGGCGACGTGTTATGGTATTGCTACGGCATTAACAGAAATTACTGTTGCCATTTTAAGTAATCAAAATAAAGTGCTAACAGTTTCAAGCTATTTAGAAAATAATTATGGCTATAATGATGTCTATATCGGAGTGCCCACGTTAATAAATAGAAATGGTGCCATGCAAGTATATGAAGTTGTATTAAATAGTAAAGAAAAAGAACAATTTAAAAACTCCATACTGATTTTAAAGGATACTCAGAAAAAATTAAGTAATTACTTTATTGCATAAACCTTAAAATAATTTTAAAATGTGTATAAGATTAATTTTAATAAAAAATGTAATTTTTAATAAACGTTATGTTTACGACTATTAAAATTATGTTAAATGTTTTAAAATTAATTTTACATGTTTTACTATATATTTTTATATGGGGGGATTGTTATGGGGAAGGCGTTAGATAATAAGGTTGCAAATGTCTTGAATTTGAACCAAATTTTAGAAGAAATTGAAAGTATTTTCAAAAGTATTAAGAAAGAATATAAAATGTCTAAAGAAGAGATTTTAATCTTACTTACACTATGGAAAGAAGGTTCAATGACGCTAAAACAAATGGATGAATTTGTACACATCAAATCATATAAACGTACACGTACGTATAATGATTTAGTTGACAAGAAATGGATTATTAAAGAAAGACCTCAAAACGATGAACGTACAGTTATTATTCATTTTAATGACAAGTTAGAAGATGAAAGGGAACGTCTTTTAAACTTTATAATTGGTGAGATTAATTCAAGAAAAGAAAGTTTTCAAGAAAGTTTAACTGCAATTTTAAACTTATAGAAAGCTTAGGGATTTTGTAACGAAGAATGAAACATAACAGCCTATTTATGCATAAAGTCATAAATAAAAAGATTGCCATCACATGATGTGGTGGCAATCTTTTTTCTGTTTTTTAACGTTTTTCTATCGCACAAATAAAAGGTGGGTCATTTTGTTGGTTAATAAATTGGTACTGAAGCACATGGGCAACTTGTTGATCCAATGTAGTTAAATAGTTAAGTACTTGGTCACGTTCAACTTTACCTTCTTCATGGCCAGGATAAATAACTAAAATGATTATACCTTCTGGCGCTAATATTTCAAAAATACGTTTTATGGCAGAAATCGTACTTTCTGGGTGAGTCACAATTTGTTTATCGCCTTTAGGTAGGTAACCTAGATTAAAGATTGCAGCATCTACATGCCCATGGTATGCGTTAGGAATATACACTTTCGCATTAGCATGACTGTCATGTATAAGTTTGACATTGTCATAATCTTTAATTTTAGCTGAAGTATGCTCAATGGCTTGAAGTTGAATGTCAAATGCATATACTTCACCATTGGGCACTTGCTGCGCTAAAAATAAAGTGTCATGTCCATTACCACAAGTAGCATCTATAACAATGCTTTGTTCGTTTACATGCTCTGATAATAAAGTCTTAGCATAAGGTAAAATTCTTGTTAGTTTCATACGTGATGTACGCTTTCAAAGTGTTTGCCTTGATAAGAATTACGACGAGCAAGTTCGTTATCAATTTCGTTTAATACTTCCCATTTATTAACACTCCACATAGGTCCAACCATTAAATCAATCGGACCATCTCCAGTAATTCTATGTACAATCATCTCAGGTGGTATTAATTCTAATTGATCACATACTAGATTTGTATATGCTTCTTGTGACATAAACTCAAGCATACCTTTTTCATATTGTTTAACCATTGGCGTACCTTTTAATAGATGTAGTAAATGTATTTTAATACCTTGGACATCCATTTGAGCAACTTCTCTGGCAGTCTCCATCATCATGTCATAGTCTTCGCCAGGTAAGCCATTAATAATATGTGTACAAATATTTATATTATGCTTTCTTAATTTAGCAATACCTTCATAATATGTTTGCATGTCATGCGCACGGTTAATTAAATCAGACGTTTTTTGATGTACAGTCTGTAGGCCTAATTCTACCCATAAATATGTGCGTTCGTTTAATTCGGCTAAATATTCTACTACATCATCAGGCAAACAGTCTGGTCTAGTTGCTATAGATAATCCTACAACGCCTTCTTCTTTTAATGCAGCTTCATATTTTTCGCGCAAAACTTCAACTGGGGCATGTGTATTTGTGAAAGCTTGGAAATATGCAATATATTGGCCATCACTCCATTTTTCATGCATCCTGTCTTTAATTTGTCTAAATTGCACTTCGATTGGATCAGCACGATTACCTGCAAAGTCACCACTACCAGCTGCAGAACAAAATGTGCAACCGCCGTGAGCAACAGTGCCGTCTCTATTTGGGCAATCAAAACCACCATCTATAGCGACTTTAAATATTTTTTGTCCAAATTTATTTTTTAAGTGGTAATTCCATGTATGATATCTTTTATCTTCGAATGCGTAAGGGAAAAAATTACCCATTTAACATTTTCCTTTCTAAAATCATTATAGTTAAAGATTTTAACATATTTTGTGTTATATTGTTTACTGTAGTTATTGAAAAATTAAAAGTAGAGGGGCTTTTAATATGAATATGCCTAGATCAGTATGGTGGTTAGTTATTGGTATGGCATTAAATATAACCGGCTCAAGTTTTCTATGGCCATTAAATACAATTTATATGAATCATGAATTACATAAAAGTTTAACAGTAGCAGGTTTTGTGCTACTTATTAATTCATTTGGCATGGTAATTGGAAATTTGTTAGGTGGTACGTTTTTCGATAAATATGGAGGTTATCGAACGATAATGACAGGGACAGTCATCTGTTTGATAAGTACCACGTTACTTAATTTCTTTCATGGTTGGCCATGGTATGCGGTTTGGTTAGTTTGTCTAGGCTTTGGTGGGGGGTTAATCATTCCAGCAATTTACGCTATGGCAGGAGCAGTTTGGCCTAATGGTGGTAGACAAACATTCAATGCTATATATTTAGCCCAAAACATTGGCGTAGCACTTGGTGCTGCATTAGGTGGTTTCGTTGCAGAAATTAGTTTTAATTATATATTTATTGCTAACTTAGTTATGTATGTGTTGTTCGCATTTGTAGCAGTGTTTAATTTCAATATTGAATTGGAAGTTAAAGTAAAACCTAATGAAACATTTAAATTATTTTCTAAACAATATAGACCACAGTTTATATCGTTATTGTTATTATGTGCGATGTTTATAATTTGTTGGATTGCATATATTCAATGGGAAAGTACCATTGCCTCATTTACACAACACTTAAATATATCAATGAGACAATACAGTTTATTATGGACAGTAAACGGTATATTAATATTAGTCGCACAACCATTTATAGCCCCAATAATTCGATTGTTAAAAGGTAACTTAGTACATCAAATGTTTGTCGGTATCGTCATATTTATGTTGTGTTTCTTTGTAACAAGTTTTGCTGAACAATTTTCAATTATGATGATTGGCATGGTTATACTAAGTCTGGGAGAAATGTTTGTCTGGCCAGCAGTACCGACAATCGCGAATAAATTGGCACCGCGTGGCAAAGAAGGATCATTCCAAGGTTATGTAAATTCTGCGTCCACAGTAGGGAAAGCGTTAGGGCCGTTGTTGGGTGGCGTTATCGTCGATACATTCAATATTAGTGCGATGTTTATTGGTATGATAGCACTATTATTTATTGCGTTAATTTTTCTGTATGTTTTTGGCAAAAGTTTCTATAGAAAAGATGAAACTTCATAATAGTTGTCATAACAAGTTAGGCTAATTTTTCTACTTGAAAAGCGTCAAGTTTTACAATATTATTAATAGAGTATAGGAGTAGTAACTTATCAAACTTTTCTACAGAGAGCTAGGTTGGTGTGAACTAGTGTAAAGTTTTAAGTGAACTTACCAATCGTAAAAATTGATTTTATAAATAACATCTCTAACTATTTAATTAAGTGAGTGCACTTTTTAAGTGAACGAGGGTGGTACCGCGGCTGATGTCGTCCCTTTAATATGCTAAATAGTTTGAGGTGTTCTTTTTTATTGAATAGGAGGAAACATTGTGAATTATAATCATAATGATATCGAAAGAAAGTGGCAACAATATTGGGAAGAAAATAAAACATTTAAAACGAGCGATAATTTCGGTCAAAAGAAATTTTATGCGTTAGATATGTTCCCTTATCCTTCTGGTGCTGGTTTACACGTAGGGCACCCAGAAGGTTATACGGCAACGGATATTGTTTCTCGTTATAAGAGAATGCAAGGGTATAATGTACTACATCCTATGGGTTGGGATGCATTTGGTTTGCCAGCCGAACAGTACGCATTGGACACTGGTAATAATCCAAGAGCATTTACTCAAAAAAATGTTAATACATTCAAGAGACAAATTAAAGAACTAGGATTTAGTTACGATTGGGATAGAGAAATTAACACAACTGATCCAGAATATTATAAATGGACACAATGGATTTTTATTCAACTTTATAACAAAGGTTTAGCATATGTTGATGAAGTTGCGGTTAACTGGTGTCCGGCATTAGGTACAGTATTATCAAATGAAGAAGTCATCGATGGCGTATCTGAACGTGGTGGACATCCTGTATACAGAAAACCTATGAAACAATGGGTTTTAAAAATTACGGCATATGCTGATAGATTGTTAGAAGATTTAGAGGACTTGGACTGGCCTGAATCAATTAAAGATATGCAACGTAATTGGATTGGTCGTTCAGAAGGCGCTGCAGTTACATTTAATGTGGAAAGCACACAAGATAATATTGAAGTCTTTACTACAAGACCAGATACAATTTACGGTGCGACTTTCTTAGTACTTAGTCCAGAACATGAATTAGTTAATAAAATTACAACGTCTGACAAAGAAGAAGCTGTTAAAGCTTATCAAGAGGAAGCGGCTAAAAAATCGGATTTAGAACGTACAGGTTTATCAAAAGAAAAATCAGGTGTGTTTACGGGTGCTTATGCGACAAACCCATTATCAGGTGAACGAGTACCTGTTTGGATAGCTGACTATGTATTATCAACTTATGGTACAGGTGCAGTGATGGCCGTACCAAGTGGTGACCAACGTGACTACGAATTTGCACAAGCATTTGATTTACCTATAGTAGAAGTAATCGAAGGCGGAGACTTAAGTAAAGAAGCATACACAGGCGATGGTCCACATGTTAATTCAGGTGAATTAAATGGTTTATATAATGAAGGTGCTATTACCAAAGCGATTGACTTATTAGAAGAAAAAAATGCTGGTACACGCAAAGTCAATTACAAATTACGTGACTGGTTATTTAGTAGACAAAGATATTGGGGCGAACCTATTCCAGTTATTCATTGGGAAGATGGTACGATGACGACTGTACCAGAAGATGAATTGCCTGTATTACTTCCTGAAACTAATGAAATTAAACCATCAGGTACTGGTGAGTCACCATTAGCCAATATTCCTGAGTTTGTTAATGTCGTTGATGAAGAAACTGGTATGAAAGGGCGTCGCGAGACAAATACTATGCCTCAATGGGCAGGTAGTTGTTGGTATTATTTAAGATATATTGATCCTAATAACGATCAAATGTTAGCTGACCCTGAAAAACTTAAACATTGGTTGCCAGTTGATTTATATATTGGCGGCGTCGAACATGCAGTGTTACACTTGTTGTATGCAAGATTTTGGCACAAAGTATTATATGATTTAGGTGTAGTACCTACCAAAGAGCCATTCCAAAAATTATATAATCAAGGAATGATTCTTGGTGAAGGTAACGAAAAAATGAGTAAATCCAAAGGGAATGTAATTAATCCAGACGACATTATTAAAAGTCATGGTGCAGATACATTAAGACTATACGAAATGTTTATGGGACCATTGGATGCAGCAATCGCATGGAGTGATAATGGACTCGACGGTTCTCGTAGATTCTTAGATAGAGTTTGGAGATTGTTAGTGAACGAGGATGGAACATTATCTGACCGTGTGGTAGGCGATAATGACGGTACTTTAGATAAGTCATATCATCAAACAGTAAAAAAAGTATCTGAAGACTTCGATACACTAAACTTTAATACTGCAATCAGTCAATTAATGGTATTTATAAATGATTGTTATAAAGCGGATACGTTGTACCGTTCTTATATTGAAGGATTCGTTACAATGTTAGCACCAATTGCGCCACACATAAGTGAAGAGCTTTGGCATATATTAGGACACGAAGGCACAATTACGTATCAACCATGGCCAACTTATGATGAAACGCTACTTGTTGATAATGAAGTAGAAATCGTTGTGCAAGTTAATGGTAAAGTAAGAGCTAAGATTAATATACCTAAAGATACGTCTAAAGAAGATATGGAAGTTATCGCTTTAGATAACGATAGTATTAAGAGTGAAATAGAAGGTAAAGATATTAAAAAAGTAATTGCAGTTCCGCAAAAACTTGTTAATATTGTAGCCAAATAAATTTAGATTGGAGTTTTATTAATGGAATCTATTACAGTAGATGAATTGAAGAAGAAACTTGTCGATACTAACCCAGTAAACATCGTTGATGTTAGAACTAGGGAAGAAACTGCTATGGGAATTATTCCAGGCGCGAAGACGATACCCATGAATGAAATTCCTTCTAATCTTAGTTATTTTAATGAAAATGAAACTTATTACCTAGTATGTAAAGCTGGTATGAGAAGTGAACGTACAGGTCTATATTTAGAAGAAAATGGGATTAATGTTGTTAACGTCGAAGGCGGTATGGATGCATGGGGTGATGACGGCCTAGAGATTGACAGTATTTAATAGTAATACAAAGTTATAATATAATCGGTTAATGTGTGGAAAGCTCATACATTAACCGGTTTTGTTATTATTGACAGATTTAAGTTGAAGCTAATTATGAGGCGAGGTTAATATGGCTATAGTGCCATTTATACATTGATATAAAAAATGACAGTGTCTATTAAAGAAGACATTGTCATTTTTTAATTTATTAGTTTTCGTTTATTGTTCTTTTTTAAATTGACCGGCCGAAGTACCTGCAACATGCCCAGTCACAAGGGCGCTAGTAATATTATAGCCACCAGTATAACCATGAATATCGAGTACTTCTCCACATAAAAATAATCCTTCACTTATTTTAGACATCATAGACTTAGGGTGTATTTCTTTTAATGATACGCCACCACCTGTAACAAATGCTTTGTCTAATGGTAATGTGCCATTGACTGTAAATTTAAAGCCTTTGAATAGATTAACTAGGTCGGTAATTTGGGCATTAGCAAGATGATGTGACGTCAAATTATCATCTATTTCGGCTTGTTTTAGTATAAAGAGTAAGTAGCGCTCTTCAATAAGGCCGTGCAAACTATTTTTAATTACTTTATCAGGTGCTTCTTTAAGTAAAGCACGTATTTGTTGTTCGACTTGATAGTGGTTTAATTCTGGAAAAACGTCTAGTTGCATAAATATATCTTGCTTCTTTTGATTTTTTTGTTCTTTATAAACAAATTGACTACATCTTAATGCGGCTGGACCACTAACACCAAAATGCGTAAATATCATATCCATTTGATGCGTGATTCGAGTTTTACCATTTTTCTTTAATACACTTAATGCAACATCTTTTAAACTTAGCCCTTTTAAATCTTTAGATTTAATAAAGGGTTCTGGTGAAGTAATCGGTACTTCAGTTGGGAACAATTCTGTGATTGAATGGCCTAATGCCTCGGCAAATTTATAGCCGTCACCCGTTGAACCAGTTTGAGGCACACTAGTACCTCCAGTCGCAATAATGATAGTATGTGCATGGAATGATTTTTGATTATCTAGCATAACCGTATAGGTACCATCTTGTTCTACATTAATAGACGTTACGGTCGTTTCTTCTAATACATCCACATTATTGTTATTCAATGTATTAACTAATGCATCGACAACGTCTTGTGCTTTGTTAGAAATAGGAAACATTCTGCCGTGATCTTCTTCTTTTAATTTAACTTCTCTGCTTTCAAAGAAATTGATAATTGATTCATTATCAAAGAGCGAAAATGGGCTATATAAAAATTTACCATTACCTGGTATATTTTTAATAATTTCTTCATAAGGTAATCTATTTGTCACATTACAACGACCACCACCTGAAATTTTTAATTTACGGCCTAATCCTTTTTTCTTTTCAATTAATAAAATATTAGTGTTTTCTTGGCTGGCGGCAACTGCTGCCATTAATCCGCTAGGGCCTCCACCAATAATAATAGTTTGATACATTGCTATGCCTCCATTAAATTTGTTCTTTATTTAATATAAGAATAATAAAGAACATATTATTTCATTTAGGAAAGTAGTACTTATATTGTCTTACTCTTACATTAATACCATTATATAAATTATAATATATCTTTACTTATTGCCAACTTTTAATTAAAATTTTTAAGGTACATAGTGAAAGATGTGTTAATTTTTTAAGAGACTATTAAACTCAAGTATCTAGTACTTATGTGCCACCTAGTGTAATATATTTATGAGACTATTTTTTATAGCTATGTTATATTAATTTTGTTTTGAAAAAATATAGACAGCACGTTATGATAAAGTTTACGATTATTAAATTTAATTTGAGAAGGAAGATACAGATGAGTGAAAGTAAAGAATTGGTCCGAGGCACCTTCCTAATTACTCTTAGTATATTAATTACCAAGGTGTTAGGTGTCCTATTTATCATTCCATTCTACGCAATCGTTGGTGGAGAAGAAAATTTAGCGCCGTTTAACTACGCGTATCAACCATACAACATTGCAATAGCTGTAGCAACAGCGGGAGTGCCTTTAGCGGCTTCAAAGTATGTATCAAAGTATAATGCTTTAGGTGCATATAAGGTCAGTCAGAAATTATATAAATCAAGTTTTGTCGTTATGACGATAATGGGTGTAATAGGTTTTACGCTATTGTACTTTTTAGCGCCTAGTATTGCGTCAATAACATTAGCACGTGAAGACGGTGTTAAAGGCGGATGGTCAGTAGCGGATATTACTTGGATTATTCGTATTATTAGTGTAGTTGTTATCTTTATCCCATTGTTAGCAACATGGAGAGGGGTATTCCAAGGTTACAAATCTATGGGTCCTACGGCTGTTTCAGAAGTTACGGAACAAGTTGCAAGAGTTCTATTTATTTTAATTGGTAGTTATTTAGTGTTAAACGTTTTCGGCGGTTCAGTATTATTCGCCAATGGCGTTGCAACTTTTGCAGCTGCAATTGGTGCAATCACTGGTATTATTACATTATGGTACTACTGGGTTAAGAGGAAGCCAAATATAGAAAAAATGGTAGAATCGGATATGACAAATATCGATGTACCATATGGGAAGATGTACAAAGAGATTCTTTCGTACAGTATTCCATTTGTCATTGTGAGTTTAAACTTTCCGTTATTTAATATGGTAGACCAGTTTACTCACAATAGTGCATTGGATTTGGCTGGCGTGCCACAGAAAATGCATGACTACTTCTTCTCAATATTAAATATGACAACAAACAAAATTGTCATGATTCCTACATCTTTAGCATCTGGTTTTGCTGTGAGTTTAATTCCATACATTACAAAAACATTCGCTGCAGGTCAAATAAATGAGATGCAAAGACAAATTCGTGCTTCTTTAGGCGTATTAATGTTTATAACTGTGCCAGCAAGTTTAGGAATTATGGCATTATCTTTACCGTTGTATACTGTGTTTTATAGTTATAATACTGATGGCAGTCAGTTATTATTCTATTATGCTCCTGTAGCAATTCTTATTGCGTTACTTAGTGTGACGGCTTCAATGTTACAAGGGATTGATAAGCAAAAATTAACTGTTTTTGTAATCATTTCTGCAGTTATTATAAAAATTATTTTAAATACGCCATTAATTTATGCGTTACATACTGCAGGTGCAATTTTAAGTACTGCTATAGCACTATTGTTTGCTATTACTTGTAACTTTATTATTTTGAAAAAATATGCGCATTTCAATTTTACAGAAACATGGTTACACTTTAGTAAAATTTTCTTATATGGCTTTATTATGATGATAGCGGTAGAAATTTCATACTTTTTAATACAACTCGTTATTTCACCTCAATCTAAAATAGGTGCACTTATTATTGTCATTGTGAGTGTAGTTGTAGGTATGTTAGTTTATGGCATTATCACAATGAAAACACATCTAGCCGATGAATTTTTAGGCGAGCTACCTAATAAAATACGTCGTAAGTTAGGAATTATAAAATGAGAATAGATAAATTTTTAGCGAACATGGGATTAGGCACACGAACTGAAGTTAAAACTTTGTTAAAAAAGGGGAAAGTAACTGTAAATGGCATAGTTGAAAAATCTCCTAAAAAAATAATCGTTGCTGGCGCTGATAAAATTTATTGTGAAGATAAATTAATCGAATATATAGATAAAGTATATTTTATGCTAAATAAACCTAAGGGTTATGTTTCGGCAACGACAGATGATCAACATTCAACGGTCATTGATTTAATCGGTGGCTATGAACATTTAAATATTTTTCCAGTCGGTAGATTAGACAAAGATACTGAAGGTTTGTTATTAATTACAAATGATGGAGATTTTAACCATCAATTGATGAACCCATCAAAACATGTACCTAAAACTTATGAAGTAATTTCTAAAAATTCTATTACAAAAAATGATATAGAATTATTTAAAGCGGGTATAGAATTACATGATGGATTAACCCAACCTGCATTTTTAGAAGTTACAGATGATGAATTTAAATCATTTGTAACAATTTATGAAGGAAGGTATCATCAAGTTAAGCGCATGTTTCATGCAATTAATAATGAGGTTCTTGCGCTTAAACGTATAAAAATTGGCGACTTAGCACTTGATAGACAATTAGCATCTGGTGACTATCGTCAGTTGACTCCACAAGATTTTAAATTGTTGGGGTTAAAATAAATAAAGAGGTGTGAATGAGATATGGCAAAATTATTTAAAGCAGTATTAGGCATCGGGGGCGCTCTAGCAGCTGTCGTATTATCTAATAAAGATAATAGAGACAAACTTAAAAAAGAATATAATAAATACAAGTCTAACCCCGAATCATATAAGCAAAACGCTAAAGAATTTGCTAGCCAAATAAGTGATAAAGCTAGTGAAACTATTAACGAAGTTAAAGAAGACCCTAAAGGTTATGCAAATAAAGTCAAACAAGATCCTAAAGGGTTCTTAAATGAGCAAAAAGCTCACTTCAAAGGTGAAAAAGGAGAAACTTCTAAAGAAATTCAAGAAGGTCGTTTTGACGATGAAGGACCAAGTAACCCTAGTAACAACTTGCATGTAGTTACCGAAGAAGAACTTAAAAATAATAACAATAAATAATATTTATAGGCTTAATTTGATGTACTTCAAATTAAGCCTATTTTTATTTGTATTATGACAGTATCTAAAAATATATTAATGTAGCAATACAACTGTTTTTTGGTGAAATATAACAGATTAATTTTTGATAAATTCTGTCATCTCACTGTAGTTTAATGGTAACATCATGTAAAATGGAGTTTAGTTAGATTTATAGAAAGAAGTGATCATGTATGTGGAAAGAAAAAGTGCTTGAGTATGAAAATCAAATCATTGATGATTTAAAAGGATTATTATCAATAGAAAGTGTAAGAGATGATGACAAAGCTTCTGAAGATTATCCAGTTGGACCAGGACCTAGAGAAGCTTTAGATTACATGTATAAAATTGCTGAACGTGACGGTTTTAACACACATGATGTTGATCACATCGCTGGACGTATTGAAGCTGGACAAGGTGATGAAGTATTTGGCATTTTGTGCCACGTCGATGTAGTACCTGCAGGAGATGGATGGGATTCTGATCCGTTTGATCCAGTCGTAACATCTGATAAAATTGTTGCTCGCGGTACGTTAGATGATAAAGGTCCAACAATTGCAGCTTATTATGCAGTTAAAATATTAAATGAAATGAATGTCGATTGGAAAAGAAGAATACATATAATTGTTGGTACAGATGAAGAATCTGATTGGTTGTGTACAGAGCGTTATTTCAAAACTGAAGAAATGCCAACATTAGGCATTGCACCAGATGCAGAATTTCCTGCAATACATGGTGAAAAAGGTATTAGTGTTTTTGATGTCGTTCAAGCAGAACAAGCAGAAGACATTGATGAACCAGATTATGAATTACATTCCTTCGAATCTGGACAAAGATATAACATGGTTCCAGACGATGCGTCTGCCAAAGTTTTAGTTAAAGAGAACATGACTGATGTTATTCAAAACTTCGAACAATTTTTAGTTGAAAATAATCTAGAAGGTGGCAGTACAGTAGATAGTGGTATATTAGAACTTAATGTTAAAGGTAAAGCAGTACATGGTATGGATCCATCAATCGGTGTGAATGCAGGTTTATATTTACTACATTTCTTATCACATTTGAAATTGGACAAAACAGCTGCTAACTTTGTGAAGTTCAGTGAACAGTATTTATTTAACTCACACTTCGGTGAAAAAATGGGTATGAAATTCCATACAGACAGCATGGGTGATGTAACGACTAATATTGGCGTTATTAAATATGACAATCGTAACGGCGGTAAATTTGGTATTAACTTACGTTATCCCGAAGGTTTTGAATACGATAATGCAATGAATAGATTTGATGAAGAAGTTAAAGCGCTAGGATTCAAATTAGCTTTAGGTAAAAATCAAGTACCTCATTACGTAGATAAAAATGATCCATTTGTTCAAAAATTGGTACAAGCATATAGAAATCAAACTGGTGACAACACTGAACCGTATACAATCGGAGGAGGAACGTATGCCCGTAACCTTGATAAAGGTGTTGCATTTGGTGCTATGTTTGAAGACTCTGAAGACTTAATGCATCAAAAAAATGAATACATTACTAAAAAACAATTATTAAATGCTACTAGTATTTATTTAGAAGCCTTATATACACTTTGCGTGGAGGGATAAACTATGACAAAAGTATTAATCAATGAAAAAATTATAGAAGAAAATGAAGCTAATGTACCTTATAACGATAGAGGATATAACTTTGGTGATGGTATCTATGAATACGTTCGTGTGTACAATAATAGATTATTTACTGCACGACCTCACTTTGAAAGATTATTAAGAAGCGCAAATGAAATTGGTTTAGAATTAAATTATACTGTCGATGGTCTAATAGAACTTGTTCAAGAATTAATTTCGGCTAACAAAGTTGTTACTGGTGGCGTATACATCCAAGTTACAAGAGGTGTAGCACCAAGAGATCATGCATTTCCTACGCCTTCTGTTCAACCAATAATTACTGGTTTTACAAAATCGTATGACAGACCTTATAAAAATTTAGAGGAAGGTATTAACGCTGTTACTACTGAGGACATTCGTTGGTTAAGATGTGACATTAAAAGTTTAAATTTATTAGGTAACGTGTTAGCTAAAGAATATGCAACGAAATATAATGCACAAGAAGCAATTCAACATAGAGGAGATACAGTTACTGAAGGATCTTCTAGTAATGCTTACGCAATTAAAGATGGTACTATCTACACACACCCAACAAATAATCTGATTTTAAATGGTATTACACGTAAAGTAATTAAAGAAATAGCTGAATCAAATGATATTCCTTTTAAAGAGGAAGCATTTTCTATTGATTTCCTAAAACAAGCTGACGAAGTAATCGTTTCTAGTACTTCAATTGAAGTAATGCCAGTCGTAAAATTAAATGGTGAAAATGTTGGTGATGGTCAAGTAGGCCCAATTACTAAGAAATTACAAGAAGGCTTCACGAATTATATCGAAAACAATGAAGAAATTGCACAAGAAATAAATCGATAAAAATGTAAAATGTCAGTTGAAATTGTGGTATAATTTCAACTGACGATATTTTAAG
>NZ_JAVTDB010000070.1:0-84615 GCF_032139365.1 Staphylococcus kloosii
TCAATCCGACAAGAAACAATTTTACAGAAGTTTTAACTAAATGTCAATAACTTTTTAAAAGTTTTTCAAATCGTTTTTTAATGTTCGTCGTTTGTTTCGCTCGACAAGTAAATACTATACAGGCATTTCGAAGAATGTACAACGGTAAAATTTACACTAATTACCCAAATCAGACCTCGTTATACTCTAATTTCCGAACAATATTATGATACGACTTTATTTCGTTCGTTTAAAAACGTAAAACCTACTAATAACGCCTCCATCAAACCTTGTAACCCCTTTATTTACAAACTTTAACTTTTTTTAAAGTTTTTTATAAAAAAATAAAGCCACCGCTTCACAGCGATAGCTTTACATCTCAGTTCTACCCATAATAGCTTTTGATAGCGTTACTTCATCTGCGTATTCTAAGTCTCCGCCAACTGACAAGCCTTGCGCTAATCTAGTTACAGTTATGCCTATTGGCTTAACGAGACGCGAAATATACATTGCTGTAGATTCGCCTTCTAAATTAGGATTCATTGCTAATATTAATTCTTTTACGCCTTCATCTTTCAAACGATTGATAAGGGAAGGGATATTAATATCTTCAGGTCCAATTCCATCCATTGGAGATATTGAACCATGAAGCACATGATACAATCCTTTGAACTCTCGCATTTTTTCCATAGCAATAACATCTTTATCGTCTTCAACTACACAGATAATAGAACGATCTCTTTGTTTATCCTGACATATATAGCATGGGTCTTGCTCTGTTATATGTCCGCATTCACTACAATAGGTTAATTCACGTTTCACATCTACTAATGCTTTCGCAAATTGAACGACATCGTCTTCTTTCATATCTAATACGTGAAATGCCAGACGTTGTGCCGTTTTCGGTCCAATGCCTGGCAATTTCATGAAACTGTCAATCAGTTTAGAAATAGGTTCTGGATATTGCATGTTATCACATTCCAGGAATGTTTAAGCCTTTAGTGTGCTTACCTAAGCGCTCTTGTGATAATTCATCAGCTTTGTTCATCGCTTCATTAGTAGCAGCAATCACTAAATCTTGTAACATTTCAATGTCGTCAGGGTCTACCGCTTCTTCTTTAATAACAACGTCTACTACTTCTTTGTGACCAGTCACTGTTACAGCAACCATACCGCCACCTGCAGTTCCTTCAACGCGTTCTTCTTTTAATTTCTCTTGCTCTTCGCCCATTTTCTTTTGCATTTTTTGCATTTGTTTCATCATTTGTTGCATATTTCCGCCACCGCGCATAATGTAAATCCTCCTTAGTTATTCTTTATATTATTAAAATTATGCTTTGCTAATATTATACATGCCTTTATATTTATTGTCATGTATCACTCTTCATCAATAACGTTAACTGTATTTTCACCAAATAAGTCTTTCGCTTTTTGAACTACATCTACTTCTTCTGTTTCATTAACTTGTTGAGTCTCGCCATTACTATCATTAGAAGTAACTCCATCAGCAGACTTTCTATTTTGTAGGTATTCCGATCTTACTCTCATCCATTGATCGGATGGTACGCCAACAACATTAACACTCTTGTCTATGATATTACATACGACGTTTTCGATATTTTCACGCTTTTCATCATTCTTATTAACGATTTCACAATGAATCTCTTCTTCAAATTTGATTAACACATGTGTTTCACTAGCAGCCACAGGCTCAGAGTTTTGTAATAAGCTAACTAATGATTTCATGTCATTGTTTTTAGCATGATCTACGACTTCTCCCCAGTGGTCTTTCAACAATTTAATATCTTCTTTATTCGCTTTATCTAACACTTTAGTAATTTGTTGCATTGAAAAAATATTTTTAGACTTACTTCCTCTATTACTTGGTTGTGGTTTAGTTGGTTGCGCCGCTTGTGTAGTAACGCCTTGTGTTTTCAAAGTCTTTAATTCATTTTCTAGTTGTTCCATACGTTGTAGCAAGACATCATTATTCGGTTCAGAAGCTACGCTTGTTGTAGCAACATTTTGAATCGTTTGTGGTTCTCCCTTCACCATTTCAGATAATTTCACCAATAAGACTTCGAAATGTACGTTTTGATTGACGCTAAATCGAATCGACACTAAGGTATCATTTATTATATCTATCATTTGATACAACGTTTCTAATTCAAAATGCATTAATGCATCATATTCAGCATTGTTATTTGCAGTTTTATTCATAATGGTATCTCTAACGAAGTAAATCATATCATTAATGAGACGATTGACTTCTTTACCGTCTGCTACAAACTGGTGATATGTGCTAAATGCCGACTTCACATCACCATCTATAATTTGTGCGAACAATTTATTAAGCGCTTCGTCATCAACGCTACCCGTTACATTCAATGCATCTTGTAATGTTAAATGATCATCTCCAAATGCAATAGCTTGATCCATAATACTCAATGCATCACGCATACCACCTTCTGAAGCTTTGGCTACAAAATCAAGCGCTGCATCGTCATAATCTATTTGTTGTTCTTCTGCTACAAACTTCAGCCTCTCCACAATTTGATCATGATTAATAGATTTAAAATCAAAACGTTGCGCTCTTGAGATAATAGTTGGAGGTATTTTATGAGGTTCTGTAGTCGCCAAAATAAAAATAGCGTGTGCTGGTGGTTCTTCTAAAGTTTTTAATAAGGCGTTAAATGCACCTGTAGTAAGCATATGAACTTCATCAATAATATAGACCTTATATTTCGATTCGCTCGGTGCATATTTTACTTTGTCCCTAATATTTCTTATTTCATCAACACCATTATTACTTGCAGCATCAATTTCTATAATGTCAGAATTAGTCCCCTGCGTGATTCCTTTGCATATCACACATTCGTTACACGGTTCCCCATTTTCACTATTCAAACAGTTAATTGCCTTCGCAAACACCTTAGCAATACTCGTTTTACCAGTTCCACGAGGTCCGCTAAATATATATGCGTGGGATTGCTTCCCTTTTGAAATTGCATTACGTAAAGTTTTAGTTACATGTTCTTGACCTACGACATCACTAAACGCTTGAGGTCTGAACATTCTATACAAAGCCTGGTAATTCACACTCGCACCTCCAATAACATTCAATACACATTATAGCATTGTCATTCGAATTGTGACTATCAATTAAAAGCAGCGGGGTAATTCACATTACCAGAAGGTCTGTTAGCATGAGTTAAAAATTTAACCATAAAATAGGCTTTAGGAACATCGAAGGGCGCGTATATTTTATAGTTATAAGCACACTCATAACCTAATGCTTGGTAATACTCAGGGTCACCCAACACTACAATCGTCCCATAACCATGGTTTTTAGCTCGCTCTTCTACTGCTTGTATTAGCGCTTTTCCTACCCCTTGGTTACGATATTCTGATATCACAGATACTGGAGCTAATGCTAAAGCAATATGTTGATCGTGTTCATCTGCTATTGTTACTTCAGATAATAACGCATGTCCTATGACTTCTCCCGCGTCATTTTTAGCCACAACTTCCAATTCATAATTATACGTCTCAGATTTTCTAATCTTATTAACAAGTTGATGCTCATCGTGATTTGACATCTCAACATTTTTAAATGCTGCTTCAATAGCTTCTAAACTCGTTTCATAATCATTTTCGGTTAATGTACTCAGATATATTTGCATAGATGCCCCTCCATCGTCTTCGTTATGTAAATATTACACTATTCTCCACAAATATTCTCGTCAAACTATTTTTTTACCATAATATAAAAGTAGAGCCTGAGACATCATATTGTCTTCAGACTCTACTTTTATATGGGCAGTGAATGACTCAATTGATAATGTGCTTGTATCAAGCTACTTTTAACGCTAATCATCCTTGCCGGGGCGAGACTAAAAACTTCTTATAAAAATAAGATTTTTGTCTCTCTTTCTCAATCTATGTAAGTTAATTATTTTTAAAATTTAAAACCGTGCACCTTTGCATCGAATATAATTCATAAACGTTACCAAAGTCGACAGCTAAATCTCGGCTACCCTACGGCACATATGATAATCCACTTAATGCTGCTTCCGTCAGGACCTGACATGATTCATGGGTTCACATTGCATAAGACCGAAATCTTCAAACACTACGTGCTTTGGGCTGGCTTCACAAAAATACACCCTCAGCAAAGGAATTAAGTCTCGCATAAGCGGTTTTCGAGTACAGGGAACCGCTACCTCCCCACCTAGCACGGCAAAGTTTATAATACTATAATTTACAACTTCATTGCAAGACATATGACCGAACTTATTAATAATTGTTATCTTATCAAACTTTTGAACGCTCAAAACAGCAATTTATAATTTTCTTCTACGTGAAAAATCATTGAATCTAAATTCAGTAGCTAGATGTTTTGATATATTGTATTGAAAACGTTCAGTATTTTTTAAATGTACAATCCCTCTAACTGTAGCAGTATAGGGCGGTTCTATATTTCCAAATTGTTCAAACTCTAATTCACCAAAAGATTCAAAGGTAATAGTCTTATTGGAATAACTAATTTCAAGTTCCAATACATCCTCTATATAATGATAAATTGATGACTGTGCATCTTCTATAGTAATATCCGGTACCATGTCAGCCACAAGGTAATCTTCATCAATAATTTTTACTTTCCCATTTAACATTCTCAATCTAACTATATGCCATAATACAGCGTTGGCCGTCAGTCCTAGTTGTTCCTTGATGTATGGCTCTGCTCCTGCTTTAATCTGTTCAAATTTAATTACCTTCGTTTGATATTGTAGTTGTAAATCATTTTTCACTTCATTAAAGCTCATCAAGTCAGCAAACGGAAACTCTGTAATGTTTTGATAAATCACCACTGAACCCTTACCTCTGATTTTCTGTATCATACCATCACTAACTAATAAGTTAAGTGCTTTTCTAACAGTTTCTCGTGAAGCTTGATAATATTCTACTAGGTCGTGTTCAGAAGGAATACGTTCACCGTACGTTAGCTCTTCTGATAAAATAGCTGTTTTTAATGCTTCATATATTAAAACAAATTTTTTCTTTCCCATGTCCTCAACTCTTCTACCTATTATTGAGCAATTACTATCGCTCCAAATCCTTCTATAGTGCCATTGTTGCATTCGCCATTTTGCAGTACAACATCGCCTTCGACATTTAAATCTTTTGGTAATGTTGTAGCTGATTTTGAAAAATTCGTAATGACAAGCCAAGTTTCACTACTATAATGACGTTTATAGATAAATAAATGTTCATCTTCCATATATAATGGTTCTATACTACCATACGTAATAATATCGTGTTTATGTCTTAATTCAATTAATTTTTTATATACATATAAAATTGAATTTTTATCAGCAATGGCTGCTTCGACATTTATTATGTTGAAATTGTTAGGTATTTCTATCCATGGTACCCCAGTAGTAAATCCTGCATTACGTTCATTAGTCCATTGTACTGGTGTTCTGGAATTATCTCGTGATTTTTGACCTAATATTTCTATAATTTCCGTTTCATCATAACCTTTATTTTGCATAGCTTTATATGCATTTAACGATTCTACATCTCGATATTGTTCTATTGAAGTAAAATGTGGATCTGTCATGCCTATTTCTTCGCCTTGGTAAATATACGGTGTTCCTTGTAACATATGCAACGCGATCGCTAACATTTTGCCACTTCGTCTTCTTAAATCTTCTGTCGTATCATCACCGAATCTTGAAACGACACGTGGTTGGTCATGGTTACACCAAAATATAGCGTTCCATCCTTCACCTTCATAGATACCAAGCTGCCATTCCATTAATATTTCTTTGAGCTTCAGGAAGTCTAACTTCGCATTAGACCATTTGTCTCCATCAACGTAATCTACTTTTAAATGGTGGAAGTTAAAGACGCTACTTAATTCTTGTCGTTCGGGATTCGTATATTTAATACAGTGGTCAATCGTAGTAGATGACATCTCACCGACTGTCATCATATCTTTATCACCAAAAGTATGTCGATTCATTTCATGTAAATAGTCATGCACACGCGGCCCGTCAGTATAAAACTCTTTCCCTATTTTTTCAGAGTCTTTAAACTCACCTTTCGAAATAAGGTTAATCACATCAAAACGGAAACCATCCACGCCAAAATCAATCCAATAATTGATAATATCGTAAAGTTCACTTCTGACTTGCGGATTATCCCAATTCAAATCCGCTTGCGTTACGTCAAATAAATGTAAATAATATGTTTCAGTTTCAGGATCATATTTCCATGCGTTACCACCGAATTTAGACTCCCAGTTAGTAGGTGGTACATCATTAGCAGCACGTCTAAAGAAATAATAATCTCTATAAGGGTTATCGACGCTTGAATAAGCTTGTTTAAACCATTCATGCTTTGTTGAAGTATGGTTAATGACTATATCTAACATAATTTTCAAGTCACGTTGATGGGCTTGTTCAATTAACATTTTCAAATCATCAATATTCCCAAATTGGTCGTTAATTTTATAATAATCACTAATATCATAACCATTATCATTCATCGGTGATTCATATACTGGCGTTAACCATAAGTAATCTATACCTAGAAATTGTAAATAATCCAGTTTTTCAATTATACCGTTAATGTCGCCTTCTCCGTTCCCAGTTGTATCATTAAAAGACTTAGGATAAATTTGATAAACTACGGACTTTTTCCAATCATTTAGTGCCATGATTCATTCCACCTTTACTCTTTTATGAAAAATAAACTCGCTAAATCAACATAGCGAGTTTATTTGTTGTTGTACAGTCTTTATTACTCTTCTACCAATTCTTTCGTTTCTTCTTTACTGAATCTAGATAAGATGATTGTTAAAACAAATGGTACGATGATGGCTAGTATTGTACAAACTAAATATACGCCCCAGAATTCTTTTTGAATCGAGATAAATGCAGGTACACCACCAACACCAACTTTACCAAGTACGCCACTCGCACCGATAATCGCTCCTAATACACAAGAAGTTATAATAGATGCTAGAAACGGATATTTCAAAGGTAAGTTGACCCCAAACATTGCCGGCTCTGTTACGCCTAAGAAACCAGAAATACCTGAAGTTACAGCTAGACCTTGTTCTTTAACCATTTTACGTTTTTTATAGACATACCAAGCACCAAATGCAGCTGAACCCTGACAAATATTAGAGATTGCAACGATTGGCCATAAGTAGGTGCCTTGTAAATGACTGCCCATTAATTGGAAGTCTACAGCTAAGAACATGTGATGCAGTCCTGTAATAACTAATGGTGCGTAGAATAATCCGTAAATCGCACCGCCTAACCAACCAGCATGTTCAAAGACAAATGTAACGCCGTTTGTTATACCAGTACCAATCCATAATGCTACTGGTCCTATGATAATAAATGCTAAAAATCCTGTAATTAATAATGATACAGGCCCTACAACAAGCATTTTAATAGAATCTAACACGCGTTTATTAAGGAATTTTTCAATTTGTGCTAACACATATGTCGCAAGTAATATTGGTAATACTTGCCCTTGGTAGTTTAATTGTTTAATGTGTAAGCCGAAAATATTCCATGTTGGGATATGGCCTTTAGCAATATCAGATTGTGGTACTAATTGAGGATTCATTAGTATTAAACCTAATACCAAACCAAGTATTTGACTCCCACCAAACACACGCATACTACTCCAACCAACAAGTGCTGGTAAAAAAGTAAATGCAGTATTTGCAATCACGTTAATGATATCCGAGAAATCTCCAAGTTGTGGGAATTGTTTCACTAATGGATCTGGCCCGAATAAATTCTCCATCGTTAATAAGTTATTAATTCCTAAAAGTAAACCAGCAGTCACGATAGCTGGTAAAATCGGTATAAATATATCACCCAATAATTTGATTAACCTTTGTAGCGCATTCCCCTTTTGCGCCGCTGCTATTTTGGCATCATCTTTAGATGCTTCAGACGAGCCCGTTTCTTCGATAAATTGCTTATACACCTCATCGACTGTACCAGGACCAATAACTATTTGATATTGGTTATCCGCTTTAAATTGACCTTTCACTAAATCGTTCTCGCTTAATTTATCCTTATCTACCTTATCGTCATCTTTCAACACGATACGCAAACGCGTAACACAGTGCGTGGCTGTGTCGACATTTTCTTTTCCCCCAATTGCTGCAACGATATCCTGAACATCTTTTCTTTTTACAGCCAAGATAATCCACTCCCATCTTTGTATCTTAATGAAATTATACATGTATAGACAAGTTGTGTAAAGGCTTACATAAATGCTTAGAAAACAGCATTTTATTGGCTTGTATTTGTCAAACGCATAAAAAAGGCAAGCATTCAATAATTTGAATACTTGCCTTTTGTATCTATTAGTCTTGGATTATTTATTAATGGCGGAGGAAGAGGGATTCGAACCCCCGCGGGCCGTTAAGCCCCTGTCGGTTTTCAAGACCGATCCCTTCAGCCGGACTTGGGTATTCCTCCAAACGAACACAACAATAATATTATTATAGCTCGTTTTAAAAGTCAATAAAAAAACTTATTATTAAACTGCCGCCTTAGCCTTCAAGAAACTATCTACCGAATCGGCTACAGCTCTTCCTTCTTGAATTGCCCAAACAACTAAACTTTGACCTCTTCTTGCATCACCCGCTGCAAATATTTTAGATTGATTCGTTTTAAAGTCTTTATTATCTGCAACAATTTTATTACGTTCAGTTTGAATATCAAATGCATGAGGCACTGTAGTTTCTGTACCTACGAAACCAATTGATAGTAATACTAAATCTGCCGGCCAATGACGTTCAGTACCGTCTACTACGACCATACCTTCTTCAGTTTCCTGTAAAATTTGAGTATAAACACCTTTGACGTTACCAATATGATCAACGTCATAACGCATTGTTTGCACACCGTAAGCTCTTGGCTCTATACCAAATTTAGCTTCATATTCTTTATGAGCATAATCCATTTTGAATACCGGCATTGCTAATGGCCAATGTTCATTAGTCTCAAATTCAATTTCTTCAGGTTGTTTTGTATATTTATTGAATTGTACAATTGATTTACAATTTTCTCTTAATGCAGTGGCAACGCAATCGGCACCTGTATCACCTGCACCGATAACGATGACATTTTTACCTTCTGCAGTAATTGTTGTTTCGTCAATTTCACCATTTAAATATTCCGCTTGTTCTGTTAAATAATCCATCGCAAAGTGAATACCTTGTCCCATGCGACCTTCTAAAGGTAAATCACGCGCGTTTTGAGAACCCGTACATAAAATAATTGCATCGTAAGATTCTTCTAATGCTTCTTTTGAAATATCAACACCAATTTCTATGCCCGTTTGAAACTCGATGCCTGATTCTTCCATAACGCTAATTCTTCTACGTACGACTTCTTTATCTAATTTCATATTAGGGATACCGTACATTAGTAGACCGCCCGCTTCTTGGGCACGTTCATAAACTGTCACGCTATAACCTAATTTATTTAATTCATCAGCAGCAGTTAGCCCAGCTGGACCACTACCAACTATTGCTACTTTTTCATCCTTACGAACTTCAGGAATAGTTGGTTGTACCCAGCCGTTTTCATAAGCTTCATCAATAATTGTTCGCTCTATACCTTTAATGGCTACTGATTCACGATTAATTTTCATCACACATGATTGTTCACATGGTGCTGGACAAACATATCCTGTGAATTCTGGAAAATTATTTGTTTCCATTAAACGTTCATACGCCGCTTTGAAATCTTTTCTATATACCAAATCATTCCATTCAGGAATATAGTTGCCAATCGGACAACCAATCGTTTCACGGCCAAATGGTTCACCCGTTTGACAGAATGGTGTACCACAATCCATACAACGTGCACCTTGTATAGATGCTTCTTCACGTGTGAAGCGCTGCTGGAATGCAGAGTGATTTTTTAAACGTTCAACTAGTGATAATTCATCGAGTTGTTGTTTATCATAATTCATAAAGCCTTTGAATTCACCCATGCAAATCCCCCCTTAATGATTAATATACAGCCGTTAATTGTTGATCTGGCTCTAAATGAGTGCGTTTATCGTTAAATGCATTAAGTAACGCTTCATCTAATTGAGGTGTCTCACGTTTTTGAATATCGATTTTTTGCATCATTAATTTGAAATCTTTCGGAATCACTTTGACTACTTTATCAGCTATATTATCAAAGTCATTGAGTACCTCAATTGCTTTTTTACTATTTGTATATTTAACGTGTTCTTCTAACATTTCTTTAATTACGTTACGTTCTTCTTTAACTGTTACACGATCAAAATCTAAAGTATCTAGCTTGTTCACTTCTTTAAATTGTTCTACATCCGATGGGAAGATATAACTTACACCACCACTCATGCCTTGACCGAAGTTTTTACCAACATCGCCAAGTATGAGTACACGTCCACCAGTCATATATTCCAGGCCATGGTCGCCAATACCCTCAACGACTACTTGGACACCACTGTTACGTATACAGAATCTTTCACCTGCACGACCGTTAATAAACGCTTTACCTTGAGAAGCACCATAGAAACAAACGTTACCGACAATAATTTCATCTTCACGTGTTTCATTTGGCGCATTGATAATAATTTTACCTCCGGATAACCCCTTACCAACATAGTCATTCGCATCGCCAGTATGATGAATAGTTAATCCATTAGGCGTGTAAGCAGCTATACTTTGACCTGCATGTCCTTGTGTGTATGCGAAAATCGTATCTTCAGGTAATCCTTCCGGGCCATGCGCACGTGTAATTGCACTGCCTGTAATCACACCAACATCACGTTGTTCATTATTAATCGTATATTCACCTTTAAAGGCTTTACCCTGTTCAAGTGCTTCTTTCGCATCTGGATATAAATAATTTAAATCGAAACCTTCTTTAAGATGGTGGTTTTGTTCAATGTTGTTAAAACGATCACCGTCATGTTTATAGAGTAACGCTTCGACGTCCATCGTATTTGCTTTTGGACGATCTTTCAGATGTGGCGCTCGTTGTAATAAATCTGTTCTACCAACTAATTCATCTACAGATTTTAATCCTAACTCTGCCAAGATTTCACGCAACTCTTCTGCTACAAAATGCATAAAGTTAACTACATGATCGGCTCTACCATTAAATAAAGCACGTAAATCTTGGTTTTGCGTAGCAATACCTACCGGACAAGTATCTTTATGACACACACGCATCATAATACAACCTAATACTACGAGTGGTGCAGTAGCAAAACCGAACTCTTCAGCACCAAGTGCACACGCATATGCAACGTCTTTACCAGTTAGTAATTTACCATCTGTTTCGACTTTCACACGTGAACGTAAATCATTCATCATCAATGTTTGATGTGTTTCGGCTAAGCCTACTTCCCATGGCACTCCAGCATGTTGAATACTCGTTTTGGGTGAAGCTCCTGTACCACCGTCATAGCCACTGATGACGATTTTGTCTGCAAATGCTTTAGCCACACCTGATGCAATGGTACCGACACCTGTTTTTGATACAAGTTTCACTGTAATATTCGCTTCTTTGTTTGCATTTTTTAAATCATGAATCAATTGTGCTAAATCTTCAATTGAATAAATATCATGATGTGGCGGTGGTGAAATTAAACCAATACCTGGTGTAGATCCCCTTACTTCGGCAATCCACGGATATACTTTACTACCTGGTAATTGTCCGCCTTCCCCTGGTTTAGCGCCTTGCGCAACTTTAATTTGAATTTCTTTAGCATGTTGAAGGTAATCACTCGTTACCCCAAAACGTCCAGAAGCTACTTGTTTAATAGCGCTTGAATGATTGCGACCCTCTTCATCAATAATATAACGTTTAGGGTCTTCGCCACCTTCACCACTATTACTCTTACCGCCTATTTTATTCATCGCTTCGGCTAGTGTAGAGTGTGCTTCTGCAGAGATAGAACCGTAACTCATCGCCCCCGTATTAAATCGATGTACGATTTCACTTGCAGGTTCTACTTCATCTATACTAATTGGCGTTTGCTTTTTAAATTCCATTAAATGACGTATGTGGTCTGTACGTTTAGTATTTACTTCATTTGAAAATGCTTTAAATTGTTCATAATCATTTAGTCGACATGCATGTTGTAATAAATGAATAGAAGTCGGATTAAACGCATGATACTGACCTTGTTTACGCCATTGGAATGTACTACCTGGTTGAATGTACTTACTTAACTTACTTTGTCTTGCTTTATTTTCTTTATCAATTAATTCTAATGTGATACCAGACAATTTAGACTTAGTACCAGTAAAGTATTTATCAACGACTTCGTGAGCTAATCCTACCGCTTCAAAGATTTGTGCCCCTTGATAACTTTGAACTGTAGAAATACCCATTTTAGCCATGACTTTAATAACACCTTCGGACAAAGTGTCCGTATACGTTTGAACCGTCTCTTCAATTTCACCTTCAATACGGCCATTGAGAGTCAATTGTTCAATCGTACGTTGCGCTAAATATGGAATAACGGCATTTGCGCCATATCCTAATAGACACGCAACATGATGTACTTCTCGTGTTTCACCCGATAACGCAATTATACTTGTATCCATACGTAAGTTTTTGCGAATTAATAATTGATGAATATGACTGACCGCTAATAGCGTTGGAATTGCATAGCCATTTTGTGATACTAAAAAGCTATCATCTAGTACGATAATTTCACTACCATTTTTAACAGCTGCTATCGCATCATCACCAAGTTCTTCGAGTGCTTCTTCTAGCCCTTTGTTATAAACGGTAGATAATCGTTTCACATTAAAACGACTTGCTTCTATCGTTTCTAACTGCGCTTCAGTTAGTACTGGTTTGGATAATTGGATACGATTTAAGGCGTCTTCTGTAGGATTTAACAAATTACCTTCACTACCTAAATAAGATAACTCACTCGTCACTATTTTTTCACGATACGCATCAATTGGTGGGTTGGTAACTTGTGCAAAAAGTTGTTTAAAATAATTAAATAGTGATTCATCTTCTTCATTAAGAGCAGCAATCGGCACATCATACCCCATAGCACCTATCGGATCTTTTTTACTTTCGACAAGTTCAGTCATATACTTGTCCATCTCTTCTTTCGTATAAACAAATTGCTTTTGTAGACGTGTTAATGTCTCTTCATCCCAATTTGATGATTTATAAGAAATGTTAAGTAGATCTAAATCTACTTTAAATTGGCTTAACCAACTTTCATATGGTAATTCGTCTGCAATATGTGATTTCAACTCATTGTTCTCGATAACTTTGTTTTCATTAAAATCTACTAATAGCAATTTACCAGGGTTCAATTGACCTTTATATACGACATTTTCTTCTGGTACATCAATAACACCGACTTCTGAAGAGAAAACAATGTAATTATCTTTTGTAATTGTATAACGGCCCGGTCTTAATCCATTACGGTCAGTGAGTGCACCGATTTTATCTCCGTTACAAAACGAAATCATTGTAGGACCATCCCACGGTTCCATTAAATAACTGTAATATTCATAGAATGCACGTACGTTAGCATCATTGGATTTGTTGTATAACCAAGGCTCTGGAATTAACAACATTGCTGCTCTCTCTGGTTCCATCGAAAGCGATAAAAATTCTAATGCATTATCTACGATTGCGGAGTCACTACCGTCTTCGTCGACAATTTCATGTATTTTATGTTTGTCTCTTCCAAATACAGTATTGACTAAGCGCTCTTGACGTGCACGCATCCAATTAACATTACCTTTGATAGTATTAATCTCACCGTTATGCATCAATAGTCTATTTGGATGCGCACGTTTCCAACTAGGGAATGTATTAGTACTAAAACGTGAATGTACTAGGCCTAATTTAGAAACGTATGATTCATGTGATAGGTCTTTATATAATGATTTGATTTGGTCAGATCTCAACCAACCTTTATAAACGATTGTTTTATGTGAAAGACTAGTAAAATACAACTCTAGTTCTTGATCATTACCATAATGTTCTAATTGTTTACGCGCTAAATAAAGCGCTTTTTCTTTGTGTGCAACATCATTTAAACTTACAAACACTTGTTGAATGTGAGGCATCGTTTTCGCCACGTGAGGTGCGATTGCGTCAGTATCTACAGGCACATCTCTGTAACCTAATACTTCTAGCCCTTCGCCTTCAAAGAACGCGTTAAATGGGCTTTCATGTTTAGACCCAGCAATTTTCTCATTAGTAAAAAATAACCCAACGGCATATTGCCCTTCGGTTGGTAGGTCGAAATCGACATGTTTAGCAAAATATTCAAATGGTATTTCAGTCATAATACCTGCACCATCACCTGTTACACCGTCAGCTCCAATTCCCCCACGATGATCTAATCTCCGTAGCATTTCCAACGATTTCAACACAATATCATGCGTACGTTTATTATTCATATTGGCATAAAACCCGATACCACAAGCATCATGTTCTTCTCGACTATCATATAAGCCTAATCTCGTGCCATTTTTGAGCATGATGTTCACCCCTTTTACGAAAAATTCAGAATATTTTATGAATAGGTTATACTATATATCAGCTTATTATTCTGTTCAATATATAAAATAGATGATATCATTCTAATTATTAGAATGATTGTGTGAGAAAGGGTGAAATCCATTGGAAATTAAGCAATTACGTTATTTTATAGAAGTTGCTAAACGTGAGCATATTTCTGAAGCAGCATTAGAATTAGATATCGCTCAATCAGCAATCAGTAGACAAATAACTCAATTAGAAGAAGAGTTACAAATCACTTTGTTTAAAAGACAAGGTAGAAACATCTATCTAACAGAAGCAGGACAAACGCTTTTTACAGAAGCTAAAAAAATTATAGAGCAGACCGAGTCAACGATACGATTATTCCATAATCAATCGGAACTCGATAATTTTACAATTAGACTTGGTTATGTAAACAGTTATATCTCTCAAGTACTATCATTACTCATCCAAACTTTCGAAAATACTAGCGACACAAAAATAGAACCCATGTTAATGGAAGAAACTGAAATCGCTAATGCCTTATTCTCTAATCAAATCGATGTTGCACTTATGGATTTAACACCTGACATAAAGCACAATAACGACGTAGAAATCATTCCATTATTCGAAGAAACATACCATATCTATGTACCGAAAGATAATCCTATAGCTATGGCAACTAATCCGCCATTGTCACAATTTACAAATACACAAATATATCAATTACACGGTATGCCTTCAAATATCATACAAACATTAGAACAACAAACTAAAAAACCAGTTCGTACGATTACACATACACAAATCGCCAAATATTTATTAACTAAAAATAGAGGCTATATTATTGCACCCTCTTATCAAATGTTAGATAAAAATGATCAACAATGGATTGAAATCTCTCTCGAGCACACTCAATTAAAACGTACGATTTGTTGTGCCCTACGCAAAGATAATCATAAACACGACATTAAAGAATTAAAAACAACTATCGACAATTTACTAAGTCGCGCATCAACCTATCATTAAGATAAGAACAAGCTATCTATAATATAAATTTTTGAAATCTTGTTCATACGGGCGTATAATCACGTTGTCAAATTAAGTAGGTTTGGAGTAGTATTCATGAAGTTAAAATCAAAGTTTAAGCGTCCATTTAATTGGATTATTCTAATCTTTTGCGTCTTTTTTATCGGTTTATTTTTATTCACTTTAGTCAATGATAAATTCTATCATATGCCTATCGGAAAAATTACTAACGTTCAAAATGTCAAAACATCTCATGTAACTGATGAACATCATAATTCAGATACAAAACATCAACAGGTACTAACTATACATATGTTAAACGGCAAGTTCGAAGGCCAAACAACAAAAATTAAAAATTCATATGTCGCTTCACAAGCCGATAGTGAGAAATTCACTAAACATAATAAAGTACTTATGCACATAGATAAAAAACCAAGTGACGGCTATATTTTGGAGAAAAAGCGAGATAGTTTAGTCGTCGTTGTAACTGGCATATTTTTACTAACCATCCTATTAGTAGGTAGAAAAGTCGGTTTACAATCTATTTTATCATTAATCATAAATACCGCTGCGGTACTATCAGCGATCGCAATCCATAACGTTGCGCCTGATTTTAATTTATTCGGCTTAATGAGTATCGCAATTATTATTTCTACAACATGCACATTGCTATTAGTGACCGGATGGCATTGGCGAACGTTAGTAACGATCGTAAGTACACTATTAGGCACTTTTATTTGTATCGGCATCACACAACTCGTCATCACATTCACTGGAGGAGAAGGCTTAAAATTTGAAACAATGAGTTTTTTAACACTTCCACCTAAAGAAGTCTTTTTAACTTCAGTGATCGTTGGTTCTTTAGGCGCTGTAATGGACGTAGCAATTACTATAGCCAGTGGTATGTATGAAATATTACGTCGCAACCCAAATATAGCAATGACACGTTGGGCATTGGCAGGACGTAACATTGGTCAAGACATCATGGGAACGATGACAAACATATTATTATTCTCTTATTTGTCAGGTAGTTTACCAATGATATTAATCTATATTAAAAATGCCAATACCATCACTTATACATTATCAATGAATTGGTCATTAGAAGTAGCGCGCGCTATTACTGGTGGTATAGGTATCGTCTTAACAATCCCTTTAACCATCTTATTAATGCAATTTATTCATAAATTGAGAGGGGCGAAACAATGAACGTAATAACTATTTTAGCCATTATTCTCTTTGCATTGATGATTATATTTGGGGGCAAAAAAGGGTTCGTTTCCTTTTTAACATTATTTTTAAATTTCATAATTCTTTTATTCGCTATCATTTTTATCGTTTTAGGCGCACCCATCTATTTCGTAACGGTAATTTTTTGTATTGCAGTTGCTGCCTGCAACTTATTCGTACTTAATAGTTACAACGTCAAAACAAAAGCAGCCTTTTTCGCCACAATCTTAACAACCATTATTTTAATCGCTGGTATCTACCTATCTGTTTCTATAGGACATTTACAAGGCTTTGCGACAGAACAACAAGACGAAACATATGTGTTTTCAATGAATATAGGTGTCGATATGGTTAAATTTATGGTTTTCACTGTTTTATTAGCAGTGATCGCAGCCGTAATTGACTTAGCAATAACAATAAGTTCACCTATTTATGAATTATATGAAACGAATAATAATTTATCGCAAGCTGATTTGTTCCACTCTGGCATGCGTGTCGGCAGAGAAATTTTAGCCACTTCTGCCAACACTATTTATCTCGCCTATTTTGGTGGCCAATTAACGTTATTCTTTTGGTTTTTTAAATTGAATTATTCATTCGGTCATATTATTAATTCTAAAATTTTCGTTCAAGAATTTGTATCGATTATATTAGGCGGGATTGCAGTGGCGATAAGTATACCGATTACGGCTTGGCTAACTGCAAAAATGATAAAAACGAGCAAACACGCTAGCCACCCCACAGGAGAATATAATGATTAATCAAAAACCAAGATGCTAGCATCTTGGTTTTGTTGCGCTTAATAACGTTTATTTAATTTGTTTAATTCCCCATTAAAATAAGCATTTTCACTATTAAAATAAGCATTTTCACCATGTACTATACTATCCAAACCTTTTTCCTCTTCCACTTCTGAAGTACCAAGTTCAGTTACAAAACTAATAACTTTAGCGATACAATACGTCACTACACCACTAAACACTATCGTCACAACGACAGCGACAATTTGTACGACTAATGCCATGAAATTACCACCAAAAATCACACCATCACTAATAGAACTATTTACACTATGAGATTGAAATACCGCTGTTAAAACGGCTCCTACTACACCACCAATACCATGAATGCCAAAGGCATCTAATGCATCATTATATTTCATTTTAACTTTGATATAATTAATTGCAAAATAACAACATATACCACCGATTATGGCAATAATAACTGCACTCCCATAATTAACGAACCCTGCTGCAGGCGTAATAGCTACTAGACCAGCTAACATACCTGATAGCATACCTATAAGACTTGCCGTTCTTTTCTGAACGTACTCTACGATTGACCAACCCAATGCACCCGCACTTGCCGCTAATACCGTGTTAACGAATGAAGTTAATGCTATTGAATCAAAAGTATAAGCACTTCCTACGTTAAAACCATACCAACCTAACCAAACAAATATACCTCCAATTAACGTAATAACTAAATTATGTGGCGGTCGTTTGTCGAAGTTTTTACCGGCACCTATCATGACTGCTAAAACTAATCCAGACACACCTGAAGATATATGTACAACTGTTCCGCCGGCGTAATCGATTGCACCAATACGATCAATCCAACCACCGCCCCAAACCCAGTGAGCCACTGGACTATAAACGATCAACACCCAGAAAAAAACAAATATTAAATAAGGGATGAATTTCATTTTCTCCGCTATGGAACCAGACAAAATTGACACTGCTATGGTACAAAACATTAATTGGAATAACATAAATAAGGCTAAAGGCACATGCGGAGATAAATCTTTTTGAACATCGAATCCAACATGATTTAATCCTAAATATGTAATATCTCCAAAGAGCGCATTCCCTTGGCCAAAACTAAAAGAAAATCCAGCAATGACCCAAGCGAATGTCACAATAACAATTGCAGACATACTTTGCATTACAGTATTTAAAACGTTTTTCGATTGCACTAAACCACCATAAAATAAGCTCAAACCTGGCGTCATTAACCAGACAAGCAGCGTGCACAAAAATAAGAATAATGTATCATAAACACTCATTGTATCCTCTCCTTTATTTGGGATAATACAATGGTGTATAACGAATAGCAAAAATCAGTCATGAAACGTTACATAATGTGTAATGTTTCATGACATGACTATATAGAATATTTTAAAATATGAACTGGTTTTCCCTCTAAATAAGCATCACCTACATAACAATAATCACATTTCTTATATAGCTGTAATGCAACTTCATTATCGGTATTTACCGTTAAATAAATTTCATCTATTGTCGGATAAATATCACCAATATACGTTGGTAAATGTTCAATTACAGCTCTCCCTACACCCTCGCCTCTGAAATTGTTATCTACACTAAAAGATCTAAAGAAAATAGCATTTGGATTATCTGTATAAGGTTTAATCCCTTCTCCGATATGCAGCGTAAAAAAGGCAATACACTGCTGATTATCGTTAAAGACCAATGTTGGAAATCTTTCCGCATTGTTTTGTGCTAATTGGATGTTTTCTGCAGGCGTCTTTGTAAAACGCCTATCACTTTGTGAAATATTGAAGTTCTTAATATAGTACCATAATGAAGCTGTGTATTTTATAAATTTCATAGTATCCACCTACGCTTTCGCAACTTGCTCTATCCACGTTAATACGGCAGGTGCAATATATGACGGTTCTGATTTCGCTATCCATTTGACGTCCGTAATCTCACTGCATGAACCAATACTTTCCCAATCTATGTCCTCTGTAGTTTGATAACAAATCAGTTTGGTTAACGTATTTTTTTGCGGATAAGCTTCGCCGATTACTGTATTCATATAGCTTAATTTATCAGGATTGAGTGACACATTCAATTCTTCATCTATCTCACGTATAAGTGCTTGTTTGAAAGTTTCTCCTTCTTCAATTTTCCCTCCTGGAAAATAATACTTTTCCCTATCTCTAGCCTGAACGAGTAATAGGTCATTATTGTTTTCCACTACTAAACATACACAAGTTATCATTGTATCCCTCGCTTATATCTCAATTATTTTTACACCGTTATCAGTTATGTTATCATATTGTCTTGTAAAAACGAGATGTCTCGTTACTATTTAATATGTATCTACGATCAAACTAATATTCATACACTCTTTAAATATTAACACACAGTATTTTCAGGAGGTTAGAACGCAATGGCTATAAAAAATAACATTAATCGCATATCAAACGCCGTAAACTTTGCTGGCATCGCGATTGATGGTTTCAACTGGTATGCTTATCATTCTAGAAATAAAAAGTTATTATACGCTAGCATGGCTATATCTACAATAGGTGCTACTTTAGACTTTTATACAGCTTTAAAGTCTCCTAAAAAATTCGCAAAAGTATTTTCAACATTTACTTTTGCTAGCACAATAATAACTACGGCTAAACGTATAAAATCTTTACGTAACGATTAAAAAAGCAGTTTACTTAGCATTAAGCTAAGTAAACTGCTTTTTAATAATTTTAGTGAATAAATTTGTAACTAGATACTTGTGTTGCAGGAATTGTTCTAAATGTTTTAATTCCTGGTGCAGCGCCGTAGTTCATTTCTGAAATATAAATACTTCCATCGCTATTAACACGTTCAACGAATGCCACATGTCCATAGTAACCAGCATCCGATTGCAGAATTGAACCTACTGTAGCACGATGATCTACTGTATAACCATCTTGTGCAGCAGCTGTGTCCCAATTGTTTGCATTCCACCAATATGTACTAATACCTTTACCAACTTCAGCACGTCTATTGAAAACATGCCATGTACATTGTCCCCAATCATATAAATTAGCATGATTGAATATAGGCGTTTTATAACCAGATGAAGCAGTAGCCGCTCCAGTTTTAGTAGTTGTACTAGTACCAGGAACTTTTAATTTTTGCCCTGGATAAATAATAAAATTAGATAAGCCATTGAGTGATTGGATTTTTTGGTATGTTGTACCATATTTAGATGCAATCACTGATAAAGTATCCCCTGATTTAACTGTATATGTAGAAGTACTCGCTGTACTTGTAGTCTTTGCAGGTGTATTCGTAGTTGTTTTTACTGCAGTACCAGATACTTTTAACTTTTGCCCCGGGTAAATAATTGTATTTTTCAAACCATTAAGTGACATTAATTTTTGATAAGTAGTACCGTATTTTGACGCAACTGCAGATAACGAATCTCCTGATTTTACTGTGTATGTTTTAGCTGTCGCTGTTGTTGTACTTTTTGTACTTGTAGTACCTGAAACAGTAAGTACCTGATTTGGAAATATTACATTTGAAGACAATTTGTTTAATGATTTTAATTTACTTACTGATATTTTATATTTTTCTGCGATTGACCATAAAGAGTCACCACTTTTCACTTTATAAGTAGTAGCGGCATTCGCATTAGTTGCTGCTACAGTAGCTAGTGCACTAGTCCCAAAAATAGTTGCTATAATTTTTTTATGCACGATTCAATCCTCCCAAACTCGTATATTTCACGATTCACTTTTTACTCACTCCTATATTATACAACTTTAATTTTGACATTAGTGTATTATTTATATGACATTATCATTACAATGGTTTGCAAAGTTAAAAAAATAATTTCTTTTTTTATTGGGTTAAACAATTTTATACTTGTTCGAAATTAGTCCTATTATATAACTATACGGATTGTTCATATTAGACTCTTAATTAAATACATAAAAAGAGTGAAGGGTAACCCTCCACTCTTAATATATATTATTTTGCTAATCTCTGTTCGATTTCTTTGATTTCTTGTTGAGATAAATCGACTGATTTTTCGCCATCTTTCGTATCTTCTTTAAGTGCTTTTTGTGCTTCTTTAGAATGATATAACTTAATTATTTCTTTATAAGTTTTGTTGTCTTTGTCTTTATCATTTATTGCAATTACGTTTATGTACGGTTCAACAGCTTTAGATGTTGTTTTCTCTTGGAATAATGGGTCTTTTTTCGGATCTAGTCCTGCTTTTGACGCGACACCATTATTAATTACTGATAAATCAACATCAGATAACGCACGCGCCGTTTGTTGCGCGTCTACTGCTTTTATTTTCAACTTCTTCGGATTGTCTTTTATATCTTTAATTGAACCTGTTAAACCAAAGTCTTTGTCTAATTTTATCAACCCAGCAGCTTCTAATAATTTCAATGAGCGCGCTTGGTTAGATACATCATTAGGTACGATTACTTTAGCTCCTTCTTTCACGTTTTTAATGTCCTTGATTTTATCAGAATAAATACCAAGTGGCGCTAGAACCGTCGTACTAGCAGCAGAAATCTTAGCATTTTTATGCGACTTTTTATATTCGTTTAAGAAAGCAAAATGTTGGAATGCATTCATATCAATGTCTCCATCACTTAATGCTTTATTAGGCACATTATAGTCAGAGAATTGCTTAATTTCTAAATCAATATCTTTATCTTTTGCTAATTCCTTTACTTTTTCCCATGCTTTAGTATCATTTGAAGCAACGCCTACAGTTACTTTTTCTTTACCACCTGAACAAGCAGCAAGAACGACCAAGGCCGCGACTACTAAAAATAATAATTTCTTCATTACACATGTCCCCTTTATAATTAATTTCTTCTAATTTTTTTTGATAAATAATTTCCTAACGATTGAATAATTTGTACAATAATAACCAACACAACTACTGTAATAATGATGACCAATGTATCAAATCGTTGGTAGCCATAGACAAGCGCTAAATCACCGATACCACCGCCACCAACCGCACCGGCCATAGCAGTGCCACCAATTAAACCAATAATTGCCGTAGTAATGGCTAATATTAATGAACCAAGCGCTTCTGGCAATAAGAAATGCCAAATAATTTGAATAGGAGAAGCTCCCATAGCTTTAGCCGCTTCTACAATACCATCATCAACTTCTAATAGAGAGTTTTCTACTAAACGTGCAATGTAAGGTGCAACATATACCGTTAACGGTACGATTGCCGCAGTTGTACCTATTGATGTTCCTACTAATAATTTCGTAAATGGCACGATGGCTATTAATAAAATAATAAAAGGTATAGACCGCAAAATATTGATGATTGGGTTTAAAATTTGATGTAATACGACCTTTGGCCAAACACCATTTTTACGTGTAATGACAAGTAATATTCCTAATGGAATCCCTATAATAGCACCAATTATTAAAGATACAGTTACCATATATAACGTCTGGTATAATGCTTCAAATAATTGACTACTGTCGATACTTGATCCGAACATATTATTGCACCTCCTCAAATGATATGGCTTTAGTATCAAAGTATTGTTTAATACTTTGCTCGTTAAAATTATTATCTCGTTCTATTCTTAACCATAAATAGCACACTGTTTCATCTTGAATCGCAGACATTGATGAAAATAAAATATTTACATTTAAATGATAATGTCGAGTAAGTTCATTAATAATAGGTTGATTAATTTGTGTAGCATCTAAAAACAACTTATAGTCTTGGTATTTATCATCATCTCGATCATCAAAAGTTTGTTGTAGTTCTTTTGAAGGTTCTGTAGTGATAACTGTCGACACAAAGTTTTTAGCAGTTTGTGTTTGAGGATGACTGAAAACTTGCTTAACGTTACCTAATTCAACTACTCTACCACTTTCCATAACTGCTACCCTATTACATATTTTCTGTATTACGCCCATTTCATGGGTAATAATCAATATTGTGACACCGAATGTCTGATTAACGCGTTGTAACAAATCTAAAATTGAACTCGTTGTTGCTGGATCCAATGCACTTGTAGCTTCGTCACACAGCAATATTTTAGGATTAGTGACCAATGCTCGAGCGATTGCTACACGTTGCTTTTGACCACCCGATAACTCATCTGGATACTGATCTTTTTTATCTGCTAAGCCAACAAACTCTAGCATTTCTTCAACTTTTTGTTTTATTTCCGATTTATTTTTTTTACTTAAAATTAGTGGCATTGCTACATTTTTATAAACCGTCTTGGCATTTAACAAATTAAAATGTTGGAATATCATGCCTATTTGTTTTTTCACAGTACGTAACGCTTGTTCTTTATATGTATCCAGTTCATGTCCATCAACAATGACCTGTCCTTTTGTTGCTCTCTCCAATTGATTAACCAATCGAACGAGCGTACTTTTACCAGCGCCACTATAACCAATCACTCCAAATATGTCATTCTGTTCTACAGTAAAAGAGACATCTTTCAATGCATGAACGGTTTCTTTTTTCTTATGAAACGTCTTGTCAATATTGCGAAACTCAATCAACGCTAGCACCTCCGTATTCCTTATTATTCTGATAAGATTATTTGAATTATATGGTATTCATTATATAGCGTCAACACCATTTTCTGATTTTTTTGAATGTTTATTTATTCTATTCAATCTATTACTACTTATTTCATTAATAATGAAATTCTACATAAATACGGTTGAGTACTTTGCAGTACCCAACCGTTATAAAGTAAGTTCCATAATAATTAACTCCCCTTTTTTACCTGCCACTCGACGACCACTATCAATAAATCCACCATATTTATATAATTTTTGCGCCGCTTGATTTTTTTCATTTACTGCCAATATAACAGTTTCTATATCAGGATAGTTTTCGTGCATAAAATCTGGTAGCAATGTTAAAGAAGCTTTACCATATCCTTTACGCAAATGACGTAAATCAGTTGAATAGGAACGCATCAAACATGTTTGTTGATTAGGGTAATATTCGTGATATTCATGTTCTTCCTGCAGTCCAAAATAAGTAACAATCTCATCACAATCATTTAATAATAGCAGCGGATGATTTCTTTTCCCTTGTTGCTGATATATATTTTCCAAAGGGGCGCCGGTAAATTGAAGTTGCGCTTCAGACAACTGATAATCTTCAAGTTGATGATAATATGCTGTGTTATATTCAATTAATTTCATCGCTTACCCCCTATCCTTGTTTAACCATTCAGTTTTTAATATGCCCATTTTTATAGCATCATAATATGTACCTGCTACTTGTCTAGCTTGTCTAACCCTTGCTTCTTCAATCATTCCTGTATGTTTAGCTAATCCAATCATACGCGTATTACCAGACCACGTAGCTATTCCGAGACGGTGCACAAAATTTTGATTGAATAAATAGTCTATCCATTGTTGAAATACTTCTGCGCCCATTCCATATCCCCAATATTGTTTATCATAAATAACGATACCTATTTCTAACCAGTTTGTTTCTCTAGATACCCAATAAGCACTCACTGAACCTATGCACTTTTCATCTACAACTATCGCTAACATTCGTTCTACCTTATCAGATATATAGCGGTTTCGTTTTGCTTCTTTCTTAAAGTTATCTTTTGAAATATACTGTTCTTTTATGTAAGGACCATTCCATCGTTTTGCCTCTTGATGCTTTTCCTCATATTTCCAATAATACAAAGCATCTAAAATAGCGTCATATATAGGTACTAATTCTCCATGTGAAAATTCCATTTATTCACCCCGCTTTTTGATAATCATAAAATAATTGCGCATATAAAAACAACCTGATTATATAATCAGGTTGCAATATAACTTATGCAAATATTGACTTTAACACTCTAAATAATGACCCTAATAATTCTACAATATCTCCAGTCATAGTATAGCCTCCTTATTCAAAATAATATAATTAATCACGTTACTTGTTCATCACGAACAAGGTCTGCAGCTAAATCATGCCAAAAGTCTTGTAATTCTTTTCTACTATGTGTTGCATCCAAAGTATCTTGCCCCACAAAGTCGACGTGATCCCAGCCATGACGTACAGGTGTAACTTGCCATACACCTTTTTGTACTGTGTCAGTCGCATTAGTATAAGGTTGATTGAACGGATGTTGCGAGGAAACGACAGAAACAAGACCGTCATTTTCGCGCCAGTCATTTTCTTTAGCTTTACCTATGACATTGGATGTTAATGCGAATGGTAAGAATAAATTCAAATCAGCCCTTTGTTTGCCTAATAATGTCTCATGTGTCGCTTCTCCTGTATAAGTTTTATATACAATATTAGGGTTGATCGATGTATGACGATTTAATTCTGTCGCACCTTCCCTTGTTAAATCATATAAGCCATTATCTTTAGTCGTCCACACCTTGCTCGTTTCTTTAACACGTTTTGCATATTCTATAAAGTTTTCATCTGGACGTTGTTTAAGTCCCCATTGATCCAAGCCGAAATTAACATTTGTAATTTTATTACTTCTTAATTTTACAAAATCATATACTGCTTGACGTACAATCGCTTCATTACCTACTTCATCTGCAGCATGGGTGCCATTATGTGGTGTACCTAGAGTCGTAATCGAAGAAATCATATTATCATGACCACCTTGGTATAATGGCGAAATTGTACCACCATGTTCTTTTTGATAATCGATTTCCTCTTGGTTACCATTTCTTAGTAATTCTTCTAATTGGCGTACAGTTTGACCACCCATGCTGTGCCCAACTAAATGTACTTTTTGACCTGGTTGCCAATCTTTATAAACACCTTCGTACGTATTACCATATCGTTCATGACCATATTTAGCAGCATGTGCTGCGCCATAATCGACACGACCACCTTTAATATAGTAATAAAGTTCCACTGCTCTGTCGTAATTACTACTTAATGCACCGATACTTGCCTCATATGCTTGATAACCATTTTGTTCTAAGTCTTGAGTAATATTTAATTTATCTCCGCCCCAGTAATGAGATAAAACGACAGGGTTTTTATCATCTGTGAAGCCATTAAAGCCATGCACTAAAATAATTGGATCCTGATTTTTATATTCTCCTTGTTTAGCTTTTTTGGACGGTTGGTCTGTTACATTTTCTGATTCACGTTGTGCCGTTTTGGTATTTGTCGTAGCAACGGCGTTATTTTTTAAAGATGTGATACCGTCTGTCGGTGTCTTGTCATCTTTACTATTCGCTGCCTTGTTATCGGCTAAATTTTCTAAGCTATCGAAAGACGCACTATCCTGTTTGTTATTAATGGCTGTGTTATCGCTGTCGTCATGTTCAGTTATTTTATTTTCATCCTCATTCTCACTTGGGTTATCTATTTTATTGTCATTTGATGTCTTAAGAGATGTTGCATTGTCTTGTTGTATTGAAGTTTTTGCTTGCTCGTCTATCGTATCTTGCTTGTTTTTAGTATTTTCTTGTGATGTCGCGTTTAATTCATTAGCCTTATTGTTTAACTCTTGTTCGTTTTCGATACTTTGTTGTTTATTTGACGGTTCTTTTGTATCATTTGATTTATCATTTTCATTATTATGTAAGGCTATTCCTGCCGTGTTTTTACTTTCGCCTACGTTATCATTATTTTTAGTAGTTTGTTGTTGTTCTTTATCAGTAGATTGACTATCTTCACTTTGGGTAACTTTATTTGTCATCTGCTCTTTTGTATCATTATCATTTATTTGCTCTTTTGTTAAGTTATCTTCACTATTGTCGGATTGATGTTGTTGAGACTGTTGTTGTTTTGATACCTCTGCTTTTTGAGCATCCTGTTTTGTTTCTTGTTGCGAAGATGCTTTATCAAATTCTTTTTTCTGGTCATCAGTTGATTTATTATCATTCGCTTGCGATTCACTATTCTGTTGAACTTGTTTAGTTTGTTCCTTATGTTTATTTGCTACATCTGTTGAATTACTTGTATTCGTTTCGCTCATTTTATTTTGAGCAGTCGTGTCATCTGCATTACTTTGTTGACCTTCATCAACTTTTGGACGGTTATTTTGGTCTTGAGAAGTAGTCTCCGTCTTGTCGCCGTTCCCTTGAACAGTGTGCTGTGATTCTTCAGCAGACGCCGTACCAGCTCCTAAAAAAAATAAAGACGCAATAACAATTGACGATACACCTACACTAAATTTTCTTATACTATACTTTTGTTGTTTTTCTTCCATTTCTAACACCTCTATAAACAGTTTTTTTCTACGAAATTCAAATTTTCATCACTTTGTCTCAATGGAAAATCAAAATATAAAGCTCAGCAATTTTATTTGATTTAGCACGCTCCTTATTATTTTAATTTGATCGTTATCACAATATTCGTGAAATATGATGCGTCGCAATATTGCAACCGCTTACACTAAGATGTTAAAAAATATTCTATATAAATATTTATATAGAATAAAATGTAACAAAACTTTACTATAAGTTTTTATTCAGGTCAACAGTTAAGTACAATTTAATTTTGGAAAATATATTTTTTATAAAAAAGCTTTGTGGTGAATTCACCACAAAGCAGCTTAATTATTTAGAAAAATTGGACGATAAAGATAACAACAATAACTACAGGTAATACAAATTTAATTAATAAATACCATGGTATGAAAAATTTAAATTTATCTCTCCCAAAATGTGATTTAAGTTCTTCTATCTTTAACAAATGACCCACTACTAAAGTCGTTCCTAATGCCCCTAATGGCATTAAGATATTAGACACAAGGAAGTCCATATTATCAAAAATCGATCCGGCCCCGAATTGAATATGACTCAGACTGCCAAACGATAAAGTTGCAGGAATACTTAATACAAATACTAATATGCTACCTATGACAGCAACCTTTTTACGTTTCGTATTATCATTCTTAGTAAAGTTTGAAACGTTCAATTCTAATAATGAAATAGACGAAGTGAGTGCTGCAAACAAGAATAAAATTAAAAATACAAAATAAATAAACGTACCGAAAGACATTTGTTCAAAGACACTAGGTAGCACTTTAAACAATAGTCCTGGTCCTTCAGTTGGCTTATAACCGAAAGCAGAAATAGCCGGAAAAATAGCAAGCCCCGCTAATACTGACACCAAAATGTTCATAATAACGATTGAAATGGCAGAAGTTTTTATAGTCATTTCTTTAGAAGCATAACTTGCATAAGTAATCATACCCGTTGTTCCTAACGATAGTGTGAAGAATGATTGCCCTAACGCAAATAAGATACCTTTCACAGATATATCATCTAAACGTGGCTCCAATATATAACGCACGCCTGCCATTGCACCATCTAACGAAAGTGATTTAATGACGATAATAATTAAACATATAAATAATAAAGGCATCATAAATTTTGATGCTTTTTCTAATCCTTGTTCTACACCTAACATAACAATAATCATTGTTAAAAAGATAAATACACCTTGGCCCAAAATAGTCAGCCATGGATTAGTAATGATGTGATCAAAGTTAATTTTACTTAATGCGGTATCATTAAAAGTAATTAATTGTATGAGCACCTTAAAAAGATAAATGATAATCCATCCGCCAATAACACTGTAAAAAGCAAATAAAATAAATACAGCTAAATTACCATTCCATCCAATAATATTTAGCCATTTACGAGCCGTTAATTTTTCATATATTTTAGTGGTATAGGTTTTTCCCATTTTACCAACTGTAAATTCCATAATTAATAGCGGTAAGCCTACGAGTAGCGTAAAAATTAAAAACATAAGTAAAAAGGCGCCGCCACCATATACGCCCGCCATATATGGAAATTTCCACATTGCACCTAGTCCTATAGCAGAACCTGCACTGGCTAAAATAAACCCTGTCGATGTTTTCCATTGCGATTGATTTTTCATAATCGTCATCCTTCTAACTTTATTGCGTTAAAGCGTTCAATTAGTGCGGAAAATAATATATCATGTCTAGCAATGGAACTCAATAGAAACAAACTAATTCACATAAAAAACATAGTTCTTAATATAGTGAACTACTTTCTGAGAACGAAATAAAAAACTTTCGTTGAATTCATAATATAAAACGAATTTATGCCGAGGTGCTTTTTTAGTGCAATTGACCCCTTGTTATCAGAAAATTCTTTGTACTCTGTACAATACTATGGTATGCTATATGCGTTTTGCAGAAATTTAATTTTTCTAGAACATTAATTATAAAAATAGTTGGAGACATCCCCATGAATAAAATAATTATCATCTCAGGATTAATGCTTTTTTCATTCTTTTTTGGAGCGGGCAACCTTATTTTCCCACCAATGTTAGGTTATACTGCCCAAAATCATATGTGGTTAGCAATGTGTGGCTTTGCTATCACTGGTATAATCATGCCCTATTTAACAGTTATCGTAGTCGCCTACATGAATGGCGGAGTAGAAAGTATTGGACGCAAAGTACACCCGGTATTCGGTCTAGTATTCGCAATATGTGTCTACCTATCTATTGGCGCTTTATATGGTATCCCACGTGCTGCCAATGTAGCATATGAAATTGGGACTAAAAATATTTTGCCCGTACATAATCATATGACACTCATTATCTTTTCATTGTTATTTTTCTTTGTAGTGTACATTGTTGCGTTATATCCTAATAGAATTGTCGATAATTTAGGTAAATATTTAACACCTATCTTAATATTTATTATTTTACTGTTATGTGTACTCGTTTTTATTCATCCAGAAACGTCTATTAAACAGCCTATCGGCGAGTATGCAAATATGCCAGTTGTTTCAGGTGTTCTGAAAGGCTATTTCACTATGGATTTAATTGCTGCCCTTGCATTTTCAGTAGTGATTGTTCAAACATTGAAATTAAATGGCATTTCAGAACGCAAACAACTCATGGCTAGCGTCGCCAAAGCTGGTTTGATCTCTGCCATCCTGCTAGCAGTAATTTATTTTTCATTAGCTTATTTAGGTGCAACAACAATGCATCACGGGTTTAAAAACGGTACTGATATTTTAACTTATAATACATTACGCGTATTTGGACCTTCCGGCAATCTTGTTTTCGGAGTCATTGTAATCCTTGCTTGTCTAACTACTTGTATTGGCTTAGTTAATGCTTGCTCAGCATTTGCAATGAAAAAATTGCCTAAAATTTCATATAAAAAATTCGTTTTACTATTTTCATTACTTGGCTTTATCGTATCAATATTAGGTTTAAATTTAATCTTACAAATAGCAGTACCGTTATTAACATTTATTTATCCAACTTCTATCGTTTTAGTACTCATGTCTTTTATCAGTATATTTATCAAGTTCGAGTTAAAATATGCTTTTATTATTCCAACAATTATTACTTTAGTTATATCAATTTTGCAAATTTTATCTGATTTTAATATGAGTAAAAACATTAGCGCCTTGTATCAACTTTTACCATTTTCAAGTTATCAATTGGCATGGCTGCTGCCTTTTATTATTTTAGCTATAATAGGCGTAATATTAGATTATTTCCTAAGAAATAACTTTCATAAAAGTACAGCTAAAAATTGATTCATACTTACAGTACAAAGTGATACATTTCAACGGCTTAAATAGGATAAGTAATATATACTGTTGCTAACCATTGTTATTAGTTTTCGAACTACTGATAAGGAGGATATGAAAAATGGCAATATTTAGTGACTATTTACAAACGATACAAAACGATAACCATAGAAGTAAATTAACAACGATGTTTAATTGGATTCACGAAAATTTTCCAGAACTAAAAACTACAATAAAATGGAATCAGCCAATGTTCACTCACCATAGTACATTTATAATAGGATTTAGTAGTGCTAAACAACATTTTTCCGTTAATCCCGAAGCAACAGGGATAAAACAATTTAATAATCACATAGAACAAGCTGGGTACAGTCAAACTGCAAACTTATACCGTATTTTATGGACACAAGAAGTAGATTATAAATTACTGAAAGAGATCATAGACTTCAAAATATCTGAAAAGAAAGATTATACAAGTTTTTGGGTGAAACAATAATATCTAGCTTATAATTTAGGCATTCATTTATTATCAACCATAAATAAGGCATACCATCATTTTATATTGATGATATGCCTTTTTTAATGTGTATTAATCTTGTTGTTTTTTACGTCTACCTATTAAAGTTAACGTACCTAATAATGATAATACTGCACCTAAAATTGGTGTAGTGGCTGGCGTACTTTCCCCAGTCTTCGGTAATTGCTTATGAGAATTATGTTGTTTGTTTTTCGTTTTAGAAGTTGAAACTTTTACTTTGTGTATTTTCTGCGTAGATGCAGTTTGCACCTTATTATTTGCCGTTACCACATTTTGAGCTTTTTTAACATTCGTTACTTTTGGCGTTAGTTGTATTATGCTCTTAGTTTTCGCTACACGTGAATCACTATTAATTACTTTATTAGGCTCAGATTGATCTACTGCTAATTTTCCATCTTTATTTACGTTATTATCAGATAGATTAGCTTTAGAATTAATAGCCACTTTATTTGAAACCTCTTTTGGTATTTCCACTACTTTGTGTTGACCATCTTGTATACTCATGTTTTGAGGCTTTTTAGTATCTACTTGCGGATTAGCTTCTGGTATCATATCTTTTATTTTAGGCAACTGATTACCAGATTGCTGTTGGTTGTCATTTGGTAGCGCCTGACTATTACTTGAATTACCATCCTCAAGTAGGTTATCATTAAGCGGTTTCTCACTATTTCCAACGTTTTGCTTATGATCTTGATTATGCTTCATATCAGATTGTTGATCAATATCATGCCGTGGCTTTTGAACTTGTTGATTTAAATCTTTAAGAACCCCGTCCCATTCTGGCCCTAAGTTATTTAAATCGATCGTCTCTTCTGGAAATGCTAGTTCGCCTAATTGATTTGTTTCACTTAGTACACTGTTCCATTCTGGTCCTAGGTTGTTCAAGTCGATTGTTTCTTCTGGATAGTCTGGGGCTTCATCTTGTGCTTCTAAATCCTTAACGACACCATCCCATTCTGCTCCTAGGTTGTTCAAATCAATTGTTTCCTCTGGATAATCTGGTGCTGTATTTTGTATTTCTAAGTCTTTATTTACGCCATCCCATTCTGCTCCTAAATTATTTAAATCGATCGTTTCTTCCAGATAATCTGGCGCTGTATTTTGTGTTTCTAAGTCTTTATTTACGCCGTCCCATTCTGCTCCCAGATTATTTAAATCGATTGTTTCTTCTGGGTAACTTGGAGATGCATTCTGCGCTTCTAAATCTTTAACTACGCCGTCCCATTCTGCTCCCAGATTATTTAAATCGATTGTTTCTTCTGGGTAACTTGGAGATGCATTCTGCGCTTCTAAATCTTTAACTACGCCGTCCCATTCTGCTCCTAGGTTGTTTAAATCGATTGTTTCTTCTGGGTAGTCTGGTGATTCATTTTGTGTTCCTAAGTCTTTAACGACACCATCCCATTCTGCTCCTAAATTATTTAAATCGATCGTTTCTTCCGGATAATTTGGAGCTACATCCTGTGCTTCTAAATCTTTAAGCACACCATCCCATTCTTGACCCAGATTATTTAAATCGATCGTTTCCTCTAGGTAATCTGGTGCTGTATTTTGTGTTTCTAAGTCTTTATTTACGCCGTCCCATTCTTGACCCAGATTATTTAAATCGATTGTTTCTTCTGGGTAACTTGGAGTTGCATCTTGTGCTTCTAAATCTTTTACGACACCATCCCATTCTTGACCCAAATTATTTAAATCGATTGTTTCTGCTGGATAACTTGGAGTTGCATCTTGTGCTTCTAAATCCTTAACGACGCCATCCCACTCTGTTCCTAAGTTTTTCAAGTCGATTGTTTCTGCTGGATAATCTGGTGCTGTATTTTGTGTTTCTAAGTCTTTATTTACGCCATCCCATTCTGCTCCTAGGTTGTTTAAATCGATTGTCTCTTCTGGATAATCTGGTGCTGTATTTTGTGTTTCTAAGTCTTTATTTACGCCATCCCATTCTTGACCCAAATTATTTAAATCGATTGTTTCTGCTGGGTAACTTGGAGATGCATCTTGTGCTTCTAAATCCTTAACTACGCCATCCCACTCTGTTCCTAAGTTGTTCAAGTCGATTGTTTCTGCTGGGTAGTCTGGGGCTTCATTTTGTGTTCCTAAGTCTTTAACGACACCATCCCATTCTTGATCTAGGTTGTTTAAATCAATTGTTTCCTCTGGATAATCTAGTGCTTCATTTTGTGTTTCTAAATCTTTAACGACACCGTCCCATTCTGGTCCTAGGTTGTTTAAATCGATTGTCTCTTCTGGGTAATCTGATACTGTATTTTGTGCTTCTAAGTCTTTAACTACGCCATCCCACTCTTTTCCTAAGTTGTTTAAATCAATTGTTTCCTCTGGATAATCTGGTGCTTCATTTTGTGCTTCTAAGTCTTTTACGACGTCATCCCATTCTGCTCCTAAATCATTTAAATCGATTGTCTCTTCTGGATAGTCTGGTGCTTCATTTTGTGTTCCTAAGTCTTTAACGACACCATCCCATTCTGCTCCTAGGTTATTTAAATCGATTGTTTCCTCTGGATAATCTGGCGTGTCATTTTGTGCTTCTAAATCTTTAAGCACACCATCCCATTCTTGACCTAGGTTGTTCAAATCAATTGTTTCTTCTGGATAGTCTGGTGCTTCATCTTGTGCTTCTTTGTCTTTTACTACACCGTCCCATTCTGGTCCTAGGTTATTTAAATCAATCGTTTCCTCTGGATAATCTGGCGTGTCATTTTGTGCTTCTTTGTCTTTTACGACGCCTTCCCATTCTGCTCCTAGATTATTTAAATCGATTGTTTCTGCTGGATAATCTGGCGCTGCATTTGGTGCTTCTAAATCTTTTACGACACCATCCCATTCTGGTCCTAAGTTATTTAAATCGATTGTTTCTTCTGGGTAACTTGGAGTTGCATCTTGTGCTTCTAAATCCTTAACGACGCCATCCCACTCTGTTCCTAAGTTTTTCAAGTCGATTGTTTCTGCTGGATACTCTGAAGTTGCTTTTTGTGCTTCTTTGTCTTTTATGACACCGTTCCATTCTGGTCCTAAGTTGTTTAAATCGATCGTTTCTTCTGGATAGTCTGCGGCTATTTTTTGTAGTTCTAAATCTTTAACGACACCATCCCACTCTGTTCCTAAGTTTTTCAAGTCGATTGTTTCTGCTGGGTAGTCTGGTGCTGCTACTTGATCATCAAAAGGATCAAAATTTTTATTGTTGTTATTATTAGGTTGTGACGAAAGTGGTTGTGAATGAGTCGACATATTAGGCACTTTATTGGAAGATGGTTGACTTTGAGAACTGTGAGCATTATTACTAGGTTGTACTGAATTTGCGCTATTTACATTTCCATTTTTAGCATGATTTCCGCCTGCAGGAACTGTTCGGTCTTTCGGGGAGACACTATTATTTGATGCAACTGAATTATTATTTTGTGGGTTTGAATTTGCTACAGAATTATTTTTGGGGCGTGCTGGTAAAATCCAATCAGCTAAATCAGGACTTACTACGCCATTACCACTACCATAAGGTGATCCGAAAGGCGAAAGTGGTTTTATATCTTTTGGTGGCTGATTATTATTCTGACTTGGTACCACTTTATTACTATTTGGTTGAGATGGTGAACTTGGGAAGCTTCCAATGAAAGGTACTTGTGTCCCATCTGCTAACGTAACAGTGCCATATTGGTCTACATTTACTACATTCTTGCCTAATACACCTCCGACTACTGCTCCCAATTGTTGTCTCTGTGCAAGTGATGCTCCATTTCGCTGTTGACTTTGAGAACTTTGAGCATCATTGCTAGGTTGTACTGAATTTGCGTTATTTACATTTCCATTTTTAACATGATTTCCGCCTGCAGGAACTGTTCGGTCTTTCGGAGAAACACTATTATTTGATGCAACTGAATTGTTATTTTGTGGGTTTGAATTTGCTACAGAATTATTTTTGGGGAGTGCTGGTAAAATCCAATCAGCCAAACCAGGACTTACTACACCATTACCACTACCATAAGGTGATCCGAAAGGTGAAGGTGGTTTTATATCTTTTGGTGGCTGATTATTCTTCTGACTTGGTACCACTTTATTACTATTTGGTTGAGATGGTGAACTTGGGAAGCTTCCAATGAAAGGTACTTGTGTCCCATCTGCTAACGTAACAGTGCCATGTTGGTCTACACTTACCACATCCTTACCTAATACACCTCCAACTGCTGCTCCCAATTGTTGCCTCTGTGCAAGTGATGCTCCATTTTGCTTTGGTTTTGATGGTAATAACCAATTTGATAAATCCGAACGATTTCCACCTATATTATTTCTAAATGAATTATTATTTCTGTTTGGTTGAACTGCAGGTTGCTTATTTTGAGTACTTGGCAAAGCACTTAAAGATGGAACTTGCGTACTATTTGGTGATGTAGCTGCACCATATGGATTCACACTCGCATTTAATTGTTTTCCTAGCGAAGATGAGTTGTTTTGATTGTTTGATCGACCTTGATTATTAGATGCATCAAGTTGATTATTAGCCGTCCCATTATTTGCCGATGAAGGCGCACTTACTAATCCTGTTCTACCAGAATCTAATGTTGATGTATTTAATGAGTTTACAGCTCCAACATTATTTGTTCCTGCTTTTTGATCATTGTATTGTGATCCATAGGGATTCCCTACATTCAAATTTGTTGTATGCACTGGGTTTAAATTTGAATAATAATTATGTCCTGCTTTACCATTTGTTGAATTAAATTGGCTATTGTCTGTTTCAACAGCTTCAGTTGTGTCATTGTATAATCCAAATATAAAAATTGAAGAAACTAATGCTGAAATAACGCCTACTTTATACTTTCTTAAAGAATAATTTTTTTGATTCTTTTCACTTAAATTATTAAAATATCGCTTCATAGTGGCATCTAAATCTCCTCTCTACGCTTAAAAAATTATTTTCTTACGTTATTATATGCTTCTGGTTTTTATTTAGAAGTAGAATTAGCAAAGTAGTAAAATTCAGCACTGAAATAAGTAAAAAATAGCAGGACATTTTGTCGATATCATAAAAAAGCATAGTGAATCATCACTATGCTTGTCGACATTAATTCTCTTTTAATTAAACTGTGCTAGAAAAGCTAATATATCTTCTTCAACCGCTTCCTTACCTTTACCTTGGGTCATTAGATGATGACATAAATCATATCCTATAATTGATTTTTTAGAATGCTCAATTTGATTATAAATATAATTGGCGCTTTGCTCATATGAAAGTTCATCTTCTTTACCATATTTAATCGCAATAGGAACGTCTATATGTTTAACATTAGACATAATATCGTCAACCATGCGTTTAAACTCATATAAACCAGCTTCATATTGAGGAATTAATGCCATTTGTCGATTAATCTCAACATCTTCTAAACCAAGTAATTGTCCCATACGTGATCCATAATTTTTCAGTCTCATTTCCAAACTTGCATCGTCTTTTTTATATGGTGTAGACATAACGATGACTGAATGCACTACTTGTTCTTCGGCAAGTTTTAAAGATAATAAACCACCTAATGAGACACCAAGTACGGTAATTTTGTTATATCCTTTATCTTTTAATTGTTGGTAACCAGCCAATGCATCTTGCCACCAATCTTGTATAGTATATTGCATTAACTCCGAAATCATTAGACCATGACCTCGATATGCAGGTACTAAGCATGTATACCCAGCTTTATTTAGCTTAGTAGCCAGTAATTTTACATCTCTAACTGTCCCAGTAAACGAATGTAATAATAATACTGCATGTTGCGTGTCTTTATTTTCCAAAAAAATGGGATTGGGTTCTTTTACTTTAATCATTTGTTATGTGTCACTCCATGTTATTAATTCCAAAACTAATTATACATCTTTATAAAGTTACTATTGTTGATCCTCAATCACTTTATTTTTAGCTGCTGGATAACCAAATATTAAAACGAGTACTGACATAGTTATCAAGGCTATAATTGCTGAATTCCAATGGCCTGTTGTATCGTGTAACCAACCTACAAAAAATGGCCCTACTGCAGCAATTAAGTAACCGATAGATTGTCCAAAGCCTGACAATGCGATACTACCTTTACTAGTACGAGCACGAATAGAGAAAAAGGTCATACAAAGACTAAAGCAAGCACCCATTGCTAATCCTATAATGATGATACCTATGACTAAGCATATTAATGCATTTGTAAAAAATAGACAGTAACCAGTAATAAATAAAAATACAATTATAACTACTAATATGCTTTGCTCTTTCAATTTAGAGGCTAATATAGGAAATACAAAAGTCATTGGTACTTGCGCAAATTGGCTCAACATAAATAAGTAACCCGCAGTACTAGGACTTAAACCCCGGTCCATCAAAATAGTAGGAATCCAAGCTACATTTGTATAGAAAATCATAGATTGAAAGGCCATTACCATAGCTATCGTCCATGCTAATTTTGAATTAAGTACTTTAACTTTTTTATTACTATCTGGATGCTTTGATTGATTGATGTGATCTCGCTGCTCTCTTTTGACACCCTTACTCACATTTGGCAACCAGAGTGCCAAAGCAATAATAGCGAATACAATCCAAAATGATAATGAAATACGGAAACCCAATGGGGTCATTTGAGACAACGGCACACTCGCGCCACCGCCTATCCCAGCAGTAAAATTCATTGTTCCACTATACATTCCTGTCGCAATACCTATTTGAGCTGGAAACGACCATTTGACGTAACTAGGTAATACGACATTGCCAAAAGCAATCGCTACACCTAACAATACCGTCCCAATAATAAATAAATTGAAACCTCCCAATATTCTTATGACAAGCGCTATTATTAACAATAACGTACTATATACAATCGTTCGCGACATTGTTAACTTATCAACCACTTTTGATACTAAAGGAGAAACTATGGCAAATACGAGTAATGGTATGGTTGTTAAAATACCTGCGACACTATTATTAATATGCATAGCATCTTTAATATGATCTATGACTGGACCGACTGAAGTCAAAGGTGCACGTAACGTAGATGCTACAAACACGACAGCAAAGACGATAGCCCAATTTTTAGTTATTTTAGCTGACTCGTCCATATTACTCCCTCCAATTTATATGTAAATTACATTTAATTCTAAAATCCATCACTATTCTACTTCTATTTTTTAACAACAATGTTTTAACTTATATATATTCTATTTTAGACTTTTATTCCTCTTTTGCTAACCACCATTTAAACGTTTTGAAAATTCTAATAAATTTTATATTAGATTTTAATACCAACAGGTTTGCTTTGCTAACTAAAAAGCGTTAAAATTTGTAATTGTGATGTTTTAGAAAAGAGGTAATGTTTATGTCGTCCGATATGATATCGACTAAAAAAAGAAATACAATTATTTTAGTAATGCTTAGCAGTGCTTTTGTGGCAATGCTTAACCAAACATTACTTAACACTGCTTTACCAGCTATTACGACTGGTTTAAAGATTGATGAAACAACTGCCCAGTGGCTTATCACAGGGTTTATGTTAGTCAATGGGATTATGATTCCATTAACTGCATTTCTAATGGATCGATTCCATACTCGACCATTATATATTTTCTCGATGAGCGCTTTTTTAATCGGCTCTATTTTGGCAGCCTTCTCGCCTACCTTTAGTTTACTGATGGTAGCCAGAGTAATTCAAGCTATTGGCGCAGGTTTATTACTTCCGTTAATGCAATTCACAGTTTTCACCTTATTCCCGTCCGAAAAACGTGGTTTCGCAATGGGTCTTACTGGTATTGTTGCACAATCTGCTCCAGCTATTGGCCCAACACTTACTGGGTTCTTAATTGATACATTCAGTTGGAGAGCACCCTTTATCGTTGTGGCGACTATAGCAATTATTGCATTTGTTATAGGGATCATTTTTGTTGAAAGTAATAACACTACAAAACATAGAGAGCTAGATAAGACATCTGTAGTCTATTCTACATTAGGATTTGGTCTCATGTTATATGCATTTAGTAGTGCAGGTAACTTAGGCTTTAATTCACCTATCGTTATTGTTTCATTAATTGTCGGTTTAGCCATCGTTGCTATTTTTGTAACGAGACAAATTAAAATCGATAATCCTTTATTAAACTTAAAAGTATTCGCCAATAGAACTTTCGCGTTATCATCAGTAAGTTCGATGATTCTATTTATCGGCATCGTTGGACCAGCGTTATTAATTCCTATTTATATCCAATCTGGTTTAGGTTTATCTGCAATTCTTTCAGGTTTTGTGATTTTACCCGGTGCGGTTGTCAATGCCTTTATGTCAGTTTACACTGGTAAAATTTATGATAAATATGGCTTAAAAGTATTGGCTATTCCTGGTTTTATACTATTGATAATCATGACAATATTACATTGTTTCTTATCATCAAATACACCTTATTGGTATGTCGTTATAATATATGCAATAAGAATGTTTTCAGTAGCCTTAATCATAATGCCATTAAATACGAAAGGCGTTAACGCATTAAATTCAGAAAACATTTCTCATGGTACAGCAATAATGAACTTTCTACGTATTATGGCAGGTGCCATTGGTACGGCGGTTATGATTACTATCTTAGCTATAGTAAGAAAGAGTTACGCTGCTCAACACGCGATGACAGAAAGTAAAACTGTGATGAATCAGCATGCGACAGTACAAGGTATAGATGCTGCATTTATCTTCACAACTATTTTATTAATTGTTGGCTTTATTTGTACATTACTTATTAAAAATGACAAAAAGCAAACGACTCGTACTACAAATGAATAAATCAATTAATCCCACACACCAAAATTAAGGTGTGTGGGTTTTTAAATGTTTCATACGAAACATTGTTACAAACTATTAATTACTTCAATTTTAATTTATAATGATTTGATATATTAGTCTAAATGTATTATTATTTAACACAATATAAATTATTTAAAATTAAGGTGGATTTTATATGTTGCATTACTACAAATTGTATTGGCTTAACGCTTTTAAAATTCAGGGTAGAGCTCGACGTAAGGAATTTTGGTATCCTGTATTAGCCACCCTGATAATTGAAATCATTGCAAGCATACTTAATGCAGTATTACCATTACCTTCATGGTTGACTTATACTATTGCTACGGTATTCACAATAGTAAATTATATTCCTAGCTTTACTGTAACTGTAAGAAGATTCCACGATATAAGTATGACGATGAAAATACCTATCATTTTATTCGCATTAACTATTTTAAGCGATATTGGTAGTATAATTCCAAATGTTAATTATGACTTCAATTTTAATAATGCTTTTAATATAACTATTGCTATTATTGGTCTTATTATATTTTTAATATTTATAGTACTAGCGATTGCTTCACTTATCGCATGTTGTACGAGAGGTAATGAGGCGTCAAACAAATACGGTGCGAACCCTAAATATGTCAATGAGTTAAAATGATTATGTCTATTCATTGCTATTGATAGAATACATGCATATAAAAAAGCGGGCCCGATGAAACGGGTCCGCTTCTTCTTATCATTGAATAACATTTGCACTTCATCACACTGATTAGTCATCTTTTTCGTTACTTAAGACTTTACCGCTTTTAGCGTCAACAGATACTTCATGTTTAGTTTTGCCTTTCTTCAGGTCCATGTCATAAACGAGTTTTTTACCGTGTTCCTTAGATAATGACCATTCGCCAATGTCCCCTTGGAATTTGCTTTGGCCTTTTTTAAGTGCTTTTTTGTAGTTGATAGCATCTTTGTAGTTAAATGATTTACTTTTATCCATATGATCTTCTTTTTCAGTTTCTTTGCTTAACACTTTATTAGTTTTGTTAGCAACAATAACTTCAGATTCTTTACCTGGTTTATGTTGAGAAACTTTATAAGCCCATTTACCATGGCTTTTCTCAAATGCTATCTCTTTAACTTTTTGGCCACCATATACACTTTTAGTTTTTTTCACAGCTTGTTTAGGTTATGTTTTAATTTGGCTTACTTTAATTGTATCATTACTTTTCGCATTAGCAGTTTGTGCACCTGCGCCTCCACTGAATCCAGCAAGTAAAGCACCAGATAATGCTACTGCAGTTATATGTTTGAATTTCATAATAAACCAACCTCCTTACAACTTTTTTCCCATTGTACGTTGTATAAAACACATTTGATTTGAATTTTCAAACTGCTAAAATTAAAAAGCGTGTCACTCTCGTTTTCACTATATTACAACATTACTTAGGAAGTAATAATTTTATAAGGTCCATTTAATTAAAGTTGAAGCATAAGCAAGTCCGCCACCGAAACCGACAAGCAATAAATGATCACCTTTTTTAATTTTATTATGTTCCATAGCTAAATCAATAGCGAGTGGAATCGTAGCAGAGGATGTATTGCCATAATATGCTAAACTCATAAGTGCTTTCTCTTTAGCAATATTAGCTTTATCACAAATTGACTCGATCATTCTCGCATTCGCACTATGTGGCACAAACCAATCGATATCTTCCAGGTCATAATCACTCTTATCAAGTGTTTCGTTAATGATATTAGGGACATTGCCAACTGCCCATTTATATACTCCACGACCGTTTTGCACAATGTTACCTGCGTTTTTCAATTGTTCGCCAAACATTTCTTGAGATAATTCACTACAATATAAATTATGGCCTTTGTCACCATCAGATCCTGACGAACTCGCAATAAAACTAGCATCTGTTTCGCTATATTCTACTAAAAATGCACCTGCCCCATCACCAAACAATACACATGTACTTCTATCCTCATAATCTGTGATTTTTGATAATGTTTCAGCACCAATTACTAATATTTTTTTGTTTTGACCTGAAGTAATTAAACCATTTGCTAAATTAAGACCGTAAGCAAAACCGGCACATGCTGCATTAATATCTAAAGCACCTGCATTTTTAATTCCTAATCTAGCCTGAACATATGAAGCTACACTAGGTGTTTTGTAATCTGGCGTCAAAGTCGCGTTAATAATCATATCGACATCACTTACATCAACATTATATTTTTGTTGTAAATCCACAACTGCTTGATAACTTATATCACTCGTATACTCATCTTGTGCTGTTATTCTACGTTCAACTATTCCAGTTCGCTGCTGTATCCATTCATCTGAAGTCTCTACTAATTTTTCAAAATCTTGGTTCGTCATAATCTTTTCTGGCACATAAGCACCTTGCGCTGTAATTTTTGCGTATGATTGCATTGTCGTCACCTTCATTATTTTTTATAGGACTCTAATTCATTCATTAATTTAATCATATACGTAGAATTAGTTCAATTTAAGTTGGAAACCATCTATTGGTTATAGTTGTTTTGCGCCATGCTTAATAACGCTTTAGCCGCTTCTGACAATTGCGTTTTGTCGTCTTTTCCATAAGCGATAACTACTTGGTTATAGTATTTAAAAGAATCTAAAGCTATATACTTACAGTTATTGTGCTCATTTTTATTTTTCACACTTTCAGGCACAAACGTAATACCTAATCCTTCGTTTGCAAGCTTCAAGGCATTTTCCACACTTAATGTTTCCATTGTGATATTAGGTTTAACATCATAGTCTTTTAGTATTTGATCTGTAACTTTACGCAATGCCATCTCTGGTTTTAACAAAATAAATTTGGCATTGTTTAAATACTCAAATATAGTTGTTGAATCAAGTAAGGCTGCGTCAGATTTATAAGTTAATGCGTGGTTTGGCGGTAATGCCATATAAATCTTTTCGGTATATAAAACATCATATGCTATATTCTCTTGATATAGTGGCAAAATCGTCAATGCGATATCTACTTTGTTGTCTATCAATAATTGTTCTATACGATGTGCAGATTCTTCTATTAATTTTATTTCTACTCCTGGATATCTTTTAGTAAATTCCGGCAAAATATTATATAGCGTATGCGTTGCTAATATTGGATTTACTCCGATATACAGTTGTCCTTTTTTCAAATTAGATAATGTTTGTATTTCATTTTCCATGGTTTTATAAATATCAGCTATTTGCTTCATATAATGTAAGTATCTTTCACCAGCGTAAGTTAAAGTTAAGGGACTCGTATGTCTATTCACTAAAGTTACACCTATATCTTGTTCAAGTTCTTTAATAAACTTACTCAAATAAGGCTGGGATATATATAATGCCTTTGCCGCATGAGAAATATTGCCATACTGTTTGATTGCTGCTAAATATCTTGCCCCATTCATTTTAGTCATCGCTACACTCCTTCTACTCATCAACTATAACAATTTAGTTATAGTAATTATAGCGTAAAACGTCTTTTACACAACCGTTTTAAAGGTAGACAATAAGATTAGACATAACACAAAATATTAATATTTAAACGCTTGGTCTAACAATATTTTAATTGTAAGGAAGTGTAAAATGGATATTTTCTATTCAATTGGCATATTAATTGCCATCATATTTATTATTTACATGGCTATGAGAGGATTTTCCATATTAATAATCGGACCAATCGCCTCAATTATTGTCATTCTAACTAACCAATTACCATTTTTCGATTTACTAATTGGCGCAAAACATTCATATATGACAGGTTTAACAGATTTTATTATTAACTTTTTCGCAGTCTTTTTATTAGGTGCTTTATTGGCAAAGTATATGGATGTTAGTGGTGCGGCACAAAGTATTGCCGAAAAAATAATTTCTAAAGTTGGTAGTAATAATCCATATTCAATACTTGTTGCATTATTTATGATTACTGCAATTTTAACTTACGGTGGCGTTAGTTTATTTGTAGTAGTTTTCGTATTAGTTCCATTAGCAAAACCATTATTTGAAAAGTTAAATATCGCTTGGAATTTAATCGGCATACCCATTTTCTTAGGGTTAGGGACATTTACGATGACGATGTTACCTGCCACACCTTCTGTGCAAAATGTTGTACCTACAAAATATTTAGGGACGACATTAGCCGCTTCACCATGGTTAGGTATTATCGGCGCAATAGTAGCAACAGTATTTGGACTATGGTATATGAAACATGCATTGAATAAAAGCATTGCCAATGGCGAAACTTTCAAAGACTATCATTTAGATATAACCGACGAACAAGCATCAAGACCCATTCCGTCATTTGTACAAAGTATACTACCTATCTTTGTTCTTATCATTATTATTATTGCCGGTAGTATTTTAAGTATAGAAAACATTATTCTTATTGGCTTAGCTATTTCTATTATTTTATCAGCGGTAATGTTTAAAAGTTATATTCCTAAACAGCAAAAAGTCATTAATGAGGGAACAACAAATGCTGTTATCCCCATATTTTTAACAGCTTCTACTGTAGCTTTTGGCACCGTAATAACAATTGCACCAGGCTTCAAATTAATTAAGCATTTAATTTTAAATATACCGGGTAGTCCATTAATAAGTATCGCCGTAGCTTCTGCACTATTTGGCATAATCACAGGTTCCTCTTCCGGTTCTTTAGGAATTGTATTGGGTGCTTTCAGTAAACAGTATTTAGACATGGGGGTCGACCCAGAACTTATTCATAGAATAGCGACGATGTCTTCATCCATATTCACTGTTATGCCACATACAGGCGTTGTATTAACTTTCTTTGCACTTACAGGTTTGAATCATAAAAATGGTTTTAAATATCTATTTATCACAAATACAGGAGCAAATTTACTAGCACTTATTGTAGTTATTTTAATCGCATTATTTATTTAATTTTAGGAGGAATTTATTATGAGAAACGTAATTATCACTGGAGCAGCTCAAGGTATAGGCTATGCAGCAGCACAAGCATTTGATCTTGAAGGTGACCGCGTATTTATTTTTGATATGAATCTTGATAAAGCACAAGAAGCAGCAAATTCGTTAAACAATGGCATTGCATGTGAAGTTAACGTAACTAACGAAGATAATATTAAAGAAGCTATAGACGATATTACATCTCAATATGGCAGTATCGATGTATTAGTGAATAATGCCGGAATTCAATATATATCTAAAGTAGAAGACTTCCCTTTAGAAAAATGGAATCAAGTCATTAATGTTATTCAAACTGGAACATTTTTAATGACTAAACATGTGCTTCCAAGCATGAAACAACAGCAACAAGGACGTATTATAACTGTTTCTTCAGCACATGGTGAAATGGCAGACCCATTTAAATCTGCATATGTCGCTTCAAAATTTGCTCAAATTGGCTTTGCTAAAACAGTAGCATTAGAAACTGTAGATTATGGTATTACTTCAAATGCAGTACTTCCAGGACCTGTACGCACTACATTAATCGAAAACCAATTAGCAAACTTAGCTGAACAAGACGGTATCACTGAACAAGAAGCAATGGAAAAAAATATTACAGGCAAAATGCCAATGAACCGCTTATTAGAACCTAGTGAAATTGCAGATACTATCGTCTTTTTAGCTTCTGATAAGTCATCAGCTATTACAGGTGAAACTATTAGTGTTTCAGGTGGATCAAACGCGTAAATATTAATTAAAAGGAGAGATTATAATGACTAATTTAAAAGACAAATTAATTGGTACTTGGAAACTTATTAAATATCAAGATGAAGATGAACAAGGTAATATTTTCTATCCATTAGGCGAAGATGCGACGGGCTTTATAATGTATAACCCCGATGGCTATATGTCTGCACAGCTAATGCAACAAGGACGTCCGGCTTATACTTCTGGAGACATCCACACAGGCACTACAGAAGAAATGGCAAAGGCAGCTCATGGTTATTTAGCTTATTCAGGAAGATTTGAATTAGATGAAGAAAATGCTACCGTATATCACACAATGGACGTAAGTATGAATCCAACATGGTTAGGTGATACACAACCTCGCTTATTCAAACTCGAAGGTGATACTTTAAGTATTGTTAATGGAAATGTTCCTAACCAAAAACTTGTCTGGCAACGCGTTTAATCAATAAACTCACTAAGGAAATGATTAATTTCATTTCCTTTTTTATTGTCTTCATAAAATAAATCCGCGTATATATTAAACATATTAACTTTAATATAGTTCTTCTTTAAATATTGAAAGAAGTAATGGCATGTTTGAATTCAGAAATGCTAAAATAGCTGATTTAAACCAAATATTAGCAATTGAAAACGCAGGTTTTACAACAGCTGAAGCAGCTACTAAGCATACACACATTGATAGAATATATAATATTAATGACACTTTTATTGTGGCATTAGATAAGGAAAAAGTTGCCGGTTATATTAATGGGCCAGTCATTAGTAAAATGTATATTACGGATGACTTATTCGAAACTATTCAACCTAATCCATTTGAAGGTGGTTATTTGCCTATATTAGGTGTCGTTGTCGCAAAAGAATATAGGGGTCGAGGTTTAGCTGATCAATTGTTGCAACGTTTTGAAAACCTAGCAAAAAACACGATAGAAATGGGATAACTTTAACATGTAGAGCTTCATTAATCTCATTTTATGAAGGGTATGATTATACAAATTATGGCATATCAAATTTAACCCATGGCGGCGTTGAATGGTATAACTTAATATAAGTGCTATAAAAAGCTTGATACATAAAACTCGTATTGTCATTTTGCTCTTCGCATAGCGTATCACTACTTTTTAGCGTGTTGTTTATTCTTGCCTTGAGAATGTCGTTGCCAGAGTAAACCAACATTACAGATGATAAGAGTCACGTTACTCTTATATTAAATTGCTACATAATAATCTCTTCCTTATACATTAAATATCGTTATGTAAAATATAACAAACTTTCAAATTAAATATAGCCCACTCATAAAAACAACTTCGTCATAACTCCACTAGCGGTGAAATTTTTAATATAAAAACTGACTTAAATTTTGAAAAAATTAAAAAATAATTGCTATTTAGTAAATTTTAGAAAGTTTTTATTTTCTATTATGTAGTAAAATTAAACCAATAGAGAGAATAGATACAATTTGCGTTACACTAGATAATACGTAAATTGTTTGCAACATCAAAAAATCATGAAATGAGGTGAAGCTTGAACACAACGTATTATATATGAATCTCTAATACTAATAAGTAATATGCCCTTTTGATAATACTTAAATTGCTTTTTTTATCATTCTATGAAATATAATACCCTCTACACCAACCCCTTATTTCTCCTTTTTTAGTCCAATAGTATTATCGTTTCAAAACTTATACAATTACTTTTTAGTTAAATAATGCGTAGTGTTACTACAAAAAATAGCCCCTCAAGCTTTTGCTCGAGGGGTTTTATTATTCAAAATTATTTCGTTTCATCTGGAAATATATGCGATTAGGTTTTCTAAGATATTATCAATACATTAATACTCTTTTTTTTCAAAATATTTTTTAGTAAAGCGATAAAAATAGAGTGCAATTAAACATGAAAATACTCCAGAAATAGTATATACATATTGTATTTTAATAACTTCAGTTATAGCTCCAACCATTAATATTGATAATAAAAATGCCAATTGCACAAATGCGTTTTTCAAACCAGTTATTTTAATCATGTCTTTGTGGCTAATCATATTAATTAAATAGCTTTCCTGCACTATTTCTTTAATTAGTAAAATTGGTCCTATGAAAATAACTAGAACTATAGCGAAGATGCTGAGTGAATTAATCGAATAAATAATTAATAAAATTCCATATAAAGCTATAAAATAAATGATTATCCTTACTGGTTTATTTTGAAATATGTTATTAAATTTCATTACAATAAACGCACCTAAAATTGTGCCTAAATAATAACTTGCATTAATATATCCCCACCATTCAATATTTTGATGTAAGTGGTTTTGTACAAATTTCAAAGTAATTGAACCAATCCATATCGAACCTATTAAAACTTCTAAACACTCTATTATGATTAAATTTTTGATTAGCGGTTTGCTGTTTAATAAACTAAATAAATCTTTAATGTTGCCTATTGATCCTTTATTCACGCTTTCTTCTTTTACATTATCCATTTTTATCTTGATTACTGATATAAAAGCCATAATCAATAATACTACAGATATCAACAATAACTTATTATTTCCAATTAAAGAGATAATCCAAGCGCCTAATACCCATCCAGAAAAGAGTAATATTTGATCAATACTATTTAAGATCGAGAGGCCTTTAGACATATCTTGTTCTTCTAATGTTTCTTTTAATATCTTTGATTTCATTGGCGTAAAAGTACCATTTGCAAATGACAAAATAAATATAATAAAGTATATAATAATAATATACTCTTCAATATTGGTTAAAAGATATAATACTACCATGCTAATGAGTTGTATACCCATGCTATATATCAATAAATTTTTACGTTTAATTTTTTCTGTTATGTTTCCTATCCATAATCCGGATAACACTTTAGCCCCAACGCTAACAAACGTAACTAAACTTGAATAAAACACAGAATTAGTGACATCATAGACATAGTACGTTAATGCCATAGTGTAAAATGAAAAAGCTAAATTTGTAGACAATACTGCCATCAATAAAAATATAAAGTTAGTCTTTAATTTCATCAGTATATCGCCTTATTATTTATAACATTATTATTTTCTTTCCTAAGTAAAGGCAACGGTATTTCTTTAACACACCTAAACCCCATTTCATCATGCCTACAGAATGGTATATCTTTGCCTCTAAATGATGGATACATTTGTTCTGGATGAGAATAAAATGACCCTCCTTTTAACACTCCAAATTGATTGAATTTTTCATGATTATGGGTAAAGGATGGATAAAACATTCTTTTAGAGAAGTAATCACTTTTAGTCCACTCCCAGTTCCCACCTAACATGTTATTTACTCCATAACTAGATTGATTCCTAATAATATTAACATTTTCAGATAGTAGTGATTCTTTGTTGAATAGTTCCAATAAACCATTATGCCATTCAGTTATAGATTCCGGTTTTTTACCTAACAACGTGCCTGAATATAAAACTTTCTTTTCATCAAATTGTTTTCCCCAAGGCCATTTTGTAATAGCATTGCCTTTTGCTGCTTTTTCCCATTGAAATTCCGAAGGTAATGACTTGCCTTTCCATTTTGAATATGCATAAGCATCATAATAATCTATACCTGACACAGGATGCTGATCTTTATAGCGCTCATCATAATATGTATTTCTTCTATGATTTTTATTTTTTGGTTCATTGGGGTGACAAAATATGTGCCCGTACGTTTCAATAAAATCAGAAAATTCATCATACTCAGCATTTGAAACTGGATTTTTATCTATAAAATATGATGGTAACCACACCTTTTCTTTTGGTGTATTATCAGACCATGAAAATTCTTTTTCAATTATTTCATCTTCATTTATACCATAATTAAAAAAGCCTTCTTCTATATAAATCATATTTTCTTCATTTAATGACTTAAATTTTTCTTTTAATCCTCTTGATATATTAATTTTTTCTTTGTATTTATTTTCTAATTTCAACTTCTTATCATAATATGCTTTTTTAAAATATAATTCTTCTTCACTTTGGCAATTATAAATTTTCAAAAGATTGCTTACTACTACTTGGGCACCTAATCCCACAGGTTTTCTTGGATTATTTCTCTCAGTAATATCTCCAACTATATTAGATAGATAAGGTATAGATAACTCCAATCGTTCTTCTCCACACACTTCCATGGCTTTAAAAGAAACTATATCATCAGGATCATGAGTTAAATGCACAATTGTTTCTATAGCAGTAGAGTATGGAATCCACAATTTAATAAAATCTATCAAAACAGCTCTAATAAAGCTATTTTGAAAACTAATTGCTATTCCAAATAATTGTTCAGCAACTGCAAAATGTTTTATATTTTCAGATAAACCTAGTATTTCTTTAGCTTTCTTTCTAACTTCTAATTTATTGTTAAATTTAATGTTATTTAATATTTCCTCAACACTGATTAAATAATCCATATCTTCATTGTATTTCTTTAAGTTTTCACTTGATTTATATAACATATTAGAACCCCCTTAAAATGAAATAGTCAAAAGTTTTATAATAAAATCTATAAAACTTTTGACTATTTTTATTAATCCCATTTTCCACTAATACTTAATGATGGTTCAATTATAGTTTCTTTCCAATTTCGTTTTAATGATTTCATGATTGTTCCCCTCCTTTTTTTAGTATAACTTAAATTTAACACAACATTATATTTTTTTACAAATATTCTGAATATTATCAATCATATTTAAACTTTTACAATATTTATTTCGTTTCATCTGGAATAAAGACTGTGCTCTCGCTATCTTCAGGATAATAATAGCCATTTGGTATCGCCTGTAGTTCAATCAAACTACGCCATGGTGATTCCACATAAACGCTGCTACTGCCCTTACTATCTTCATATCTAGAGTTACCATGTTTTTCTGATAACAGCTTTGATATTGCATTTTCATCACCTTTAATTGCTTAATTTATGTCATCTGCAAATAGCGAAATAGGGGCATATGATAAATCTTCTAATTCCAATGGATCAGCTTGATTACTACTTTCCATTTCAAACATTCCTATATTGGAACCTTTACAAATCACAATTATGCACTGTTTAACAATTTTGTCACCTTTCTAGAGAACTAACTTTTTTCCACTTCTGCACCTTCTCTAATTTCATCATCATACTTAATACGTTCTTCACAACTTTAACACCAAATACTTTTTTGAAAAATTGTATCACTTTATAAATACTAGGTACTGTTAAATCAACATAATTAATACCTATTACGTTTCCAATAAGTATTATCCCTATCTTTAATCATTATATGATACCTTTTAAGAAACTGTGGATGCTTTGGGACTCTCTTAGCCATTATCAATATCTTAGTATTTTTTCTTTAAAATACTTTTTTAGCGAAAATGTTACGTGATACTTTCACTTTAAAATTCAAAATAATAGTTTATACGGGTAGCCTTGTACCACTACTTAATTAATGATATTTTGTCATTAACCAAATCCCTAAAATGATAGTAGTGTCGCTATGAATTTTGTAATTTACCCTTTGTTATTTGGAATAGCGCTAGCATTATATAAAACGCTGGACTTGTGGTATTCAAACAGCAAAACTAAAGCGCGAGCTAAAGATTGGAGATTTAGTCTACATTTAATATGGCTATTATTTATAGTTGGTTTGATTATGGGTTGTGTCTTCGTTTTATTATTTAAGTAATAACACTACGACAATCATAAACATAATTTGTCATTCAAACTAATGCTAAAACTATAAAAATAACCCCTTAGGGATGCCTAAGGGGTTTCATCATTTTATTCCCACTCAATAGTGCTTGGTGGCTTAGAAGTTATGTCATAGACTACGCGGTTGACGTGGTCTACTTCGTTAACGATACGGCTTGATATTTTTTGTAAGACTTCCCAGTCAATACGAGCAAAGTCACTTGTCATCCCATCGATAGACGTTACCGCACGAATACCTACTGTATGGTCATACGTACGGTAGTCCCCCATGACACCGACTGATTGAATGCCTGGTAAGACAGTAAAGTATTGCCATACTTCGCGTTCAAGACCTTCCTCACGGATCACTTGACGTAAGATTGCATCAGATTCTCTAACGATTTCTAATTTATCTTCAGTGATTTCACCTAATACACGAATACCAAGTCCCGGACCTGGGAATGGTTGTCTCCAAACTAAGTGTTCAGGGATACCTAACTCAATACCTAATGCACGTACTTCATCTTTAAATAACGTGTTGATTGGTTCGATAAGTTGGAATTCCATATCTTCAGGTAAGCCACCTACGTTATGGTGTGATTTAATCGTTTGGGCAGTTTTTGTACCTGATTCGATAACGTCAGTGTACAGTGTTCCTTGTGCTAGGAAGTCTACACCTTTTAATTTAGATGCTTCATCATCAAAAACATATACGAATTCGTTACCAATGATTTTACGTTTTTGTTCTGGATCTGAAACGCCCGCTAATTTGTTCATGAAACGTTCTTGTGCATCAACACGAATAATATTCATGTTAAAACCTTCACCAAATTGTTCCATAACCATGTCACCTTCACCTTTACGTAACAGGCCATGGTCAACAAAGATACATGTTAATTGATCACCAATTGCTTTATGTAGCAACACTGCAACTACTGATGAATCAACACCACCGCTCATTGCACATAAGACACGACGGTCGCCAACTTGTTCGCGGATCTTTTCTATTTCAATATCGATAAAGTTTTCCATTGACCATTCGCCAGTACATTCACATACGCGACGAATAAAGTTACGTAGTAAATCATTACCATATTCAGTATGACGTACTTCTGGATGGAATTGTACTCCGTATATTCGACGTGATTTATCTTCAATTGCTGCATAATTTGTACTTGGACTATCTGCTATTACCTCGAAACCGTCAGGAATTTCGATAACTTTATCAGAATGGCTCATCCAAACGTTTTGTTCTTCAGGTAAACCAAAGAATAATTCGTCAGTTTTAGCATTAATAATTGCTTTACCATATTCACGTTCATTGGCACGTTCAACTTTCCCGCCTAATAATTTCGTAGTCAGTTGCATACCATAGCAAATACCTAAAATTGGAATACCTAAATTGTAAATCTCTGGATCAATTGTAAATGAATTTTCTTCATATACTGAATTGGGTCCGCCAGATAAGATAATACCTTTAGGGTTCATTAATTTAATTTCTTCAATAGAAATTTCGTGATCGTGTAATTCACTATACACGCCCATTTCACGTATACGGCGTGTAATTAATTGATTGTATTGACTGCCGAAGTCTAAAACAAGAATTAACTCTTGCTCTTTAGCCATTTCCATAAGTGTTTATCTCCTTTGACTTAGAATGAGTAATTAGGTGACTCTTTTGTAATTTGAACGTCATGTGGGTGACTTTCTGCTAGTCCTGCAGGGCCCATACGTGTAAATTGAGCTTCTTCTCTTAACGCTTCTAAGTTTTTAGAACCAGTGTAACCCATACCTGATCTTACACCGCCCATTAATTGATATACAGTGTCTTGTAAAGCACCTTTAAAAGCAATACGTCCTTCTATACCTTCTGGCACGAATTTTTTAGGTGTTTTGTCTTGTTGGAAATAACGGTCATTTGAACCACTTTCCATTGCGCCTAATGAGCCCATGCCACGGTAAACTTTATATTGTCTACCTTGGAATATTTCAGTTTCTCCTGGGCTTTCTTCAGTACCTGCAAGTAAACTACCTAGCATCACTGCGTGACCACCAGCAGCTAACGCTTTAATAATATCGCCTGAGAATTTAATACCGCCATCTGCGATAATTGTTTTACCATGTTTACGTGCTTCTGTTGCACAATCATAAACAGCAGTGATTTGAGGCACACCTACCCCTGCTACAACACGTGTTGTACAAATTGAACCAGGTCCAATACCAACTTTCACGACATCAGCACCCGCTTCATATAAAGCTTTAGTAGCTGTTGCAGTAGCAACATTACCAGCGACTAATGTGACTTGTGGGAACTTCTCTTTAATATGGCGTACTTGCTCAATAACACCTTTTGAATGTCCGTGTGCTGTATCAATTACTAACGCATCCACGCCTGCTTCCACTAATTTTTCTGCACGAATATCAGTATCTTTAGCAATACCAATTGCTGCACCAACTAATAATCTACCATGTTCATCTTTAGCTGAATAAGGGAATTCTGATACTTTTTCGATATCTTTAATAGTGATGAGCCCTTTTAATTTGCCGTCTTCAACTAATGGTAATTTTTCGATTTTGTGTTGTTGTAATAGATCTTCTGCTTCATCTAGTGTAGTACCTACAGGTGCAGTAACTAAATTTTCTTTCGTCATAACATCAGAAATTTTAATTGAAAAGTCTTCGATAAAACGTAAATCACGGTTTGTAATGATCCCTACAAATTGCTTTTCTTCCTCATTATTTACGATTGGTACACCTGAAATGCGATATTTACCCATAAGCGCTTCTGCTTCGAACACACTTTCTGATGGAGTTAAGTAAAATGGATCAGTAATGACTCCATTTTCAGAACGTTTAACTTTTTGTACTTCATCAGCTTGATCTTCGATATTCATATTTTTATGAATAACACCAAGACCACCTTGTCTTGCCATTGCAATTGCCATTTTCGATTCTGTTACAGTATCCATACCTGCAGAGATGACAGGAATGTTTAATTTAATTTTATCTGACAATTGAACACTTAAATCTACCTCTTTAGGTAAAATATCTGACTCTGCCGGTAATAGTAATACATCATCAAAAGTTAAAGATTCTTTTTCAAACTTATTTTCCCACATTATTAAACAGCCTCCATTTTGTTTATAGTTATTTTCATAACTTATGTTTTTTGTTGGTTCTTAATGCCATTAAAGAAGAAATTCAGAATAATCGCAGATAATGCGCCGAGTACGATACCATTTTGTACTAACCAAGCAAATTGACTACCAAGTGCCTTAAAAGCATGAGGAACAGCACTAATGCCCGTACCTAGTCCAACTGAAACGGCGATTATCAACAAATTATTTTGATTTTTAAAATTGATATTACCTAATATACTAACACCATATGCCATAACCATGCCAAACATTGCTATCATCGCGCCACCTAAAACAGGTAACGGAATCATATTAGCCATTGCACCTAGTTTTGGAATACATCCACAAATTATTAATAAAATAACCATACCGTAAATAACTTTATTTTTCTTAGCGCCTGATAAGGATACTAAACCCACATTTTGTGAATAGGCTGTATATGGGAATGAATTGAAAATTGCGCCTAAAACAATAGCTATCCCTTCAGCTGTGTATCCTTTACGAAAATCTTTACGTGTTAATTGTTTACCTGTAATTTCACTCAATGCATGATAAACGCCCGTAGACTCTATTAAACTAACTAGCGCCACAATAAAAAAGACAATGGTAGCACCTAAATCAAAACTGAGTCCAGAAAATCTAAACGGTTGTGGTAATGCAAACCAATGCGCTTCACCTACTTGTTTAACGTCAACTATACCGATAAACGAGGCAAGCACCGTTCCAACGACTAAACCAATGAGAATGGCAATTGATTTTAAAAAACCTTCAGTAAATCGTTGTACAATCAAGATAACGACTAACGTAACAATGCCCAAAAGAATATTCTTACCATCGCCGTAATCTTTAGCACCTTCTCCACCTGCTAAATAATTCATTGCAACAGGCATAAGATTAATACCTATAATAGTCACTACGCTCCCAGTTACAACCGGAGGGAAGAATCTTACTAAATAGGAGAAAAACGGTGCAATGATGATTACTAAAACACCTGATAGTAATAGCGAACCATATAGAACGCTAATACCTTTTGTTTGGCCAATTAATATCATCGGTGCTACTGCTGTAAAAGTACAACCTAACACGATAGGTAAGCCTGTCCCTGTACCTTTCCATACTTGTAACAATGTAGCGATACCACACATAAAAATATCAACGGTCACTAAAAACGCAATTTGCTCGGATGAAAAATGCAAACTTGTACCTACAATGATTGGAACAAGTATCGCACCCGCATACATAGCAAGTAAATGTTGAACACTTAAAATAAAGGTCTTCATACTTCCTCGCTTACTGTTTCATCGGTGAATGTGACATTGTTACCTTTAAGCGATGCGACCTTACATAATGAAGATACTGTTAACCCTACATCTTCCAATCGTTTCCTACCTTGTTGGAAACTCTTTTCGACTACAATGCCAATACCAACTGTCGTCGCCTGAGCTTGTTGAACAATTTCGTTAAGTCCTAAAGAAGCATCACCATTTGCTAAAAAGTCATCAATGATGAGTACGCGGTCATCTGCTGATAAAAATTCATCTGAAACGATGACGGTACTCGTTTTATTTTTAGTGAATGAATGTATTTCAGCCTGATATACATCTTTTGTTAATGTGCTTGGTTTCGCTTTTTTGGCGAATAAGCAAGGTACATTAAAACGTAGTGCAGCCATAATTGCAGGCGCAATACCTGACGCCTCAATAGTTAACACCTTCGTAATTCCTTCATTTTTAAATTGGTCATGAAAAGTATTACCAATTTCATACATAAGTTGCGCATCAATTTGATGATTTAGGAAACCGTCTACCTTTAAAATCTTTTCATCAATGACCACACCATCTTCTTTAACTCTTTGTTCCAACAAATTCACTCGAAAAAACCTCCTCGTAATGTGTACAAAAAAGACCCTAAACTAATGAAGTTTCAGGATCTATGAGTGAACATGCAATACAAAAACGTGACCAATGACCAAGATAATCAGCTGTATGCTCCTAAATATTAATTACCTTTCCCGCTAGCAAATCAATAAGTAGGATGGTAGGAAACCAAACCACTTCCATTCGGTTATGCATGATTAAAATATAGTTATTGTATGTATTGTCTTGTTACTCATAGTCATGTCGTTTGCGGCAACACGGTAGAAACTTCTAAAGCCATATTCTTTAGATTATATGAGCTAGTTAAATTATTATACGATAATACCAAATTTTCATATTCCTTTCAATATACACTTTATATAAAATGTATGCTAATTGACTGTTTAATTTACAGTTGTAAGCGGTTAATTATAGAGTATAATAACATTTGTAAGTTATAGAGATTCGTTTTATAATTTAATTAAATCGTTTCACACTAAGCACAATTGGGTAAAGAATGAGTAATCGAAAGAAGTTAATTGGAGGGTACAACCATGGCTGAATTTAAAGTTATAAATGGTACAGATGAATTATATGAAGCAATTAAACAAAAAAGAGCAGAAGGGTATCATGATTACGAATTATCTGTAATTAGCAAGAAAAAATTACACTTAGATGATTTACATGACTCTGAAATTAATTTAACAGCAACTACAGGTGGTATAAGTGACATGGCAGCTAAATTACTTACTGGTGAAGATACTGAAGCTGCTGTACTTGCACATTACAGTATGCCTGAGGATGAAGAGGAACATTATAAAAATGAACTTCATGAAGGTAAATATATTTTAGTCATCTCAAAAGATGAATCTTCACATGATGAAGTACAAAATTACAATGCTGCATATGCCACTGAAGGCGAAATGGAAAATCAAAATAGCATTGTTGGTAACCATTATTCTGAACAATCAGAAGGGCCAAAGTCTTAATGCTAAATAGGTTTTGTAGAGTATTAGTTTAACAACTAATACTCTTTTTTTAGTCATTTATAAAGCTTTCTACCACAGTTGATCATTACGCCATATTCATCTGTATGCTACAATAAGCACAAATAATCTACAGTACGGAGGTTTGAAGATGGAATTTAAAATAGTTAAAACCGTGCAAGATCCTTTATTCGAAGAAGCTTTAAATTTATATGACGGTAAGCTAGACGTCTCTCTTAAAGAGGGAGAAAAGATTTTCCGTCAGTCACTAGAAAATAAATATACTAAACATGATTACATTTTCCTTGTCGGTATTGATAACGATTCAATCGTCAGTATTGCTACAGCACATTATGAAGCTACTACAAACTCAGCTTTTTTAATTTACTTGTTAGCCGAAAACAACGGTAATCGAGACATAACAATTAGACTTACGCTCGAAGAAATGGAAAAGGAACTAAACAAACTATCTAACCAATTGCACGCTCATGACGTTAATTTCATCATGCTCGAAGTAGATCAAGAAATAGAAGAAGCTGAGTCAGAAGACAATGAAAAAACAATAGTACTAAATAAAAGACGTCGCTTATTAATGGAGTATGGATTTGAGCAACAAAATGATATCGACTATATAGCGCCAAGACAACCTATCAAAAATAATTTTGAAGAGCAGTCAATGGACTTGTTTATTAAATCTAACATTGAATTAACAAAAGACATCTATGGTACGAGTATCAAATCAAATTATATATTAAAGTATGTGTTTGCTAACAAAATTTCACGTCATATCATTTATCCTATGTTAGAACAGATGGATTTACGTAAGCATTCTTAAAGTACAGCAATACTTGAAATCATTATAAAAACGGGGTAAAATAACATAGAAGTAAGACTGACGTTTCACTGACCGAAGACAAACGTCCCTATACATAATTTTATTTTTAGAAAGGATTTATTTCTATGTTAACGAAAGAATTCGCCCAACGTGTAGAACTTAGTGAAAAACAAGTACGTAAAATAGTTCAGCATTTAGAAGAACGTGGATACCAACTCAGCAAGACAGAATATCGAGGTAGAGAAGCTACAGACTTTAAAGAAGAAGATATCGAGTTATTCCAAGATATCGCCGAGAAAGTCAGACAAACAAATAGTTACGATTTAGCTTTCGATGAATTAGAACAAGAAAAAGATTTTCTACAAGTATTAGTCAAAGATGATAGTAGCAACCTACCTACCGACCAAAATGTTAGTCAAGTCGTAGAAGAATTACGTAGTGAGATTCAACAAATTCGTGAAGAACGTCATATGTTAGGCCAAATGATTAGCCAAGTACACAATCAACAAAACGAATTGCGCGAATTACAAAATCAAATTACTGCTAAGCTCGATACAAATACTGAAGCGTTAAAAACGATCCAATCTTCTACTGATGAAATAAAAACGACTCAAGCAGAAATTCACAAAACACAGTCCGAACAAGCTGCCCTAATTCAATCAAGTGTCGCTAATGATACAGAGCGTTCTAAAGTACAACCTAATCAAAGTTTAGAGCAAGTTCAAGCCACTGAAGACAGTGCAACAACAAATAAAGATAAACAAGAAGTACCACAAGAGAACAAAGCTACTATAGATACGAATAAACAGAGCGAAACGAAATCTACTGAAGAGGAATTCACACAAGTTGATTCACACTCAACAGAAACGAAGACTTCAACTGATGGAGATGCTCCTAATGCAGAAGCGCAAGAAGCTACAACTGATAGCAGTAAAACAAACGACCAAGAAATTACACAAACCGCTTCAACGGAAGCTACTTCTCAACCAAATGAAAGTAGTGAAAATGATCAGTCAGCATTATCTTCTGATGCAACAAATGACAATGGATATTCAGCAACTTCACAATCATCACCATTAACTAAAGAAACATCTTCTTCAGAGAAAAAAGGGTTCTTTGCACGTTTATTTAATTTATAAGTTTATTATGAACAGTCACAACATGATTAATTGTTGTGGCTGTTTTAATGTTGTGTCATATAATTCCGACAGCTCATTTATACCTTCCTTGCCCCCTACTTATATTTTCTATTTTTAGACATCAAACAATTATAATTGTCAGAATATATAATCTTTTAATATTATAAATATTTATTAAGCAATCCTCTTGAATATATTTATAAATGCTACTATCCTTATTAAGTAACTCGGCTTATTAAAAATTATTATAGGAAAGTGTAGGTCCTGACAATGTTACTTACTATTTTAAACATTATTATTTTTGTGGCCTTCATCATCGGATTAAGTATTATGGCTAAAAAACACGTTTCTTTCCCTAAACGTGTCTTTTCTGCGTTAGGCGTAGGTATCGTCTTCGGTATTGCGATACACTTAATTTATGGTGTAGATAGCAAAATAACAAAACAAACGACGGATTGGCTAAGTATTGCTGGAGATGGGTATATTTCCCTCTTACAAATGATTGTTATTCCGTTAATATTTATCTCTATCGTTTCTGCATTTACTAAAATACAAATTGGTGAAAAATTCGCCAAGGTCGGTATGTGGATTTTTGTCTTCTTAATAGGAACTGTCGGCATTGCTTCTATTATCGGTATCTTAACTGCCCTGGCGTTCAATTTAGATGCTTCATCAATCGATTTAGGTGGTGCAGTGGGTTCTAAAGGTAGCGAAATAGCTAGCCAAGCAAAAGATATGAGTGCTAAAACATTACCACAACAAATCCTTGAATTGTTACCAAGTAATCCATTCTTAGATTTCACTGGTCAACGTGCAACATCAACAATTGCCGTTGTGATTTTCGCAGCGTTTATCGGCTTTGCCTTTTTACGCGTTTTACGTAAGCAACCAGAACAAGGCAATTTACTTAAACGCGGTATCGACGCAGTTTATGCATTAGTAATGGCGATCGTTACCTTTGTGTTACGTTTAACACCATATGGCATCTTAGCTATCATGGCTAAAACAATTGCTACAAGCGACTTTGCAGCAATTTGGACATTAGGTAAATTTGTTATCGCAACTTATGTAGCATTAATCGTAATGTATATCATTCACATGATCATCCTTATGATTTTAGGATTAAATCCTTTAACATTTATTAAGAAAACAGGTGAAGTGTTACTATTTGCATTCACATCACGTTCGAGCGCAGGTTCATTACCTTTAAACGTGCAAACTCAAAAAAATCGATTGGGTGTACCTGACGGCATCGCTAACTTCTCTGCTTCATTTGGACTCTCAATAGGTCAAAATGGTTGTGCAGGTATTTACCCTGCAATGTTAGCTATTATGGTAGCACCTGTAGCTCACGTTGAAATCAATTTACAGTTTATCTTATCTGTGATTGGTATCGTTATTATTAGTTCATTTGGCGTTGCCGGTGTTGGTGGCGGCGCAACATTCGCATCTATTTTGGTACTATCAACATTAAACTTACCTGTTGCTCTAGCTGGTGTCTTAATTTCTGTAGAACCGCTTATTGATATGGGACGTACAGCATTAAACGTCAATGACTCTATGCTAGCAGGTGTAGGTACATCAAAATTAACTAACAACTTAGATAAAGACGTTTATCACGAAGAATCTTACGGCGAATTAACTGCTAATAGTTAAACTTATATAGAATAAAAGCGCAATAGCAATTGCTATTGCGCTTTTTTTGTTAATTACTAAGTGGTTTAAATGGGCCCCACGTTATTTTTTGTTCACTATCAACAGCTAGGTTTTTAATTTCACGTGAGACATCATCAAACCATTTTAAGAATGCTGCTTCTTTATCTAGTTGCGCTTCCATTGACGCCTGTGAAATATCATGTAAGTACCAAGTCTTACTTTCAAATTCAAATTGAATTTGAGAATATGCGATACGCGTCACGTCTGCGCGATCATAAAGATTATGGACTTGTTTGACCACGTTGCCAGCTTGAGGCAACAAACTTTGATAAATTACCTTTTTTTGTTGCGGATTGTCTAAATCATTCCACATTCTAATTTGACCATTCATTTGAAAAAATATATCCATGGTGGGCATTTTTTCATCAAATGATATCAGTATGAAAATACGTTCAGCCATATGGTCTACACAATTCGTTGCACTGACAATGATTTTACTAGCAATTTTTGCCCAATAATCTTGTGCTTGCGAAGGAGTAAGTACATCTTCATTGGCATGTACTTGTTGGTTATCATTACTTTCTTCAGGTGTACAATCACGATTGTCATCATTATTTTTAAATAATTTATCAAACATGCTCAATGTAACCAACTCCTTCCTAATAATTAACTTTTAATTACGTATATCACAGAAAAATGTTTAATACGAAAATTTAATGCTTTAAGAAACCTGATTTATTCAATTCATCTAACATATCTAGCCTTTGCTTGCTTCCTAATGCACGAGCAATTTGATTAGACCACGTTTCATTGCGTTCTCCATTCGTACGCTTATGATAATAATCACTTACAGTGTTGTCATAATCTTCTAATGCTTGACGTTGTTCTTGATCATTATTGTTATATTGATTTTCGTGAAAAACATGTTCAAACGGCAAACGTGGTTTCGGTGCACCATTTTCATCGTCAGCAGGCTCACCCACGGCCATACCAAATAGTGGGAAAGTATGTTCCGGTAAATTAAGTATTTCTTTCACGCGATGAACATCATTACGTAAGGAACCTAAATAAACTATGCCATATCCCATATCCTCTGCTGCAACCGCTATATTTTGAGCCACTAGTGCAGCGTCAATAGTACCTACTAATAATCCTTCTGTAGAACCTATCGAAACGTCCATGTTGCTTTTCTTATCTTCTTCTATTAACGCATGTCTATAATAATCCATTACAAATACAAATAGGTAGCCATTGTCTACAACATATGGTTGTCCTGAAACTTCTTTTAAATCTTTTTTTATTCGTGGATCATCAACACCTATAATAGAATAAGTTTGTAAATAACTAGATGACGAAGCACTTTGCCCTGCTTCAACTAGTTTTTTAACTTCATCATTAGAAAGCGGTTTGTCTTTAAACTTTCTAACTGAATGGTGTTTTTTCATTAAGTCATAAACATAATTTGTCACGCTAAAACCTCTTTTCTATGTACTTATTTAATAAATAATAGCAAATATAAGTACGATATACTTACTTAATGCTTACCCTTTTTTCTATGATTTTAAAGCTATATAACTAAATTTCTTTATAATTTAAAGTGATAAAGAATTTAATGAAAATAATAGCGTATTATTGTCGTATATTTAAAATATTGTGTAAGCGATACCATGTGCATAGCTATTGACTTTGATGGATATTAAGAATTTAAATAATCCTAATAAAGTATTTTAGTTGAGAATGAAATTATCTAATTGATATTAAAGAGATGTATAATGATCATAACAATGAACGTTAAAAATTAATGAACTATACTTCCTTTTTGTTGTCACAAAACCTTTAAAAATCTAAATTCGTTATCATTACTAGACCGAAACGGCTATGTTGACGAAATAAAAATTAAATGTAATAATGGATTCCAAAGATTAGAATTATTATAAATAAACAATCAGAATAATCTATTGCGAAATTCTAATCTCAAAGTAATTAATATACAATTTAGGAGGATGTTTTTTTATGTCTTTAATTAATAAAGAAATTTTACCATTCACAGCAAATGCTTATGATCCAAAGAAAGATGAATTCTTTGAAATCTCTGACGAAAACTTAAAAGGTTCATGGAGTGTTGTTTGTTTCTACCCAGCAGACTTTTCATTCGTATGTCCCACAGAGTTAGAAGACTTACAAGGTCAATATGATAAATTACAAGAATTAGGCGTTAATGTATATTCAGTATCAACTGATACGCATTTCGTACACAAAGCATGGCACGACCATTCAGAAGCTATTAACAAAATCCAATATCAAATGATCGGTGACCCTTCTCAAACTATTACTCGTAACTTCGATGTTCTAGATGAAGCATTAGGTCTTGCTCAACGTGGTACTTTCATCGTTGACCCTGATGGTGTTGTTCAAGCAGCAGAAATCAACGCTGACGGAATTGGACGTGACGCAAGTACTTTAGTACACAAAATCAAAGCAGCACAATACGTTCGTCAACATCCAGGCGAAGTTTGCCCAGCAAAATGGGAAGAAGGTTCAGAAACATTACAACCTGGACTTGACTTAGTAGGTAAAATCTAAGGAGGCATTGATGTCAAATGCTAAATGATGAGTTGAAATCACAACTTAAGCAATTACTTCAATTAATGGAAGGTGATGTAGAATTAAGCGCAAGTCTTGGTTCTGATGATAAATCTAAAGAGTTAAAAGAACTTTTAGATGAAGTTGCAAGCATGTCATCTAACATTAGTGTAGAAGAAACTGACCTAAAACGTACGCCTAGCTTCACAGTAAATCGCCCAGGAGAAGATACTGGCATTACTTTCGCAGGTTTACCGATGGGGCACGAATTTAACTCACTTGTTCTAGCTTTATTACAAGTGAGTGGTCGCCCACCAAAAGAAGAACAAGCAGTTATAGATCAAATCAAAGCACTAGACCGTCCACTACATTTTGAAACTTATATCAGTTTAACTTGTCAAAAATGTCCTGACGTAGTTCAAGCTTTAAATTTAATGAGTTTATTAAACCCTAATATCACTCATACTATGATTGACGGAGCCATTTTTAAAGAAGAATCCGAAAATATCATGGCTGTACCTGCTATTTTCCTAAATGGAGAAGAGTTTGGTAATGGCCGTATGTCAGTACAAGATATTTTAACTAATTTAGGTAGCCAAGCTGACCCATCTGAATTTAACGACAAAGCACCTTACGATGTTTTAATCCTTGGCGGTGGCCCTGCAAGTGGTACTTCTGCCATTTATACAGCTCGTAAAGGTTTACGCACAGGTATCGTTGCAGACCGCATTGGTGGACAAGTAAATGATACTGCTGCAATTGAAAACTTTGTAACAGTTAAAGAAACCGACGGACCAACATTCTCATCTGCTTTAGAAGATCATATTAAACAATATGATGATATCGATGTTATGACTGGCGTTCGTGCTAGTGGTATTGAAAAAACAGATGATGACATCGTTATTACTTTAGATAACGATGCGCAATTACGCAGTAAAACTGTCATTATTGCTACTGGTGCACGTTGGCGTAAACTACAAGTTCCTGGTGAAGATGCGCTTATCAACAAAGGTGTGGCATTTTGCCCTCACTGTGATGGTCCATTATTCGAAGGTAAAGATGTTGCAGTTGTAGGTGGCGGTAACTCTGGTGTTGAAGCTGCCATTGATTTAGCCGGAATAGTTAAACATGTAACATTATTAGAAAGAAATACAGAGTTAAAAGCTGACGATGTATTACAACAACGCTTAAACTCTCTATCAAATGTAACAGTTATTAAACAAGCTCAAACTACCGAAGTTATTGGTGAAGATTCAGTAACAGGTTTAAAATATAATGATATTAGTACAAATAAAGAGCATACAATTGAATTAGACGGTATATTCGTTCAAATTGGTTTATTGCCTAACACTGAGTGGTTAGATGAATATGTCGACATGAATGAAGCTAAAGAAATTACGATTGACCGTAAAAATGCGACAAGTGTTCCTGGAATATTTGCCGCTGGCGACGTAACAGATGACCGTAATAAACAAATCATTATTTCAATGGGTGCAGGTGCAAATGCCGCATTAAATGCTTTTGATTATATTATTCGTCACACTAAAATTGAAGCAAGTGTTATGTAATTTTAAAGAGGAGTCTAAGTTGACTCCTCTTTTTTTATACTATACTATATTATTTACTTTAACGTGATTGGACGACCTTATATGTTATTACTAATTGTAGCAATAATACATTTACATTTCTCCAAACGTATTATTACAACACATACCAACACTGCTCAAAAAAGCCCCATGCTTTATCAAACTAAACGCGCTATGTTAAGTACTAAACATTGGAAAATAGCACAACTTACATATAAAAAATTAAATCAAAAGTTTTTTAAACTATATGCTGCTCTTGGCGTGCCGCTAACTATTATTGATTTATTGCTGATTATATTCCATAGAAATGGTAGTTTATTAACCGCAGAAGCTTTACTCTATATTATAACTTTATGTATTATTTATTTAGTCCTTGAACATAGACTAAAATCTTTATCCTAATCATAAAGCTAAATTTTTTAAGCACAATTTCATTATGAAAAATTGTGAGATTTTGTTCATTAGATTGTGCGTTTCTTCAAAAAAATGCCATTTGAATGCAATCTCAAAAATGATACTCTATAGTATGTACATAAATAACATTCCAATTAATGCTTAATTTTTTATAAAGGAGATTACTACACGAAATGAAAAAGCGTATTTTATTAGCGTTCATTATGATATTAGCCGTCGTACTGGCTGCTTGTTCAAACGATGAAGACCACGACGATAACCAACATAGCGCAAAACATGCACCTAAAAATGTAAAAGTACTTACCGAAAAAGATATTTTCCATTCTAATAAAAGTGGAGAAAATATCAGCGAAGAAGAAATGAATAAAGCTATCCAAAAATATCTCGATGTCAACTCAGTCATTCTTGATAACAAATATTTAATGCAATACAAATTAGATAGACAATCAAATTCAGATAAAAAAATCACGGACAAACAGTCAAAACGCCTTTCTGACTTATCACGTAATGCAATCAAAAATGATGTTAGATTTAAAAAGTTCGTCGAAGATAACAACCTTCCTAAAGGTTACAAGACAAATGTAGATCGTATTATCAAATATTTCACATCATTAAACAGTACGATTAAAAACGTCGATGATGATATCGAACAACTTGATTACCAACCACAAAATGAATTAAATGTCGTCGATGTTTCTACTAAATACGCTGGACAAGTAAACGGCAAACAACAAGCTAAAATTAAGAAATTCTTAAAATCAAAAAATATTAGTACTAAAGCTATAGATAAGTAGTCTTCATATAATGTCGCACACATTACAAAACTATGACATCGTTAATAGTTAATTTATCAGTATTTGCAAGTTGAAATTGTCACTTTTTAATACTTTATAACAGAACTTCGTAATAAACCTTACATAATTGTAAGGTTTTTTATTGTTATTTAACTTTAGCACTACGTCACCATTTGTTAAACTTACTTTGTATTGAAAACAAAGTATTTAAACCTAGGGGGCTTAAATGGTTTTAACAATTTTAATTGGTGCAATTGCTGCTGTCTTTATTGCATATAATTTAGTAGACAAACAAGAAAAACAAGGCAGAATTTCTTCCAAACAAATCGTACTTAGTATCACTTGCGTTGTCATTGCAGTCATGGTAGGTAGCTTTTTAGACAATTTAGATGTTTTTTATCAAGAGTTTCAACATAGTATTGCAGCAGTGGATAGTTATTAGTCTAGACATTACAAAATTGGTGTCTAGACTATTTTTGTATTTTAAAAATGTATTTTGACACCCAAATTACTATATGTCACAATGTATTTAATTTATTAAACATTGGGGTGTGCGATTTATGAAATACCGTTTGACCACATTATTATTAGCAGTCATTTTTATTACACTATCAATTATTACTATCGCTTATAATAACCCAACTGGTGGTAGCGAAATAAACTTTGAACGACCTGCTGAAATATGGATCGCTTTAGGCTTTTCAGCTTGTATATTCTTACCCGCGCTAATACTAGGAATTTTTAAGTATAAAGCAACACGCATTATTTCAACGATATGGCAAATATTTTTTGCAATACCTGCGTTATTTCTAACACTTATCGTTATATTCACTACACCCGTGCCACTGCTTGTAGTCGTTTTAATTTTAACTACGATGGCTATTATCGCGAGTGCTATAACAACATTATGTGCAGAATAAACGTTTAAAGACCTTCTCTATAAGGTCTTTTTTATATTATACACTGTTTAAGGACCTAACAATGTTGTCATATTAAGTAACTAACCTACATACTTCATCACTGATTTGATACACTCTTTGTGAGGTGAAAAAATGGATTATAAAACTTCTTATTCAAATGTGCAAAGTGGTAAAATACTTGCAGCTTTATGTTACTTCAGTATATTTTTCGCACCACTCATATTACCGATTATTGTATGGATTTTATCAGACAAACCTACGTCAGCACATGCAGCAAAATCTTTGATATATCATATCATTACTTATCTATGTCCATTTATTTTAATATTTAGCGCAACTCTTGGAGCAGGTGCCTTATCCTCCCAATCAACTTGGCAAGCAGTTGTAATGATTACGATAGCTATCGTACTCTTAGTGGTCACAGTTTGGTATACAATTAAAAATATATATCGTGGTGTTAAAGTGTTAATCTCAGATGAAAGTTACTTTAGACCCTAGTCAAAATCGATAGAACACAACAACATTTTTATATAAATTAAATAGTAATAGACAATAAACTAAGAGCCTGGGACATATTCTGTCTTCAGGCTCTACTTTTGCATGGGCAATAGATGACTGGATTGAAAATACGCTTATATCAAGTTGCTTTCAACGTTAGTCATCCTTGTCGGGGCGGGACTACAAAATCTTTTTATAATAATAAGATTTTTGTCCCGCTTCCTATTCTATACTTTGTTGTTTTGCTGTAAATAATAACATAGCTGATTTACAAGAAGAACAAAATATCCACTATGTCTTACATGTATACTAATCCTTTTTACATTGTTACCTACCACATTTTTCCGCTTAAGCACTAAAATCACCACTTATATTATGAAAATGACATCTTGGGACATGATGATTGATAATGGAAATAATCATATTCCATTATTCATCTTTAGTTATTGACCGTAATATGCATTTTTGCCATGCTTTCTATAATAGTGTTTATCCAATAAAAATTGGTCTATTGCAGAACTATTATCTTGCGCTAATAGTTCTGTTTTTAATGCCATCTCTGCAACTTCTTCTAAAACAATAGTATGTTCTATTGCTTGCTTTACCGATGTCCCAAATATAAATGGACCATGGTTTTTTGTATTAATGGCTGGTATTGCATCTGGAGTAATATTTAAAGACTGGTAAGTTTCTACAATGACTTTACCTGTATTGTACTCATAATTTTGTTCAACTTCTTCTTTGGTTAACTGTCTAGCACAAGGTATCGGTCCATAAAAAGTGTCTGCATGTGTCGTTCCATACGGTTGGATTGCTCTACCTGCTTGTGCAAAAGATACTGCATGTAGTGAGTGCGTATGCACTATACTATTGATGTTTAGAAAATGCTTATATAAATATACATGTGTGGGTAAATCAGATGATGGCTTAAGTTGATTTCCTTGTACTGTGCCTTCTAAATCAGTAATGACCATATCTACAGGAGATAGTTTACTGTACGGTATACCACTCGGTTTAATACAAATGATGCCTTTGTCGCGGTCAACCATACTGACATTACCCCAAGTCAATTTTACTAATTTATTTTTTGGCAATTGTAAATTACCCTCATAAACTAGTCGTTGTATCATTGCTTTATCCATGATGAACACCACTTTTCATGATTGCTTCTTCGATAAATGTTTTGGCATTTAATATGACCTCTTTAGGATCTTTTAAATTTTCCGACCACATTTCTATTAAAAATGGCCCATTATATTTTAAATGCTGTAATGTTTGAAATATCTCGACAAAATCTACTTTTCCTTCACCAAATGGAACATTTTTAAATTGGCCTTTGAAATTAGACGTAACAGGCAATGTGTCCTTTAAATGGATTGCCACGGTATCATTTATCCCTTTCGTTAATTCAATAGGCACATTATTTTGTGGCCAGGCAGAAAGATTTCCTATATCTGGATATACTTTTAAGTACGGGTGATTGCCTACAGCATGCTTTAATTCAATATATTTCGAAATACTATTCAAAAATGTATCATCCATGATTTCAAGCGCTAAAATGACTTGCTTCTTAGCAGCGTAATCTAGAGCAACGGTGAGCCCTTCTTTGAAATTTTGAGCAGTTGCTTGTGATTTTGTTTCATAGTAAACGTCATACCCAGCCAGTTGAATGACACGTACACCTATTTTTTGAGCTAAATCAATTGCTTGGAACATTATTTCCAAAGCTTTTCTTCTAATATTCTCATCAGATGAACCTAATGGATATCTTCTATGTCCACTTAAACAAATGCTTTGCACATAAATATCTTCGTATAATTGCGTTTCATTAATTTTATGAATAGTATCATTTGACCAGGTTAATCTAGCTAACCGATCATCTGACTCATCGATAGACATCTCTATAAACTGAAAGCCTAATCGTTTAGCATATTTTAATTTCTCAGATATTGATAAAGCTACCGGCATGGCTTTTTCATAAATACCTAGATAATTCATGATTCAAAAACCCTTGTAATTTCTTCTTTAAAAGCACGCGCAGCGTAAGCAGGATTTTCAGTCTCTCTAAGGTTGCGTCCAGCAATAAATGCATATATATCTAAACCTTGAAATAATTTCACTGTATCCAGTTCTAAGCCACCTGTAACGGAAACTTTAAATCCTATATCAATAAGTCTTTGAATCTTATTTAAATCTTCTTCCGACCATTTTTTACCAGCTAAAAGTGCATCACGACTTTGATGATATACTACTTGTTTTATATCGTTATTAAACCATTGTTGTGCCTGTTCAAAGGTCCAATCGCCATATAACTCTACTTGAATATCGTCCATCACATTTTTTGCAGCAATCATTGTTTCTATCGTCGCACAACAAATGACTGTCATCCAGTTTGCACCAGCATCCTTACAATTTTGAGCGACTGTTTTTCCTGCATCTGCACACTTAGTATCTGCTAATATTATTTTATCTTTATATAATGACCTAACTGTTTCGATAGCATGTCTACCTTCTTGTAAACATAATATTGTCCCTACTTCTATAATGTCCACTTCGTTGTCTAATGATTTTAACGTACGCGTTGCGCTATCAATAGTTTGATTGTCTAAAGCAATTTGTAGTAATGGTTTAGTCATAGTTGTCCCTCCTTGATGTTATGAAATATATTCACTCATATCTGCTTTATCGATATGTGCGATGATTTCTTCTACAGATGTCGCTGTTGTTAATTTATCAATTATATTATCGATTTCGAATACACTAACTATTTGTGGTATCGCAATACTCGTATGAATATCAGATGATGTCGCGGCTAAAACTACAAATACACTCGCGCGTTTATTATCTCCGAAATCTATAGGTTCATTAAATATCACGAGACTAAAAGCATCTCGGTTCACACCATCTTCCGGTCTTGCATGTGGCATTGCCATGCCATCCATTAATAAATAATAAGGCCCATATTTTTTAGTATTTTCAATAATAGCCTCTACATAATTTGTTGTTATAGCCCCACTTTGCAATAACGGGGCTGTAGCTTTTGCCACAGCTTCTTCCCAATTTTTAGCATCTTGATTTAACCAAATAGATTGTTCATTAATAATGCTTTCCTTAAATGACACCATAATATTCACCTTCAAATTACACGTTGTAAATTTTCTTTTATTTCCGCATCATCCATTAAATTGTCTAATCCTAATAATTTACTCGTCGTCCTACCTTCTAATTCTTGAATTAAATATTTACTAGCAAACACGATATCATATCCATTTGCCTGCGCTTTTGCTTCTCCGATACTACAGTAATCAACAGAAAAATCACTAACACCAAGTTCACGTAAACATTTTTCAATTTTCATTTTAATCACCATTGATGATCCCATGCCACTGCCACAAGCTGCTAAAATTTTTAACATAATTAAATTCCTCCATTTTTGTGTTGTATTATTCTAAACCTTGATAGTATAGCTCTTTGTCTTTCGCTCTTCTATATTGTAATTGAGGTATTAAGAGCAATAAGATAATGATTATAAAGTATGCTATTAAGCCAAAATGGTGTAATAAGAATCCAAAGCCTGGCCAAATTAATTCAAAATCTATACTTCCGTGCCAACCGCCAAATTTATATAAATCAAAGAACACTACAGCAAATGCACCTATCGACACTTGCAACACACCAGAAACAAAAGCACAAATTAAAGCTGCTCTTGTTCCACCAACCTTATTGGCATAAACGGCAATAGTAGCATTATCAAAAAACACAGGTACAAAACCAGTTATAATAAGTACGGGTGAATGAAACAAAATCAGACCTAAAATAGTAATGAATTGACCTAACGAGCCACAAATAAATCCAAATAACACTGCGTTTTGAGGCGCAAAATTAAACGTTGCAGCACAATCCACTGCCGGTAATGACCCGGGTAATAATTTATTCGATATACCTTGGAAAGAGTTCGTTAATTCTGACACGAACATCCTTACTCCCATCATCAAAATTGCTAAAAATACTGAAAATGATAGCGAGCTTGAAATAATATAAGTAACAAAAGATAACTTTTCGGGGAAGTTTTGAGGGTCTAATTTTCTTAAAAAGTCTTCACCTAAAATTACTAAAATAGTGCCAAAAAAGATAAGCATGAGCGTCCCTGTTGCAACGATACTATCATTGAACATCGACAACCATTTAGGCAATTTCATATTTTCTAAATTTTTCTCTTTATTTCCTAATTTAGGTGCCACTTTGTCTACTAACCAAATAGCAAACATTTCTTGATGTCCAACTCCAAAACCAGCGTTATTAGTTAGTCGTTGTGTCGGTCCAACCGTTAAATTAGAACCAACAGCCCAATATAGCCCCACTAGAATGCCAATCATTGTACTGCCTATAAAATTTCTATATTCTGGAAATGCAAAAAATACAATCCACGTAATTGTTAATGATTGTTGGACCATAATATGACCTGTAATAAACAATGTTCTAAGTTTCGTTATCTTGCTAAGTTTTACTAATAAAATATTTAGTAGAAAACCAATTACAAGTGCAATCATCGTATAAGTTGTAGTTAAATTTATAGATTTTAATGCACTATCAACAGCATTCAGTCCAAAATATGGATCAATAACTGCCGCCTTCAAATCAAACCTATCGGCTAAACCGGCTAATATGGGTCTGAATTTTTCTACTAAGCCTTTAGCTCCAACGAGTAAAATCATGAAACCAACAACCGCTTTAATAAAACCAGCCAAACATTCATACCATTTTTTTCTAAGTAATACGTAGCCTACAAAAACAATAATACCAATGAAAAATTCAGGCTTAGTGAGTATATTATCTATAAACCAAATAAATATTTTATATAAGTTGTTCATAGCTGTTCATTCCTTTGCTTTTATAAAAATGAAGGATACGGTAAATCATTTGCTGTAGTAAAGACATCCTCGAAGCCTCTTGGATAATGATACTCCAATTTATTTCTATCTTGAGGGTAAGTATATTGGCCGCCAACTTGCCAAATGAAAGGTGTGAAATCATAGTCTAAAAAGTCTTTTTTATTTTTCCACAGCGTTAGTATTTCTTGTGGATTAGCTTGGAAATTAGACCATATATCGTGATGCACTGGTATAACAACTTTTGTCTTTAAACACTCTGCCATTCTTAATAAATCAACCGACGTTAATTTGTCAGTAATACCTCTTGGGTTTTCTCCAAAGGCACCTAATGCAACATCAATCTCGTGATTGTTCCCATGTTCAGCAAATTTTACCGAAAAATGAGAGTCTCCAGCATGGTAAAGATTACCCCCTGACGTTTTAAATAAATAGTTCACTGCAATATCATCCATATCTTGAGGAAACTGGCCATTCAATTGATATTCTTGTGGTACAGTAATTAATGCAGTACGATCAAAGGCTTCTAGTGCTACTATCTCTATGCTTCCCACTTTTATGCTATCTCCGGGTTTAACCACTTTACATCTATGTTCAGGCACGCCCCAATCTCTCCAAATGTTTACTACAGCTTTAGGGCCTATAAATGGAACTGAATCATCGGTATTTTGTAATACTGCTGCTGCGGTATTTATATCTAGATGATCTGAGTGTATATGCGTCACTACTAGCGCATTAATATTTTTCATCTCGAATGGATCAATAACAAATGGTTGCGTTCTTAAATTAGGTTGAAGCTCTTTGCATCCAGACATGCGTTGCATTTGGTGACCAGACTTCATTAACTTATTCTTTTTAGTACGTTTACCACTCCCACACCATAGGTCACATAAAATATTAGTGCCTTCATGTGACTTTAACCAAATTCCTGTACAACCTAACCACCACAGCACAAAATTATCTTTTGGTACTTGCGTTTCCTCAATTTCTTCATTTAACCATGTTCCCCATTCTGGGAATGTGGATAGAATCCACTGCTCTTTTGTAATATTTTGTACTTTAGACATCTTATTTCCTCCTATAATATCTGTAAGCGTTTACGAAATTATATAATCATCACTTTTATTTTTCAATATATTTTATATTTTCTATATTATATTAATTACAATATAATATAGAAAAACACCCCAATATAAAAGTATTAAGGTGTAATTTTGATCTATTCGTATAATATTTATATTCAAAAATGAGGAAAATTAATTGTTGACCAGCTTCCATAATGGCAGTGAATATCATATAAATTATTATTTATCTGTAAAATGCATAAGTATTACTATCTTTTATTATCATTTTACAATCAACGATTTATTAGTTATTCCATTCTTTACTACGACACTTTTAAGTAGAAAACAACATCTACAAAATACCGAAATCTCACTTTTACTGTAAAAAAATATGTAATAATTCATTATCTAGCAAGTTAAAAATAATTAAAGTAAAATATTTGTATCAATAAAGAAGCATATGCTATATTAAAAATGTAGTTAATATTAACTACTAGTCTTTTATATTCATGAACATATTACTCTTTAAGAGCGGCACTTACGTGTCGCTCTTTTTTTAGCTCATTAATTTCAAACCAATCGTACTTGCTAGAATTACCAAGATACATAATACACGTAAAAAATCTTTTGATTCTTTATAAAACAACATACCTATCACAGCGCCACCTACGGCACCGATCCCAGTCCACACTGCATATGCTGTACTCATTGGCAATGTTATCATCGCTATAGCTAGACAAATAAAACTAAGCGCGAAACTCACAATCATATATATTAATGAGCTTAATTTATTATTATGTGTATAAGCACTCAATGATGCCACTCCAAGCATCTCAAATACACCAGCAATAATTAATATAATCCAATCCATAATTTACGCTCCTTTCTCGCTCGTTGTAGCAAGTTTCAACCCAACTACGCCAGCCAGCAATGTGAATATCAATACTATCTTTCCTATATTTAATGGTTGTCCAAAAACTAAGAAATCACATAAAGTAACCCCTGTAGTACCAAGACCAACAAATATCGCATACGTCGTTCCAGCTGGTAATACTTTCGACGCTTGTATTAATAAATAGAAACTTAAAAAAATGGCTATTACGGTCCCAAACCATTCAATAGTATTAGATGCATGTGTTAAACCAACAACCCATCCAACTTCAAACAATGCTGCTATAATAATTTTTAACCAATTCATTTTCATACCTCCTAATAACTAAAAAAAACCCGGAAGATAGTATTTAAACTATCTCCCAGGCTTTTATCCTTCCGTGTAACATGTAATCAACATGTTGCTTTCTCTCGGACCTGACTAACTATGAAGTTACGGAACCCTAGAAAGCTTTTATTAAATTAATTGAACTATATCAAATCTTTATATAACGGTCAACCATAGTATTTTCAAAAAATTTCGAGACGCTGGCATTAAAATTTTTTCAATTATCAGAGCTAAAACACTCTACATTTTACTAATTTTAATGTATACTAGTAATTAATTAGAATAATTCTAATTTAGAACTAAACGTTTTAGCTACCTAACAATAATATATATAAAGAAAGGTGAAGATGATTATGCAATTATTAGGCTATAAAATGGAAAACCAAGAATTAGTCGCTACTGTGTTATCAGACAAAGAGCATTTATTTAAATATACGTTTGATGTATCAACACCTGAATACGAAATATTAAACGTCTTAGAAGAAATTAATGAACATGTAGATAATGGCTTTCATCCATTAGGTTGCACTATTATTAAAAACTACGACTTTAAGGACGTGAAAGACTATTCATTGTAAACACCAAACATCAAACCTGAAATGAGTACATCTGTTACGTTTAATCAACAGTGTACTCATTTTTTAATCGCTCTTGTTGATACACCGCCATACCAGTGGTTAATGTTCTAAAACCAATCCGCTTATAAAAAGTCGTATGCTTTGTCGTCGCTATCAAATGTATACACGATACTTCACCTATTCGATCTATTAACTTTTCTACAATTTCCCTGCCAATCCCATATTTATGATAATTTTTATCTACCACTACATCATAAATTGCGGCATTATAAACGCCATCAGACAATGCCCTTGCAAACCCAATAACTTTCTCATCGACCTTAGCTATAACAACATGCGTGCTTGCTTTGAAAATAGTATTTATATTATCTTCCGTATGGCTCGTCCAGCCATTAGATTGATATATTGCTTTCATTTTCGGAACATTGCTTGCGTCGAAATCATATGTAAAATTTACTTTCAACTCATTCACCCCTTAGCTACTTCACTCAACTCTTACCCTGATAAAATAGTTAAAAACAAAAAGGAATAACAATCACACCTATTAAAATAGATACGCTGTTATTCCAATTAAATGATTTATTGCGCGTGCACTTCTAATGCTACGTCGATATTCCCTTTCGTTGCTTTTGAATATGGGCAATAATTATGTGCTTGTTCTACGTATTTTTCTGCTTGTTCTTGAGTTAAATTTTCTAGTGTTACTGTAAGCTTGCCACCTAATTTAACACCTTTATCTACTTCGTCGGCAATCAATTCAATTTCCGCTTCTACTTCTGGATTAGCATCAGCAACACCATTTTGTTGTAATATTAATGATAATGCACTATTAAAACATGCGCTATAACCTGCTGCGAATAATTGTTCCGGATTTGTTTCAGCAGTAGTCGCTTGTCCGCCCATCTCCTTAGGTGTAGCTAAGTTTTGCACGAATGTATTATCAGGGCTAAATACACGGCCATCACGACCCCCGTTACTAATCATGTTTGTAGAATATAGTACTTTTGCCATAAATATGCACCTCTAAATATACTTAAAAGTATAATGTATTTTTCTCAATTAAATTAAACACAATGTAATTGAGATTGATTTAATTATAAATCCCTATTATCCATATAGCAATAAATATGCTTTCATCAAGAGATTAGAACAGAAAACTTATTCGTATAAGAAAATTTTGTAGCCCTGCATCGGCAAGGATGACTAGAGTAGAAAAAAGCTAGATACAAACGTCGTTTTAATTGAGTCGTCTACTGTCAATATAAAAGTAGCGTCTAGAATTAATACGATATCCTAGACGCTTAATTTACTATTTATTAAATTTTTCAATTTCTGATGCACGCAATTCTACACGTCTAATTTTGCCAGAATTTGTCTTAGGTAAATCATCAACGAATTCTATTTGACGTGGATATTTGTATGGCGCAACATCTTGTTTAACGTAGTTTTGTAACTCTTTTACTAGTGCATCATTGCCTTCTACATCATCTTGTAAAATAACGAAAGCTTTAACCACGTTGCCACGAATATCATCAGGACTAGCCACTACAGCACATTCTTTAACTGAAGGATGTCCGATGAGTGAGTCTTCTACTTCGAATGGCCCAATTGTATAACCTGAACTAATAATAATGTCGTCACTTCTGCCTTGGAACCAGAAATAGCCATCTTCATCGATACGTGCACGATCTCCTGTGACGTAAAATGCTCCACGTTTGGAATCTGTAGTACGTTCTTCATCTTTATAATAACCTTTGAAAAGTGCTGGTGAATCTAACCAGACGGCAATATCACCTGTTACGTCTGGTTCAACTTCATTACCATCTTCATTAATGATTGTAACTTGGTCGCCTAAAATAGCTTTCCCCATTGATCCTGGACGCGTTTCGGCGTCTTTAAGCGAACCAATAAGTAGCGTATTTTCTGTTTGACCATAGCCATCTCTTACAGTTAAATCAAAGTTTTGTTGAAACTTTTCTATTACTTCTTGGTTTAAAGGTTCTCCTGCAGAAACTGCACTATGAAGATGAGATAAATCATAATCTTTCAAATTAGGTAATTTAGCCATTAGCCGATACTCTGTAGGTGTACAACATAGCACGTTAACTTCATATCTTTGTAACAGTTCTAAATATTTTTTAGCATCAAATTTACCTTGGTAAACTAACGCTTTAGCACCTGATCCCATAATAGATAGGTAAGGACTCCAAATCCATTTTTGCCATCCTGGTGCAGCTGTAGCCCAAGCTGTGTCACCTTCATTAACACTTAACCAATATTTCGGTGCTGTTTGCATATGTGCATAACCCCAACCATGTGTATGAACAACGGCTTTCGGTTTAGCAGTCGTTCCTGAAGTATATGACAATAAAGCAATATCGTCTCTATAAGTTGTGACGATATCTAATTCATCGCTTGCTTGTTGTTGTTCATCTTCAATATTAATCCAATCGTCTTCATGTCCGCCGACGATAAATTTCGTTAAGTTATCATATTCTGCTATACCTTTAAATTCATTAATGCCCTCATTAATTACTACAACAGCAGCTACATCGCCATGTGTAATTCTATGTTGTAAGTCTTTAGTTCTAAGCATTTCAGAACTAGGAATAATAACTAATCCTAATTTTAATGCGGCAGTATAGATTTCATACGTAATAATGCTACGAGGCATCATTATTAGTACTTTGTCCCCTTTTTGTAATCCATGATTAGAAAATACATGTCCGATTTTATTGGCATTTTTTATTAAATTGCTATATGTAATACTATCTGTATTACCCTCTTCATCTTCATAAGCTATCGCCTGTTTCGACGTATCAACGGCATACTTTTCAATTTCTTCAACAATATTATACCGTTCTGGTGCAACTAAATCTGATTTCTTCATAATTACTCTCCTTTTGAAATTAAAATATTCAATACATCTTATTTTAATATCATCTTAAACATGAACATACTACCTTAACCTTTAATCATACGTCTAAATTGTACGCCTATTTCATTAATTTGATAAGTAAAAAGTCTGATAATTGCAAATTTATATTAATAAAGTGATAAACTAATTATATATAACAAAATATTTAAGGCTATAAAATTTATATAGTAAGTCATTTATTAGTCTTATACAAAGAAATGACCATTCATTTTCGATAAGGACGTGTTTTTATGTATCATATCGCAATCGCTGGTGCTGGTGCTATGGGCGGTCGCATCGGAACACAAATTAAAGAGGCAGGTTACTATGTAACACTCATTGATTATTGGGACGAACATATTACCAAAATTAATGACGACGGATTAGAAATTAAAACTGAAACATCAACTTATAATGTAAATATCACTGCTAAAAAACCCTCTGAAGTAAATGAACAGTATGATTTACTCATCATTTTAACTAAAGCAATGGATGCTTCAGCAATGATCAATGCGTTATATGATAACAACGCCATCAAAGAATCAACAGCGATATTAACTATGATGAACGGTTTAGGACATGACGAACGGTTCGTAGAAGTAGTACCAAAATCTCAAATATTTTTAGCAGTTACAATGTGGACTGCAGGATTAAGAGGCCCAGGACAACTTTTATTAGAAGGTTCAGGCACAATAGAATTACAGCGTGCCGATGGAGAGGCGGATAAACGAACTGAAGAAATAAATAACATTTTTAATGAGGCTGGATTGAATTCAGCTATCAGTGATAATGTCTTTATTTCTATATGGTCGAAGGCTACTTTAAACAGTGTGCTTAATCCTCTATGTACTATCTTAGATAAGCGTATTGGCGAGTTAGGCGCATACGATCAAGCTAGAGCTATGATTAAGCCATTAATAGAAGAAATCGTATCTGTAGCTAATGCACGTAATATTGACATCAAAACAGAAGACATGCTTCACAAGATAGAAGCTGCTTATCCTGAATCTACACAAGGTTTACACTATCCTTCAATGCATCAAGATTTACACAAAGGCCGTTTGACAGAAATTGATTTTCTTAACGGGCAAATTGCTAAATATGGGAAAGAACTAAATATCCCTACCCCACTAAACGAAATGTTAACTCACCAAGTTCACGAATTAGAACTTGATTATGTAACGTATTAAGATTTTATATTATAGTTGCTTATAAAACAAATAAGCTCACAGCTAGTGTACGCATTTAGCTGTGAGCCTTTTTTATTATTTTTATTTAGTTCATTTGTTGTTGTACAAAGGACGCAAATGTTTCAACGTCACCCTTTTCAATATTTTTAATTGGGAAGTCACCTATTTCAAAACTTAAATTGATAACTTGGCCATCAAGAGAAATTGATTTAATTTCATTATAGCCAATATTCCTATAATAAAATTGTCCATCCATATCAACATTTAATATTAATCTTTCATTCGTAGCTATGTAAGCACCTTTATATAAACGTTGTTCACCTTTAACATTATATTCTATATCACCAAGTACTGTCGGCCCTTTCTTCTCAGTTGGAAATAAATCATCTGGATTTACATTATCTAAAATCATCTTATCCTCACCTTTGCTTTTTTCTAGTTATCATGTTTTCTTTCTAAATTACCACTTATTCGTGCTTAGTAACATTGTCTATTATAACTATAAAATTGTCTATTAAGAGCAACTATATTTAACTCATAAGTGCAGTAAATAAAAAGGAGCCTTGAGACAATAGTCCCAGGCTCTATAACTATTATGATAAACTTTGCATTTCTTGTGGTTTAGCGCCAGTTCTCTCTCTTAAGTCATATTCAATTTCTTCTAAACTACGACCTCTTGTTTCTGGTAAGAATTTAATAACGAAAATCATAGCTAAGACACCGATAACTGCGAATATTAAGAAGACCCATTCTGTACTTAATGCACTATTAAGCATTGGGAATAACTGCGCAACAATAATTGTACCAACGTTTAGTACTAATGTTGCTACACCGGTAGCTGCCCCACGTGCACGCATTGGGAACATTTCGGGTAACATCACCCATAAAATAGGACCCCAAGTTAAACCAAAGAATACGATAAATAGTGATAAGCAAATGATAATAATCCATGAAGATGAAGTAATACCAATTGTCCAAATAAGGACTGCCATAATTACTAATGAAGCAACCATCCCTATATTACCAGTCACAAGCATTTTCTTACGACCTACTTTATCTACTACGAATACTGCTACGACCGTAACAAGAACGTTAATCAAACCAATACCAACTGTACCTAAGATTGAAGTTGCTTCCCCTAAACCAGCTTTGTTTAAAATTGTTGGCGCATAGAAAATAATCGCATTAATACCTACGATTTGTTGGAATAAAGCAAAAACACAACCAATGATTAATGTGGGTCTAATCCATGGAGATTTTAAAATCGTCCATGTTGATTCAGAAATGGCTGAGATTTCTTTCATTTCTTTAATTTCTTTATCTATTTCTTGCTCATTAAATGTAATTTTCATTACTTTTCTCGCAGCATTTTCACCTTTGTGCTCTAACAACCATCTTGGACTTTCAGGCATAAACGCAATACCCACTAATAAAATAACTGAAGGTACTACTGCTAAACCAACCATCCAACGCCAAGCTTCCATGTCTGCAAAAGCATAGTTAACTATATAAGCTGCTAAAATACCAATCGTAATCATCAATTGGTTAAGTGATCCAAGAGAACCACGGAATTCAGTAGGTGCCATTTCAGATAAGTATACAGGTACAGTAGCCATTGAACCACCTACTGCTAGACCAATAATTAGACGACCTAATATTAACATTTCAATGTTTTGCGCAAATGATAATAACAGTGTACCAATGATAAATACAATCGCAATTATCAATACTAGACGTCTTCTCCCTATTTTATCGGATAATGGGCCACTACCACCAGCACCGATTATTGCACCAAATAGCATTGATGATACGACTAAACCTTTCATAGATTCACTTAAAGGAATATCATGGTGGATAAATAATAGCGCACCAGAAATAACACCATTATCGTAACCATATAATAATCCGCCTAAAGCTCCCAAAATAAAAATTAAATACTTGTTTGCATTCACTTAATATCATCCCTTTCATAATTAAGGTTATTATAATCTAAAAATGAAAGCGTTTCAATTTATATTTTGATAGAACTTACAAACAAGTATAATAAAAAAGTAATAAGAAAAGCTTATAATAGAATAAGGACCAATTTTTACAGTAGAAAAATTTTCACTATTTCTATTAATTAAACAAAAAAATCCTTATTCAAATGTCACTAAGAATAAGAATTATTTAAAAAATATAAAGTTAGGTTATTCAATTATTCATCGTCTCTATCAGTGAAATGAATAAACATCCCACTTAATATTGCCACAGGTATTCCTACAAATGGTGTAAACATTAAACTAAAAACACTTGCGAAAATGATGGTAAACAATATAGCGATAAATCCTGATTGTCGTTCTTTTTCAATTCTCTTACGTAAAATTTTGAGCACATCCTTATTATTGTTCAATTAATTGAATTAAATTGCCACAAGTATCATCAAATATAGCCAGTTTCAGTTCTCCCATAGCGTGTGGTGCTTGCGTGAATCGGACACCTTGCGCTTTTAACGACTTATACTCTTCTTCTATATTATCAGTAGCAAACATTGTAGCAGGTATGCCTTCATTAAAAAGACGTGTTTGGTAATCTTTAGCGATAGGATTATCATTGGGTTCTAATACAATTTCTACTGGATTAGCGTCGTTATTTTCTTTTACAGTTAACCATTTGGGGCCACCCATATCTATTTTATGTTTCAGTTCGAAGCCTAATATTTCAGTATAAAATTGTTGTGCGCTTTCTTGATTTTCTACAAATATACTCGTTGCTACTATCTTCATTGTTAATACACCACCATCATTTATTGTAATCCCGCTCTAATTTTTACACCATGCTCAATATAAGCTTTTAGACAACTTAACATATAAACCCAACCTTCTTTTTGACCGAGAATACGCTCAATTTCGGAAGAATCAAACGAACTTTCTTTTATCGTTACTAGCGTTTTATCATCATATGATTCAAAATTTATTGTTACCGTTTTATCTCCCCATTGAAATTCAATATTTTTATTAGGCGTAACTGCTTTAACTTTAATTTCAACTTCTGCATCATATTCGTCATAACGTAACATTACATTTGCACCAGCTTTCCAAAGCTTTGAACTTGATGAAAACCAAAATCCACCAATTTCTTTAGGATCCACAAATGCTTCAAATACCTTTGAAGCTGGCGCTTTTATTTCCATCTTAGTAATGATATCCATACGTAATTCCTCTTTTCTAGCTCATGGTATGTTTAATTATTACCTTCAACAATATGCTTTAAACTCCTAATAAATATAGTGTGCTTTTCCACCATTACTCTATTATACTTTGTAAAAATGTTCTTTTGAGGTGAAAATAATGTTAGATAGATTAGATGAAGTAATGATATATGTATATGATCATGATAAAGGATAGATTTTTGAACAACACACCTTTCTTTCACTGTTGTACAAGATACAACTGAAATGGAAATGCGGGTTGTTAAATTAGCCCCATCAGAAGATGCACAAACTTTAATTGTGTTACAAGATAAAGCAAAAGTAGATGAGATGGATATGGGTGTTAATACAGCTACGCCATCATTAATCTTTGCTACTGCAAATTTCGATTCGTTACGTGAATCATTACAACAATGTGGCATTGAAACAGGTGAAGTAATGACATTACCTATGGGTAGCGTATTTAATTTTGCTGATTCAGAACAAAATTACTTTGCCGTAAAAGAAGTAAAATAAACATAAGACCTCCCTTTTAAACTGCGGGAGGTCTTATGTTTATTCTAATACATTATATTAATGCATTAATAATCAAACCGACAATATCGACTACACCAAAAATTAAAAATACGGTAGCTAAACTAAAGAAGCTTTGTCTTCTTCCTAAACGATGACGAGAGGTTCTTTTACCTAATACTAAGAACACAATACCTACGATAACTAATAATATTGCTACAATCCACATATCGATCCCTCTCCTTATTTTATAATACCGCATAAATGCCCTTGTTATTATAAATACCCGGAATATGATTTTCATAACTCACTTAGTTATGCAAGTGTATACATTAACGTATGCCTATTTATTTTTGTGTTGTGCATACAAGAAAGAAGTATAACCTATAACGAATGCTACTATAGCTACTATGACAGATCCAATTATCGCATCTGTACCACAAATTGCTAACAACAATAAAAAGATGATTATCGCTATAAATAAACTTTTCAAAATTGCTTTCATGTGTAATAACAAATTATAAAACTTCCTCTCAAGAAGATATCAAAAATGTAATTTTAAATTTTAGATACTGCTACTATCTAAAGTAATAAATTTAATTTATAAAAAATAGTGGTAAGTACATAAAGTACTTACCATTTAATTGAATATTTATGTTTGCAAATAGACCTAGTACAAAGAAAAAAACTTAATACCAGCCTCTATAAAACAGTATATATTAAAAACTTTGTATTGCAACACTTTTTCATTATTTTTTTATGTAGATTTATAGCCAAAATAATTTTGTTTTAAAAATTATTTAGCTTTATTTT
>NZ_JAVTDB010000071.1:0-48343 GCF_032139365.1 Staphylococcus kloosii
TCGTAGTGCAATTATGGAGTGTTAATGGCGAGATAAATAAAGTAAAAGCACCATTCCGTAATCAAGGAACAATGCTTTTATTATTAATATAGTAATTGCTATAAATAGGCTTTGACATACTTATATTTTTTAAATTCATGATTAACATGAAAGCCAAGTTCATTAAAACGTGTTACAAGTTTGTTATTTTTACTACGTATTTTGAAGTATATTTTTTTTACGTCATAGTTTTGGAAGGCAAAGTGTAGTACATACTTTAATAATTCAAAAGCTATACCTTTAAAACGATAATCGGCGTGAGACGCAAAATATTTAATCTCGGCCGTTTGTTGATTTTCAAATATTTGTAAGTAAACGTACCCTTTTAACAAACCTTCTGACATAAACATAAATAAATGATTATTTTCTTGTAAGGAATCAATGATTTCGCTACCCGTCATAGCATTATGTGTAAACGTACTTTTATGTAATTTATTAAATGAGCGAAAATACGCTGGGTGATATTCGGTAATATTTTGTGTAGGGCCGATTTCCCCGACGTCGGTATCAGTTTCTAAATAATAATCGGTAAAATTATAAGATGCACCTATCGTTTTCATAGGTGAGTAAAAGTATTGTTGTACTTTTTCAAAAGAAAAGTTGAAGTTAGCACTATCAGGTTGATCGTTAGTCATCGCTTGAAATAAATAATCAAAATCTTCAATTGTATATTGTACATTAGGGTTAATTAATGGGCCTATGACTTTATACTTGTTTGTTTCGTATGGGAAAGCCAGTAACATCATTGTTAATTGCGCTTTGTCATTTTGTATTGCATAAACGCCTGGATGGTCAATAACGTCTTTAAGAAATGCATCAAATTGTTTATGTGCTTGAGGAAGTTTATATAAATAAGATGCCATTTCATAATTTGCAGATTCTATAAAAGACTTTATTTGATCTATATCATTAACATTAACTATAGTCATGAAATACCTCCTTGTTATTTAAAACAGTTACCAGTATTTAGTTTAATTATATGTATTTTTTGTCGTAAATGGAAGTTAAGATGTGTTTGATACATGTTACAATAACGATATTAAACATTTGAAAGGGCGTAATTATGAAATCTTTAATATTAGCTGAGAAACCCTCAGTAGGCAAAGATATTGCTAAAGCTTTAAATATTACTACATCACGCAATGGCTATTTTGAAAATAATAACTATATTGTAACATGGGCGCTAGGACATTTAGTAACGAATGCTACTCCAGAACAATATGATAAAAACTATAAAGAATGGAAATTGGATGATTTACCTATCATTCCAAATAAAATGAAAACGGTAGTTATCAATAAAACAAAGAAACAATTTCAAACGGTACAAAGGCTACTTCAAAAAGATGAAGTTCAAAATATTATAATTGCTACCGATGCAGGTAGAGAAGGGGAACTCGTTGCTCGATTAATCTTAGATAAAGTACATAATAAAAAACCAATACAAAGATTATGGATTAGTTCTGTGACGAAAAGAGCGATTGTCGAGGGATTTAAAAAGTTAAAAGACGGGCGTCAATTTAATCAACTATACAAAGCTGCTTTAGCAAGAAGTGAAGCGGATTGGGTTGTTGGCATTAATGCAACAAGAGCTTTGACTACAAAATATGATGCGCAATTATCTTTGGGACGCGTACAAACACCAACAATTAAATTAGTAGAAATGAGACAAACAGAAATAAATAATTTCACCCCAGAGACGTATTATACTTTAAATATTAATGTTGATGGATTGTCATGTCAGTGTATAACACCACAACAATCAACAAATAGAGAGGTTTATGAAAAAATAGCAACAGACATTAAGGGTCTAAATGTTGAGGTGAATTCGATAAATAGAAAAAGAAAGAAAGCTTTTCCACCTAAGTTATTTAATTTAACGGATTTACAACAAGAAGCTTATAAAAGATTTAAGTATGGGCCTAAAGAAACGCTTAATACTTTGCAACATTTATACGAACGACATAAATTAGTTACTTACCCACGTACAGACGCGAATTATTTAACTGAAGATATGGTGACTACCATTAAAGATAGATTGAAAGCTTTAATGGCAACTGATTACAAAGCTTATGCTAAAGCTCAAATGGGTTATAATTATAGTGTGAACGATAGTTTTATAAATAATAATAAAGTTTCAGATCATCATGCTATTATTCCAACTGAAGTGAGACCAGACATGGAAGCATTATCGCCAAAAGAACAAAAGATTTATATGATGATAGCACAAAGGTTTTTAGCAAATTTAATGCCACCACATGAATATGAAGCGATTGAATTAGCATTATCTATCAACGATTATAAATTTGTTTACAAAGATAAAATTTCAACAAAATTAGGATTTAAAGCATTATTTAATAATGAAGATCAAACATTCACATTAGATTCTAAGTGGCAACAAGGGGCTAATATAAAAGTAAATAAAGTAAATGTTAATGAACATGAAACAACACCACCTTCATACTTCAATGAAGGTTCATTATTAAAAGCTATGGAAAGTCCGCAAAAGTTTTTCAAATTTAATGATCATAAACATAGTAAAACGTTGAAAGAAGCAGGTGGTATAGGGACAGTTGCAACGCGAGCAGACATTATAGAAAAATTGTTCAATATTAATGCGATTGAATCTAAAGACGGCAAAATTAAAGTAACTAATAAAGGAAAGCAATTATTAGACTTAGCTCCTGAACAACTTACATCGCCATTATTAACCGCAGAGTGGGAAGATAAATTAATGATGATTGAGCAAGGTAAATACGATGCGCGTAAATTTATGGAAGAAATTAACTCATTTACTAAAAAAATTATATCTACTATCAAAGACAGTGAACAAAAATATAAACATGATAATCTCACAGCAACCGAATGTCCTACTTGTGGCAAATTTATGTTAAAAGTTAATACGAAAAACGGTTCTATGCTTGTATGCCAGGACCCCAATTGCAAAACTAAAAAAAATGTTCAATCTAAAACGAATGCGCGTTGCCCTAAGTGTCATAAAAAAATGACTCGTTTCGGCACTGGAAAAGATGCAACATATAGATGTGTTTGTGGTCACACAGAGAGTCAGGCACAAATGGATAAACGTCACAAAACTAAAAAGAATGACAAAGTTTCCAAAAAAGATATGAAAAAATACTTAAATAAAGACGAGGGACTTGAAAATAACCCATTCCAAGATGCGCTGAAAGGGCTGAAATTTTAACTTTTATCGAACTTAAAAGAAGTATTTGTTATAAAAGTTCGGATTTACTATTGTGTTTTACGGCGCTGGATATTAAAATATTAAGGTATTTTAATAAAAGGGAGACTTAACTGTGAAAAAATACTTTAAGTTCAAGGAACATAACACTAGCTTCAAAAAAGAGATATTAGGTGGGTTAACTACATTTTTATCTATGGCTTATATTTTAGCCGTCAATCCACAAGTGTTAAGTTTGGCAGGGGTTAACGGTGCTACAGCAAGTATGAAAATGGACCAAGGCGCAATTTTTGTTGCCACAGCGTTAGCTGCTTTTGTTGGTTCGTTATTTATGGGGTTAATTGCAAGGTATCCGATTGCCCTGGCCCCAGGAATGGGATTAAATGCCTTTTTCGCTTTCACTGTCGTGTTAACAATGGGCATACCTTGGCAAATAGGTTTAACTGGCGTACTCTTTTCTGGCATATTCTTTGCTATTTTAACAATGACTGGATTACGGGAGACGATTATTAACGCCATACCTCATCAAATGAAAATGGCAGTATCGGCTGGTATCGGATTATTTATTACGTTTGTTGGACTTCAAAGTTCAGGTGTTATCGTTAAAAATAAATCAACGTTAGTAACGTTAGGTCATATTACTGACGGAACAGTATTACTTACTATATTTGGTATTATCATCACCGTTGTGATGTATGTTAAGAAAGTGCCTGGTGCGATTTTTATCGGTATGATTTTAACTTCAATCTTAGGCATGTGTACTGGTCTAATACATACACCATCTGGCATTGTAGGGAAAATCCCTAGCATTTCTCCTACCTTTGGTGCGGCATTTGATGCATTTAAAGATCCGGGACAATTATTTACAGTACAATTTTTAATTGTTATTTTAACTTTCTTATTTATTGATTTCTTTGATACGGCAGGAACGCTTGTTGCGGTTGCTACACAAGCAGGAATTATGAAGGATAATAAATTACCGCGTGCAGGTAGAGCATTATTCTCAGATTCATTGGCAACAATTGTAGGCGCTATATTCGGTACTACGACTACAACATCTTATATTGAATCAACAGCAGGTGTGGCTGTGGGTGCTAGAACTGGATTTGCTAGTATCATTACTGGTTTCTGTTTCTTACTTGCGATTTTCTTTAGTCCATTAATCGAAATTGTAACGAGTGCCGTAACAACACCAGCATTAGTAGTAGTTGGTGTATTAATGGCTGCCAACTTTGCAGAAATTGAATGGAAAAAATTCGAAGTAGCAGTACCGGCGTTTATAACGATTATTATGATGCCTTTATCATACTCAATTGCTACAGGTATAGCATGTGGATTTGTATTCTATCCAATAACAATGCTGATCTCGAAAAGACATAAAGAAGTACATCCAATGATGTATGGTTTAATGGTACTGTTTATTCTTTACTTTATATTTGTTCATGGTTAAAAAAGAAACCCGTTAACGCAAAAATTGTTTGCGTTAACGGGTATTTATTTTCCATATAATATAAAAATTAGTTTTTATTATGTCTATCTTCTGTATAAATTACACGTGCATTTTTATTAGGAACATAAATTGGCGCCGACCAGACAATAAGAAGAAAGAATAATAATAGGAAGAAAAGAATCCAATGCGCTACCATACCGATAAATGGTATAAAAGCAATAATCGATCCGATAATACCGAACAATGGAATTACTGCCATTGGTTTGATTGCGTTTTGTTTATCTACTATTAAAATAATTAACATAATTAAATATAAAAACATATTTACAAATAATGGTTGCCAGCTCAAACCTAATATAAAACTTCCACCAAGGAAGGGAATACCGTAAAATAATTCACTTAGTAATAAAACGATAGTTAATACAATCAATATATTTCTAATACTTGATTTCATTCTAATATTCACCACCTAACAATTACTATTATATATGAAATGAAAATATATTAATATTAATTTGAAAGTCAAATAAAACTTTAAAGGTTACTATTTAAGTAATTTCTTAAAAACGGTTGAAGAATAACAGGATTTCAAGTACAATTGCAAAGTATGTGTTAGACAAAAAGTGAAAAGTTTTATAGAAAAGCTTGATAAATCAGTGCTTTTCGTGTAACATATCTAATGTTGGACTTTAAGGAAATGCGATGAAGCGAAAGGTTACTGACACACCCGGCCGCTTTGCCATGGCGTTGTGTAAGATAGTTTTCGTGGAGAAGTCTATCACTTAAATGTAGACGAATAAGGAGGGAAAATTATGGCAAAACAAAAAATCAGAATCAGATTAAAAGCTTATGATCACAGAGTAATCGATCAATCAGCTGAGAAAATAGTTGAAACTGCGAAACGTTCTGGAGCAGATGTTTCTGGACCGATTCCATTACCAACTGAAAAATCAGTTTACACGATTATCCGTGCTGTACATAAGTACAAAGATTCTCGTGAACAATTCGAACAACGTACTCATAAACGTTTGATTGACATTGTTAACCCAACACCAAAAACAGTTGATGCTCTAATGGGCTTAAACTTACCATCTGGTGTAGACATCGAAATTAAATTATAATAGAAAAAATTAGGAGGTGGACTTTCGATGACCAAAGGAATCTTAGGAAGAAAAATCGGGATGACACAAGTGTTCGGTGAGAACGGTGAATTAATCCCAGTAACAGTAGTAGAAGCAGGTCAAAATGTTGTATTACAAAAGAAAACTGAAGAAGTTGATGGATACAACGCAATTCAAGTAGGTTTTGAAGACAAAAAAGCTTACAAGAAAAATAGTAAAACAAACAAATATGCAAGCAAACCAGCTGAAGGTCATGCTAAAAAAGCTGACACAGCACCTAAGCGCTTCATTCGTGAATTCAGAAACGTTAACGTTGATGAATACGAAGTAGGTCAAGAAGTCTCAGTTGATAAATTTGAAACTGGTGACATCATTGATGTTACAGGCGTATCAAAAGGTAAAGGTTTCCAAGGCGCAATTAAACGCCATGGACAAGCACGTGGACCAATGGCTCACGGCTCTCATTTCCATAGAGCGCCAGGTTCTGTAGGTATGGCTTCAGATGCGTCAAGAGTATTCAAAGGACAAAAAATGCCAGGACGTATGGGTGGTAATACTGTAACAGTACAAAACTTAGAAGTCGTTCAAGTAGATGCTGATAATAATGTGATTTTAGTAAAAGGTAATGTGCCTGGACCTAAAAAAGGCTTATTAGAAATTTCAACTTCAATTAAAAAAGGTAATAAATAATAAATAACGAAAGGAGGAAAAGCATAATGGCTAATTATGATGTATTAAAAGTAGACGGAACTAAATCAGGTTCAGTTGAATTAAATGATGCAGTTTTTGCAATCGAACCAAACACAGACGTTCTATTTGAAGCAATCACTTTACAACGTGCTTCATTACGCCAAGGTACTCATGCTGTTAAGAATCGTTCAGCAGTACGTGGTGGTGGACGTAAACCATGGAGACAAAAAGGTACAGGACGTGCGCGTCAAGGTACAATTCGTGCGCCACAATGGCGCGGTGGTGGTATCGTATTCGGACCAACACCTAGAAGTTATGCTTACAAAATGCCTAAGAAAATGCGTCGTTTAGCTTTACGTTCAGCATTATCTTACAAAGTACAAGAAAGTGCTTTAACAGTTGTAGATGCGTTCCAATTAGACGCCCCTAAAACTAAAGAATTTAAAACTGCGCTTTCTAACTTAAAACAACCTAAAAAAGTATTAGTAGTAACAGACTCAGAAGATGTTAACGTTGAATTATCAGCTCGTAACATCCCTGGCGTTCAAGTTTCTACAGCTCAAGGGTTAAACGTATTAGACATAACAAGTGCTGACAGTGTAGTAATCACAGAATCAGCTGCTAAAAAAGTTGAGGAGGTGCTCGGATAATGGAAGCAAGAGACGTTCTTAAGCGCCCCGTAATCACTGAAAAATCATCAGCTGCAATGGCTGAAGATAAATATACATTCGACGTAGATACTCGTGCTAACAAAACACAAGTTAAAATTGCTGTCGAAGAAATCTTTGATGTAAAAGTTGATAATGTAAACATCATCAACTACAAACCAAAGAAAAAACGTATGGGCCGTTACCAAGGCTATACAAACAAAAGACGCGTAGCAATTGTTAAATTAAAAGAAGGATCAATCGATCTATTCAACTAAAATAAATTACCAATAAGGAGGTAAGCGACAATGGCTCTTAAAAAATACAAGCCAATTACTAATGGTCGTCGTAATATGACTACGTTAGATTTCGCTGAAATCACGAAAACTACACCTGAAAAGTCATTATTACAACCGCTACCGAAAAAAGCGGGACGTAACAACCAAGGTAAATTGACAGTTCGCCACCATGGTGGAGGACACAAACGTCAATACCGTGTTATTGATTTTAAACGTAATAAAGATGGAATCACTGCTAAAGTTGATTCAATTCAATATGATCCAAACCGTTCAGCAAACATTGCATTATTAGTTTACGCTGATGGTGAAAAACGCTACATCATTGCTCCTAAAAACTTACAAGTAGGACAAGTATTAGAGAGTGGTGACAATGCGGATATTAAAGTAGGTAACTCATTACCACTTCAATTCATCCCAGTAGGTACAGTGATCCACAATATCGAATTAAAACCTGGTAAAGGTGGACAACTTGCTCGTTCAGCAGGTGCAAGTGCTCAAGTACTTGGTAAAGAAGGAAAATATGTTTTAATCAGATTAAGATCTGGTGAAGTACGTATGATTCTTTCAACTTGCCGCGCAACTATTGGTCAAGTTGGTAACATCCAACATGAACTTGTAAACATTGGTAAAGCTGGTCGTTCAAGATGGAAAGGTATTCGCCCAACTGTTCGTGGTTCTGTAATGAACCCTAACGATCACCCACACGGTGGTGGTGAAGGACGTGCTCCTATCGGTAGACCATCTCCAATGTCACCTTGGGGTAAACCTACGCTTGGTAAGAAAACACGTCGTGGTAAGAAATCATCTGATAAACTTATCGTACGTGGACGTAAGAAGAAAAAATAATAACAACAACTTATTGGAGTGTGCGGCTTAACCGCTGCACGCACTAAATAAGAAGGGAGGCGCCACTATGGCTCGTAGTATTAAAAAAGGACCTTTCGTCGATGATCATTTAATGAAAAAAGTCGAAGCTCAAGGCGAAAGCGAAAAAAAACAAGTAATTAAAACTTGGTCACGTCGTTCAACTATTTTCCCTAACTTCATCGGTCACACTTTCGCAGTATACGATGGACGTAAACATGTACCTGTATTCGTTACAGAAGATATGGTTGGTCACAAATTAGGTGAATTCGCTCCAACTCGTACATTCAAAGGACACGCTGCAGACGACAAAAAAACAAGAAGATAATTTCTAACAAGTAGAGGAGGAAATCCGAATGGAAGCAAAAGCGGTTGCTAGAACAATAAGAATCGCACCTCGTAAAGTTAGATTAGTATTAGATCTAATTAGAGGTAAAAACGCTGGAGAAGCTATTGCTATTTTAAAATTGACTAACAAAGCTTCATCACCGGTTGTTGAAAAATTATTAATGTCCGCTTTAGCAAATGCTGAACATAACTATGACATGAATACAGATGAATTAGTTGTTAAAGAAGCTTATGCTAATGAAGGACCAACATTAAAACGTTTCCGTCCACGTGCACAAGGTCGTGCAAGTGCGATCAACAAACGTACAAGCCACATTACTATCGTCGTAAGTGACGGCAAAGAAGAAGCTAAAGAAGCTTAATACATTATTTAAGGAGGGAATACTGTGGGTCAAAAAATTAATCCAATCGGACTTCGTGTCGGAGTAATCCGTGACTGGGAAGCTAAATGGTACGCAGAAAAAGACTTCGCTTCACTATTACATGAAGACTTAAAAATCCGTAAATTTATTGATAACGCATTAAAAGAAGCATCAGTTTCTCACGTTGATATTGAACGTGCTGCTAACCGTATCAACATCGCTATTCATACTGGTAAGCCAGGTATGGTCATTGGTAAAGGCGGTTCAGAAATTGAAAAACTTCGTAATAAATTAAACACATTAACAGACAAAAAAGTACACATTAACGTAATTGAAATCAAAAAGGTTGATTTGGATGCTAAATTAGTAGCTGAAAACATCGCACGTCAATTAGAAAACCGTGCTTCATTCCGTCGTGTACAAAAACAAGCTATTACTAGAGCTATGAAACTTGGTGCTAAAGGTATCAAAACACAAGTATCTGGTCGTTTAGGCGGAGCAGACATCGCTCGTGCTGAACAATATTCAGAAGGAACTGTTCCACTTCATACATTACGTGCTGACATTGGTTACGCACACGCAGAAGCTGACACTACTTACGGTAAATTAGGTGTCAAAGTATGGATCTATCGTGGAGAAGTTCTTCCTACTACTAAGAACACTAGTGAAGGAGGAAAATAATAATGTTACTACCAAAACGTGTAAAATATCGTCGTCAACATCGTCCTAAAACAACTGGTCGTTCTAAAGGCGGTAATTATGTAACATTTGGTGAGTATGGTTTACAAGCAACTACAACGTCTTGGATCACTTCTCGTCAAATCGAATCAGCTCGTATTGCTATGACACGTTACATGAAACGTGGCGGGAAAGTTTGGATTAAAATCTTCCCACATACACCATATACTAAAAAACCTTTAGAAGTACGTATGGGTGCTGGTAAAGGTGCTGTTGAAGGCTGGGTTGCAGTAGCAAAACCAGGTAGAATTTTATTTGAAATCGCAGGCGTTAACGAAGAAGTTGCGCGTGAAGCATTACGTTTAGCAAGTCACAAACTTCCTGTAAAAACTAAGTTTGTAAAACGTGAAGAATTGGGTGGTGAAACAAATGAAAGCTAAGGAAATTAGAGACTTAACCACTTCAGAAATAGAAGAACAAATCAAATCTTCAAAAGAAGAGCTTTTTAACCTACGCTTTCAGTTAGCTACAGGTCAATTAGAGGAAACTGCACGTATTCGCACAGTAAGAAAAACGATTGCACGTCTAAAAACTGTTGCTCGTGAAAGAGAAATTGAACAAGGTAAAGCGAATCAATAATTAATTGAAAGAGGAGGTTACAAAAGTGAGCGAAAGAAATGATCGTAAAGTTTATGTAGGTAGAGTCGTTTCAGATAAAATGGACAAAACTGTAACTGTACTTGTTGAAACATACAAAACACACAAATTGTACGGTAAACGAGTAAAATACTCTAAAAAATACAAAACTCATGATGAAAACAACTCAGCTAAGTTAGGGGACATCGTTAAGATTCAAGAAACTCGTCCTTTATCAGCTTCTAAACGTTTCCGTTTAGTTGAAATTGTTGAAGAATCAGTAATCATATAATACACAATATAGATAAAGGAGGTTTAACTCATGATCCAACAAGAAACACGTCTAAAGGTAGCAGATAACTCTGGTGCTCGTGAAGTTCTTACAATCAAAGTATTAGGTGGATCTGGTCGTAAAACAGCTAATATCGGTGACGTTATTGTTGCTACTGTTAAAAATGCAACACCAGGTGGCGTTGTTAAAAAAGGCGAAGTAGTAAAAGCTGTTGTAGTACGTACTAAATCAGGTGTACGTCGTAATGACGGTTCATACATTAAATTTGATGAAAATGCATGTGTAATCATTCGTGACGACAAAGGCCCACGTGGTACTCGTATTTTCGGTCCTGTTGCTCGTGAATTACGTGAAGGGAACTTCATGAAAATCGTATCACTAGCTCCAGAAGTACTTTAATAATTATTTAATAAAAAGCTTAAGGAGGTGCCACGCATGCATATCAAAAAAGGTGACAACGTAAAAGTTATCGCAGGTAAAGACAAAGGTAAAGAAGGTAAAGTTGTTTCTACTGAACCTAAAAAAGACCGTGTCGTTGTGGAAGGTGTTAACGTAATTAAAAAACACCAAAAACCAACTCAATTTAATCCTGAAGGTGGAATCTTAGAAACAGAGGCAGCAATCCATGTTTCTAACGTACAATTATTAGACCCTAAAACGAATGAACCAACACGTGTTGGATATAAATTCGAAGATGGCAAAAAAGTTCGTATCGCTAAAAAATCTGGCGAAGAAATCAAATCTAATAATTAATAACTAGTTGAAAGGAGGATCCACTTTGAACCGTTTAAAAGAAAAATTCAACTCTGAAGTTACTGAAAGCTTAGTTAAGAAATTTAATTATAGTTCAGTAATGGAAGTACCAAAAATTGAAAAAATTGTTGTAAATATGGGTGTAGGTGACGCAGTTCAAAACTCTAAAGTGTTAGATAACGCTGTAGAAGAGTTAGAATTAATCACTGGTCAAAAACCATTAGTTACAAAAGCTAAAAAATCTGTTGCTACTTTCCGTTTACGTGAAGGTATGCCTATCGGAGCTAAAGTTACATTACGCGGCGAAAGAATGTATGATTTCTTAGACAAATTAATCGCTGTATCTTTACCTCGTGTACGTGACTTCCGTGGTGTTTCAAAATCAGCATTCGATGGAAGAGGTAACTACACTTTAGGTGTTAAAGAACAATTAATTTTCCCAGAAATTGACTATGATAAAGTATCAAAAGTACGCGGAATGGATATCGTTATCGTTACTACTGCTAACACTGACGAGGAAGCTCGTGAATTGTTAACACAATTCGGTATGCCATTTCAAAAATAATCTCTAAAAGGAGGCTAATTAAGTGGCTAAAAGTTCAATGGTTGCTAAGCAACAAAAAAAACAAAAGTTCCAAGTACGTGAATATACTCGTTGTGAACGTTGTGGTCGTCCACATTCTGTATATCGTAAATTCAAATTATGCCGTATTTGTTTCCGTGAATTAGCTTATAAAGGCCAAATCCCTGGCGTTCGTAAAGCTAGCTGGTAATAAAAAGAGGATGAAAGGAGGCAACAATCAATGACATTATCAGATCCAATTGCAGACATGCTAACTCGTGTAAGAAACGCTAACATGGTTCGTCACGATAAATTAGAATTCCCTGCATCTAATATTAAAAAAGAAATTGCCGAAATCTTAAAAAGTGAAGGTTTCGTTAAAAACGTTGAATTTGTAGAAGACGATAAACAAGGTGTTATTCGTTTATTCCTTAAATATGGTCAAAACAATGAACGTGTTATCACTGGATTAAAACGTATCTCTAAACCAGGTTTACGTGTATATGCTAAAGCTAACGAAGTACCAAAAGTACTTAACGGATTAGGTATTGCTTTAGTTTCAACTTCTGAAGGTGTAATCACTGACAAAGAAGCTAGAAAACGTAACATTGGTGGAGAAATCTTAGCTTACGTTTGGTAATAATAAATAAGGAGGTGCGATAACATGAGTCGTGTTGGTAAAAAAATTATTGACATTCCAAGTGACGTAACAGTAAGTATTGATGGCAATACAGTTACTGTTAACGGTCCTAAAGGTGAATTATCAAAAACATTAAATGAAAGAATGACATATAAACAAGACGAAAACACATTAGAAGTTGTAAGACCTTCTGATTCTAAAGATGATAGAACAGTACATGGTACAACTCGTGCTTTAATCAATAATATGATTCTTGGTGTTTCTCAAGGTTTCCAAAAAACGCTTGAACTTGTTGGTGTGGGTTACCGTGCTCAAATGCAAGGTAACGACTTAGTACTTAACGTTGGTTATTCTCACCCAGTTGAAATTAAAGCTGAAGACGGTATTACTTTCGCTGTTGAGAAAAATACAACTGTAACTGTTTCAGGTGTATCTAAAGAACAAGTGGGAGCTATTGCTTCTAACATCCGTTCAACTAGACCTCCAGAACCTTATAAAGGTAAAGGAATTCGTTACCAAGGTGAATACGTTCGCCGTAAAGAAGGTAAAACTGGTAAATAATAAATAACTTTCTATAGAAAGGAGTATTGCAATGATCAGCAAAATTGATAAAAACAAAGTACGTTTAAAAAGACATGCGCGTGTTCGTACTAAATTATCTGGCACAGCTGAAAAACCACGTTTAAACGTTTATCGTTCAAACAAGCACATCTATGCTCAAATTATCGATGACGTTAAAGGTGTAACTTTAGCTCAAGCCTCAACTCAAGACAAAGATATCGCAAGTGAATCAACTACAAAAGTTGACTTATCTGCTAAAGTAGGCGAATCAATCGCTAAAAAAGCAAGCGATAAAGGCGTAACTGCTATCGTATTTGACCGTGGAGGTTACTTATATCATGGTCGTATTAAAGCGTTAGCTGAAGCAGCTCGCGAAAACGGTTTAGAATTTTAATTTAAAGGAGGGACAAATTACATGGCTCGTAGAGAAGAAGAAACTAAAGAATTTGAAGAACGCGTTGTTACAATCAACCGTGTTGCAAAAGTTGTTAAAGGTGGACGTCGTTTCCGTTTCACTGCTTTAGTAGTAGTAGGAGATAAGAACGGTCGCGTTGGCTTTGGTACTGGTAAAGCACAAGAAGTTCCAGAAGCAATCAAAAAAGCTGTAGAAGCAGCGAAAAAAGATTTAGTTGTAGTTCCACGTGTTGAAGGTACTACGCCTCATACGATCACTGGACGCTTCAGTTCAGGTAGCGTATTCATGAAACCAGCTGCACCTGGTACAGGTGTTATTGCAGGTGGACCAGTTCGTGCTGTCCTAGAATTAGCTGGAATCACTGATATTTTAAGTAAATCATTAGGATCTAATACTCCAATCAATATGGTTCGTGCAACTATTAATGGATTAAAAAATCTTAAAAATGCTGAAGAAGTTGCGAAATTACGTGGCAAATCAGTCGAAGAATTATACAATTAAGGAGGGAAAGAGTTATGGCTAAATTACAAATTACCCTCACTCGTAGTGTTATTGGTCGTCCTGAAACACAACGTAAAACTGTTGAAGCTTTAGGTTTGAAAAAAACTAATTCTTCAGTAGTTGTTGAAGATAACCCTGCAATCCGTGGGCAAATCAACAAAGTAAGTCACTTATTGACTATAGAAGAAAAATAATTAAGGAGGTGCCGAAATGAAATTACATGAGTTAAAACCAGCAGAAGGTTCACGTAAAGAACGTAATCGCGTTGGACGTGGTGCGGCTACAGGTAACGGTAAAACAAGTGGACGTGGACAAAAAGGTCAAAAAGCACGTTCAGGTGGTAAGGTAAGACCAGGATTTGAAGGTGGTCAATTACCTTTATTCCGTCGTTTACCAAAACGTGGTTTCACTAACATTAACCGTAAAGAATATGCTATTGTTAACTTAGACCAACTTAATAAATTTGAAGAAGGTACTGAAGTAACTCCAGCTTTATTAGTAGAATCCGGTGTAGTTAAAAGTGAAAAATCTGGTATTAAAGTATTAGGTAACGGTTCACTAGAGAAAAAATTAACAGTAAAAGCTCATAAATTCTCTGCTTCTGCAGCAGACGCTATTGATGCAAAAGGTGGAGCACACGAGGTGATCTAATGATTCAAACGCTTGTGAGCTTCTTTCAAACAAAAGAAGTTCGTAACAAGATCTTTTTTACACTCGCAATGTTAGTTATTTTCAAGATAGGTACTTATATTCCAGCACCTGGCGTAAATCCAGCTGCCTTTGACAGTAATCAAGGTTCTCAAGGTGTCACTGATTTGTTAAATACATTTGGTGGTGGAGCCTTGAAGAACTTTTCAATCTTTGCAATGGGAATAATGCCTTACATTACTGCATCTATCGTAATGCAGTTATTGCAAATGGATATTGTTCCTAAGTTTACAGAATGGGCAAAACAAGGTGAATCGGGTAGGAAGAAGCTAAATAATTTCACACGTTATTTCGCTATTATTCTTGCCTTCATTCAATCCATTGGTATGGCTTTCCAGTTTAACAACTACCTAAAAGGTCAATTGATCATGGATCAATCAATCTTTAGTTATTTGTTAATTGCCGTTGTCTTAACATCAGGCACAGCATTCCTAATTTGGTTAGGTGAGCAAATAACACAATTTGGTGTTGGTAATGGAATTTCAATTATTATCTTTGCAGGTATTCTATCTACGCTTCCGTCATCACTTATCCAATTTTACCAACAAGCATTTGTTGGCCAAGACGATGTCACTTTAGCATGGCTTAAAGTAATTGGAATAGTTATCGGAATGATATTACTAACGATTGGGGCTATTTACGTATTACAAGCAATTCGTAAAATACCAATTCAATATGCAAAGAAACAATCAGCACAACGTCTAGGTTCTCAAGCGACATATTTACCATTAAAAGTTAACTCAGCAGGGGTTATTCCTGTTATCTTTTCAATGGCATTCTTTTTATTACCTAGAACGTTAACATTATTTTTCCCTGATGCTGCTTGGGCACAAAAAGTATCAGATGTGGCTAACCCATCAAATAATATCGGAATGATTGTGTATGTAGTATTAATTATTGCATTCGCATATTTCTATGCTTTTGTTCAAGTTAACCCAGAAAAAATGGCTGAAAATCTTAAGAAGCAAGGCAGTTACGTTCCGGGAATCAGACCTGGAGAACAAACAAAAAAATATATTACTAGAGTACTCTATCGATTAACATTCGTTGGATCAATCTTCTTAGCTGTAATTGCTATTTTGCCGATAATTGCGACTAAATTTATGGATTTACCCCAGTCAATTCAAGTTGGTGGTACAAGTTTACTAATCGTAATTGGTGTAGCTATTGAAACGATGAAGAGTCTTGAAGCTCAAGTGAGCCAGAAGGAATATAGAGGCTTTGGTGGTAGATAAATTGTAGGAGGGCACTTTTATGAATATCATTTTAATGGGTTTACCTGGCGCAGGTAAAGGAACTCAAGCGAGTGAAATTGTAAAGAAATTCCCAATTCCACACATATCTACTGGTGACATGTTCAGAAAAGCGATTAAAGAAGAGACAGATTTAGGTAAAGAAGCTAAATCGTACATGGATCGTGGAGAATTAGTTCCTGATGAAGTTACTGTGGGTATCGTTAAAGAAAGAATTTCTGAAGACGATGCAAAAAAAGGATTCTTATTAGATGGCTTCCCTCGTACTATTGATCAAGCAGAAGCATTAAATGACATCATGAAACAATTAGACAGAGACATTGATGCTGTTATCAATATTGAGGTTCCTGAAGAAGAATTAATGAACCGCTTAACAGGTCGTCGTATCTGTCCTAAATGCGGAACAACATATCATCTAGTCTTTAACCCACCTAAAGAAGATGGCATTTGCGATCTTGATGGTGAAAAGTTATATCAACGTGAAGATGATAACCCTGAAACAGTTGCTAATCGTTTAGACGTTAATGTTAAACAATCAAAACCTATTTTATCTTTTTATGATGAAAAAGGCGTATTGCAAAACATTGATGGTTCAAAAGATATCAACAAAGTCACAGAAGACGTTATTTCTATCTTAGATGAATTGAAATAATATTAACTTTATACGGTCTATGTATTGCAGTCATCTTATTTGAGTAAGTATTTACGTATTGAAAAAATAAAATAATATAAGAGTGACGTATAGCGTAAGTAATTCTTTTATTTTTGTTGACTTATTAACACGCACTGATAGACACGTATGGTTACAGTTGATAGATGACGATAACCAACTATAGTAAAAAGGGGGAAGTTAATAAATGGCTAAACAAGATGTAATAGAATTAGAAGGTACTGTATTAGATACTTTACCAAATGCTATGTTTAAAGTAGAATTAGAAAATGGTCATGAGATTTTGGCACACGTTAGTGGTAAAATCAGAATGAATTATATTCGTATTCTACCTGGCGACAAAGTAACAGTAGAAATGTCTCCGTATGATTTAACTCGCGGAAGAATCACTTATCGTTATAAATAATCGTCACTCCATAATATAGGGAGGTATAAAAATGAAAGTAAGACCATCAGTAAAACCAATTTGCGAAAAATGTAAAGTCATTAAACGTAAAGGTAAAGTTATGGTAATTTGTGACAATCCTAAACACAAACAAAAACAAGGTTAATAAAAGAGAGGTGTAAATAAATATGGCACGTATAGCAGGAGTGGATATTCCACGTGAAAAACGCATCGTTATTTCATTAACATACGTATACGGTATCGGTACTACGACAGCTCAAAAAATCGTAGAAGAAGCTAACGTTTCAGCTGAAACTCGCGTTAAAGATTTAACAGATGACGAATTAGGTCGTATCCGTGAAGTAGTAGACAGTTATAAAGTTGAAGGTGACTTACGTCGTGAACAAAACTTAAACATCAAACGTTTAATGGAAATTTCATCATATCGTGGAATCCGTCATCGTCGTGGTTTACCAGTACGCGGACAAAAAACTAAAAACAATGCTCGTACTCGTAAAGGCCCAGTTAAAACTGTAGCTAATAAGAAAAAATAATAGGTAAAGGAGGCAAAATTTAAATGGCACGTAAACAAGTATCTCGTAAACGTAGAGTGAAAAAGAATATTGAAAATGGAGTAGCTCATATCCGTTCAACATTCAATAATACAATCGTAACAATTACTGACGAATTTGGTAATGCATTATCTTGGTCATCAGCAGGTGCATTAGGTTTTAAAGGTTCAAAAAAATCTACACCATTCGCAGCACAAATGGCAGCTGAAACAGCATCAAAAACAGCTATGGAACATGGTTTAAAATCTGTAGAATGTACAGTTAAAGGCCCAGGTCCTGGTCGTGAATCAGCTATCCGTGCTTTACAATCAGCTGGTTTAGAAGTAACAGCAATCCGTGACGTTACTCCAGTACCACATAATGGTTGTCGTCCACCAAAACGTCGTCGCGTATAATTTTATTGTTATTGTCACAGGTCACTGAGAAATACAGTACAAATCTAGTCGACGTAGTCAAGGAGGATATTTGTAAATGATAGAAATCGAAAAACCTAGAATTGAAACAATAGAAATTAGTGAAGATGCTAAATTCGGTAAGTTCGTTGTTGAACCACTAGAACGTGGCTATGGTACTACACTAGGAAACTCCTTACGTCGTATCCTACTATCTTCATTGCCAGGCGCAGCCGTTAAATATATCGAAATCGAAGGTGTACTTCACGAGTTCTCTGCAATAGACAATGTAGTTGAAGACGTTTCTACAATCATTATGAACGTTAAAAAACTAGCATTAAAAATCTATTCAGAAGAAGATAAAACGTTAGAAATCGATGTTAAGGATGAAGGCGAAGTAACTGCAAGTGACATTACTCATGATAGTGATGTTGAGATTTTAAATCCAGAACTGAAATTGGCGACTGTTTCTAAAGGTGGACATTTAAAAATCCGTCTTGTTGCAAACAAGGGTAGAGGTTACGCATTAGCAGAACAAAATAACACTAGTGATTTACCAATTGGAGTAATTCCTGTTGATTCACTATATTCACCTGTAGAACGTGTTAACTACACAGTAGAAAACACACGCGTAGGTCAAAGTAGTGATTTTGACAAATTAACACTAGATGTGTGGACTAATGGTTCTATTACGCCACAAGAATCAGTTTCATTAGCAGCAAAAATTTTAACTGAACACTTAAATATCTTTGTTGGATTGACTGACGAAGCACAAAACGCTGAAATCATGATTGAAAAAGAAGAAGATCAAAAAGAAAAAGTACTTGAAATGTCTATTGAAGAACTCGATTTATCTGTTCGTTCATACAACTGTTTAAAACGTGCAGGCATTAATTCTGTTCAAGAATTAGCTGACAAATCTGAAGCAGACATGATGAAAGTGCGTAATTTAGGTCGTAAATCACTTGAAGAAGTTAAATATAAACTTGAAGACTTAGGTTTAGGCTTAAGAAAAGAAGACTAATATAAAGGAGGTTAACTCATGGGTTACAGAAAATTAGGTCGTACTTCTGATCAACGTAAAGCAATGTTACGTGACTTAGCTACATCACTTATCGTTAGTGAACGTATTGAAACTACTGACGCGCGTGCTAAAGAAGTGCGTAGTATCGTAGAAAAATTAATTACTTTAGGTAAAAAAGGCGATTTAGCTTCTCGTCGTAATGCAGCTAAAACATTACGTAATGTTGAGATTTTAAACGAAGATGAATCTACACAAACTGCTCTTCAAAAATTATTCGGTGAGATTGCAGAACGTTATACTGAACGTCAAGGCGGATATACTCGTATCCTTAAAGCAGGTCCTCGTCGTGGTGACGGTGCTGAATCAGTAATTATCGAATTAGTATAATTTTAAAATAAATATACGTACTACTATGTATAAAGCAAATGAGTGCAACGATAATGTTTGCCACATACAAATATTGTCTAGCTCAGAGTGCCCCATCAATCAAATACTATTTTAAAGCGTGAACTCAAATAATCTGGTGGGGTGCGCGCTTTTTTATTTAAGCTATAGTTAAAGCTATGGCTTTTTTTATTTGACTATCTTTAAAGTGACGCATTGTTAATGTAGGATATACATAAATATTAAAATCATGTAAAATGGAAAAGTATACATTAATAGGGGCAATAATAGGGGGGCAATGAAATGCAAACTAACGATCAAATTATAAAATTTAATCACGTGTCGTTTAAATATAAAAGTGATGAACCTTATGCTTTAAAAGACGTTTCATTTGCTATCCCTAAAGGGAAATGGACTTCAATTGTTGGTCATAATGGTTCAGGAAAATCAACACTTGCTAAACTAATGGTAGGCATTGAACAGGCTAACGAAGGAAACATGACCTACAATGATCAAGTTATAGATAACGCTAATTTACAAGTTTTACGTAAAAGCATAGGTATTGTTTTTCAAAACCCAGAAAACCAATTCGTTGGTTCAACCGTTGAATTTGATGTTGCTTTTGGTTTAGAAAATCATGCTGTACCTTACGAGGTTATGCATGACATCGTGCCAAAAGCATTGAGTGATGTTCATATGCTCGATAAGGCAAATAAAGAACCCCAATCATTGTCTGGTGGTCAAAAACAACGCGTCGCCATTGCCGGCGTCTTAGCATTGAATACTGAAGTTATTATTTTGGATGAAGCTACTTCAATGTTGGATCCATACGGACGTTCTGCTTTGATTAATCTAGTACGCAAATTAAATCACGAGAAAGAAGTTACAATTATTTCTATTACACATGATTTATCAGAAGCAGCTGAGGCTGATCATTTAATCGTCTTAGATAAAGGGGAGATATTTACCACAGGTACCCCACAACAAGTTTTTGATAAAGGTGAAGCATTGTCCCAAATAGGACTTGATTTACCATTTTCAATGCGTATTCATCAACTGTTGGGTAATCCCTTAAAATATATTTCATATGAAGGGTTGGTAAGTCAGTTATGACGGTCGAATTTAATCAAGTGAATTATGTTTATCAACAAGGTACACCATATGAGTACCACGCTTTGAAAGACGTTACGACACAATTTGATGATGGTAAATATTATGCCGTGATCGGTCAAACTGGTTCTGGAAAGTCGACGTTAATACAACATTTTAATGGTTTATTAAAGCCGACAACCGGAAAAATGCTATTTAATGATATCGTTATTCAACATAAAACCAAAGATAAATTATTACGTGACATACGTAAAAAAGTAGGCATTGTCTTTCAATTTCCAGAATCTCAATTATTTGAAGATAGTGTAGATAAGGAAATCGAATTTGGCCCTAAAAATTTTGGTATGGATATTGAAAAAGTTAAAAAAAGCGCGTTTCAATTGTTGTTAGAATTCGGCTTTCCAAGAGAGATAATGACCTTATCTCCATTTCAAATGTCTGGGGGGCAAATGAGAAAAATAGCTTTAACTTCCATATTAGCTATGGATCCAGACATTATTATTTTAGATGAACCTACAGCTGGTTTAGATCCACAAAGTAAAAAACAAATTATGAGCAAAATTAAAGAATTACAGCAACAACACAATAAAACAATTATATTGATTACACATGAAATGAACGATGTGGCAAAATATGCTGATGAAATCAAATTAATGCATAATGGTGAACTGACAGGTGCTTTAACACCACAGGAATTTTTTGCCGATAATGAATATGTTAATAAATATCAGTTGGATGTTCCCGAGGTAGTTAAATTGCAACGTGATATCGAAGCAAAGTACCATTTCAAGTTCGATAAAGTGGCATTAACAGAAGAAGCGTTTGTGGAGATGTATAAGGAGTGGCGAAGTAATGAAAGATAAGTTTATAATTGGACGTTACCTACCGCTTGATACGCTTATACATCGTTTAGATCCGAGATCTAAGTTGATCTTTGTGTTTTTATTTGTTATTTTAATATTCTTTGCACATTCGTTTGCAACTTACCTATGGTTATTTATTCTTATAATGATAATAGTAAAACTATCTCATATTAAAACATGGTTTTTAATTAAAGGCTTAACACCTATTTGGATTTTTTTAATATTCACATTTATTATGCATTTGTTCGTTACGAAAGGTGGCGTACGAATCTTTGAATTAGGTTTTTTATCAATTGATACGCATGGTATTTTAGAAGGTATATACATCGTACTCCGTTTAATGTTTATTATGATGATTTCAACCGTTATGACATTAACTACGAGTCCCATTGATTTAACTGATGCATTTGAAAAATTATTATATCCTTTGAAATTGATTAAAATACCCGTGCATCAGCTCAGTATGATGATGTCAATTGCGTTACGTTTTATACCAACATTAATGAATGAGTTAGATAAAATAATATTAGCTCAAAAATCTCGTGGTTCTGAACTTAGCAGTGGAACCTTAATAAATAGAATTAAAGCATTTATACCCCTCTTGATTCCATTATTTATTTCAGCATTTCAGCGAGCTGAAGATTTAGCTATAGCAATGGAAGTTAGAGGTTATGATGCCAATACTGAGCGTACGAGTTACCGTGAATTGCAATGGAAGATGAAAGATACGATTGTAGTACTCTTAATTATTCCTATAGCAGTAGTATTAGTTGTACTTAAAAATTTAGGAGTGTAAAACATGCGTGTGTTAGTAAATATTTCATATCTAGGTACACATTTTATGGGATTTCAAATCCAACAACACGAAAGAACGATTCAACAGCAATTCGAACGTATATTAAAAAGAATGCACAAAAGACCAATACGTATTCACCCAACAAGTAGAACTGACAGAGGTGTACACGCATACGAACAATTTTTTCACTTTGATACAGAGTTGAACATCACGCCAGAAAAGTGGCGGTATGCAATGAATAGTGCTTTACCTAATGATATTTTAGTTAAAGCAGTTTCTTTCGTCGATGAATCATTTCATTGTCGGTATGACTGTGTAGGTAAATCATATCGCTATAAGGCATATGTGGCGCAAGAGCGTGATCCTTTTCAAAGTGGATTACGAACACATATCAAAGAGACGTTGAACTATGACAACATGAATGAAGCTGCTGCTAAATTTGTAGGCTCGCATGATTTCACTGGTTTCTGTTCTCAAAAAACTGAAGTTGACAGTAAAGTGCGTACAATTTATCAAAGCAACATTATACAAACGGAAGAGGGTTTTGATTATGTCGTAACAGGTTCAGGATTTCTATATAATATGGTGCGTGTACTCGTTGCATTTCTCATCGAAGTAGGTAAAGGACACCGTAGTCCAGAAGAAGTACCAAGTTTATTAGAAGCGCGAGATCGTAGTAATGTGCCGTTTACTGCAGCAGCAGATGGACTTTATTTAGAACATATATATTTATCAGAACAATCGCTTATTCAAGACTTTGGTGAAGATATAAAAATACACCGAAAAAAATCATTGCAAAATGACTAAATTACATTGACAAATTGACATAAAAATTATACGATTATCAACGGTATTGTTTTATATCACCCCACGATAAGCCCCGGAAACTTATTGTGTTACAAGATATATAAGCAGGTAGAACAACAGTTAACAAATAAATGAAATCGAAGCTTTTAATCGTAACAATTATTTAATAACAAAAGAACCATTCATTTACTAGGAGGACATTAATTATGCGTCAAACATTTATGGCTAATGAAGCAAACATTGAGCGCAAATGGTATGTTATCGATGCAGAAGGTCAAACACTTGGTCGTCTATCATCAGAAGTAGCAGCTATTTTACGCGGTAAGAATAAAGTAACTTATACACCACACGCTGACACAGGTGATTATGTAATCATCATCAACGCAGGTAAAATCCAATTCACAGGTAATAAAGCTCAAGATAAAGTTTATTACCGTCACTCAAACCACCCAGGTGGAATCAAATCTGTTACTGCTGGTGAGTTAAGAGAAAACAATCCAGAACGTTTACTTGAAACTTCAATTAAAGGTATGTTACCAAGCACTCGTTTAGGCGAAAAACAAGGTAAAAAATTATTTGTATATGGTGGCGCTGAACATCCACACGCTGCACAACAACCAGAAAACTACGAGTTACGTGGTTAATTAGAAGGAGGAAATTACATTGGCACAAGTTGAATATAGAGGCACAGGCCGTCGTAAAAACTCAGTAGCACGTGTACGTTTGGTACCAGGTGAAGGTAACATTACAGTTAATGGACGTGACGTACGTGCATACTTACCATTTGAATCATTAATCTTAGACATTAACCAAGCTTTCGACGTTACAGAAACTAAAGGTAACTACGATGTATTAGTAAATGTACAAGGTGGAGGTTTCACTGGACAAGCTCAAGCTATCCGTCACGGAATCTCTCGTGCATTGTTAGAAGCTGATCCTGAATATAGAGGTTCTTTAAAACGCGCTGGATTACTTACTCGTGACCCACGTATGAAAGAACGTAAAAAACCAGGTCTTAAAAAAGCACGTCGTTCACCACAATTCTCAAAACGTTAATAATATTACGTTACAAAAGCACTTTTCGTTCATCGAAAAGTGCTTTTTTTATGCTAATTTTTATTTAAAGTATAATTACTGCATTGTGCCTAAAAGTGTGATTAATCGTTCTCTATGTTCTTCGCCATATACATGAGGTAGTACCATAATTTCATCTGCGTTATAAAAACGTTGAATATGTGTTAATTGTCTATAAACTTCAGATATTGAACCTGCAATTACTCGATTTTCATTTTTAGCAATTTTTTCTCGCTCCCTTGTGGAGAAACCTCTTTCTTCAACCAATTTAGGTGAGGGATAGAAGTGTGGTTGTTCTAAATAATTAATTCTGAGTAACCACAAATGAAATGCTTTAGTTAAGGCGCTAATTGTAGTTTCATCGTCTGCGCTAATAACAAATGTAGCAACAATAATATAAGGTTGTTTAGTTGTATGATTTGCTGAAAAAGTACGACGATAGGTTTCGATCATTGCGTCGATTTTATTTTGAGACTGTCCCATTAACGCTATGACCAATGGTAAACCTTTGGTAGCAGCTATTTTTGCACTTGCTTCACTCGTCGATAATAAAAATAAATTGGGCTTGGAATCAATAATTGGGGTTGCTAACAATTGTTGAAATCTATTATTTGAAGATTTGTCATCATTAAAATAAGTACTTAAATCAGCTAACTGAGTTTCATAATCAGTTTGTTTAATCTTACCTTCATTGAGCGCTTTATTCACGTTGTTAAAACTCGGTGAGCGACCTATACCTAAATCAACTCTGTTGGGATGACGAGCTTCCAAAATTTTAAATTGTTCAGCTACTTTATATGCACTATAATGCGGTAACATGATGCCGCCGCTCCCAATATTAATCGAAGCTGTATTTTCTAATAGTGACATCATAATCATTTCAGGGGCACTGGAAGCTACTGAATAGACTTGATGGTGCTCAGCGACCCAGTAACGCTCAAAATGATATTGCTCAGCTAATTGCGCTAATCGTACAGTATGATTTAAAGCATCAGTCGCATTTCTATGTTCAAATATTGGGACATAATCTAATATACTTAACTTCATTTTTAAAACGCTCCATTAATTATTCAGAATTTTACGCTTATCATAACACGAGTAAATTTAATAAGCGATTTGATTGATTGATTGTAAATGAGGGAATAATATTTAACATATGATAAATATGAAGGAGTGATACAAATGAAATCAGAACAAGTAGTGCTTGCTAAAAGACCTGAAGGTATGCCGGGTGATGATGTTTTTAGATATGAAACTATTGAAGTAGCTAAACCTCAAGAGAATGAGATCATGGTAGAATCTCTTTATATATCGGTCGATCCTTATATGAGAGGGAGAATGAACGATTCTGAGTCGTATGTGGCACCATTTGAACTAGATCAACCGATAGTCAGTCATATCGTTGCTAGAGTGATTGAAAGTAAAGATAGTAATATTACTGAAGATGATATTGTTGTTGGTCGCTTACCATGGCGCAAAAAAATGACGGTGAATAGTGCAGAAGTCACAAAAGTTACAAATCACGATATTCCTATTTATTTATATTTAAGTGTGTTAGGTATGACTGGACAGACAGCTTATCACGGATTATTAAAAATAGGTAATCCTCAACCTAATGAGACAGTAGTAGTATCAGCTGCATCAGGTGCAGTTGGCTCAGTAGTGGGTCAAATTGCGAAAATAAAAGGCGCACGTGTTGTTGGTATTGCAGGTGGCAAAGAAAAAACGACTTATATAAAAAATGAATTAAGCTTTGATGAAGCGATAGATTATAAAGATAGTAATTTTGCGCAAAATCTTGCTCAAGCCGTGCCAGATGGTGTAGATGTTTATTTTGAAAACGTTGGTGGCGAAATTGCCGATGAAGTGTTCAAACACTTAAACCAATTTGCAAGAATACCTGTATGTGGTGCAATATCAGGTTATAATGATAATGACATTTCATTCGGCCCAAGAATTCAGCCTATACTCATAAAATCACAAGCACTTATGCAAGGATTTATTGTAGGTAACTATGCAGATGACTTTCCACAAGCAAGTAAACAGTTAGCGCAATGGGTAGAAGAAAACAAAATTAAAACAAAAACATCTATTATGGACGGTTTTGAAAATTTACCACACGCATTTAGAAATTTATTTAGTGGCGACAACTTTGGTAAACAAGTTGTTAATGTCGAAAATGATATATAAAAGGAGTGTCTAAGCATGAAAGCAATTGGAGCAGATAAAGGCTTCCAACTTAATGAAGGCAATTTATTTTATGAATTTAACCGAGCCAAACCTACACCTCAAAATCAGGAATTGTTAGTTAAGGTAAATGCGATTAGTGTTAATCCTGTAGATACTAAAATTAGACAAAGTCCTGTAGAAGACGGACCACGTATTTTAGGGTTTGACGCTGTAGGTATTGTTGAAGCAGTAGGTGAAAAAGTACGTTCGTTTGAAGTTGGAGATAAAGTTTACTATTCTGGTTCACCAAGTTATCAAGGATCAAACGAAGCATATCAACTTGTAGATGAAAGAGTCGTAGCTTTAAAACCAACAAACCTTTCAGATGTTGAAGCTGCAAGTATTCCATTGACTGCGTTAACTGCTTCAGAAACATTATTTGATGTATTTGGTATTTCACATCAACCTGAAGAGAATGAAGAAAAATCTATATTAATTATTAATGGTGCAGGTGGTGTAGGTAGTATTGCTACACAAATGGCTAAACATCATGGACTTAAAGTCATTACCACTGCTTCTAGACCGGAAACAATGGAATGGACTCAAAATATGGGGGCAGATATTGTATTAAATCATAACAAGGATTTAAGTAATGAGTTTAAGCAACATAATATAAAAGATGTTGATTACATCTTTTGTACGTTCGACACTGATTTATATTTTGAAAAAATGGTTGAACTTGTAAAAACGAGAGGTAAAATTGCGACAATAGTTGCATTTAACGAGAAGCAAGATCTCAATTTATTAAAATCTAAAAGTGTCACATTTACACATGAATATATGTATTCTAGGCCGTTACATGATGCACACGACTTAAATATACACCATCAATATTTAACGGATATTACCGAAAAACTAGAGGCAGGAAATTATAAACCAACGGTAAATAAAGTTATTGAAGGATTATCAGCAGATTCATTATATGAAGCGCATAAAACATTAGAAAGTCATAGCATGGTTGGTAAATTAGTAATCAAGCTAGATGACACAACAAACTAATAATTATTCAAAACAACCTTTTAAGTAAAGGTTGTTTTTTCTATGTTGAGTGACTAAAAAATGTTTAAGAGGGTAAATAAACGTAGTTATAATAAAATATACTTTATAAGAGGAATAACCTAATACAAAATTTCAAAAATGGTCAAGTTATATTGTTTTGGATAACTTATTATTTTATTTATTTTGAAAGAAAAGTTAAAAAATGTTTTTCGAAATTACTTATTGGGTATATTTTTGTATGACGCAGTACTAAAAATCACAGTTTAAATGCATAGGAGGTGTCATACGGGGTGAAACGCTTAAAGAACTTTATCTTAGGACTATTAATTGTTGTCATTGTTGGGTTCTTATTATTCATGTATATTGATGATTCGAGAATAACGCAATACCAACAATACCTATTACAATTTAATTGGTTCAAACCAACACTTATTGGATTGGCAGCATTTCTTATTTTGATAGGTCTTATCTTAGTATTTAGCTTGTTCAAACCTACGTATAGAAAACCTGGACTTTATAAAGATTATCAGGATGGACATATTTACGTATCAAGAAAAGCAGTTGAAAAATCTGCTTACGATACGATAGTAAATTATGATCAAATTAGACAGCCCAACGTAGTGGCTAAACTTTATAACAAGAAAAAGAACTCACATATTACAATCAAAGCTGATTTCTTTGTTCCAGGGGATGTACAAGTTAAATCATTAACTGAACAAATTCGAAATGATATTAAGCAAAATGTTGAACATTTTACAGAAATACCTGTAAAAAAATTAGAGGTCAATGTTAGAGATCAAAAAACCTCAGGTCAACGTGTGTTGTAAGGGAGGGTAATCATGACTAACAATAATAATCAAAATGGACAAGATTCCACTCAAGCAGTGATTGATATATTTAAATCATTTAAGTGGAGAATTATAGGTTTCTTAGCATTTTTAATTATCGCGATTCTATTTTTAACTTTAGGTTTCTGGAAAACAATTTTAATTATAGTATTGTGTTTAATTGGAATTGGTATTGGGTATATGAAAGACCGTAAGCAAGACTTTTTAAATTTTTTAAACCGATGGAGTTAAATCATAACTTTTAAAATTTAAAATTTACAATAAAGGAGAAATTAATATGGCAGTAGACAACAATAAAGCAAAACAAGCATATGATAACCAAACTGGAGTAAATGAAAAAGAACAAGAACAAAAACAGGAGCAACAAAATCAAGAACAAAGCTTCTCTAACAAATTAACTTTTGCTGATGAAGTAATCGAAAAAATTGCTGGAATTGCAGCACGTGAAGTTAACGGCATCTTAGCTATGAAAGGTGGATTTGTTGATAGCATATCAAATTCATTCGGTAGTAATAATGACGGTAATGTTACACAAGGCGTTAGCGTTGAAGTAGGAGAAAAACAAGCAGCAGTTGATTTAAAGGTAATTTTAGAATATGGTGAATCAGCACCTAAGATTTTCCGTAAAGTGACTGACTTAGTTAAAGAACAAGTTAAATATATTACTGGTTTAGATGTAGTAGAAGTTAACATGCACGTTGAAGATGTAATGACTAAAAAAGAATGGTCACAAAAAAATGATAAAAGCCAATCTTCAAATAAAGAAGAAAAAGGTTTACAATAATTAAAAATAAGAGCCTAAGACAATATTGTCTTAGGCTCTATTTTTATATGAGCAGTAGATGACTAAATTGAAAAAACGCTTGTATCAAGCTGCTTTCAGCTCTAGCCATCCATACTGGGGCGGGACTACAACATCTTCTTTTAAAAATAAGATGTTAGTTCCGCTCCATTTTTATTTCTATCGATGAAGTGGATTTGATACTTTAACATACGTATAATAATCGGCTTCATCTACTAGACGCATCGTCGTCACACACTTATAATCTATTTCTTTAGCAAAAATTGTTGCTTTAAATGCTTCTATATTATCCTTTGTTGTTATAGTATCCTTTGTTGTTATAGTATCCTTTGTTGTTATAGATTGTGCTATAGTATCGATATTTTCAGCTAAAATATCACTTAATTTACGCCAAACGTTTGATTCAAAATTAGAATCTGTAGCTACCTTAGCCACAGTTAAAATAAATTCACCTAAATGATTTTGTACAGTAGAATAAAATGCTTTATTAAATACTGTTTGTTGTTTATCAGTAAGAATAAGTGATGAATGATGGAAGTTTGAAGTACGATAACCCATATCAGCTAACTGATTCTTATTTATTCTTAAGCCTTCGAAATCTCTAATATAAATCTTGTTAAGTGAACCATCTTTATTAATAGCGACAACCGTATTTTGTAAATGAGCTTCTAACGCAATCCCATATTTAGCAACTAATGGTATGACTAAATTGAATAATTGCTCTCCATAATGTGTTAGCCATACATATGCTGCTTCATCAAAATCAGTGAATTGATAATTTTTCATATATTCGTTGATGATGGTCTCTAAGGACGAAGTTGGATTATAATGATGAGCGCTTACTAAACAAGAAGCGATAACAGCTGTCGCGTCATTATCAATAATTTGATAAATATTTTTTCTAAATAACGTAGCTAATTGTTCACTACGTTGTCGTTGTTTATCACCGTCATGCGTATTATAAAAATGTATGCCCGCCAATTCATCCACGGTAGTAGCTTGAATATTTTCGAATAAATCATCTTTAGTTAAAATTTGATTTAAAATTTGGGTTACTAATGGTCCATTATACGTCGTTTGCTCAGATAAAGTTCTGATTTCCCCAGTAATGTGTACATTTGTAGCTAGTTTGATATGTGGTAAAACATTTGGATATTTTGGCATTAATGTTCTAAATGATAACCCTGAGTAATAGGGAACATCATAATCAAGTAAAATAAAATACTCACTTGATATTAAATCTGTATATTCTTCTTTTAAAATGCGCTCATATTGCCAAGGATGTATAACAATAATATTGAAATTAGTATATTGTTCTGCGCTAATTTTATTTAACACAGATGTTTCAAGACCATCAAATTGTGCAAATAACGTTTCATTAAATGAGCCTTGTTGTGATTGCGCACGAGATAGATCTTTATGTAATAAAGCAAATTTTAATGTTAAAGGTGTGCCAAATTCAGATGAATAATTGATAGTCTCTTGTGGTGTCATACCTTTACGTAATTTAGCACCTGGGTGAAGCGGATGCCCTTCAATGACAGCTTGTTCTGATCTTAAATAACTATCTTCAGCATGTTTGATAAGTTGCCAAAGTTCTGTATGATCATGTTCAAAGTGAATCGCCTGAAAGCTAATTGCTAATGCTAAGTTGGCAGCACTATTAACCATATCCGCATTAAATTGCTCGCTGGCACTATTATTTAATTCTGGTAATTCGATTAAAATACAGTCTAATACTTCTGAAGGATGTAAAATACGTTTGCATTTATTATCCTCAATAAAATAAAAAGGACCTTCAACATCCACGCGGTCAAATGCAAATGAACCAGATATCGGAGCGATAATTGTTTTATTTACATTAGGATAATTAATTTTAAGTATCTTTGGCTGTGATGTAGAAACATCATAAGATAAATCATTAACATCTAAGATAGTGCTATAGAGATGACATTGCGCTAAGTTTTCTCTATACATTGACGTTATTAGCCGTTGCGTAATTTTGTCGCGGCTTGTCATAACTGTTTCTTTATATTTAGTCGCCCATGCTGGATTAGTTGAAGTTAAATATTCGTAAGCATGACGTTCATCTTCAGTTAATTCAATTTGCAGATTCATAATGCACCTCTAAAAAAATTATTTTACAAATGTATATTATATTTGTATAATCCATAATATCGATAATGATAATTATTATCAATTAAAAAGATAGGTGGATTTTCATGGCCAAGTACTTTTTTCCTAGTTCATTTCTTTTGTTTTTAGGGAATTGGATAGGACAGATTACTTTAAATTGGTATGTCTTTAGTTTATACCATAACGCAATATATTTGGGATTAATAAATTTTTTTAGATTAATACCCATTCTAATTTTAAGTTTATGGGCTGGTAATTTAGCCGATAAATATGATAAAGCTACATTAATCAAAATGACGATTTCGTTCTCATTTATTTTAACGAGTTTACTATGCATACTCAACATATCATTAGTTAAATTACCGATAATAATATTTTTAATTTATTCATTAGGTAGAGGGATACTTAGTGCGATTGAGACACCGATAAGACAATCGGCGTTGCCTAACCTTAGTTCCAAGTTATCGACTACGCAAGCAGTATCCTATCATTCATTTATAATTAATATTTGTCGTTCTATTGGACCGGCAATTGCAGGTTTTATTGTTGCAACATATAATTCACAAGTTTCATTTGTGATACAGGCAATTTGTTACTTGTTAGCTGCACTCGTTTGCCTACCGATTCGTTTTAAAGATAATGATCAAATACCAACAAGTAAAACATTATCATTAAAAGTAGTGACTGATTACTTTAAAGAAAATCTTGTTGGATCAAGAATTTTTATTACATCATTATTAATAATGGCTACGGGTTTCTCGTTTAGTACATTATTACCGGTGTTAACTGATAAAAACTTTCCGCATCAAGCAGCAATTTTTGGTACAGCCATGACATGTAGTGCAATTGGAGGTATTATTTCGACCGTAGTATTACCTAATATTTTAAATAAATTATCAATCGTTCAAGTTTATTATGGTAGTTCAATTTTATTTGGTATTTCATTGTTAGGAACGATGATATCTAATACATATACATTATTTATTTCAATATTTTTAATTGGTTTGTTCAGTCAATGGGCAAGAACCACGAATAGAATTTATTTTCAAGAACGTGTAAGTACCGAAAATCGAGGTAAAATAATAAGTGTAATAATGATGGATCGAGGAATGATACCATTAGGTTCTATGTTAATGAGCTTTATAGCTAGTTATTTTGGTATTATACAAACATTTATGATTATGGGCCTAAGCACATTATCAATTGCACTTATTTTTAGCCTTATTAATAACAGAAAAAAGTTGGAGGACCTAATTTATGATTAGTTCAGCGTGGGACTTAGCAGATTTAAACATTCAACATAGAGTGATGAACGCAATAATTAAAGAAGCAATATTTCCAGAAAAATTAGTGTTTAGTGAGCATAACAACCAAGTTAATTTACAATATAAAGGTCGAGCACTTGTACTTGATGTTGAAAGAAAAAGTATTATGCAACGTTATGTTTTTAATGGTAAGCCAACTTATAAATGCGGTAATACCCAATATTCAATCAATGATCTTGAACAATTGATTAACATTTTAACTTATGAATTTGATATTAATATTCAGGAACGTCTCGAAGAAGAATTATTATCAAGCAGAGATGGATTTGAAATTACTTATCAAAACTTTGAAAATAGAGAAAAACATATACATTCAAGTTTACGTTTTACAAGAATGCCAGAAGTTATTAATTTTTTCGCTTGGTTACAACATATAACTGCAGAGAGTGATTTGAATGATTTGAGTTATTCTGAAAGTCTTGTGTTAGAAGGTCACCCAACTCATCCTTTATCAAAAACAAAATTGCCATTAACACAAGAAGAAATGAAAAAGTATGCGCCAGAATTTGAAAAAGTTATACCACTTAAACTGATGTTAATTCATAAAGATAAAGCCGTGCCAACTACTATGGAAGATGATGAACAATTTATATTAGACAGTGTATTACCCGAATACAAATATAGATTAAAAGCATTTTTAGAACCATATAATTTAAAACTTAAAGATTATCACGTAATTTTAGTACATCCATGGCAATATGATAATGTTATTGTGAACGCATTTAAATCATGGATTAAGGATCAATACTTATTACCGACGCCTTTTGAAATTCCATCTAAAGCGACATTGTCATTTAGAACAATGGAATTAATTAATAAACCGTTTCATATAAAATTGCCAGTCAGTATACAGATGACTAGCGCAATTAGAACCGTTGGACCAGTAACGACTATAGATGGTCCACGCCTAAGTTATGAATTACAATCCATGTTGGATATTTACCCACACTTACAAGTAGCAACAGAACCATATGGTATATATGCGCATACTAATGAATCATTAGCTAAACAATTAGCTTGTATTGTTAGAAGAAAGCCTATTTTTGTACGTAATGGCGTAACCATCGTAACAGCGAGTTTAGTTAATAAAAATCCAATAGATAATAATTATATCGTCGACAGTTATCTTGAATGGATAGATAATGGTGTCGATAAAGATACTATACAAAAATTTATATTGCATTATGCCGATACATTGATCAAACCACTTATAGCATACATCCAAGATTATGGCATAGCATTAGAGGCACATATGCAAAATACAGTGGTTAATTTAGGATATGATTATCAAATGGCATTTATTGTGAGAGATTTAGGCGGCTCTAGAATAGATTTAAATACAATGCATAAACGCTTACCCAATGTGGAAATTAATAATAAAAGTTTAATTGGCGAATCAATAGAAGCAGTTATTGAAAAATTTCAACATGCAGTAATTCAAAATCAGATAGCAGAATTAATTCATCACTTTAATCAATATGATGATGTAGACGAACAAGAATTATTTAAAATTGTTCAAAGTATCGTTGATGATGCTATAGATGATAATAAACGTCATGCTACTGAATTAAGAAAGATTTTATTTGGGGACACAATTACAGTAAAAGCCCTTTTAAGGATGAGAATGGAAGATAAGGTAAAAAAATACGTTACTACAGAATTAATTAACCCATTAAGAAGAGAGGTGTAACGTTATGGTGCAATTACAAATTAATTTATCTAAAATTCAATATAATGCTAAAGTATTAATGTCTACACTAGCTGAGCATGATATTAACTTTACACCTGTAATTAAATGTGTAGCAGGGGATAGAAGAATTATAGAAGTATTAAAACATATTGGACTAACTCATTTTGCAGAAGCACGTATGGATAATGTAAATAAGTCATTAGCCGAAGATGTATCTTTCACAATAATAAGAAATGTAAATCAAAGTGAATTAGAAGATGTTGTCCTTAAAAGTAAAATGAGTATTCAAACAGAAATTGCTACAATTAGAAAAATAAATGAAATAGCTAAAAAATATCATAAAAAGCATCAAATATTGCTTATGATTGATTGGAAAGACGCCCGAGAAGGCATTTTAACTTATGATGTTATCGACTATATTCAAGAAATTATATCTATGCATCATATTTGTTTGTCGGGCTTAGCATTTAACTTTATGTGTTTCAATGCAATTCCTCCTAATGACAATGATGTAGAGATGATTAATCAATTTGTAGCCTCAATTGAAAATGAAGTAGGATTTCACTTCAAAATTATTTCGGGTGGTAATTCTAGTATGTTACCACAAATGTTTTATAATAATTTAGGTAAGATTAATGATTTACGTATTGGGGAAACACTATTTAGAGGTGTAGATACGACAACAGATAAACCGATTGCTACGTTATTCCAAGATGCGATTACAATGGAAGCTGAAATAGTAGAAATCAAACCAAGATTAGATATTTCTAGCGGTAAAAATTATTTGCAAGCTATACTTGATATCGGTTATTTAGATACTTACGTGGATGAAATAGTGCCAATTAATAACAACATTACAGTTCTAGGAGCAACAAGTGACCATGTAATGATAGATTTACAAAATTGTGATCATTATCAAGTAGGAGATCATATTAACTTTGCGTTAGGCTATAGAGCATTAGCTCAAAGTATGTATGCCGATAATGTACCGAAGCATTACGTAGAAGATTCAGGCATTCAACTCATGAATGAACACTTCATAGAGCAACAGTTAAATAGTTATTAAGTAAAGTTAATTTTATATTGACAATGATAATCGTTATCAATACAATTAAATATGTGATGTGATACATATTTAAGGAGTGAAACGATGAAGCATAAAGTCAAATTCATAAGTATTATGTTTTTAGCATTATCATTGTTATTAGTAGCAGCATGTGGGACAGTTAGTAATAACGATTCCAAGAAGTCTAGCAACAAGAGTGACTCTAAAGAAACAGTCTCAATAAAAAATGATGGGGGCACTACTAAAGTTAAGAAAAACCCTAAAAAAGTAGTGGCATTAGAATTTTCATTCGTTGATGCACTTGCAGCGTTAGGTATTAAACCTGTGGGCGTTGCAGACGATGGCGATAAAAATAGATTACTTGAGCCAATTCGCGATAAAATTGGTGATTATAAATCAGTAGGCGCTCGTAAACAACCTAACTTAGAAGAAATAAGCAACCAAAAACCAGACTTAATCATAGCTGATAGTAATAGACATAAAGGCATTAAGAAAGATTTAGAAAAAATAGCACCAACTATTATGTTACCTAGCTTTGATAGTGATTATAAAGACAATATTGAAGCATTCAAAACGATTGCTAAAGCTGTAGGTAAAGAAGATAAAGGTAAAGAAAGACTTGATAAGCACGAAAAATTAATGGATAAATACAGCAAAGAAATCACATTAGATAAAAAAGAAGCAGTATTACCTGCAGTTGCTTCTAAATCAGGCCTATTAGCTCATCCGGAAAATACATATGTCGGACAGCTTTTAAAAGAATTAGGTTTCAACAACGCTTTAAATAAAACTAAAACAGATAGTTTATCTAAATATCTAAAAGGGCCATATCTACAATTGAATTCTGAAGTTCTTTCAGATATAAATCCTGGTAGAATGTTTATTATGACTGATAAAGGTAAAGATGATCCAGACTTGAAGAAACAAGAAAGTGATAAAGTTTGGAAAGATTTAGATGCAGTTAAGAATAATAGAGTCGAGGTAGTTGATAGAAATACATGGGCTCGTGCAAGAGGTATCATTTCATCAGAAGAAATCGCTAAAGAATTAGTTAAGATTTCAAAAAATGAAAGTAATTCTCAAGATAAGTAAGGTGGAAAGTAATGGCTAAATTAAATGTATTTAGCCAAACTAAGATTAAACAAGATAAGCCTAAGCGAGCCGCACTCATATTTATTGTGAGTGTGTGCTTGCTTTTTATCGTAATGTATTTAAACTTAGCTATTGGCTCATCACAAATTACAACACGCGATATTTTCAGTTATTTTACAGGACATACAAATACGAAAGCAACATTTTTAGTGCATAACGTTCGTATGCCTAGAATGCTAGGTGGATTATTAATTGGTGCAGCATTAGCTTTAGCAGGTTTGTTAATGCAGGCGATGACCCGAAATCCATTAGCCTCACCACAAATTTTTGGTGTCAATTCAGGTGCGTCATTCGTAATTGTATTAATTACATTAGCGCTACCATCATTATCATCGATTTCAACTATTTTAGCATTTATTGGTGCATTTATCGGCGGTTTGACTGTTTATTTATTATCTGGTTCAACACAAAAAATCACACCAATTAAGTTGGCACTTGCAGGAATGGCAGTGCACTTGTTTTTTTCTAGTATGACCCAAGGACTTATTTTATTAAATGAAGATTCTACTACTACGGTAATGTTTTGGCTTGTAGGTTCATTAGCTACTATTAAATGGGTACAAGTAATGAATATTTTACCGTGGTTAGTTATAGCATTTGTAGTAACTATATTGATGGGAAGACAACTGTCAATATTAGAGTTAGGCGAGGATTTGGCAAAAGGATTAGGACAAAAAATACAATTAATACGTATCATGATCGGCATACTTGTTATTGTTTTAGCAGGTACATCGGTGTCGATAGCAGGTCCAATTGGGTTTGTAGGACTCATTGTACCGCATATTGTTAAGCATTATGTCAGTAGGAATTATTTATTGATGATTCCTTTATCGATGATAATTGGCGCGGATTTGTTATTACTATCAGATGTTCTAAGTCGATTAATTGCTTTTCCTTTCGAATCACCAGTTGGTATCGTTACATCATTTTTAGGAGCGATATACTTCTTAGCAATTACCATTAGAGGAGTAGATCGACTATGACAAACAAATTTTTATTTCGTTACATAACAGTGAGTATACTTTTAATTTTAAGTACGATTTTATCTTTAGCTGTTGGCGCAGTATTTATTAATCCAATAGATGTGATAAAAGATGTATTTGCACATAGCAATTTTATTATTAATGAGTACCGTATGCCTAGAATGTTACTAGCGCTTATTGTCGGCAGTAGTTTATCAATTTCTGGTGCGCTTATTCAAGGTGTTGTTAGAAATCCACTTGCTTCACCAGATGTCATTGGTATTACGAAAGGTGCAAGTCTAACAGCAGTTATTATTATCATGCTTTTCCCATCAGCACCACTATTTATTTTACCTTTTGGTTCGTTCGCTGGAGCGTTAATAATTAGCGTATTATTAACTTTCTGTATTAGTAAACTAAATGTAAAAGGATCTAAGTTAGCATTAATAGGTCTGGCCATTGGTGCGATTTGTACAGCAATCGTGCAATACTTATTAATTAGAAATCCACTAGATGCAAATAATGCATTAGTATGGTTAACAGGTAGCCTGTACGGTCATAACATGAATAATGTAGTGGCTTTATTGCCGTGGTTTATCATCACTTTGCCTATTATTTTTTATTATAGTTTTCAACTGGATGTTCTTAACTTAGGCGATGATGTGGCTATGGCTTTAGGCGCTAGAGTTAAACACGTCAAAGTAGTGTTGTTACTGTTAGCAGTAATATTAGCCGGTGCATCTATTTCAGTCGTGGGTGGTCTTACGTTTTTAGGTTTGTTAGCACCACATATTGCTCGTTCATTAGTAGGGCCAAAACATATACATGTTGTCACTATGTCTGGTTTAATAGGGGCTCTACTATTAGTTGTTAGTGATACCTTAGCTCGTGGTATACATCCTCCTTTAGATATTCCTGTAGGTGTTATTGTGACGATAGTTGGGGCACCATATTTTTTATATTTATTAAGAAAAATGTAGGTTATAATAATGTATATATAACTACTTATGTGATAGTTTAGTTATAATCAAGAAATTATACAACGTGAACTATTTACATAAATATACATATTAAGTTATAATTATTGCTGCATTATGGAGATGATGGAAAATAAACGACATCATAGGGAGATGAAGCTAATGAATCAATATAGTAGGTCACAAATTATTAAAGGTCGTTTGAAGTTTGTTATTATGTCGCTTATAGGAATAATCTTATTTTTATTACCTATCACGGTGACGAATGATGATGGAAAGAAAGAAACAACTTTAACAGTAGCGTTTTTAGCCGGTGTGTTAAAAGATTTAATTGGTGGCGCAATGCCAATAATAATCGTAATTATTATCACACTCTCGGGAATATTAACCTTACTGTGTTCTACAATTTTTAAAAATAAATTAAATCCGAATGGACTCATGTACAATGCTTTTAATGTTAAATGGATTTGGCTTATTTTGAGATTGTTAGCGGTTGTATTTGTATGGATTACATTTTTAAAAATAGGGACAAAAGTTATTTATTCTGAGGATACTGGCGCATTAATATTTACAAGTTTATTACCAACATTAGTAACAGTATTTCTTTTCGCGGCATTATTTTTGCCATTATTAATGGAATATGGTTTGCTTGAATTATTAGGTCCTCTATTTAGACCTATCATGAGACCACTCTTTACATTACCTGGGCGTTCAACAGTAGATAATTTAGCTTCATTTATTGGTGATGGCACAGTGGGTGTACTTATAACTAGTAAACAGTATGAAGGTGGCTTTTATTCAAAAAGAGAAGCAACCGTAATTGCGACAACGTTCAGTGTTGTATCTTTAACTTTTGCTATAGTAGTAGCACAGACCGTGCATATGCAAAATCACTTCTTCTACTTCTATTTAACGGTTATTGTATCATGCTTAGTTTTAGCCGTTATTACACCAAGAGTATGGCCATTACGTTCGGTTAAAGATGTCTATGCGAAAGAAGTGCCAGAGGAAATGCGTACGGAGAAATTACCAAAAGGTAAAACTGCATTAGGACATGGCTTTGATATGGCTACAGAAACAGGTATCAAAGCACCGGGCTTTAAAGCATTCTTTAAATCAGGTTTTAAAACTGTGATTGATATGTGGTTTGTCATATTACCTGTTGTTATGAGTATTGGTACTTTAGCGACAATTATAGCCAACTACACATCACTATTTGCGATTATTGGTAAACCGTTTGTACCATATTTAGAATTATTGCAAATCCCTGAGGCAGCGCATGCTTCTGAGACTATAATTATTGGTTTCGCAGATATGTTCTTACCTTCAATACTAATTGAAGGTGCCAATAGCAATATTACTTTATTTGTTATCGGGGCGCTAAGTATCACGCAACTTATATACCTGTCAGAAGTTGGGGGAGTAATTTTAGGCTCTAAAATTCCTGTCAGTATATTTAAGTTATTTGTGATTTTCCTTATTCGTACAATTATCGCTTTACCTATAATTGCGTTAATGGCGCACTTATACTTTAGTTAAATATTATTATATACAGTTAAAAGAAAAGTACGCATCCATATTATGGTGCGTACTTTTTTAATAAAATTAATTATTATTCAATGTTGATAATACATTTGCTTTTACAATTTTATTACCTAAGACAGGTGATTCTTCTTTATTTGAGCCATCCTTTTTACTATGTGCTTCTTTAAAGGCATCACTATGTAACCAATTTTTAAAATCTTCTTCACTTTCCCACCATGTATTTACATACATTTGATCATAATCTTCAGAATCGTCGATTTGCCAAACTTCTATGCGATGAAATCCAGGTAATTCTTGTATTTTTCCACCTGATGTGAATTTACTGGCCATTTTTGCTGCAAATCCTTTTTTTACGTCAATGCGATTCGTTACTACGTACATAATAGTCACCACCATGATTGATTTAATAAAGTAAATTATAATTTTATAATAGAAAGTTCTCTATCTATAGTCAATATAAAAGGCATATAAAAAGAGACGATAGCTAGGATTAGTTATCGTCTCCTTTTATATATTATTTAGTTAATTCATTATAAACTTTTTGATCGTTTTGAGTATAAATAATGTATTCATGATCTGCTGTATCGATAATAACTCTGTTTGTTTTACCGAAAGTTGAACCAATTCTAGAAACTTTTTCTCTATCTAGTTTAGGAACAGCATGAATATTTTGATCTTGAGAAATGTTATTAATTTCGTTGTTAGGAATTTTAATATCTGCTACTCTCCATTGAATTCTAACTTCATTATTATCTTTTTTTACTGTCATTGCCATATCTAGAACACATCCTTATAAATATTTTGTAGCTACATCATATAATAAAATGGAATCGTTTTCAAGTTATTGTGTGATACTTTTTTAAAATATGTCATACTTTAATTGTTTTGCGAAAGTATGTTCGCTTAAAATGAGTGTATGTGATAAAATATGTACATTAAGGAGAAGTGATAATGACAGGGAAAACGCATGCTTCGTGTGGTGTTTTAGTAGGAGCTTTAGCCATTGAATATTATAAGACAGATTTGTTTACATCAGTGACGATAGTCGTATTAGCTGTGATTGCTAGCTTATTACCAGATATCTGTCATACCCAAAGTAAAATTGGGCGCAAAATTAGAGTGTTGAGTTTTTTTATTCGATTGCTTTTTGGGCATCGAACCTTTACACATTCAATTTTATTTATAGTTATAATAGGATTTGCTCTCTACGTAATACAAACACCACAATATTATTTTATAACGATAATTACTGGGTTGATTTCGCATGTTATACTAGATATGTTAACGCCTAAAGGTGTGAAGTTATTTTATCCTATACCTTTAACTGTTAAATTACCGATAACTTTTAAAACAGGTGGCTTAGTAGATTTATCGCTAGCTTCTGCACTTATAATAGGAAGCCTATATACTTTGTTTAAATCTAATATAGATGATTTAATTAAATATTTTATAAGTTATTAGTTGTTATATTAATTAATATGCTTTATCGTACATACAGTGTTTTTATATTAATGTATTTTATATAGTTTAGTTATTTCTAGTACATTAGAAATGTTAGGAGAGAATAAATGTTGGATAAAAAAGAACTAGACAAATTCAATCAAGGTCATTTGGTAGAATTCGAAAAGTTAATGAGTTCAAATGAAAAGGCACAGCTAAATGACAAGGTTAAATCACTTGATTTAGAACAAATTCAAAATTTATACCAATCATTATATGTAAATAAAAAAGTAATTGAAGATGTATCTTCAGTGCAAGAAGTTAAATATGAAAGAAAAGCTGATTTTTCACAACAAATGTTGGAAAGTTATGAACAACAAGGTATACAAGCCATCAAAAACGGAAAGTTTGCAGTTGTGTTGATGGCTGGTGGGCAAGGGACACGTTTAGGTTATAAAGGCCCAAAAGGGTCATTCGAAATTGAAGACGTAAGTTTATTTGAATTACAAGCTAAGCAATTACTAGACTTACAAGCTAAAACAGGAACAACTGTAGATTGGTACATTATGACGAGTAATATTAATGACAGAGAAACAAGGTTATTCTTTGAAGATGAAAGTTATTTTGGTTATGACAGTGATCATGTACATTTCTTTATACAAGACAATGTCGTTGCACTTTCTGAAGAAGGTAAATTAGTTTTAGATGTGAATGGTAAAATATTAGAAACTCCAAATGGCAATGGAGGCATATTTAAATCATTAGAAAAAGCTGGATATTTAGCTGACATGCGTGAAGCGGGTGTAGAATATATTTTCATAAACAATATCGACAACGTTTTAGTCAAAGTGCTCGACCCAGCGTTTGCAGGGTATGTGGATGCCCACGGTAAAGATGTATCAACTAAATCGATTCAACCTAAAAAAGGTGAAAGTGTCGGGCGCTTAGTCAATGTCGACCATAAAGATACAGTTTATGAATATTCAGAGCTATCTGAAGACACTGCTAACGAAATTAATAACGCTAATATTGGTATACATGCGTTTAAGTTGTCATTTATACAAAATGTTGTTGACCGCGATTTACCGTATCATCTTGCCATTAAGCGCCTAAAACAGTTAGATGAAGATTTTGGTGTTATTGAACAACCGACACTTAAATTTGAACTATTTTATTTTGATATTTTCAAATATGCGAATAGCTTTATTACATTGCAAGTTAATAGAGACGAAGAGTTTTCACCTCTAAAAAATAAAGAAGGTAAAGATAGTGTAGAAACTGCTACTCAAGATTTAAAACGTATGAACATCATAAAATAAGGGTGATTAATTGAATGAACGAATATACAAACGACAAGCATGACCATAAAATTATGGAAACTTTTAAAGATATTATCCCTTTATCATTTGGTGAAGAAATAGGTAATGCCGCTTCTCATGGTATCGCTGCATTTCTAACATTATGTGTATTGCCATATGCAGCAGTACGCAGTTATATACATGGTGATGTATTACTTGCATTTAGTGTTTCAGTTTTTGTAATTAGTATATTTTTAATGTTTATATCATCAACGGTTTATCATGCTATGGCGAACAATTCTGCACATAAATATATTATGAGAATTATAGATCATAGTATGATTTATGTAGCTATTACAGGTACTTACACGCCTATTTGTTTATCACTCATTGGTGGTTGGATGGGCTGGACAGCTATGATTGTGTTGTGGAGTATTACAATTTGGGGTATTTTATACAAATCATTGGCTAAACATGTTAATCATAAATTAAGTCTTTTTATGTATTTAGTTATGGGTTGGATAGGTATCATTTTCGTTCCTACAATCGTTAAACATACTTCAATTATTTTTATGCTGTTTATACTTTTTGGCGGTATTGCTTATACGATTGGCGCCTGGTTTTATGCACAAAAAAACAAGCCTTATTTTCATATGATATGGCATATATTTATAGTATTAGCTTCTGTATTTCACTTTGTGGGTATTGTTTACTTCATGTAAAAGATAGCCGTTTTAAAGAAGCATATTAAACGACGCAGCATCCTTTCTCTTAAAGATAGGGTGCTGCGTCGTTTAATATTTTTAATATAGGCCATCAGTATTATTTTTAATTTTTTCTGTTGCACGTTATCGGTAAAAATGGTTAAGTAATGTGTGGCAATTTTTTAGGAAGAAGTGGTGAGATTATGAATATAAAATCTATAGGAATTGTTGTTGCATTGATTTTAATCATGTTTATGTCAGCGATAGAAACGTCCATTGTATCTTTGGCTCTCCCTACAATTAAACATAATTTCAATGCAGGAGGTTTAGCTTCTTTAGTTTTTGCAGTTTATTTTATAGCAATCGTCATTGCAAACCCAATAGTAGGAGAAGCATTAGATCGTTTGAAAATTAGTTATATAACTATAGTAGGACTCATCTTATTTTCAATTGGTAGTTTACTTTCTGGTTTAAGTGCCTCGTTTTCTATGCTGATAATATCTCGCTTTGTACAAGGATTAGGTGCTGGTGTAATGATGGCACTAAGTCAAATCGTTCCCAAATTAGCTTTTGACATCCCACTTAGATATAAAGTTATGGGAACTGTAGGAAGCGTATGGGGGATATCAAGTATTGTAGGTCCTTTATTAGGTGGTGTAATTTTACAATTTTTATCGTGGCACTGGTTATTTTTTATTAACTTGCCAATTGCAGCTATCGCTATCATACTTGTTTTACTAACTTTCCACTTTAAATCTGAAACAAGTGCGTCTAAAACGAATAGAAAATTAGATGTTAAAGGTATGACTGTATTTTATATAATGATATTTACATTTTTATTTGCGGTTATGAATAAAACGCATTTGGTACTTAACCTTATAGCAATCATATTCACTATAATCGTTGCTTACATACTTTATCGTTATGAAAAAGGTTTAAATAAGCCATTCATTCCAGTGACTGAATTTAATAAAACAATAATCGTTATTTTTACAACTGATTTTATCTACGCAATGATACTTATGGGCTATAACATTTATATGCCTGTATACTTGCAGGAACAGTTACATCTTTCCCCACTACAAAGCGGATTTGTTGTATTCCCAATATCTATAGCATGGTTGATTTTGAACTTCTCATTAGATAAGTTAGAGTTGAAATTTTCAAGAAGAGGACTTTATCTATTTGCGTTTACCTTATTACTTTTTTGCGGCGTGTTCATACTATTTGTGAAAGAAGCACCATTATTCATTGCCTTTAGTTTATTATTAGCCGGTGTCAGTTTTGGTACAGTATATACAAAAGATAGTGTGATTACACAAGAAGAAACCAGCCCCCAACATATGAAACGAATGATGTCTCTCTATACTTTAACTAAAAGTTTGGGGAGTTCAATAGGATCAACAGTGATGGGGTATGTATATTACTTGTCATTATCGTATGTTAAGTTCAATATTTATAATGTCATTATGCTAACATTTGTCTTATTAATCGCACTCATTATTTTATGGCTAGTGACACAACGTAGAGAATGTGTGAGATAAACAAATAAAGAGTAATTGAATTGAAGTTAATGCTTAGTTAGTATTATAATTACTATTATTAGTATTTGACTTTTAAATAGAATTATTAAAATTTATACTTAGTTAATAAGAAAATGAACCTGGTTGATATTTCGTTATAGCACTTAATAGGAGGGCAAAGATGCTATGAAGTTTATAAAGTACTTTTTTACAACGCTAATTGTTCTCACTATTTTTGTAATATCAGGTGCAATCTTTCTAACTTTCTTAGGTTTTGGCTTGTTTGGACTAAGCCGTATTCTTATTTACTTTCATCTGGCCTATTTTGGATACAACCGAGGTTTTTACGACAATTTATTATATTATGGTAGCTATATTGTTTTTGGTTACTTTACGTTATTTGCCGTCGAAAATTTAATGGATTATTTTAGGAAAAAACTGAGCAACAATCCATATTTTCAAGGTTTAACGTATCATTTAATAACTTTTGTCGTGACAACTTTGCTTTTTTATTTCGTCGTTCACATTCACTACACTTATATCAACATAGAATTTTGGGTAATCTTAGTCATTATGGGACTATTATTTATATGTAAAGAAGTATTTTATCCAGATAGTAAAGATTTAAATCAAAAAAAATAATGGAGTTACTGAAAGGAGTGACTGGATGCCCTCGCAATCCGTATCTAATTCACAAAGAAACATGATTGTTGCGGTAATGATCGTCAGTGCGTTTGTTGCCATATTAAACCAAACATTACTAAATACAGCTTTACCTCAAATAATGAAAGGTCTAAACATTTCCGAAAACACGTCACAATGGTTGGTTACCGGTTTTATGCTTGTTAATGGTGTTATGATACCTTTAACAGCTTTCTTAATGGATAAAATTAAGACACGTCCGCTTTATTTAATAGCAATGGGTATATTTTTAGTTGGTTCAATCGTCGCTGCACTTGCACCAAATTTTGGTGTGTTAATGTTAGCTCGTGTTATACAAGCAATGGGTGCAGGTATTATTATGCCATTAATGCAATTTACATTATTTATGTTATTCCCTAAAAGTAAACGTGGTTTTGCAATGGGGTTAGCAGGCTTAGTTATTCAATTCGCACCTGCAATTGGACCTACCTTATCAGGTTTAGTCATTGATGCTACAAGTTGGAGAATGCCATTTATAATCGTTGTAGGTGTGGCATTGTTAGGATTTATATTCGGAGCTATATTTATTAGAAGCTACAATGAAACGAAGGATACAAAACTCGACAAAAGATCTGTTGTATATTCTACTCTAGGTTTCGGAATTTTACTTTATGCATTTAGTAGTGCAGGTAATCTAGGATTTTCTAGTCCTATCGTTATTATTGCACTTATAGTCAGCATTTTTATTATTGGTGCATTTATTAGAAGACAATTAAATATAGACAATCCATTATTGAATCTAGTCGTATTTAAAAGTAGAGTTTTCACGTTAACGACTGCATCATCTATGATTGTAATGATGGGGATGGTAGGACCTGCATTGTTAATTCCATTATATGTACAAAATGCGTTAGGGTTATCTGCATTTTTATCTGGTTTGGTTATTATGCCCGGGGCAATTATTAACGGCATAATGTCTATATTTACTGGTAAATTTTATGATAAATATGGTGCTCGTCCATTAATCTTGACTGGATTCACATTATTTTTAATTTTTACTATATTACTTTGCTTCCTAACAGTTGAAACATCTTATATGTATTTAGTTATTGTATATGCATTAAGAATGTTCTCAGTATCATTATTAATGATGCCATTAAATACGGCCGGAATTAATTCATTGAAGAACAAAGATATTTCGCATGGTACAGCTATTAGTAACTTTGGTCGTGTTACAGCAGGTTCATTAGGTACTGCGCTTATGGTTACCTTTATGACAGTAGGGGCGAAAATCTTTGCGCCTAAACCAACACCACATGAGAGTAAAGACTTATTACAACGTCAAGCTATAGCAGGTGGGGTAGACTTTGCATTCGCTATCGTAGCAGTACTCGTAGTTATTGGATTAATTATGGCATGGTTCGTTAGAGAAGATAGAACAAATGTAAATACAAGGGAAATTTAATATATTTATGTTTATGAAAGAAGTTAGTTTATTAAGTTTTGAACTGTGAGCTAACTTCTTTTTTCATATTAATTTAAAACTTATACTTACAGTAAATTAATTATTACTATACATAGCTTATTGCAAAGAGTTTTTGTTAGAATAAAATTAATAATAACAATTTGAGGGGGATTTACTGTGTTAACAGTTGAACAAGTTAAAGAGCTTGTTGGAAATATAAATGATCCAATAATAAATGTACCATTGTCTGAAAATGATGGTGTCGTTGAAGTCTCTATTAAAGAAGAAATCGAGCACGTGAGTGTTAAAGTTGCGATTGCACAATTAGGAGGTCAACCACAATTAGATCTTCAAATGAAAATAGTAGAAGCATTAAAAGAAAATGGGGCAAATACAGTAGGTATACGATTTGAAGAACTTCCAGCTGATATAGTGGATAAATATAAAGGGTCATCTAGTGACCAACCACAAACTATTGAAGGGCTTTTATCTAAAGACAACCCAGTAGAGTTTATTGCAATTGCATCAGGTAAAGGTGGCGTTGGGAAATCAACAGTAGCGGCTAACTTAGCAGTATCTTTAGCTAGAGAAGGCAAAAAAGTTGGATTAGTCGATGCTGACATTTATGGATTTAGTATTCCAGACATGATGGGAATTAATGAAAGACCTGGCGTTGATGGTAAAGAAATTATCCCAGTTGAACGTTACGGCGTTAAAGTTATTTCAATGGCATTCTTTGTTGAAGAAAACGCACCCGTAATTTGGAGAGGACCAATGTTAGGTAAAATGCTAAATAATTTCTTCACGGAAGTACGCTGGGGAGATTTAGATTATTTAATTTTAGATTTACCGCCTGGAACAGGTGATGTCGCTTTAGATGTTCATACGATGTTACCTTCTAGTAAAGAAATTATTGTAACTACACCACATCCAACAGCAGCATTTGTAGCAGCAAGAGCAGGTGCAATGGCGAAACATACTGAACATTCTATACTTGGTGTTATTGAAAACATGTCTTATTTCGAAAGTAAAGAAACTGGTAATAAAGAATATGTATTTGGTACAGGCGGCGGTGAAAAATTAGTAGAAGAATTAAAAACTGACCTTTTAGGTAAGTTGCCATTAGCGCAACCTTCATGGGATCCACAAGATTTTGCACCTTCAATATATCAAGAAACAGACGACTTAGGTAAAATATACCAATCTATTGCTCAACAGATCATCGAAAAAACGCAATAGCCAAAGTGGAAAAGTACACAATTTATTGTGTGCTTTTCTATTGCATTTTGTAGATTTGATGGTAGAATAATTCTTTGTGAGCCAATAATAAGTAGTTGATAACTAAAGATTATTGCTTAACAAAAAATATTAAAAAGTAGTTGACTTAAAAGTCGCTATTTGATAGTATATAAAAGTCGTCAAAAACGACAAAAATATTATTCAAT